>JACRCX010000025.1 GCA_016218815.1 Deltaproteobacteria bacterium
CCCCAGCGGGGCCTTCCCGACGTGCTGGCCCCCAACGGGGGCTTCCCCACGTGGCCAGCCCCCAGGGGGGGCTTCCCTTCGCCCCAGGCCCCCTCGGGGGGGCCTTCCTAAACCCACGCCCTCTGGGCGTGGTCGTTTAGTGGTGAATCCCGTCTCCGCGCCCTTCCATCCCTCCGCGCCCTCTTCGCTACCGCTCCAGCAGGATGGCCTTGCCCATGCCGCCGCCGACGCAGAGGGTGGCGAGGCCGCGGCGGGCGTTGCGGAGCTTCAGTTCGTGGAGGAGGGTCAGGACGAGGCGGGTGCCGGTGGCGCCGACGGGGTGGCCGAGGGCGATGCCGGAGCCGTTGACGTTGGTGCGCGAGCGGTCGAGCCCCAGCTCCTTCTCGCAGCCGAGGTACTGGGCGGCGAAGGCCTCGTTGCACTCGATGAGATCGATGTCGGACAGCGTCAGCTTGCGGCGTTCGAGCAGCTTGCGGACGGCTGGGACGGGGCCGAGGCCCATGAAGGCGGGGTCGACGCCGGCGACCTGGTGGTCGACGATGCGGCCGAGGTACGGGATGCCGCGGCGGTCGGCCCGGGAGCGGGCCATGAGGACGACGGCGGCGCCGCCGTCGTTGATCGACGAGGAGCTGCCGGCGGTGACGGTGCCGTTCTTGTCGAAGGCGGGGCGGAGAGCGGCGAGGCTCTCCAGGGTGGTCTCGCGGCGCGGGTTCTCGTCGACCTCGAAGCGGGTGGGCGGGCCCTTCTTCTTCGGGATCTCGACGGGGATGATCTCGTCCTTGAACCGGCCGGAGTCGATCGCCGCGAGGGCGCGCCGGTGGCTGGTGTACGACAGCTCGTCCTGCGCCTCGCGGGTGATGCCGAGCTTCTTGGCGATGTTCTCGGCGGTGATCCCCATGTGGATGCCGAGCAGCGGGTCGGTCAGGCCCTCGGTGAGCTGGTCGGTGACCTTGCCGTCCCACATGCGGCCGCCCCAGCGGTAGTCCTTGAGGGCGTAGGGCACGCGGCTCATCGACTCCACGCCGCCGGCCAGGACGATCTGCGCGGCGCCGGTCTGGATCTCCATGGCGCCGAAGACGATCGACTGGATGCCGGAGGCGCACTGGCGCTGGATGGTGGCGGCGGGGACGTGATGGGGGATCCCGGCGGACAGCGAGATGCAGCGGGAGGGGTTGATCTCGTCGGAGCGCATCATGCAGCAGCCGAAGAGGACGTCCTCGATCTCGGCCGGGTCGATGCCGGCGCGGCGGATGGCCTCCTTGGCGGCGGTGACGCCGAGGGTGACGGCGGGGACGTCGCGGAGGCCCCCGCCGAAGACGCCGATGGCGGTGCGGGCGCCGGCGACGACGACGACTTCTTCCATGTTCTCTCTCCTCATGACGGGCGCGGGCGGTTCACGCCTGCGGCACGACGGCCTTCGGGGGGCGCGCGGCGCCGGCGCGGCGGGGCCGACCGGGGCCGGCGACCTCGGGGGCGTGTCCGACGATGCGGTTCTTGCGGTCGACGCGCACGACGCGCGGGACGTGCCGCCGGAGCTCGGCCGGGGTGAGCTGGGCGAAGGTGGCGATGATCACGAGGTCGCCGGGGGAGTTGCCGTGGGCGGCGGCGCCGTTGATGCAGATGACGCCCGAGTCCCTCGGGCCCTCGATGGCGTAGGTGACCACGCGGGTGCCGCGGGTGACGTTCCAGACGTGGACCATCTCGAAGGGCAGGATGTCGGCCGCCTCGAGCAGCCGTTTGTCGATCGAGACGGAGCCTTCGTAGTTGACGTCGGCGTGCGTCACGGTGGCCCTGTGGATCTTGGACTTGAAGATCGTGCGGACCATGGGTTCGACCTCCTCGTGGCGTCCCGGTTATTTCCGGGTACACCCGCGTAGCCCCGCCCCCGCGAAGCAGGGAAACGGTACGGGATCGGAATGGGGAAATCAAGCGCTTGCGGAACGTCCTGGGATTCGACGTCAACGCGCCGAATGGCAACGCGCCACCTGGCAACGCGCCGCATCCGCTTGACCCGGGCCGGTCCCCGGTCCATCATTCGAGCATCGGTTGTTGGCTCGGGTCGGGAGCGCCGGCCGGAAGGAGGGGATCGATGGACCAGCGGGCTTCGCGGTTTCTCGGGACAGCTCTTGGCGTCGCGTTGCTGCTCGGAACATGCTCGTGCCGGACAATGGTCCCACTTGGGGGGGGGGGGGGGCGCAGGCCCGCTTTCGTCATGGATCGCCACGCGATCGGTTAGCGCGCTGCTGAGTCGACTTCCGGGCGAGGATTGGCGGACCGTACCCGACCAACTGCACACCGTTCGCTCGTTCGAGGACAGCCTCGAAGATGTGCTGAACTCGGTCCGCGTCCAGCTAGACCCCATCCTCGGGCGTTCGGTCATGGTATGGATCGATGCCGAGCGAGCGGAGGGATCCTTCGGGCCGGACCGATCCTTGCGGGCGCTGGGGCCATGGGAGACGGATCCCGAGACGGGGCCCTTCCCGCTGTTCATGGCCGACTTCGACGAACTCCAGGAAGCGATCAACGTGATCTGCGACTCATCGCCCGCGACGGACGACGCCTGCCCGCTGGCGCAGATGCTCAGCCTGTTGGGCACAGACACCCGCTGTCCGATGCAGGATGACCTCACGGGCTGCGACCCGATCGGTACGTTCGAAGGCAGGATGACGGACCAGGTTCGCGCCAGCCTCGACCACCTGATCCTGACGCTCGCCGATGTCGACGTTGAATGGGTGAAATCACCGATTCCCGGTGACGACCGGCCGGTGCTCGACATCAAGTACACCCTGGACGTCGACGTGGCCTTGGCGGACTCCGCGGATTACTTCTTGGAGTTGGACTGGTCGAGTCTCTCGGCCCACGTGCTGATTCCGTTTCACGCAGGTGACGCGCATTGCGCTGGAGGCTGCTGCGCGGGCGGAAACTGCGATCCGGCGACAAGGTCTCCCAGCATGGACTGGCCTGGATTCTCCGCCGAGGAATGGGACCACACCTGGGGCAGCGCGAATCTGGTGATGGACGAGCCGCTCGACGGCCAGGACTTCGATGGATTCCACATGGATTGGAATCTCGACATCTACGTCGAGTACTGGGTCTATCCGGCGATGATCGCGTACTACACGTTCGGATGGCTTCCGCTCGGGCTCTGGGACTTCGGGGCCGGGTTGGGATGCGCATGGGGGTGGCGGGACGCCTGCGAGGGCGCGCTCAACGTCAGCCAGCTGTTCACGGAGATCTGGGACATCCCCGACACGGTCACGGATCAGGCGCGGGACGGGATGCTCGATCTGACTCATGGAGTCGCGACCTTCGCGGCGTCGTACGTCCAGTTCCTTCCCGCCCTGGGCGAAACCGCTATTCGCGAAAGCGCCCCCGCGGGTGAGTTCAGCTTCGACTGCTTGCGGAACGGATGCTCGATCGACCTTGGGGGAGGTAGGACATTCGCGGTGGACGCACAACCATACACGGTCGTGCGCCTGATGGAGGGCTCGGCCGGAGCAAGCCGCTACTGGTGGAACGCGCTGGCGGGTCCACTGGAGGAGATGGACTCCGCGGCGTCGGGTGCGCGATTCGAGTTCGCGGACGTGTGGAGCGGTGTCGACCCAGCGACGGGCGATCGACGAGCCGAGTTCGCCCTCACGAGCGACCTGGACTGCGACGAGTTGGCCGACCCGGACGACCTCTGTCCGTTGAGCTGCGCGCCGGAATTCGGCGGGTGGGACGGGGACGGGGACGCGATCGGCGACGACTGCGACTATTGCCGGCTGACGCGCCGGACGGACACGTTGCCGCCCCGGTGGTCCCTGGACTACAACCGATCACCGTCCACCGCGGTGGCGGCTCCGTCCGACCAGGACGCAGACGGGGTGGGGACTCGTTGCGACCTCTGCCCTGATCGGGCGGCACAACTCGACGGTCTACTGCGCGGCGACGAAGAGGGGACCATTCCCGAGTCCGGAGGGTCGACCGGAGGCCTGGATGGCGATCACGACGGCGTCGGCGATCGATGCGACAACTGCGAGACGACGCCCAACCGGGACCAGTGGAACTGCAACGCGCAGGACGAGTTTCTCGACGGCTTCCTGACGAGACCCTCGACCCCGGCGGCCAAGGGCGTCGGCGACGCCTGCGATCCGACGCCGTGCGTCGATTCCTGCCGGGGCGGCGACTTGTTCCGGAACGAGCCGGAGCTGGCCTGGCCCCGCGGCGACTTTTTTGGCGCGGGCGACCGGGAGCCGATCACCGCGTACGTCTGTCCGGTGGGGTCGGACATGACCGCGCTGCCGGCGGTGCGCCTCCGCACGCGCGCGCGCGGATGTAGTTGCGACCCGAGCGCCTACCTGCGTGCGGTGAGGGGGGAGGATCTCACTTGTTTCCGCGAGGCCTGTCCCGACGATGGTGCGGTTGGCACCGGTTTCGACGACGTCGTTGATGTCACGCACGGCGTTCCCAACGATCGGATCTCCTACGTCTATCGGCCGCTATACCACGGCGCCGCGAGCCTCGGCTTCGAAGGGACGCCGTTCTCGCAGACCGGACGGATCTCCTACTGGCAGCCGACGGGCACCGATGAGACGACGGACCGCGTGACCGAGCAGAAGTGGTACTGGATCGATCAGCTCTGCGGCGGGGGAACGGAGGGATGTACGCAACAGGTGCGGATGTGGTTCAAGCCGGAGGAGGTTCCGGACTGGATGACGGGGCCTTTCGACCCCGACCGCGGCAACACCTACAGCGACTGGCATTTCACGAACGCGGATGTGATGATCCACCTTCCGCCCGACGAACTGCGCCCGCCCGTCGGTGGCGGCGACAGCCTGACCGGGCCGTTCGACATCAACGAAGACGGCACCTTCTCGCCCAGCACCTGGGTTTTGGCAGACATCATCGACATCCTCTGCTGGGCGGCGGCATGTCCGGACTGGCTGGAAGGGCTGCTCTTCGAGGTTTCCGGGGAGCAGGTCGCCGGGCTCACGGTCACGAGCTGGACCAAGGAGGGGAACAACCTCGGCTGGGTGATCGGGTCGAAAATGGCCACCGGCCAGTTGTTCGATCTCAAGCGGGCGAGCATCGCCTTCGCCTTCGATCGCAACGGTGACCCGAACCGGTACTGGACTTTCGGCGGGGTCGAGTCGGACGGCAACTTCACCGAGGAGATGTGGACGGGCAGGCTGGCGGTGCTGGACGAGTCCGGGGTGAAGCGCTACGTGGGACCCGAGGGACTGCCGGTGCCCCTGAGCAAGGGTGCCCAACCCGACCCGCTCAACGTGTTCTTCGAGCTCGGGCAGGTGCCGCGGGCGGACAACTGGCCGGCCGCCCGGGCGGGGGCCGCACTGGCGTGCACGGGGGGGGTGACGGCGGCGGCGATCGGACAGTGCGGGAACCTCTGCCCGAAGCCGGAAGTCGCGATGGGGCTCCAGCCGCCTCCGGACGGCGTCACGCAATCCGCCGGGAAATTGATCCTGGTCGGCGGCGAGGGTGACGCCGGACCGCTGGCCGACATCTGGCTGTACGACGAGACGGCGACGAACACAAAGCCCCCCGGTACCATCTCCTCCAATCCGGGCCCGTGGCCGTCGGGATGGCGGAAGGTGGGGGTCCTTCCGGCGCCGGCCGGCGGGCTGACGGACGCGGGGACCGTCCAGGTCGGCCGAAACCTGTACCTCGTCGGCGGGCGAAATGCGACCGGACCGGTCGCCGAGGTCTACCGCGTGAACCTCGACACCGGTCTGGCCGACAGGATGCCCGCGGCGACCACGACCATGCCTGCGCGGATGCGTCCCGCGGTGACCTATGACGCGGCGAAGCGGAGCCTCCTGGTGTTCGGCGGCCTGGATGCGTCGAATCATCCGCTTACCGACCTGTGGGCGTTCGACGTCGATGCTGGACGATGGTCGCAGGTCGCCGGGACGTGTTCCGGAACGGGGTGTCCGGTCGTGACGGGCAGCGAGCAACTCGTGGTGGACCCACGTACGGGGGAGGTCACCGTCATCGGCAGCAGGGGCACCACGTCGAACGGCGAGTACGGCTGGGTCCTGAAGGACGGCGAGTGGCGGAGCAAGAGCGAGCAATTCCAGGAGGACCTTGGCGCCGACTGCGACGGCGATACGGCGCCGGAAACGCTGGTCGGCGCCCGATGCGGCGCCGGCGGCGACGGATTCCCGTCCTACGGCCGGGTGCGATGCGACGGTGCGACGACGTCGTGCCGGACGCCGGTGGCGCCTGCGGCGAGCGTTTGGGAGTACCGGATGCCTGGGTTGCGCGCCGTCGCTCGCCACGAGGCGGATATCCTGACGCTCCAGGACCGGACGCTCGACCGCTACGCGTTCGACGAAGAGGGCCGACTGCAATGGGTCCAGACGATCGACCTCGTCCGAGCCGGCCGCGATGTGGCCACGACGTGGGAGGCCGCGTTGGTCGCCGACGGAGAAGGGGTGTCCGTCTACCGCCTTGATGACGGTTGTCTGCTGGCCGGGGTGGAGACGTGCGGCCAGGCGCGACGGATCTTCGTCGAATGGCCGCTCGCCTACGTGGTCGGGCTCCGTTCCATTCTGGTCCTGGACGTGACCGACCCGGCGGCGCCCGTGACGGTGCAGACGGTGGGCATCGTGCCGGGGCGGCGCGGGACGAGCACGACCTCGGGCCCCGCGTGTTCCTGGCTCGACACGACCGTCGACCGGCTGTGCGACGCGACGGGCGCGTGCGGCGCGTTCGGGAGAATGGCCGCGGCCTACGACGACCGGCGCGTGTTTCTCGAGATCCTCGGCTCGCTGGAAGTCATCGACTTCCGGACGGGCGGGCCGCCCGTCCTGGCGGGCTCCGTCCCGGTCGGCTTCCTGAAGGACATGGCCGCGGAGGACGGGTTCCTCTACGGGAATCGTCCGGGCCGTCATACCGCCGTACTCGCCGAGCTGCCGGACGGCACGTGGCAGGCGGCGGGCAGCCACGACGTTCCGGTGTGGGTTGAAGGGGTGGTTGACGTGGCGCCGTGGTCGGTGCGATGGGAAAGGAACCGGCTTGAGATCGCCCGCAAGCAGTAGGTTCAGGGCGAGCGATCTCGCGGGGCTGGTCGTCCTCCAAGTCGCGTGCGGCGGATGCCCCTCATCGCCCGCGCCCGACGCGGCGGAGGCCGATGCGCCGTGCACTGCGGCTTGGTGCAGCACCCACTGCGCCACCGCAGGCACCTGCTCGGCGGGCTGCGTGGATTGGCGATGCCGGTGCATGGATGCGTGCGGTGACGCACCTGATGTGGACGACGGAGCCGATCGGCCCGACGTCTCACCGGACGGCGAATCCGACGTTGACGACGCCGATGCGCGCGATACCGACGCACTCGACGGGGACCGGGGCGACCTGTTCGACGTCGACCTCGATGCGGGCCCGTGCCCGTACCGGGCATCCGGTGAGACCAGGGCGGGCGCGTCGGCCAGCATCTCGTGCAGGAGGGTCACGATCTGGGAAAACGAGTACGCCTCGCTGTTCTTCTCAGGGGACGGTGATCGAATCGTGGTCAGCGGTGGGGTTTCCTCGGGAATGGGCTCCGCGGAGTACATCGGCCTCTGCCTGTGGGAGTATCGTCGTTCCACGGGTTGCTCCCGGGTTGTTCATTCGGCGTTGACGCCGGTAGGCTCGACCTCGCGGCCCAGCCCCGCGTCCATCGAGGGCACGCAGGTCGCGTATGCGTGGGATTGGCTTCCCACCGCGGATACGCACCATTGCCTCGTGGGGTTGCTCGACCTGGAGTCGGGCGAGGACAGGACGCTGGCGAGCAGCGATTCGAGATTCCGGCCCGGGGGTTGGGGCGGTTGTTCGATGATCTCCGTCCGGCTCGAGTACCCCTGGGTCGTCTGGGCGGACAACCGGGAGGTGCCGCTCGCACCGCCCGATGGGACCAGCTACCGCTGGGATGCGCTCGCGACGAACATCGACACGGGAGAGGTCATCAACCTCAGCGTCGATCCGACGACATCCGAGCATCTCTGGGACTCGGTGTACCACGTGGACTTGGACGACGGGCTGGCGGTCTTCGAAGCGGCGTGGGGCGGGCGGCCGGGTACCGGCCCGTACCGCGAAGAGATCGTTGGTGCGCACCTGGTCAGCGGAGACCGCCGGCAGTTCACCGATGCGCCGGGGGATCAGTGGTACCCCGTCCTCGGATCCTCCTGGATCGCCTGGCTGGACCAACGCAGCCACCTGGAGTGCGACCGATTCACCCCTTGTTCGACGGACATCTACGGATTCAACCTGGGTACAGGCACGGAGCAGACCCTGGTCGTTGCGGGGGACTCGATGCAGGGCGAGGAAGTCGACGCGGAGGGTCCGTGGGTCGTGTACGAGGACCAGCGGGGGGGGGACGATCCCACGCACGACCGGGATCGGGAGCAGGACATCTACGCCTTGCACCTGCCGACGATGACCGAGATCCAGGTCACCGACTGGCCGGGATACGAAAGAATCCCGCGCGCCTACCGTCGAGAGGACGGAAGCTATGGGGTCGTGCTGGCGTTCGAGTTGGACCGTCCGTCCGCCCTCTACCGGGTATGGGACTGCGACCTGCCCGAACCGGGCGGCGCGGCGGAGTGACTCCGGCGCGCCGACGATGGCGCAAGAGCGCTTGGTTTCAACGGCCCGCCATGTGGCCGGACCCCCCACCACCCAACCGGGCTCCAGCCCGCGGCCGCGCTCGTCCGCGGCCGCGCTCGTCCAGCGGGTCACGAGCGATCCGCCGCAGGCTGAAGCCTGCGGTTCGGAGGGGAGGCCGAGCCGTTCGTCACGCGGTTTCGCCGCACGTCGCGTGCTAATCCCAGGTCCTGCACTCCGTGATTGCACCCCGATCCGGCGTATGGTATACGGGCGCCTCGCCGTCGCCGGGCGGAAGGGTGGGCGACGAGCAGTGGCGTGTGCCACGGGGAAAGGAGCGCGTTCATGCCCGATCTCGTCAACGGTGCCGCGGGAGCGGCGGAGCAGCCGCCGGTGGCCGTGGAAGCGGCCGTCGAGCCCTCGCAGAAGGCGAAGGGCCCCGTGGGTCCGATCAGCATGCGGGATCTGATCGATGCCGGGATGCACTTCGGCCATCGGACCACGCGCTGGAACCCGAAGATGCGGCCCTACATCTACGGGACGCGCAGCGGCATCCACATCATCGACCTGCAGCAGACGTTGCCGCTGTTCCGCAAGGCCTACCGGTTCATCACCGAGGTCGTGGGCCACGGCCACCACGTCCTGTTCGTCGGCACGAAGAAGCAGGCGCAGGAGATCGTGGCGGAGGAGGCCGGCCGGGCGGGCATGCACTACGTGAACACCCGCTGGCTGGGCGGCACCTTGACGAACTACGACACGATCAAGAAGTCGCTCGACCGGCTGAAGGAGACCGAGCGTCGGCTGGCGGACGGCTCGTACTCCGACTTGAAGAAGAAGGAGCAGCTCAAGATCGAGAAGGAGCGCGAACGGATCGAGAAGAACCTGCTGGGCATCAAGCAGATGACGGCGCTGCCCGGGGCGCTGTTCATCGTCGACCCGCAGAACGAGGAGAACGGGGTGCGCGAGGCGCGGCGGCTGGGCATTCCGGTGGTGGCGCTCCTGGACACGAACTGCGATCCGGACCTGGCCGACTACCCGATTCCCGGCAACGACGACGCGATGCGGTCGATCCGCCTCGTCACGGCGAAGATGGCGGATGCGTGCATCGAGGGCCAGGCGCGGCGGCGGGAGTACGCGGCGGGGAAGCACGAGAAGGCCGACGACTTCGTCGCGGCGCCGACGACCGGCTCGGGGCCGCCCGTGGAGTACGCGGCGCGGCGCGGCCGGGGCGGTCCGCCCCGCGGCGGCCGGCGAGGACGCGGCGAGGGCGACGCCGGCCGGTAGTTCCATCCCACGGTCGCTCCGGGGCCGGGTCCCCGGGGCGCGGAGGCGAAATCCGATGACGATCAAGGTGACCCCCCAGTTGACCAAAGAGCTGCGCGAGCGCACGGGCGTCGGCATGATGGACTGCAAGAAGGCGCTCGACGAGTCCGGCGGCGACATGGAGAAGGCGGTGGAGCTGCTGCAGAAGCGCGGGCTGGCGAAGGCGGCGAAGAAGTCGGGCCGTATCGCGGCCGAGGGCGTGGTGCAGAGCTACATCCACGGCGGCGGCCGTATCGGCGTGCTGCTCGAGGTGAACTGCGAGACCGACTTCGCGGCGCGGAGCGTCGATTTCCGTGCCTTCGTCGACGACATCGCGATGCACGTCGCCGCGATGAGCCCGGCGTACCTGACGGCGGCGGAGATTCCCGAGGCCGAGGCATTGAAGCAGCGGGAGATCTTCCAGGCGCAGCAGGCGCAGTCCGGGAAGAAGCCGGAGATCGTCGAGAAGATCGTCGAGGGGCAGGTCGCGAAGTGGAAGAAGGAGATCTGCCTTCTGGACCAGCTCTTCGTGAAGGACGACAAGAAGACGATCGACCAGGTGCGGACCGAGCTGGTGGCCAAGATCGGCGAGAACGTGTCGGTCCGCCGCTACGTCCGCTGGGAACTGGGCGAGGGGCTGGAGAAGCGCAAGTACGACATCGCCGCCGACGTGCAGGCGATGCTGGGGCAGTGACGGCGAAGGCGCCACCATCCACCCGTCGTCCGCGCGGCCGGCGTACCCCCTTCCGCCGCGTGGTGCTCAAGCTGTCCGGAGAAGTGCTGGCAGGCGACCGCGGCTACGGCCTGGACCCGACCGCCGTGCACGCGGTGTGCGCCGAGATCGCCGGCGTGCATCGCCTGGGCGTCGAGGTGGGCGTCGTGATCGGCGGCGGCAACATCTTCCGCGGCGCGCAGCCGGGGGAGACGGGGATCGACCGGGTGGCCGGCGACCAGATGGGCATGCTGGGCACCGTGGTCAACGCCCTCGCCCTGCAGTGCCGTCTCGAGGCCCTCGGCGTGCCCACCCGCGTGCAGACGGCGTTCTCCATGCCGTCGTTCGCCGAGCCGTACATCCGCCGGCGGGCGATCCGCCATCTGCAGAAGCGGCGCGTGGTGATCTTCGCGGGCGGCACCGGCAGCCCGTATTTCTCGACCGACACGGCCGCCGCGCTCCGAGCCGCGGAGATCGGCGCGGACGCGGTGCTCAAGGGCACGAAGGTCGATGGCGTCTACGACAAGGACCCGGTCCGGCACCGGAACGCGCGGCGATTCGAGCGCTTGACGCACCGCGAGGCGCTGGATCGGGGTCTGCGCGTCATGGATGCCACCGCGATCGCGCTGTGCATGGAGAACCGCACCCCGATCGTGGTCTTCGCCCTCGGCACGCCCGGCAACGCCCGGCGTGCCTGTCGCGGCGAGCCGATCGGGACGCTCGTCCAGGACGACACGCGGGAGGACCCGGCCCCCACTTCCCGGGCTCGCCGGGCCCGGCGCCGCGGCTGAGGTGCATCATGCTGGAAGAGGTCCTGCAGGAACTGCGCGACAACATCGAGAAGGCGATCGAATCGTTGCGGCGGGACCTGTCGCGGCTGCGCACCGGCCGCGCCAATCTGGCGATCCTCGAGGGCGTTCGCGTCGACTACTACGGCGTGTCGACGCCCTTGCACCAGATGTCCTCGATGTCCACCCCGGATCCCCGCGCGATCCTGATCAAGCCCTGGGACCGGACGCAGATCGTTCCCGTGGAGAAGGCCATCCTCCAGGCCAACCTCGGGCTCACCCCGCACGCCGACGGCGAGTTCATCCGCATCAGCGTCCCGGCCCTGACGGAGGAACGCCGCAAGGAGTTGGTGAAGGTCATCCGCAAGCAGGGCGAGGAGGCCAAGGTCCAGATCCGCGGCCACCGCCGCGCGGCCAACGAGCTGATCAAGGAGCTGAGCGACGGCGGCGAGGTGTCCGAGGACGACGGCGATCGCGCCACGCGCAAGGTGCAGGAGACCACGGACGCCGGCGTGAAGCGGATCGACGAGGTCGTGGCCAACAAGGAGAAGGACGTCCTGGAGGTGTAGGGCGTCGTTGGGCTCCAGGTTTTCGGTTTTTAGTCTTCGGTTTTCGGTCTTCAGTTTTCAGCTCCGAACGCGCGCCGGTCCTGGCTGAAGACAGAGAACTCCCGTCCTTGCCTTTCCACGGTGACGGGTCATGATACGCGGGCGCGGAGCGCAGGATGGCGATGGAGGGTAGGCTCGCCGCCGTGTTCGTGGGCGCGGAGATCGAGGACAACCTCGCGATCCGGACGCTGGCGGGTGCCGTGCGTGCGGCCGGGATGGCCGCCGGGTTCGTGCGTTTCAACTCCCGCGACGAAATCCCGGCGGTGGTCGACCGCGTCGTGTCCGACGGTCCGGCGCTGGTCGGGCTGTCGATGGCGTTCCAGCATCGCGCGCCCGAGTTCCTGGCGTTGGCGGAGGCGCTGCGGGCGCGGGGTTACGGCGGCCACATCTGCGCCGGCGGCCACGTGGCGACGGTGATGGCCGGGACGGTCCTTTCGTCCTGTCCGGCCGTCGACACGGCGTTGGGGCACGAGGCCGAGGACGGGATCGTGAGGCTCTTGCGGGCGACGGGCGACCGGGCGGCCTGGAGCGACATCCCGGCCCTGGCGTGGCGGGACGATGCGGGGGCGGTCCGGCGCAATGCTCCGGCGCCGGCGCGGCGCGACCTGGACGCGCTCCCGCTCCCGGTGCGCGACACGCCCCTGCACCGCCACCTCGGGCTGCCCTTCGCCCCGCTGGCCGCGAGCCGTGGCTGCTACGGCTCGTGCCGTTTCTGCGCGATCTGTACCTTCCATCGGCTGCGGCCCGGGCCGCGCCTGCGTTTCCGTACGCCCGGGCACGTGGCCCGCGAGATGGCGGCGCTGTACCACGAGCACGGGGCGCGGATCTTCTGCTTCCACGACGAGACGATGCTCCTGCCCCGTCCGGCGCAGTCGCTGCGGCGGCTGGGTGAGCTGGCCGACCACCTGCGGCGGCTCGGGGTCGGCCGGATCGCGGTGATCGGCAAGGCACGTCCGGACGCGCTCGAGCCGGCGCTGCTGGGGGAGCTGCGCGAGCGGCTGGGGCTGATGCGGCTGTACGTCGGCATCGAGAACTGGAGCGCGAACGGGCTGTCGCACCTCGGCCGGGGCGTGACGCCGGCGATCGCCGCCCGGGCGCTCGAGGCCTGCCGCTCGACCGGCGTCTACGGCTGCTACAACCTGCTCCTGTTCGAGCCGGACACGACGCTGGGGGACCTGGATGACAACCTGGCGGGGATGGAGCGGTTCGCGGACGTGCCGGTCAACTTCTGCCGGGCGGAGGCGTATGCGGGGACGGCGTTGTGGACCGACCTGCGGCAGAGCGGCCGGCTGCGCAGCGACGGCTTCGCGACGGACTACACGCTGGCCGATCCGGCCGTGGAGCGGCTGTTCCAGATCGTCCGGCAGGCGTTCCGCGACCGCAACTTCTCGGCCGACGGGCTGGCGAACATGACGATGGGTTTCGGCTACGAACGGCAGCTCCTGCGCCACTTCGTGTCCGGACCGGACCCGCGGCTCGAGGCGTTGCTGCGGGAGGTCGACGCCGTGATCGTCGAGATCGGCGTCGACACGCGCGGTCACCTGGCCAAGGCGGTGGGATGGGTGCGGGAGCATCCCGTGGCGTCTGCGGCGGAGGCGGCCGAGCTGACGTTCGAGCTGGCGAGCGAGATCAACTTCGGCGGCGTGCGGCTGCAGGAGCGGGTGTTCGAGCTGCGCGCCGAGATGAACCGGTTCGCCCGGACCAGCGCCGCGTTCCGCGAGAGCGCGGCGCTCGGGGGCCCCGCGGGGGCGTTCTTGGGAGGTGCTGCATGATCTTCTTCCGGCTCGACCGACCGGCCCAGCTTGCGCTCATCGGTGCGGCACTGGTCGCGCCCGGCTGTTACGGCTCGCACGGCGACGTCGCCGACGGCGACACGGCGGCGGACGATGCGCGCGACACGTCCGGCGAGTCCGATGGCGCGGTGGACACGCTTCCGGATTCCTCGGATGTGTCCGACGAAGGGATCGACCCGGACATGGTGGTGGACTGCGTGCCGCCGCCGAACTGCGGCGACGTGACCACCGGTTCGCTGACGGTGCGTGCGGTGGAGCCGGCGGCCGACTACGGCGTGGGCGAGGTCGTGCTCTCGGTCCCGGCCGTTCCGCCGTGGGCGGATCTGTACTGCTCGACCTACCCGTGCGTGACGATCACGCCCGCGGGAGGGGTGGGAACGGTGAGCGACGTCGTGGCGGTGGACCGCACGACGTACCGGTTCCGCTACACGAATCCCGGAATGACGTGGGACACGCCGGTGCGGCTGGACGTCTCCTGGCGCGTGTACTGCGAGGACCCGGGCGGGTGGCGGGAGGAGACGGTGACGGGCAGCGCATGGGCGTGCCGGGACGCGTCGTTCCGGATTGCGATCACGGGCACGGCGGAGGAGTGTCCGTCGGTGGTGGACGACGTGCCGCCGCCGATGGTGCGCGCGCAGCCCCCGGGCTCGAGGGGGCAGGACGGGCTGCGGCTGCGGACGTCGCCGGCGGCGGGCGGGGAGCTGCGGCTGCGGGCGGAGGTGCCTGCCGGGACGCGCTCGCTGCGCTGGCTGGCCTCGGGCGGCACGCTGCGGATGCTGGCTGACGACGAGGCGCTGTTCCGGCCGGGGCCGGCGGGGGGCGTGGCGATGGTGCAGGTGGCGGCGTTCACGCCCGGCGGGGTATCGATCCAGGTGTTCCGGCGGAAGACGACCGGGGGGTGAGCTGTGCCAACCGTCATCCGAACCGCGCCCTGCTCGGCGGCAGAGCCGCCGAGTCCCTTCGGGGCCAGGGCGCGGCCATCAGCCGCGGGCTGAAGCCCGCGGTTCGGTGGTGTGGCGGCGTCGGACGACGACGCTGCTACAGGGAGATGCAGCGGCCTCCGGCGACGGGGTCGAAGTCGGCGCAGGTTTCGTTGGTGCCGCAGCAACGGCCGCCGGGGTTGGAGGACCCGCCGCAGCGGCGCTCGGCGGGACAGACGTAGGAGAGGCACTCGAGCTGGGTGCTGGAGAGCGGCTCAGGCACGGCGTTGGGAGCGAAGAACACCTGGTCGCAGTGTGCGGTGCTTTGCGCACGAGGGATGTAGTACCAACCGGCGTCCGCGGTGATCGGGCACGTTCCATCGCCGGCGGGGACGCGATCGGCCTGGAGGATGACGCAGCGGCGGTGGATGACACCGCGGTCATCGGTTTCGGTCGGCGGGTCGGCCTCGACCCGCCCCGCGGGGCAGCTCCGGTCGTCGGAGAGCAGCTCGACGATGTTGCAGTCGGCGCGGCAGGTGACGGGATCCAGGGCCAGCTCGTGGGGGAAGCAGACGTTGTCCAGCGCGCCCTGGATCAGATCGAGGATGCCCGTCATGGCCGGTCGCCAGTCCTCGTTGCAGATCGAGCGGACGAGGGCGTTGGAGCCGATCTCCTGCGCGGCCTGGATGAAGCGCCGTCCGGGGACGGCGGCGCCCCAGCCCAGCGGATGGTGGCAGACCGGGATGATGTTGGTGCCGGTGCCGTCGAGGACGTACTGCATCTCGGGGAGCTCGAGGCAGTTGGCGACGCGGTCGCCGGTGTTCTCGCAGACCGATCCCATCGGCACGCCTACGATCATCGCCATGACGAAGTCGCGGGCGTTGCCGCGCAGCCCGCGGAGCTGGCCGACCATGTCCGTGACGCTCTTCAACATCTCCGGGTGGATGTAGCAGCGGATGTTCGCGTGACCGTAGATCGCGTCGGCCTCGGGATCGAGGATGTGAGTGTCGGCGACCGAGCAATCCTCCTCGTCGCTGACGACGACCACGGCCAGGATGGAGTCGTTGCGCAGGAACCCCGCGTTGCAGTCGCCGGCCAGGGTGTGGTCCACGAGGCCTTTGCGGGCGGCTTCGAGCTGCTGCTCGAAGCCGCAGCCGTTCGTGCCGAGGGTCGCCATGCAACCGAAGTCCCGGCCCATGTCGCTCAGGGGGTAGCTCCCCGCGTTGTCCGGATTGCGGCGCAGGAAACCCGGATAGTCTACGAGGCAACCCGAGCCTGCCGTCCGCGGCGTGTGGAGGAAGCAGCCGTCGTCCCCCCGATCGTACCCCCACAAGCCCTCGCTACAGGTGCTGAGCTGGTAGCCGGCCGAGCCCATGTCGGTGGACACGATGGCGACGTTGAGATCGATCACCGGGGTGTGGTCCGGATCGCTCGGAGCCATCAGCTCATCGATCAGTGCCGGGAAGTTCGCGACCAGCGCCGCCTGCTCCTCCTGCATCGACCGGGAGTTGTCGACGACGACGACCAGGTCGACCTTGCCGCTGGGCGGCTGGACCACCTCGTAGGTCGTCACCGCCTGGACGACCGGGTCCATGGTCGTCAGGTCCCGGTCCATGCAGGCGGCCGTCGCGAGGAGCGTGACGAGGGAAACGGTGCGGAAGGCGTCGAGAGTTCGGGCCATGGGATCCTCCATCCCGTTCTCCGCCTCTCGAGAAGTGCCGCGGGGTGATACCGAGAGGCGGTTCCGTACCACCCCGCGGCCACTCCTCCTGACAGGACCAGCAACGGACGTGCCAGCTTTGGATCTTTCGTCGTTGTGCGGGCCGGGGGGCGGGAATTCCGCCCGAGGTCGGCACGATCCGGGCATCGGTGCGTGCGGGTCGACCGCGCCGCCGGCTGCGCACCGTGCGTGCGGTTCGTTGGCGGGCGGCAACGTCGTTGTCGGGTACGAGCGGGGGCGGACTTGACCATTCCGGCCTCTCCGCTATGCTGCGACCGGCTTGCGCGTCGGCCGCAGGATCGTGACCCGGGGCCTTGAACGCGTGAGGCGGGGAACATGGCGATGAAGAAACTAGCGCTGTTCGGGGCCGCGTCCGTGCTGCTTGCCGCGGGGATCGCGCACGCCCAGCCGTTCGAGGCGGGGAGCGAGGCCAGGGGCGTCCGCGGGGCGATCGGGCTGGGTCTGGTCGGGATGGAGCTGACGATGACGATCGAGGCGGGGGCGGGGGTCACCAACCCCTGGCTGCTCTCGCTCGTGCCGCTGGCCGTGGGCGGGGGCGCGGCCGCCGGCGGGTACTTCATGGAGCAGGAATCGATGGAGGCGGGCGTGGCGATGCTGGCCGTGGGCATGACGATGCTCGTGCCGTCGATCCTGATCACGCTGATCCTGGCCAGCGAGACGTTCGAGCCGAGCGAGACGACGACGGTGACGTCGGACCGGGCGTCGGCGGTCCGTGTGCCTTCGACGGCCCGGGCGGTGCGTGCGGCGGGCCCGGCGCTGGTGGCGGTGCGAGACGGCTCGCTCCGTCTCGAGGTTCCTTCCCTGGCGCTGAGCGAAGCGCCGTCGCCGTCGCTCTACCGCGCGGTTTCGCCTACCGGACTCGAGGTCCAGCTTTCCCTGGTGAACTGGGTGTTCTAGCCGAGTCGGCCCGGGGCTGCGGCTACAGCGCGGTGTAGCGGCAGTTCGTGTTGAGCCCGGACAGATCGCAGTAGGAGGTCCCGGTGCCGCAATCGGCGCCGGTGCCTGGGTCGGGGAACCACACGTTGCTCGTGGTCCGGTTGCCCAGGTACTTGTAGCAGTGCGAGCCCGGGGTGAGGGCGGGGCTGGTGAAAACGAAGTAGCCGGTGCAGGCCGTCATCGGATTGGAGAGCTCGTCCCACGGCGTCGTCGTCCACTCGCCGGGTACGTTGACCTCGGTGCACGTTCCGCCGACCGCCGCGTCGCAGGCGGTGGTGGTCACGCAGAAGCGCACGGTGTGGTTGTCGAACTCGACGACGCTGTCGGTGCAGCCCGTGGTGTGGCCGCAGGTGCCGGCCGAGCAGGTGTCGAGGGTGCAGGCGTCGGCGTCGGCGGTGCAGGAAGCGCCGTTGGTCTTGTTCGTCCAGGCCGACCTGCTGGTGCCCGGGACGCATTCCTGGCAGGAGTTGGCCGGGTTGTCATCGCCCGCGGCGTAGCAGGCGGCGCCGATGTAGCAGGCCGAGTTGGTGCAGGAGTCGGAAGCCTCGACGCAGGCGCCGAAGCAGGTCGTCGGCGCGCACGGATCGCCGGCATGGCCGCAGACGCCGGTGGTGCAGGTGTCGACGCCGTTGCAGAACAGTGCGTCGTCGCAGGGGGAAAGGTCGGGCTTGACGGTGAAGGCGGACCGACTGGTCGCGGGAACGCACTCCTCGCAGGCGTTGGCCGGGTTGTCGTCCCCGGGGGTGTAGCAGGCGGCGGCGATGTAGCAGGCGGAGGTGGCGCAGGCGTCGGTGCCCTCGTCGCAGGTCCCGAAGCAGGTCGTCGGGTCGCACGGAGCGTTGGTGTGGGTGCAGGCGCCGGCGGTGCAGGAGTCGGCGCCGTTGCAGTACAGGGCGTCGTTGCAGGTCGTGCCGTCGGTGACGCTGCTCCAGGCGGTGGGATCGGCGGGCGAGACGTCATCGCAGACGTGGCAGACGTTGCCCGTCTCCGTGGCGCCGCGCGCGTAGCAGGCTCCGGCGATGATGCAGAACCCGCTGTTGCGCGCGCAGGTGTGGCCGGTCGGCGTCGAGTCCGCGCAGGTCTCGCAGGAGAGGCAGGGCGAGACGCCGTCGTGCGTGCACTCCAGGCCGGAGGTCCCGGTCTGGCACGTGTCGCCGCCGTTGCAGTCGAGGCCGTCGTTGCAGGCGTCGTCGACGGCGCCCACGGTCGAGGGATCGATCTCGCACACGTTGGGGGTCGCGGTGGTGCAGATCAAGGTGCCGTTGCAGGGGTCGCCGTCGCCGTGGTCCGCCTCGCACGTATCGGCTGCCGGGTTGCAGGTGCAGACGCCGGTGCCGCCGGTGCAGAGGCCGGCGCCGTTGCAGGACTCGCCGGTGGTGCAGTCGTCGCCGTCGTCGCAGGTCACGCCCGAGGCGACCGGGGACCAGTCGGTCTGCGAGGTGGCCGACGCGCATTCCAGGCACGCGTTGGCGGGATCGTCGGTGCCGTTGGCGTAACAGGTGGAAGCGATGAAGCAGGAGCCCGCGTTGGTGGTGCAGGCGCCGCCGCCGGTCTCGACGCAGGTCTGGCAGGTCTCGCAGGGGTCGCCGGGGCTGGTGCAGGCGAGCGGATCGCCCTGGCAGGTGTCGACGCCGTCGCAGAAGACGCCGTTGTCGCAGGGATCGTCGACGGCGAGGACCGTGGTGTCGTCCACGATGCAGGTGCTGGTGGCATCGTCGCAGATCAGCGTGCCGTTGCACGGGTCGTCGTCGCCGTTGTCGGCCTCGCAGGTGTCGGCGCCGGTCGGGTCGCACTCGCAGGTGTTGGTGCCGCCGCCGCAATCGCCCGCGGCGTCGCAGGTCTCGCCGTCGGTGCAGTCGTTGCCGTCGTTGCAGGCGGCGCCCTCCTCGATCTCGTTGGTGCAGTTCTGGCCGAGGGCCACGGCCGCGCAGACGTCGTCGGTGCACTGGTCGGTGTCGGCGCAGTCGGTGTCGGAGTGGCAGGTGAACTCGCAGTTGTTTTCGCAGCCGTCGCCCGCGCGGGTGTTGCCGTCGTCGCACTCCTCGCCGGCCTCGACGTCGAGGTTGCCGCACTCGGGGCCTTCCGTCTGGCAAGTGGACGAGCAGCCGTCGCCGGAAGCGGTGTTGCCGTCGTCGCACTGTTCGCCCGTCTCGACCGTGCCGTTGCCGCACACCGCGGCCTCGAGCTCGCAGGTCGGCGAGCAGCCGTCGCCGGTGGTGGTGTTGCCGTCGTCGCATTCCTCGCCGACGTCCCAGATGGTGTCGCCGCACTCGGCGAGCCAATCGGCCGGGCGAGGCGCGGCGGCGCAGGCGCCGTCGACGCACTCCTGTCCGGGGGCGTCGGTGCAGAGGTTCCCCAGGCACGTGCCCTGCAGCTCGACGACGACCTCCTTGATCTCGCCGCTGCTGAACTGCTCCAGCACCCAGCGCTCGACGACGACGTCGTTGACCAGGATCCCCTGGACGCGGAAGAGCACCCAGGACTTGTAGATGTCGCCGGGGGTCACGCCGACGGTCAAGGGGAAGTCGGCCGCGGTCAGGTCATCGAACGTGTGCGGCTGATCGAAGGGCGCCGTCGCGTCGGCGCCGGCGAAGACGGTGACGGTCACCGCGTCCAGGTCGGCCGGCACGTCGATGTCGGTGCGGACGACCAGCCGGATGCCGGTCTCGCTTTCGCAGCCCAGGAGCACGACGCCCGCGAGAACGCCGATGATGATGCGCTTGGTCATGGTCAACCTCCTCCCGCCTACTGGAGCCCGACTTGCCAGTCGCTGTCGGGCATCGTATCGCCGCCCATGGTTCCGAGGACGATGCCGGTGGCCGCGCCCGCGACCACGACGCCGGCGATCGTCCAGACCCACCATTTCTCGTACCAGGCCTCGTCGGCCTCCGGCAGCGGAACCAGCTCGACCGCGCGCGCGAAGGGCTGTCCGGCCTGGAGGGTGATGGCCAGCCGTGCCGTCTCGTAGCCTTCCGCCGCGACCTCGAGCTGGTGGACGCCGGCCTCGATGTCGCCCGCGAAGGGGAGCATGCCGAGGGCGGTGCCGTCCAGGGTAGCGGCGGCGCCGGGGACGTTGGCGGAGAGATTGACGGTGGCGGTCGTCTGCAAGGGGGTCGGGATCAGCGTCACGGTCGACGCCTGCCCGGCGGCGACGGTCAGGGTCTCCTCCGCCGCGCGGTAGCCTTCCATCTCGGCGCGGAAGGTGTGCGGGCCCTGGACGACCTCGACCGCGTCGGCGAGCGGGGCGTTGCCGATCACCTGTCCGTCGACCAGGACGGTGGCGCCGCTCAAGGCGACGCTGACCTGGACCTTGCCGACGACGTCTTCCAGCTCGTCGATCCAGTCCTTCACCTCCTGCATGGCCGTCTGGTCGCGTTCGGTGGTGGGGTTGGGGTACAGCTCGACGTACTGGCGGAAGGTGTGCAGAGCCTCGATCTGGCGGTTGAGCTTGTGCAGGCATTGACCGATGTACGAGAGGGCGCGCGAGGCCGGGATGGCCTCGTTGGCCGCGCGGAACTCCGTCAGCGCGGTTTCGAAGTCGCCCGCGGTGAACGCGTCGCGACCGGCGCGGAAATGCGCGCTCGCGGCGTCGCGCGTCGCCTGATCGGGCTCCGCCGGCTGTGCCGCCGCCGCGGACGCCGAAAGGCAGACCAAGAGGGCTACGGCCGGGACACCCCACCGAACCAAATTGCGGACTTTGCGCATGTTGGCCTCCTCCTTGAGGTTCTGCGGTATTCTAGCCCCGCCGCGAGGTTCCCGCAACCCCTTGCGAAGGCCGCGAGGAATCCTCGATCCGGAGTTCGCGCAAAGGACGCAAGGGAGGCGCAAAGGACGCAAAGGGGATGGGCCGGGGTCAGATCTTCAACACGCCGGCGTCCAGCACGAGGCGATCGTCGATATGGAGGGTGGGGCGCAGGACGATTCCGTCGAGGTGGACGGGGACGGTGACGGTGCCGCCCATCGAGGCGTTGTTGCCGAAGGCGACATGGGCGGTCCCGGCGACCTTCTCGTCCTCGAGGATCTCGCCGGTCAGCTTGGCGCCGTAATTCGTTCCGATCCCGAGCTCGGCGACCGAACGGGCGAGGGGGCCGTGGCGATCGAGCATGTCCTGGAGGCGGAGGGCATCGGGGCCCTCGAACGACACCGCCAGGCCGCGCTCGATGCGGATGCGAAGCGGAGCGGCCAGGAGGCCGATTCCAGCCATTGCGCCGTCGACCACGAGCACCCCCTCGGTCTTGCCTTCCTCCGGCCGGAGGTAGGCTTCGCCCGAGGGGAGGTTGCCCCAGCTTCCCTTGCCGACGATGACGCCGGTGGAGGCGTGGCCGGGGATGCCGGCGATGGGGAGCGAGAGGTCGGTGCCGGCCGGGGTCGTCAGCCGCACGAGGTTGCCGGCGGTAAGGACGGCGGTGACGCGGGTCGTGTCGTCGACGACCTTGCGGTAGTCGACGGCCATGGTGCGTACGAGCATCTCCTCGGTGATGCCGGGCCTGGTGGCCACGCGCGCGCCGGCGGCGACGGCGTCGCGCCGGGCCCTGGTGTGCGTGAGGCTCTTGGCGGCGGGACAGAGCACGGCGTCCGCCGCGGCCATCGCCGCGGCGACGGACCGGGGCGGCTCGGCCCCGTTCTGCCCCCGCTCGGCCATTTCGAGCGCGACGACCTCCGCCCCGAGCGCCCGTCCCGCGGCGGCGAGTGCGGCGGCGATGACGCGCCGGGACGGGTCGGAGACGATGAGCAGTTCTTCCGCGGACTGCAGGCCGAGGCAGTCGCGGACGGCGGTCAGGCAGGCACCAGCCAGGTCGCCCATGACGGAAACCTCACTTCTTGAAGTACTTGTCGAGCTCGCGCAGGGCCGCGGACTTCGCCCGGCCGCCGCCGGGCCCTCCCGGGCCGCGGGGGGGCCGCGTGTCCTGGAGCCGCAGGGAGAGGGAGATGCGGTTGCGGTTGCGGTCGACGTCGACGACGCGGACGCGGACGGACTGGCCGGGGCGCACGATGTCGGAGGCCGACTGCACGCGGTGGTCGGCCATCTCGGAGACGTGGACGAGCCCTTCCTGGCGCAGGCCGACGTTCACGAAGGCCCCGAACTCGGCCACGGTCGTCACGGTGCCCGCCAGGATCATCCCGGGCCGCAGGTCGTCGATCGAGTTCACGGTTCCGGCGGGCATGCCGCCGAACGTGAGCCCGGTCATCCCCGCCGGGGCCGCCGCCGCCGCGGCCGTCGCTTCGGCCGCCGCGGTCCCGGCGGCGGTGCGCACCGCCGCCGCCCGCTCCGCCTCGAGGGAGGCGAGGCCGCGGGCGGTGAGCAGGTACTTGGAGACGCGCGCGGCGTCGAGGTCGTGCTGGTACTCGGCCAGGCCGAGCGAAGCGGGGTCGACGGAGGAGAACGAGCCGGCCGGATCCAGCGCGCGGCGGACGAGGACGAGCGCGGCGGCCTGTCCGGAGGGCAGCTCGGCGTCGGCGCCCGCCAGCCCGGACTTCGCCTCGCGCATCGCCGCGGTCGGGATCCGCGAGAGCGTGAACTTCCCTTCCGCCGCCCGCTCGACCTCCCGGAGCCGCTCGACCGCGGGCGAGCTGGCGGGAAGCACGAGCAGGGTGATGCCGGCGCCGTGGAGCTTCTCGACCAGCGTGGCGGCCCAACCCTGGGCGACGCCCGCATCCGTCCCGGCCTCCAGGCACGCACCGGCGCCGTCGGCAACGACCCAGCTCACCGGCCGCGGGCCGCGGCCGAAGAACACGGCGCCGAGCTTCTCGGCGGTGACGGGAGGGATGCGGAACAGGGCCGCATAGGCGCTGGCCGCGGCGCTGAGCGCCTCGCTCTCCGCCCGCTCGTCGAGCTGCCGCCGCAGCGCGGCCGTCAACTCGCAGGTCACCAGGGCGTCGAGCAGCGCCTCAGGCGCCCGTTCCGACTCCTCCCGTGCGAGCTTCAAGCGCACGGCGCGGACGCGGTCGACCATGGCGTCGCGGGGGAATTCGAAGCGGATTCCGATCGCGCCATCCTTCTCGCCGCGGCGAGCGGCGAGCCAGCGGTGGGCCGGCAGGGCGGCAGGTGCGTCGCTGCGCCCGGAGAGGTCCTCGTAGGGGGCCAGCTTCTCCGCGTCCTCGGTCGAGGCGGCGAGGCGGACGGTGCCGTCGCGGCGGGCCAGAGCGAGGGAGTCGTCCCAGATCGAGACGTACTCGCGCAGCTCGATCGCCGTCGCGCCGGGGGCGAGGCGGGAAGCGCGATCGAGGGCGGCGAGCGCGTCGGGGTTGCGCATCTCGCGCAGCAGGGCTTCAGGGAGGGGCGGCAGCCCGTCGCTGCTGCGCACCTCGGCCACCGAGCGGGCGGCATCGACCCAGCGCAGCCGACGGTCCTCCAGCTCCCAGCAGCGGCTGAGCACCGAGGGGGGGAGCCCGTCGGGGCGCACCGACTCCTGGCGCGCGACCTCGAGGATCTCGCGGCCGGCGTCGATCGCCTCGGCGATGCGGCGCAGCGCCGCCCCGGGCAATCCGCCCACAACATCCCCGCCATGAACCCTGGCAAAATCGATCCAGCGCATAGGACAGTTCCGATGCTACCGTTGCCGCGCGGGGAGTCAAGGGTTTTGGTTGTTGGTTCTTGGTTGGCGGATCGGGTCGGGTTGTTGGTCCGGAGGTGGGGGAAGAGAGGAACGGAGGACGGGATGAAGCGGGAGATCGGGTATTGGGAGAGGGCGGGGGAGGGGAACACGGGGGCGACGCTGGAGATGGCGGCGGCGCGGGCGAAGGAGTTGGGGCTGGGGCACGTGGTGGTGGCGTCGAACACGGGTGCGACGGCGCGGGCGGCGCTGGCGGCGTTCGAGCGATCGGTGCGGATCGTGTGCGTGACGCACCGCGTGGGGTTCCGCAAGCCGGGGGAGGACGAGATGACGGGGGAGGTGCGGCGCGAGCTGGGGGCGGCGGGGGTGGCGCTGTTGACGACGACACATTTTTTCGCGGGGGTCGACCGGGCGCTGCGTTTCCTGCAGAACGGGCAGGGGGGCTATCATCCGGCGGAGATCGTGGCGATGAGCCTGCGGGTGATGGGGCAGGGGCTGAAGGTGGCGGTCGAGATCGCGACGATGGCGGCGGACGCGGGGCTGGTGCCGGTGGGGCGGGAGGTGATCGCGATTGGGGGGACGGGGCGAGGAGCGGACACGGCGGTGGTGATCCGGCCGGCGCACGGCCAGTCGTTCTTCGACACGCGGATCGTGGAGATCATCTGCATGCCGCGAGCATGATGTTCCCCCCGGGCGGCCACCGGGTTCCCCTGCACCTCCGGACCAACAACCAAGAACCAAGAACCAACGACCTGCTAACTCTTCTTGCCGATGCCGCAGAGGAAGACCTCGTAGCTCTCCGAGCGGGTGGCTTTCGGGCGGACGACGCGGACGTCGATGAAGAGGTCGCGGAGGCGGGCGCGGGCTTCCTCGAAGGAGGAGCCCTGGAAGATCTTGCCGGCGAAGGAGGAGCCGTCGCGGCCGGAGCGGGCGGCCAGGTCGGCGGCGGTGGAGAACAGCTCGAAGGAGCGGAACTGGTCGGTGGCGCGATCGCCCGTCGTGGCGGGGGCCATGTCGGAGAGGACGAGATCGAAGGGGCCGGCGGCGGCGATTTCGTCCGCGAGGTCGGCGGCGGGGCCGCGGAGGAACCGGGCGTTGGGGGGGAGCGGGACGTGCAGGTCGTGGGGGTCGACGGCGAGGACGAGGCCGTGGGGGCCGACGGCGCGGCAAAGGTAGAGGGTCCAGGAACCCGGGGCGGCGCCGAGGTCGAGGACGTGCTGGCCGGGGCGGGTGAGCTGGAGGCGCCGGTCGATCTCCTCGAGCTTGTAGACGGAGCGGGCGGGGAAATTCTCCTGGCGGGCGCGGCGGGCGAAATGATCCTGGCGGCGGCTTCCCACGGGAGAGGTTCGTTCCTGGCGCGAGGCGGGCGGTGCGCCGGGCTACTTCTTCTTCGCGGCCTTTGCCGTCTGGATCTGCGCCCGCGCCTCGGCGCGGCGGTGGGACCGGCGGACGACGACGAAGGCGTTGCGATGGCCGGGGACGGAGCCGCGGATGAGGATGACGTCCTGTTCGGCGTCAACTTCGGCGACGCGCATGCCGATGGTGGTGACGCGGCAGGCGCCCATGTGTCCGGGCATGCGCAGACCCTTGTAGGTATGGCCCGGGGTCATGTTCTGGCCGATGGAGCCCGAGTGGCGGAAGTACTCATGGGTGCCGTGGCCGGCGACGAAGGAGTTGAAGCGGTGGCGCTTGATGACGCCGGCCATGCCGCGGCCCTTGCTGGTGCCGGTGACGTCGACCAGCTCGCCCTTCTTGAACACGTCGCCCACGGCGATCTTCTGCCCGACCTCGAACTTCGCGGTGACGTCCTCGGGGACGCGCAGCTCGCGGATGATGCGGCAGGGCGTCGCGCCGGCGGCCTTGAACTGGCCGCGTTCGGGGCGGGAGACGAGGCGTTCGGGTTTGGCGCCGTAGGCGAGGCGGAGGGCGGAGTAGCCGTCCTTGGCCATGGTGCGTTTGCCGATGACGGTGCACGGCCCGGCTTCGACGACGGTGACCTGGATGGCCTGGCCCTGTTCGGTGAACAGCTGGGTACAGGCGATTTTGCGTCCGATGAGGCCCAGATTGCGGTTCATGGCGACCGTCCTTCCGACCCTGTCGGCCGCGGTGAGGCCGTCCAGGGCGCGAGAATGTGACCGGAAAACCGCCCGGTGTCAAGCACCGGCGGTGGTCCGGCCTGCGGAGCCAGCTTGGGGACTCGAACCCCAGACCTGCGGTTTACGAAACCGCTGCTCTACCGACTGAGCTAAGCTGGCGCACGTCCCGGGACGCAACCTCCTGCCGTGACGTCACCTCCGGCCGCCGAGCGGGCCGCCGGAACGACGTCAGGCGGCGCTATGTACACGGGTCGGGGGCGGGATTCAAGTGCCTGGGCCACGAAGGGCTTGACAGCGGGATCCGGGTGGACTAGATAGTTGCTTATGGCAAATGATGCGAGCAGCAACGAACAGGTCGGGGCGGACTCGCTGATGACGCTCGTGCGACGGGTGCGCTCGTTCTGCGAGGAAAAGGAGGGCGAGATCCGCGACCAGGCGGGGCTGAGCGAGGCGCAGTACGCGGTGCTCTCGGCGATGCCCGCGGGCGAGGCGGTGGTCACGGGAGAGCTGTGCCGGCGCGTCGGCGTTTCGCCGTCCCGCGGCGGCCGGGTGATCGACGAGCTGGTGCGCGTGGGCTTCCTGCGGCGCGCGGGCGGTCCGGGCGACCGGCGCGTCCTGCTGCTCACGTTGTCCGCGCGAGGCAGGGCGGTCCGCCGGCGGATCGAGCGACTCGTGTGCCGTTGCGACGACGTCCTGCGGGGGAAGCTGTCGGCCACCGACCACGCCCGTGTCGTGGGCGGGCTGCGCACGCTGGTGGCGACCATCGAGGGCGGGTGAGGCCGATGCCGAACGACGAGCGGACGGAAGCGATCGGCGAGCGGTACGGGGCCCTCGCGGAGTCCTCCTGCTGCCTGTCGTGCGGCGGGGCGGCCCGGCACGCCGACCCCCGTCCGGGTGACATCTGCCTCGACCTGGGCAGCGGCCGCGGCCAGGACGTGCTGCGCCTCGCCGCGGCGGTCGGCCGCCGCGGCTTCTGCTGGGGCGTGGACGTGTCCGACGGGATGCTGGAGCGGGCCCGGCGCAACGCGGCGAAGCTCGGCGTGGGCAACGTCGGCTTCCTCAAGTCGTCGCTGGAACGGATCCCGCTGCCGGACGCCTCGGTCGACCTGGTCGTGTCCAACTGCACGATCAACCACGCGGCCGACAAGGACGCCGTGTGGGCGGAGATCCGGCGGGTGCTCCGGCCCGGCGGTCGGTTCGTGGTCAGCGACATCTACGCGGTGGCGGAGGTGCCGGAGGAGTTCCGCAGCGATCCCCGGGCGGTCGCCGAGTGCTGGGCGGGAGCGGTCCCGCGCGAGGTCTACCTGGCGAGCGTGGGGGCGGCGGGGCTGGCCGGGCTCGAGGTGCTCGAGGAGAGCGCGCCGTACGAGAAGGGGCGGATCCATGTCGCCAGCATCACGCTCGCCGGGTCGAAGCCCGGCGGGTGCGGGTGCGGCGGGAAGGGAAAGGAATGACGAGATGAGGAGCATCACGCGGACGAAGAGCGCGAGGACGACCCCGGCCCGGTCGCGGGCTGCGGGCGAGCGGAGTGCCGAGGCGAAGGTGCCGGCGCAGTGCTGCGCGAAGGTGTCGCGGGCGACCGCCGGCTGCCACGACTGAGGACCGACCATGGGCGGCCTCGCAGCCTCGCGCCACAACATCATCGGGCGCGTCCGCGATTCCGACGCCTGGTACGTCGTCAACCTGCTCGCCGGCAGCGCCGACATGCTGACCGCCGGGGAGGCGGCGCGGTTGCGCGAGGGACGGCCGGACGACGAGGGCGCCTTCGTTTCCCGCGGCTATCTGGTCGACCCGGAGGAGGAGGAATGCCGCTACCGGCAGGCGTACCTCGACTTCCTGGACGCGCGCGAGCGGGACGAAGTGCAGCTCTTCTTCGTCCCCTGGTACGGCTGCAATTTCGCCTGCGACTACTGCTACCAGTCGGGCTACTCCGCGTCGGTCGTGGTCCCCGGCCCCGAGGTGCTCGACGCCTTCTTCGCCCACGTCGACCGCGAGCTGGCCGGGCGACGGAAGTACGTCACGCTCTTCGGGGGCGAGCCGTTGCTGCCGGGCCCGACGGTGCGGGCGATGCTCGAGGGGTTCGTCGAGCGGTCGGCGGCGCGGGGCATCGAGCTGGCGGTGGTCACGAACGGGTACCATTTGCAGAGTGCCCTGCCGGTGCTGCGGGGGGCGCGTTTGCGCGAGGTGCAGGTGACGCTGGACGGCCCGCGGGAGGTCCACGATCGTCGTCGTCCGCTGCGCGGCGGCGGGGGGACGTTCGACGCGATCGTCGCGGGCATCGACGCGGCGCTGGCGGCCGACGTCCCGATCAACCTCCGCGCGGTCGTCGACCGCGAGAACCTCGAGGCGCTGCCGGCGCTTGCGGCCCTGGCCCGCGAGCACGGCTGGACGGGGCATCCCCGTTTCAAGACGCAGCTGGGCCGCAACTACGAGCTGCACCACTGCCACGCCGCGCCGCAGCGCCTGTTCACGCGGCTGGAGCTGTACGAGGCGCTTTTCGAGCTGACGCGGCGGCGCCCGGAGGTCCTGGAGTTCCACCGGCCGGCCTATTCGATCTCGCGCTTCCTGTTCGAGAACGGCGAGACGCCCCCGCCCCTGTTCGACGCGTGCACCGGCTGCAAGACGGAGTGGGCGTTCGACGGTGCGGGGCGCATCTACGCCTGCACGGCGACGGTCGGGAAGGACGGCGAGGAGCTGGGGACCTTCTGGCCCACGGTCTCGCGGAACGACGCGGCGATCGCGGAGTGGGAGGACCGGGACGTGCTGGGCATCGAGGCGTGCCGTTCGTGCGAGCAGCGCCTGGCCTGCGGCGGGGGGTGTGCGGCAGTGGCCAAGAACCGCACCGGCGACCTGCACGCGCCGGACTGCCGCCCGATCCGCGAGCTGCTGGGGCTGGGGGTGGCGGCCTACGCGCCGCCGGAGGTGACGGGATGACCGAGCGGACGCTGCAGATCGAGGCCGACCGGTTTTCGGAGACCGTGCTGTGCTCCGATCGGCCGGTGGTGGTCGACTTCTTCTCCACCGAATGCCCGCCGTGCGAGGCCTTGGCGGCGAAGTTCGAGCCGCTCGCCGAGACGTACGGCGCGGACGTGCGGTTCGTGAAGATCTTCCGGCAGGGCAACCGCGCGCTGGCCGAGCGCCTCGGGGTCACCTCGTCGCCGACGCTGCTGTTCTACCGGGACGGCCTGCCCGTCGGGGACCGTCTCACGGGGGCGGTCAAGCGGGCGGACCTGGAGCGCAACCTGCAGGCGTTGCTGGCGCCGGAACGCGCGGTCGAGCTGGCGGGTCGGGTCGCCCGCAAGTCCACCGACTGCGATGTCCTCATCGTCGGCGCGGGGCCGGCGGGGCTGACGGCCGGGATCTACGCGGCGCAGGCCCGCCTGCGCACGATCGCCATCGACCGTGCGCTGCCCGGCGGCAATCTGGCGCTCACGCACCAGGTCTCCAACTTTCCGGGCTTCGTCGAGCCCCAGCCGGGCTACGCGCTGGCCCATGCGATGTCCGAGCAAGCCCGCCGGGCCGGGGTCGAGTTCCGCTCCGCCGCGGACCTCACGCGCGTCGACCTCTACGCCCGCGAGGTCGAGGTCGACGGGGTGGAGACGATTCGGGCCCGGAAGATCGTCGTGGCCACCGGCTCGTCCCCGCGGCCGCTCGGCGTCGGCGGCGAGCGCGAGTACCGTGGGCGCGGGGTTTCGTACTGCGCGACCTGCGACGCGAAGTACTACCCGGACAAGCACGTGGTGGTGATCGGCGGGGGCAACTCCGCGATCGAGGAGTCGCTGTTCATCGCGCGTTTCGCGGCACGTATCACCGTGGTCCACCAGTTCGACAAGCTCCAGGCCAACCGCGTCGCGCAGGAGGCGGCGTTCGCCAACCCGAAGATCGAGTTCCTGTTCCGGCACGAGCCGCGGGAGTTCGTGGCCCGGGGCAACACGGTGGGAGAGGTCGTCGTGGAGGACCTGCGGACGCACGAGCGCAAGCGGATCGCCTGCGACGGCGTCTTCGTCTTCGCCGGCATGCAGCCCAACCTCGAGGCGTTCGGGGGCGCGTTCGAGCTGGACGAGTGGGGCTACGTCCGGGTACAGGCGGACATGAGGACCAGCGTGCCGGACGTGTTCGCGGCCGGCGACGTGCGCAGCAAGCCGTTCCGCCAGATGACCACGGCGGTCTCCGACGGCACGATTGCGGCGATGGCCATCGCACGCGAGCTGGGCGCGTAGGCGGACGGGGGCGGGCCGTCCGGACGGATGGAGGAGGACGACGATGAAGGTGGAGCTGAGCGACCAGGACCTGCGACTGCTGGTGCAGTCGCTGACCCATTGCCTCGCTACCTGCAAGAACCAGGGCAAGGCGGAGCCGTGCGAGGACTGCGCGGCGGCAGCGGCGCTCAAGGAGAGGCTCGCGGCCCTGCGGCCTGCCTCGAAGGATGCGTAGCCGGGCACCGGGCGAACGTGCGCCGACGGCGACGGGATGAGGTGCGGGCGATGGGAGTGCGGGACCTACCGAGCGATCTTCGGCGCGCTGTTGGGCGGATCCTAGGTTCTCACGGGGCGGGGGACAGGGTCAGCGTGAAGGGGAAGCGCTCCGGGGAGCGGTCGTCGGGGTCGTCGGGGCCGGAGGGGAGGGCCAGGATGACGAGGGTCCGGGAGGCGAGGGAACCGAAGCGCAGGGTCGCGGGGCCGGACGACAAGTCCAGGATGTCGCCGTCGGAGTCGGGCGTCAGGCCGGGAACGGCCTGGACCGACCAGTGAACACGGGGGTCACCCTTGAGATCGATGGCGATGGACCCGGGAGCATCGCTCTCGCGGGCGACCTCGAGGAACACGGCGCCGAGCATCATGGGGCCGGGCTCGACGAAGACGACCTGGGGCGACGCGGCGAGCGTGCGTTCGACCGGGACCATGGCCTCGGGGGGGAAGGACGCCCCGTCGGGGAAGTGCCGGCCGTCGTCGCGCCCGGCCGTGTACCAGCGCCAGCGCGTGAACTCGACGAGGGACTCGAGGAACGTGAGATGGTGCGGCGCCAGGATGGTCTCCAGCGCATCCTCGAAATCCGGTTCGTTGACGCCGGGAGGGTTCCGGCAGGCGCGCCACAGTCCGGAGAGGAAGGACGCCTCGCCGTGGAAGACGGCCTCGCGCAGGTAGAGGAAGTAGAGACCGGCGCCGTAGAAGTAGAAGGTGTCGTAGTCGTCGTCGAAGTCGAAGGCCCAGTCGGGGTGGGCCTGGTAGTCGAAGAGGTACTCCATCCAGGCGTCGTCGTCCGGCACGACGACTTCCTCGATGAACTGCGCGGTCATCTCGAAGAGGATCGGGGTCTCGTTCCAGTCGTGGACCGCCTGGAGGGCGTGGTTCAGCTCGTGCGCCAGCGTCGAGTCGAGGTGTTCGCCGCCGTACGGTCCCCACGGATCGAGGGTGAGGTAGGTCGGAGTGTCGTCCCAGGGGGTGGAGGGCTCGTCGCCGAGCGACTCGACGTCGCCGCCCTCGTAGCCCCGCCACAGGAAGACGTCGAACGAGTCGTCGGGGCCGCAGCGTGCGGCGTCGGGCAGCGGCGGCTCGAAGCCGAGCGTATGGACCTCGACGTCCCAGTAGCGCTCCAGGTAGTCCAGGACCTCGGCGGCCGTCCCGGCCTCGTCGGCCTCGCGATAGTGGACGAGCAGCGGGAGGCGAGAGGATGCCGTCGCGAGCGGCCAGAATTCCTCGTGGCTGCACGGCGCGGCCTCGCAGGCGCCGTCGAGGCAGTCGAAGGGTACAGGGCAGGGGACGGCGGCGTCGCACGCGACGGGCTCGTCGCTGCCGGGGTCCGGTTCGCCGGGCGCGGTGGGAGATGCGGGGGGGCGGCAGGCGGGGAGGAGGTTGCAGGCGGCGAGAGCGGCGCAGGTGCGAAGGGTGATGGAGAAGGCGAGGGGCAGGCTGGGGATCCGGCCGGTCATGGGGGAATGGTGGGGCGGGAGGGGGAGAGGGTCAAGGACGGTCCTGCGGAGCGGGCGATGGGGGTCCTGGGTCGGCGGGCGGGAGAGGGAACGGGGAACATGAGATGAGCAACAGCGGAGAGGGTCAGGGACAGGTGAGTTCGACGGTGGAGGAGGCGGGCTGGACCACCGGGAGCCCATCCTCGGCGACCTGGGGCGGGAGGTCCTCCACGGCGAAACCGGGATCATGTGCCTCCAGAGGAACGTGGACGGCGGAGGCGCGCGTCTCCGCGAAGGCGGCGCACGGGGCGTCGAACGAGCCGTCGAGGCGAAGTTTGGCAACGACGGAGCAGCAGCAACCGCCGGAGAGCGCGAGAAACCCGCCGTCGTGGGACGGCAGGAGTCCGGTCGCGTCCTCCGGCGCCTCGTCCGGCACCGACTTCTGCCACAGCAGCGTCCCGTCGGCCGACAATCCGAGGAGCCACAAGTTGTACCCTTCGGGCGTGAACACGTTCTCCATGGCGGCGACGATCAGGCCGCCGTCGGGGCCGTCGATCGCGTAGCCGCCGCGCTGGCCTCCATCCGGGCCGATGACGAGGCTCCGGAGCAGGGTGCCGGACGCGTCGAAGCGGAGCACGAGAACGCCGCCGGCCGTGGTCGTGACGACGACATCGCCGTTTGCCGCCTCGTGCACGGTCGGCTGGTTGTCGCGGGAGCCCGCACCGACGTCGACCCGCCTCTGCCAGGCGGGGCTGCCGTCGGAGTCGAGCCGGGCAATCCACAGTCCTTGATCGCCGTCGTCGCCCAGGGCCGCGGCGGCAAGGATGCCGCCGTCGCGCGCCGCGACGACTCCGTGCTGCCAGATCCCGCCCGTCGCGGCGACGCGCTTCTGCCAGCGGGGGCGTGCTTCCACGTCCAGCCGTGCGATCCAGGGCCCGGCCGCGGCGGCATGGGGGTCGGTGGCCGACCCCGCAGCCAGGAAGCCGTCGTCGAGGGATGCAAGTGCGCGCGCGTCCTGTCCCGCGCCCAGGATCGAGCGGCGCCACAGCGCGCGCCCGGCCGGGTCGAGGCGCAGGAACGCGGCGTCTACTTCGCCGCCCGCGACCAGGAAGCCGCCTTCCGGATGGGGCGCAATGGCCGTCGCCCAGCCGACGCCTCCGGCCGCCAACGTCTCGTCCCAGACCAGACTGCCGTCCGCGCCCAGCCGGGCGAGCCAAGTCGTGCCGGAATCCGACGCGTCGAGGGCCACCCACCCGGCGAGGACGACCCCGCCGTCGTCCGCCTCGACGAAGGCGTTGGCGTAGCCGCGCAGAATGCCGGGTCCGGCGGCACGGATACGCCACAACGAGGTTCCCGGCGGCGGCGCGTCGGCGAATGCGTCGACGAACGAATCCCCGGCGTCCACGGCATCCGCGTCCAGTCCGACGTCGGGGTCGGTCAAACTGCATCCGGCCCATGCGGCGGCCGCTACCGTCGTCGCGATCCAGGCGAGTATTCGAGGCGCTTTCTTCAAGGTGACACCCATCCGTGCGGGAAGGCGTAGCAGGTTCCGCGCCGGTCGTTTCTCGCGGGGACGTGCCGGTGCGGCGTCCGGATCGGCCCGTGGCGGCGCAGGATTCCGTCCCCTGGACGGCTGCTGCCGCTGTCATCCGCGGTGTCCCCCGGCAACCGAGTTGACGGTCACGCGTCGAGGAGGAGATGCGGCGTGCGGGGCTGCGGGACGTGCCGCGGCCGGAGCGGACGGACGGGACGGGCAGGGCGCGGTGCGGCTACTTCCGCTGCCGGGCCTTGCGTGCGGCGAGCTTCGCGCGCAGCTTCCCGGCGTAACCGGGCTTGACGACCTGGCGGGCACGGGCGACGGCGAGGGCGCCGGCGGGGACGTCCTCCACGATGGTCGAGCCCGAGGCGACGTAGGCGCCGTCGCCGACGGTGACGGGCGCGACGAGCTGGCTGTCGGAGCCGACGAACACGTCCTCCCCCAGGACCGTGCGCCACTTTCCGAAGCCGTCGTAGTTGCAGAAGATGGTCCCGGCGCCGACGTTGGTCCGCCGGCCGATGTCGCCGTCGCCGACATAGGCGAGGTGGTTGGCCTTGGCGCCGGGGTGCATCACCGTGTTCTTGGTTTCGACGAAGTTGCCCACGTGGGCCTCGCGGCCGATCGACGACTTCGGCCGCAGGTGGGCGAAGGGGCCGATGCGCGCCCCGGGCCCGATCGAGCTTTCCGTGGCCACGACGTACGGCAGCAGGACGGCGTTTTTCCCGACCGCGACGTCGCGCAGGATGCACCCGGCTCCGATCGAAGCGCCGGCCGCCACCGTGGTCCGGCCGAGGAGCTGCGCGCCGGGTCCGATCTCGACGTCGCGGGCGAGCCGGACGTCGGCCTCGAGGCGGACCGTGTGCGGGGCGCGGATCGTGACGCCGGCCACCAGCCACGTACGGCGGATCCGGTCCAGCAGGGCCTCCTCGGCCTCGGCCAGCTCGGCGCGGTTGTTGACGCCGCGCAGGTCGTCGAAGGGCACGCGCAGGTCGGCGACGCCGCGCGAGGTGCCGGCCGCAAGCTCGACGACGTCGGTGAGGTAGAACTCGCCCTGGGCGTTGCCGCGGCGCAGGCGTCCGATCGCGGAGCGGAGCCAGGCCGGGTCGAACACGTAGACGGCCGGGTTGACCTCGCGCACCAGCCGGAGCTGCGGCGTGGCGTCGCGGTGCTCGACGATGCGCACGACCCGCCCGCGTTCGTCGCGCAGGACGCGGCCGTACATGGCGGGGTCGCCGACGACGGACGTGAGCATGGCCACGGGGCGACGGCGGCCGACGGCGAGGAGCCGGCGAAGCGGGTCGGGGGTCACCAGCGGCGCATCGCCGCACAGGACGAGCAGGCGGCGGGCGGAGCGAGGGACGAAGGGCAGGGCGCAGCGCAGGGCGTGGCCGGTGCCGAGCTGTTCCTTCTGTCCGGCGAAGACGAGGGGCGCGCGGGGGAACCTCGCGCGCAAGACCTCCTGCAGGCCGTCGCGGCCGTGGCCGACGACGACGACGACGCGGGCGGGTCGGAGCGCCAGGGCGGTGGCGACGGGCCACGTTCCCAGGGGCCTTCCGGCGGCCTCGAAGAGGAGCTTCGGCGTCGCGGACTTCATCCGCGTGCCTTTTCCGGCGGCGAGGATCGCGACGGTCAGGTCGTTCATCGGGGGCTCCGCTTGGTGATGGGGGCGGGAGCACTCGCCGCGCCACGGCCTTTCGGCCGTGGGCGGCTACGTGGCTCCCCTACGGGACGGGAGGGGGAGGTGGGGGGGGCAATCGCCTTCGAGCGCAGGAGGTTGAGCCTGGTGCCGGCGCGCGCGGCGGGGCCTGCGGCGGGCGAAGCGGGGAGGTCGACGGCCAGCGTGGCGTTCGGGACTTCCTTCTTCTCCCACTGTTCCAGCGCGGACTTGCGGTCCTCGAATCCCGGGCGGCCCATGAGGCCGAAGGTGAGTTTCTTGCCTTCCTCGACCCCGGGCTGATCGAACGGGTCGATGTCCATCATGGTGCCGGCGAGCGCGGTGGTCTCCTCGTAGATCTGGAACAGGGCGCCCATGGTCTCGGGCGTCACGGCGGACAGGGTGATGGTCAGGTTGGGGCGGCCGGCGCGAGCGAGAGCGGCGGCGGTGGCGCGGCGTTCGGCGTCGAGGAGGCCGCCGATGGTGGCGCCGCCGAGGTACGCGGTTTCGGCGTGCCGGGGGAAGAGCTTCGGGATGCGGACGTCGGCGCCCGGGTCGCGGACGGCGAGGACGGTGATCAGCTTGTCGTGCGGGCCTTCGGCGTAGAGCTGGACCTGGGAGTGCTGGTCGACGGCGCCCAGGGCGGCGACGGGGGTGGGGCCGACCTCGACGACGGCGCCGGAGCGGTCGACGCGCTTGCCGAGCGATTCGGCCCAGAGCTGGCGGAACCAGTCGGCGGCGTCGCGCAGGCGATCGGCGTAGGGCATGAGGACGTGGATCGGGCGGCCGGCGCGGAGCGCGGCGACGTGGAGCGCGGCCAGCAGCCGCGCGGGGTTTTCGAACCTACCGGGGCGGCGGCAGGCGGTCGCGGCGGCGGCGGCGCCGGACATCAGCCGGCGGATGTCGATCCCGGCGAGGGCGGCCGGCAGGAGGCCGACGGGGGTGAAGACGGAAAATCGGCCGCCGACTTCGGGCGGGACGGCGAACGTCGGTACGCCGCGCTCGCCGGCGACCTGGCGCAGGACACCGCGCTTGGGGTCGGTGACGAAGACGAAGCGCGAGGCGACCTGCCGTGCGCCGACGGCCTTGGCCATGCGGTCCCAGGCGACGAGCCACTGGGCGAGGGTTTCGGCGGTGCCGCCGCTCTTGGTGATGACGACGACGAGGGCGCGGCGGAGGTCGACGACGTCGAGGGTGGCGGAGACGGTGGCGGGGTCGGCGTTCTCGAGGAACCACAGGCGTCGTCCGGGGCGCCGAGCCGGGGGGAGCAGCTCGTTCCAGCGGTGGAGCAGGGCGCGGCAGAGGGCGCGGGGTCCGAGGGACGAGCCGCCGATGCCGGCGACGAGTACTTCGGTGATGCGGCGGTCGAGGCCGGCGACGAAGGTTTCGAGGGCGTCGAGGGGAGCGGGATCGAAGGGCAGGGCGGAGAAGCCGATCTCGCCGGCGCGGCGGCGTTCGTCGAGGCGCCGTTGGGCGTCGTCGGCCGCGGGGCCGAGGGCCTCCAGAGCCGCGGCATCGACGCCGCGGGGACCGATCATCTCGGCCAGCGCGTTGCGCACGTCCAGGGTCCACGAATCTCCCATCGATGGCCTCCCTTCAGGACTCGATGACCGAGCCCAGCTCGCGGCGCAGGCGGACGCGCCGCGGGTCCTTCTGCGTGATGATGCGGGCGACGGCCCAGGCGGACAGGAACACGCCCTCGTCGCCCAGTCCGGGGATGACGGCGCGGCCGGTGAGGTAGAGGTGGCGGCCGGCGAGGCGGTGGGAGAGGCAGGTCAGGCCGAGGGTGGAGCCGTGGGGGACGCCGGGCACGCACGGCATGCGGGCCGGAGACCGCGCCTCGCGCTCGGCCGGCGGTACGCGTGCGCCCTCGCGCAGCGGCTCGGGCAGGATCCACGGCGAGCTGACGCGGAGGAGGTGGCGGTCGAGGACGGGGAAGAGCCACTCGAGCCGCGAGACGATGCGCCGCTCGAGATCCTCGAGGTAGCGCGGGTCGGAGGCGATGCGGTCGGCGAGGGCGAAGGCCTGGGTGCAGACGACGGAGCGTTCGGCATCGAGCGGACCGACCTCGACGAAGAGGAGGTTGTCCTCGATCGGTGGGAAGCCGGGTTCCGGGAGGAAGAAGATGTGGCGGGCCATGCCGACGGGGACGACGGCGGAGCGGACGACGAGGTTGCAGGTGAAGCGGCGGTAGCGCGGGTGGCACTCGGCGGCCGTCTCGGCCAGGGCCTCGGGGACGCCGCGCTCGCCGAACATGCCGAGCAGCCGTTCGAGGTCCAGGCCGGCGACGACGTACTGGCAGCCGGTGGGCTCTTCGTCCCGGCGCCGGCGGACGCCGATGGCGCGTCCGCGGCGCAGGATGATTTCCTCGGCGCCGTCCTCCATGGCGATCTCGCCGGCGTGCAGGGCGATGCGTTCGCGCAGGAACGCGCGCAGGCCGGCGAGGCCGCCCTCGGGCATCGCGCCGTGCTTGCGCCACGAGGCGTGGAGGCGGACGACCTGCAGCGGGCCGAGCACGTCGGGGTCGGCCCAGGTCGCGCAGCGCACCTGGGCCTGCACGGTCAGGCGGAAGGGGTGGTCCTCGGCGATGCCGCTCCACAGGCCGGCGCCGTCGCCGTAGGGGCCGAAGGGGTTCTGGACGGCGGCGCGCTGGAAGCGCCGGCGCTCGAAGAAGCCGTCCGGCGGGAGGGGGAGCTCGTCGGTGAGGAAGGCGTCGAGAGCGGTATCGAGCGCATCGACCCTGGCGTAGAAGGCCTCGACCGCGCCGGCGGCGTCAGGGAACTCCCGGGCCACCTCCTCCAGGGTGCGGGCGTGGTCGCGGGTGACGTCGAGGCGCAGGCGCGGCAGGACGACCTGGTAGGAGGGCTCGAGCGGCTGGAGCTTGCGTTTGACGATCTGCCACAGGCCCATGTCGCTGAAGACGCGGCGGACGATGGGCGAGTCGCCGACGCCGAAGTACGAGGGCCAGCGCGGCAGGCGCAGGCCGTCTTCTTCGTAGGTGTCGTCGAGGGTGCCGCAGCCGAGGACCAGGACGCGGAAGCCGCGCTTGGCGAGAATGGCGGCGGCGAGGAGCGGGCCCAGCTCCGCGCCCAGGACGATCACGTCGTAGAAGCGGGTGGACAACCCTTCACCCCTCGAACGTCACCCGTTCCTCCGTGGCGGCGCGAGTCACGACGCCGACCTTCCAGGCCGGCACGCGGTGTTCGGCCAGGGCGGCGATCGCGGCGTCGGCCTCCGGGGGCGCGACGGCGACGACGAGGCCCAGGCCGAGGTTGAACGTGCGGAGCATTTCGGGCTCGGGCACGTCCCCGGTCCGGCGCAGGAAGTCGAAGATCGGGGGTTCGGGCCACGAGCGGCGGTCGAAGCGCAGGCCGAGGCCTTGGGGGACGACGCGCGGCGGGTTCTCCAGGAGGCCGCCGCCGGTGATGTGCGCGACGGCCTTGACGGCAACCTTGGCGCGGAGGGCGGCGACCAGGGGCGGGTAGAGCCGCGTCGGCTCCAGGAGGACCTCGCCCAGCGGCCGGTCGAAGCCGGGCGCCGGCCGGGCCAGGTCCAGCTTCGCCTGCTCGACGATGCGGCGCACGAGCGAGTAGCCGTTGGAGTGGACGCCGGAGGAGGCGACGCCGACGAGGACGTCGCCCTCGACGACCGTATGGCCATCGATCACCTGGTCGCGCTCGAGGACGCCGACGGCGAAGCCGGCCAGGTCGTACTCGCCGGGCGCGTAGAAGCCCGGCAGCTCGGCGGTCTCGCCGCCCAGGAGGGCGCAACCGCACTCGGCGCAGCCGCGGGCGATGCCGGCGATGACCTTCTCGGCGCGGTCGACGTCGAGCTTGGCGGTGGCGAAGTAGTCGAGGAAGAACAGGGGGCGGGCGCCGACGCAGGCGAGGTCGTTGACGCACATGGCGACGAGGTCGATGCCGACGGTGTCGTGGCGGTCGAGGAGGAAGGCGAGCTTGAGCTTGGTGCCGACGCCGTCGGTGGTGCCGACGAGGACGGGGTCGCGCATGCCGGGGGGCACGGCGCAGAGTCCCGAGAAACCGCCGATGTCGGCGATGACCTGGGGGTGCCGGGTCTTCTTGGCCAGCGGCGCGATGCGGCGTACGAGTTCGTTTCCGGCGTCCACGTCCACTCCCGCGTCCCGATAGGTGGTCGGCATGGCGCGGGAGAGTAGCAGAAAAAGGGCGACAAGTTGCCACCCGGCGGGCGGGTCGCCTAGAGTCGGCCGATCATGGCGGGCAGCGACGCGGCGCATGGGGGGGATGCCGGGGCCGAGGGCGGTCCGGGCGGCGCGATCTCGTGCACGCTGGTCGAGTTGGGCGAGAGGGGACTGTTGCGCCCGGGAGGAAGATGGGGGGCGATGCGGGGGGCGGTGCGCCACGGGCTGGCGCAGGCGCGCGCCGTCCGGTCGCGGCAGCTCGCGTTTTTCGGCTGGACGGTGTTCTCGGCGGCGCTCTGCGTCTGGGTGCTGGCGATCCTGCGGCGGAACGTGCCGGCGGGGACGTGGGCGGTCGAGAGCGGGGTGACGGCGGCGTGGTTCCTGGTGACGGTGGTCGTCGGCTACCTGCACCTGGAGCTGGTGCGGCGGGAGGACGGGACGGCGTGGCGTTCGTTCCTGGTCCCGAACGGGATGACGCTGTCACGGCTGGCGCTGGCGCCGCTGGTCGCATTCGCGGCGGTGCACGCGGTGGCGCTGCGTGCGGACGCGGACCTGGTGCTGTGGCCGCTGGTGTACGGGGTCGCGTCCGACGCGATGGACGGGCAGGTGGCGCGCATCTTCCGGCTGCGGTCGGAGTGGGGGAGGCTGGCGGATCCGTTCTCGGACATCCTGCTGGCGACGTGGTTCGCGCCGGGGCTGTGGGTGGGCGGGTTCCTGACGCCGTGGGTCGGGTTCCTGATCGTGTTCCGCTACGCGGGCACGCTCTTGGCGGTGTTCACGCTGTGGGGGCGGGGCAAGCCGTTGGCGATCGAGCCGACGTGGCCGGGGCGGGCGGCGAACGTGGGGGTGGACGTGCTGCTGCCGTTCCTGCTGGGGGCGGCGATCCGGTGGCCGCACTGGCTGGGGGCGGCGTGGCTGGTGTGGATGGAGCGGATCGTGGCGGGGCTCCTGGTGATCAACGTCGTGTATCTGATGTGGCGGCTGGGGCGGGCGTGGACGGCGCGGGCACGGTAGGGGAGCAGTCGACAGTCGACAGTCAACAGTCGACAGTCGACGGGTTCGTCGCCTGCGGCGACGAGTGCGGAAGGCCTAGAACAGATCGGCGCTGCCGCAGGCTTCGGCGGCGGAGACGCAGCGTCCGCCCTCGCAGTGGTCGGTCTGGCACATGCGGTCGTAATCGCAGGCGGCGCCGACGGGCTGGCGAGCCTGGCACATGCCGTCCATGAGGCTGGTGCAGTAGTTGCCGATGGCGCACTGGTAGTCGGCGCACGGCTGGCCGGCGGAGGGGAGGGCGACACAGCGGCCGGTCGCGTCGTCGCAGGTCAGGTTCGCGAGCGGGTCGCAGAAGGTGAGGATGGCCTCGCCGCACTCGACCCCGGCGGCGGTGGCCATGACCGGCGCGTGGCAGACTCCGTCGGTGGGGAGGCAGAAGGTCCCGGGGGCGCAGGAGTCGGGTGCGGTGGCGCACGAGGAGCCGGCGGCGACAGTTTGCTGGCAGGTGCCGTCGGCGCCGCAGAACAGGGCGTAGGCGCAGAAGGGGCCGATTTCGTCGTCGCAGGCCTGGCCGCGCTGGGCGACGGTTTCCGGGACGATGGCGGTGCAGCGGCTCGTGTCCGGGGGGCACTCGAGGCCGGGGCCGCAGCGGGCGGTGGAGTCGTCGCAGGCGGTGCCGGCGGCGACGTAGGCGACGCAGACGCCGGGGCAGGCGGCGGAGTCGTCGCACCAGCCGTTGGTGCACTCGCCGTCGATGTGGCAGGCGGCGCCCGCGGCGAGGTTGCCCTGGAGGATCGCCTGGCACTCCGGGTGGGCCAGCTCGAAGGCGCCGCTGTCCATGTCGTCGCAGGCGACGGAGGACATCCAGGCCATGCAGTCGGAGGCGAGTTGTCCGTCCCAGGTGGCGGTGCCGTGGGAGACGGCGGCCTCCCACTGCACGGTCGGGGGCTCGACGTCGCCGCCGGCCGCCATGGCCTCGCGCAGCCGTTGCCGGCACTGCGCGGCGTTGCCGCCGCCGGTGATGAAGAACAGGTCGTCGCCGGCGCCGGAGCAGCGCGTGAAGAAGTCGCAGAAACTGGAGATCATGGCATCGGTGAAGCCGCTGAGGGCCAGGGGCCCGCCGGCGCCGTCGTCGCAGGCGGGCGTCGTGGCGAGCGCGGCGGCGGCGAGGAGCGCGCAGGTCCACTTCCGATATGGGTTGTTCATCTTCGTCGCCTCCCTTCGAGTCGTTCCGGATCTTTAGGATGGAAGGGGACGGCGCGCAAGGAGAGAGGACGGGGAGGGGGGGAGGGGGAGAGGGGCAGGGCGGGGAAGTTTTCGCGCAGAGACGCAGAGACGCAGAAAGGAAACCAGTCAGGAAGGGGGGGGCGAGACCGACGAGTCACGGGCCGGGGGGCAGGATGAGCGGTCGTGGTGTCTCGGCCGAAGCGCCCGTGATAAGGATGCGGCCCTGATGCGAGCTTGCAGACGGGAAACCACGACATGGCGGCGGATGGCGCTCGGTGTACTGGCGTGCGCGCTGGCCCTCGCCTGCTCGCGGCGGGGCGTGGGGGAAGACGCCGGACCCGGGTCGTCCCGTGCGGTGAGGGGAAGCCCGGGGGCGACGCCGCGCGCCATCGAGGAGCCCGCGGCCCGCAAGCCCGCGCCGGAGGATGGGGTGGTCGCGACGCCGACGCCGGCGCAGCCGCTCGTGCCGGAGGCGGCCGATGCCGCCGCGACGGACGCGGGCCATCCGGCCGATTTGTCCGGTCGGCCGCTGGTCGTCGCGGGGCCCGACGGGCTGGCGACGGTGGACCGGGACGGGAGCGTGATCCGGGAGATCACGGGGACGCCGTTGGCGCTGGCGCGGTGGCTTCCGGGAAATTCCGAGCTGGTGGGGCTGGGAGCGGACGGCCGATCGATCCTGCGTATCGAGTTGGAGTCGGGCGCGGTGCGGGCGGTGGCCTCGCTGCCGGAGCGGGTGCGGGTGTGCGCCAGCGTCGAGCACGAGGCGGGGGACATGGCGGTGGGGGCTGTCGGGTCCGACGCCGGGGGCTCGTTGCACGTCGAGAGCGACGACGCGGTGTGGGTCGTGCCGGGCGGCGAGGTGCTGTGCCTGGTGCTCCAGGACCGGAACGCGAACATGATGGACTATGCGGTGCGGTTCCGCGTGGTTTTGGCGGACGGGAAGGTGGAGGCGGCGATCGAGTTTCCCGAGGCGTGTGCGGTCGCGGCGCCGACCGGGTGCGGGCCGGAGGAGAAGCCGCAGCCGGTGCCGAGGCCTTCGTCGCGGACCACGTATCCGTTCGAGGTCGATGCGTCGGCCCGCCTCGTGCGGGACGGGCGGGTGGCCGGGGTGTTTGCCCCGACGCTGGACGTGCTGGAGGACTCCTTCGGGCACCGGTCCCCGTCGGGACGATGGGTGGTGCTGTCGGGGGGCGTTGACGGCGGGGACTACATCTGGCGTTCTTTGTGGCTGGTGGATCGGCAGGAGGGGAAGGTGTTTCCGGTGCGCGAGGGGACTTTCCCGGAGGCGATCGAGGCGGCGGCGGCGGATCCGCAGGCGACGGAGCGGGTGGCGGGGGAGTCCACAGTGCGCTGGGAGGACGGGAGTCCCGAGGTGCTGGTCATCGACGACCTGCTGGTCGTGCCGGGCTACGCGGTCGTGCGGCTGGAGGGGCGGGTGGCGGAGTAGGGCGGGGCGACGGCGCGCTCCACAAGCGGAGTCCCAGCTTGCGGGCCGTCGCGAGCATTCGGTCGTCGAACGTTGCGAGCGCGACGTCGGTTCGCCGGTCGCGCAGGAACAGGGCGGAGGCGAGGTGCAGGGCGTCGAGGGTTCGGACGGGGAGCGGAAACGGCTCGAGGGCGCGCGCGAGCACGACGGGCGACAACTCGAGGAAGGAGATGCGGCCGAGCAGCTCGCGGGCGGCGTCCCCGTGCGTGCGCTCGAGCTTGCGAGCGTGGAGCCTGGTCCAGGTCTCGTATTCCAGCAGGCGGCTGGAGACCAGCGGCCCGGCCCACAATGCGGCGTCCGGCCGGCGATCCTCGGCGAGGAGCTGAGCGAGGACGACGGAGGTGTCGAGGTAGATCATCGGTCTTCCCGGTCCTGCGCCAGCTCCCGGGCCAGCTCGGTCCACGGGGCCACGGGGGTGGGGGGCGGGGGAGGTCCGGGCGGGTGGAGGGCGGGGGTGAGCAGGCCGTTGCGCACCAGGTCGGCCAGGACGGCGTCGGCGACGCGGGGGCTGCGGGACTCGGCGGGAGGGACCAGCTCGGCGACGACGCGATCGCGATCGGCGATGAGGAACGTCTCGCCGTTCTCCGCGGCGCGAACGTATTCGCTGAGCTTGTTCTTGAGCACCTTGAGGCCGACGGTCTTCATGACGGAAAGGTAGCTTCCAGGGGCTACCTTGTCAACGACGGGGGGGAAGGGGGCAGGGGGCGGAGAACTTCTCGCGCAGAGACGCAGAGACGCAGAAGGTCGGTCGCGGAAGAACGATGGGGGAGGAGGGGGCGAGACCGAAACGCAGGGCCGCGCGACCGCGCGGGCCGAAGACGACCAGGGGCACGAACACGAGTCCTTCGTGGATCGTGAAGCGGACGGTCCCCATGGCTACTCGAGGCTGCCGACGTACCCGATGAAGCCTTCACCCAAGGCGGGACCGACGAACCAAAGAGCGAAGTCGCCTTCGAAGGACCGGACAGCCACATGGGCTGCGTCCCGGTCCGGCGTGTGGGCGACCAGTGCCGCGAGAGGCGACCGGATGCGCACCTGCTTCCAGTGCGGGTACGACGGGTACACCGGAGGGCTCGCCATCGGCGACCTCGACGAGTCGGGAGTCGAATTCCGGCCTCGGGTCCCGATCCGCGGCTTCCGGACCATCAACCTCTTCTGCGCTTTCGACGAGTCCATCTTCGATCGGGACGAAGCGCAGGAGTACTCCTTCGGTTGGTCGGAGAACTTCGGTACGGGCGACGACGGAGCGCGGCTGGAATACGTGCGCGGGCGAATCGTGGAGGGAGGTCCGGAACGGGTCATCGTGGAGAGCGAGAACGCCGGCGGCTGCTATCGAGTGACGAAGGTCGCCTTCACTCGGGCGGGCGCGGCGTGGTGGATTCTCGCGACGCGCATCACGAACCGCTGTGATCGCCCGGTCCGCTTCGACTACTTCACGGGGGACGACCCGTGGCTCGGGTCCTATCGCTCGTCGGACGGCGACGTCGGCTGGACCCCCGCGGGTCTGGTCGAGCGCGAGGCGGACGTTACGCCGTTCGTCGTCGGCGGGTTCTACGACCTGGGGAATCCGGCGCTGGGCCAGGACCACGCCGGCTTCTCGAACCAGGCCAACTTCGTCCGTCTCGACCCGGCGAGCCCGCTTCCTGACCGGGCGCTGTTCGCCAACCGGTTCGCGCATTCGTCCGACGAGATCGATCCGCTTCGTCCGCTGGACAATCGCACGATGACCGCCCTCAATCTCGGATGGACCGACCGCACGCTCCGGCCCGGCGAAGGCTTCACCGTCGCGATGGCGATCGGCAGGGCCGAGACGGGAGTCCTCGGCGAGACTCCCCGCCCGCCGGCCATCGATGACGGCGACTGGTCGGAGTGGCGGCGAGTCCTGCCGGAGAGCGACGACGGCTCCAGCTCGGACGAACCGGATCTCGCGGCGGAAGACGTGGCGCTGGACCTGTCCGCGGGCGAGTTGCGGGTACACGGAACGTACTGGATCCGCAACAACGGCGACGTCGCGCAGACGCTCCGGATCCGGTATCCCATTCTCGTCGGCTCCGGCAATCCCCCACCGCCCGAGATCATCATCGACGGTCGTCGGCTCGAGCCGACGCCGAATCCGCCCGACGAGGTAGCGGTCGAGTTCCCGCTTCCGCTCGCTCCACGCGGTCTGGCGCGATTCGAGGCGCGCTATGCCCAGCGAATCGAGGGCCGGGAGGCAGTCTACCTCACGACCTCCGCCCGGGAGTGGAGCCGCCCGATCGGTCGGGCCGTCTTCGTCGTGCGCCACGACGGGACGCTGCCGGAGGTAACGATCTCCTACCCCGTGGCGCGCACGCGGATCGTCGACGGAGTGAGGGAGGACGTCGTCGTGCTGTCCGACTTCTCGCCGGTGGAGAACCTCGCGGTGCGCTGGCAGGGGACGTGGGGAAGCTCCCGAAGCGAATGACCCCTCTGCGTCTCTGCGTCTCTGCGCGAGAATTCCTGCTCCTGCCGGCGAACCCTTGCGGCGGCCCCGCGGGGAAGGATGCCCTGTCCCTACCCCGTGATGCGCTGTTCGACGCGGACGGCGCGGAGGACTTCGCCGGGGACGGTGAGGCCGGACTTGAGGAGGTAGGCGGCGTAGCGGCCGAGGCCGACGTAGCCGCTGCCTTCGAGGGCGGCGCGCAGGGGGCCGAGGGGCTGGTCCTGGGCGACGGCGTCGCGGACGCGATCGTCGAAGAGGAGCATTTCGAAGATGCCGACGCGGCCGCGGAAGCCGGAGCCGTCGCACTGGGGGCAGCCGACGGCGTCGAAGAGCTGCGGCTGCTCGTCGGGACGGATCGCGCCGACGGCCCGCAGGTTCTCCAGCACGGCCGGCGGGTAGGTTCCGGGCTTGCGACAGGTCGGGCACAGGCGGCGCACGAGCCGCTGCGCGACCACGGCCAACAGGGCGTTGGCCAGGAGGAACGGCTCCATGCCCATCTCGCGCAGGCGCACGACGGCGGCCAGCGCGTCGTTGGTGTGCATGGTGGTCAGGACGAGATGCCCGGTCAGGGCGGCCTCGAGGGCGATGCGCGCGGTCGGGGCGTCGCGGGTCTCGCCGATGACGAGGATGTCGGGGTCCTGGCGCAGGAACGCGCGCAGCACCTGCGGGTACGTGAGGCCCGCGGCCTCGCTCACCTGAACCTGGGACACGCCGGGCAAGAAGTACTCGACCGGGTCCTCGGCGGTCATGACGTTGAGCTGCACGCCCTGCGAGGTGCGCTCGGCCAGCGCGGAGTACAGGGTCGTGGTCTTGCCCGAGCCGGTGGGGCCGGTGAGGATGATGGCGCCGTAGGGGCGGAAGAGGGCCTTGCGGAGGGCGACGGCCATTTTTTCCGCGACGATGAGGGACGGCAGGGGCTGGATGGCGGTCGAGGCGTCGAGGATGCGGAGGGCGACCTTCTCGCCCAGGCGGGTGGGGATGGTGGCGACGCGCAGATCCAGCTCGCGGTCGCCGACGACGACGCCGATGCGTCCGTCCTGCGGGCGGCGGGACTCGGCGATGTCCATGCCCGCCAGGACCTTGACCCGCGCGACGAGCGGCTTCAAGGCGCCGCGCGGCGCGGAGAGGTTGCTGCGGCGGAGCTGGCCCTCGACGCGGTAGCGCACCGCCATCCCGCCCTTGTCGCCCTCGAGGTGGATGTCGCTCGCGCCGAAGCCGAGCGCCTCGGCCAGGACCTGGGCCAGCAGCGCGACGGCGTCGGTGCCGGACGAGAGGCTCGCGCGATCGTCGCGCTCGTCGGCGGCGGTGAGGAACTGGATCTCCTGCGGGCGCACGCGCAGGGGCGGCGGCGCCGGCAGGGCGGTCGGGCGTACCCGTTCGACGGGCTCGGGCGCGCGGGTGCTGCGGGAGCCCGCGGAGCCGCCGCGGTCGCGGTCGACCTGGGCCAACCGGGCGGCGAGGCCGCGTGCCATGGCGAGGCTGACCTGGGGGAGCTGGGTGAGGAGGCGATCGAAGACGGGCCTGGCGAGGGCGACGAGGGTCGTGGGCTCGAGGGCGGTGACGGTCGCGGAGCGGCGCTCGCCGGTGAGGAGCGCCATCTCGCCGAAGTGTTCGCCGGGACCGAGGCGGGCGAGGTCGAACGTGGTACCGAGCTCCTCGGAGCGGGTGGAGACGCCGACGCGGCCGGCGACGACGAGGTACATGGCGTCGCCCGGGGTGCCCTCGCGGACGATCTCCTGGCCCGGCCGGTAGGTCTGCTGTTCCATGGCCACGGCGATCTGGTCGCGGTGTGCGGGGTGCACCTCGCGGAACAGCACAGTGGCCCCCAACATGTCCGCCAGCGTCGGCATCCCCTGCCTCCTCCTCGTGATCCTCGTGGGCTTCGTCGTTGTCGGGCGTCGGCCCCGGTCGCCCCTGCCCCAGGGTTCTGCCAGCCCTCAGCCCCTAGCCCCCAGGCCCCGCCTTCGCGTTCGCGTCGCTCAGCCGCTTGGCGAGCGTGACGGCGAAGTGGCGATAGACCTTCCCCGCGACGCGTTCGTTCAGGTACAGGAAGCGCGCAAACTCCTCGCGCGGGATTCCGATCAGGACGACCGCGGTCTTCGCGCGCACGTCGGCGGAGACCGGGGCGTTGTCGAGCAGGGACATCTCGCCGAAATGCTCGCCGGCGTGCAGGACGGCGAGGACGCGGCCGGAGCCGGCCTGGACGACCTCGACCTCGCCCTCGCGCACGACGAAGAGGCCGCGACCCGGCTCGCCGGTGCGGAGGATCGGCTTGCCGGCGGCCAGGGTGATGCGTCCGCCGAGGCGGAACAGCTCGGCCAGCTCCTCGTGCTCCAGCTCGCGGAACAGCGGCAGGTCGCGCAGGGACTCGAGGTCGGGGTCGACGTACTGGAGCTTTTCGTCGGGGGACGAGGCACCGGCCTCGGTGCCCAGGTCGAGGGGCGCGGGGCCGGCGTCGCCTGCGGGGGCGGGCGGGAGCTGGGACAGGCGGCGCATTTCCTGGGCCTTCTGCCGGGCGTCGCGGAAGCCGGGGCGGATGGAATCGACGCGTTCGTAGGCGGCGGAGGCGTGGTCGACGCGGCCGAGGTCGGCGAACATCTCGCCGAGGCGGTAGTAGAGGTCGGCAACATCCGGGGTGGTGGGGAAGGCGCGGACGACCTCGACGAGCTTGGCGACGGCGAGGTCCCTGTGACCGGTGCGCCAGAGGATCTCGGCGAGCATCGTCCCGGCCTCGAAGAACTCGCCGCGGTTGCTGGGCACGTCGTGGAGGATGGTTCCGGCGCGTTTCCAGTTGCCGGCCTTGAGGTAGAGGCGGGCGGCGCCGAGGGCGTCGCCGCCGCGTTCGAGGTTCTCGGCGGCGCGGGCGAGGTCACCGAGCTTGAGGTACAGGTGGCCGGCGTGCTGGAAGTCGAGGGTCTTCTCGTACATCAGGGCGGCCTTGGCGAGGTCGCCGGCCTTTTCGTAGAGGGCAGCGGCCCTGGCGAAGTCGTAGGCGGTCTCGAAGAGCTGGGCGGCGCGTCCGGCGTCGTCGACGAGCTCGGCGCAGCGTGCGGCGGAGCCGAAGTCGCGTGCCTGGACGAACATCTCGAGCATCGCGCCGCGGAGTTTCGCGCTGGAGGTGCGGGTCTCGCGGAACAGCTCGGCGGCGACCTCGGGCCCGCAGCCCTGGTACAGGCGTGCGGCGGCGGCGACGTCGCCGCGGGACAGGTATCCGGCGATCTGGCCGACGACCTTGCCGGTGGGGACGAAGCGTCCGCCGCCGCCCGCTTCCTGGGTGAACTCGAACTCGATTTCGCCGACGATGCCGCCCATGCTCGCTCCGTTCCGGGGGGAATTAGAACCACAGATGGACACAGATGAACACAGATTCCGGGAGGGGAGGAGCTTGACAGGGCGGGGCGGGCGCGTTCCCATGCTGGGCCATGGCGAAGCTCAGCGAAGGGTTCTTCCACTCGTTCGACGGGACGCGGATCTACTGCAACTGGGCGGGCAAGGGGCTGCCGATCGTGTGCTGCGACGGGATTGCGTGCGACCAGTACGCGTGGAAGTACGTCTTCGAGTGGTTCGCGCCGACGAACCGGGTGGTGCGGTGGAACTACCGCGGGCACGGCAAGTCCGACGCGCCGGCCGACTTCGCGCACCTGCGGATCGGGGATCTGGCGGAGGACCTGCACGGGCTGCTGGACGAGCTGAAGCTCGAGAAGGCGGTGCTCTTGGGGCACAGCATGGGGACGCAGGTGATCCTGGAGTTCCAGCACCGGCATCCCGAGCGGGTGGCGGCGCTGGTGCCGATGTGCGGGTGTTTCGAGCACCCGCTGCGGTCGAGCTACGACAGCGACATCCTGGAGCGCTTCCTGCCGGTGTTGAACCGCGCGTACGAGGAGCACCAGCAGCTTTTCTGGCAGATCTGGCATCGCGCGTTGCCGACGAAGTGGGGGTTCTGGGTGGCGGTGCTGCTGGAGATCAACCGTGCGCTGGTGAAGTACGACGATTTCATGCCGTACCTGGAGCACGTGGCGGAGATGGACATCGGGCTGTTCCTGGCGATGCTGCGATTCGCGAACGAGCACTCGGCGCGGGCGTACCTCTCGGACATCCGGGTGCCGACGCTGATCTTCGCGGGCGACCGGGACAAGCTGACGCCGTTCGCGGTGCAGAAGCGGATGCACAACCTGATCCCGGGCTCGGAATTCCAGGTGTTGCCGCTGGGCACGCACACCGCGCCGATCGAGCATCCGGACCTCATCTGTTTGCGGCTGGAGAAGTTCCTGCGGGCGCTTCCGGCGGCGGCGAAGTCGGTGCGGCGGCGGCGCACGAAGATCCACGCGGTGGGGGGGGAGTAGCTGGTAGCTGGTGGCTGGTAGCTGGTGGGGGGGCGGGCCTGCCCGCCGAAGCCCGAAGGACGAAGGCGGATCAGGCTTCCAGGAAGCGGCGGACGATCGGCAGGGCGGTACCGTCGTCGTGCGGCTCGGCGGCGAGGGCGGGGCGCATGACAGGGGCGAGGTGCGGCTCGTGGAGCAGGAAGCCCTCGATCAGGACGCGCGCGTCGGAGGGGGTGATTTCCGGGTGGGCCTGGATGCCCCAGATCGGGTCGTTGCCGTAGCGCATGGCGTGGACGGCGCAGCCGGGGCTGCGGGCGAGGACGCGCCAGGGCGGCGGCGGGTCGCGGACCTCGTCGAAGTGCGAGGCGAAGACCCAGTGGCGCGAAGCGACATCGGCGAACAACGGGTCGGGCGCGAGCACCTCGACTTCGATCCAGCCGACCTCGGGCTGCGGGGCCGCGGCGACGTAACGCTCGCCGGAGAGGGCGCGGGCCAGCATCTGGTGGCCGAAGCAGCTTCCGAGGATGGCGAGACCGGCGGCGGCGGCCCTGCGGACGGCGTCGGCCTCGACGTGGTACCAGGGTTCGGGGCGGACGATGGATGCCTCGGAGCCGGAGACGATGAGGTGGGAGTAGGGCCGCAGCTCGGGGACGGGCTCGCCGGAGGGGAGGTGGACGGAGTCGGCGGGGACGTCGCCGAGGAGGGCGCGCCAGTGGTCGGCCGGGCGGTAGATGTCGCGGTAGATGGCGCCGTCGAGGATGAGCACGCGTTTCATGGGGCGATGAAGTACCAGAACCGGCGCCGGGAGCCTAGTCCCCTGGGTCCGGGGGCGTCCCCCGTGCTGGGGGATGTACCTCGGGGCGCACTCCTCTGCCGTGCCGTGGCGTGTGGGAAGGGAGGGCGCGGAGGGGGGGAGGGCGCTGAGACCGACCGACTTGCCGCTGAGACGCTGAGGACGCTGAGACAAACGCTGAGAAGGCAAGGAGGGGCAGGCATGCGGGACCCCTGATGGAGGTGCGGGGTGTGGGTGCCGTGACGCGGCGCCCCTTCGGCTCGGCTCAGGGCCTTCGGGGCGCCGCGCCACGGACTCTTCCGCCGCCGGGTAGAACCGTGGACGGTTTCCGGACAAGGCGACACGCGAACCTCGCGGCGGGCCAGGTCCCTTGCGCGGCGCCTCGCCGCGCAAGGGCAACCGAGCCCGAGCCTGCAACTTCCGCATCATCACGATTCCCACCCTGCCGCTCCTGCCTGCCCTTCCCCTGCCTTCTCAGCGTTTGTCTCAGCGTCCTCAGCGTCTCAGCGGTGAATCCGGTCTCCGCGCACTCCCCTCCCTTCCCTGCCTCCCGGCACTTCACCCCCTGGGGGCTGCACCCCGTGGGCCCCTCAGGGTTGCGGGTGCCGGCCGCGGTGTGGCACGGTGCGCCCGATGGTCGGGGCGCGACGGCGGGGGGTTTCGGGCGCGGCGGGCGTTGCGGGGGGGGTGCGGCATCTGCCGGCGACGCGGGAGGAGATGCACGCGCGGGGGTGGGATCGGCTGGACGTGATCCTGGTGACGGGGGACGCGCACGTCGACCATCCGTCGTTTCCGGCGGCGCTCCTGGGCCGGTGGCTCGAGGCGCACGGGTTCCGGGTGGGGGTGTTGGCGCGGCCGGACCCGGCGCTGCCGGGCGCGATCGAGCGGCTGGGGCTGCCGCGGCTGTTCTTCGGGGTCACGGCGGGCGCGCTGGACTCGATGGTCGCCAATTACACGGCGCAGCGGCGCCGGCGGACGGACGACCCGTACGCGCCGGGAGGGGTGGCGGGCGGGCGGCCGGACCGGGCGGTGACGGTGTACTGCAACCGGCTGCGGCGGGCGTACGGGCGTCACGCCTTCGTGGTGGCGGGCGGGCTGGAGGCGAGCCTGCGGCGTTTTTCGCACTACGACTACTGGAGCGACTCGGTGCGGCGTCCGCTGCTGATGGACTGCGGGGCGGACGTGCTGGTGCACGGGATGGGGGAGGGGCCCCTGCTGGAGATCGCGCGGCGGCTGGAGGCGCTGGAGGCGGCGGTGGACGAGGCGGGGGGAGGGGTGGTCGAGCGCCGGGCGCGGCGCGACGATCCGCGGCTGGAGGCGATCCGCGATGTGCCGGGCGTGGTGTTCCGTTCGCCGGCGAGCGAGCCGCGACCGCGGGAGGGGGTGGCGCTGCCGTCGATGGAGGAGGTGGCGGCGGACGCGGAGACGCACGCGCGGACGTTCCACCTGCACGAGACCTCGCGGGACGAGCGGCAGTGGCAGGAGTGCGCGGGGATGCGGGTGGTGGCCAACCCGCCGTGGCCGCCGCTGAGCGTCGAGGAGCTGGACGCGGTGTATGCGCTGCCGTTCACGCGGGAGGTGCACCCGGTGCACCGGGGCGAGCGGGTGCCGGCGCTGGAGCAGGTGCGGTTCTCGGTGACGGCGCATCGCGGTTGTTGCGGAGGGTGCGCCTTCTGCGCCATCGGCTCGCACCAGGGCCGGACGGTGCAGAGCCGTTCGGAGGCTTCGGTGCTGGAGGAGGTCGAGCGGATCGCGGGGCACCCCGGGTTCCGCGGGACGGTGCCGGACGTGGGCGGGCCTTCGGCGAACCTGTACGGCGCGGCGTGCGGGCGGGGGACGCCGTGCCGTCGCGTGTCGTGCCTGTGGCCGCGGCGGTGTCCCGACCTGCGGCTGGACCAGGGGCGGTACGTTTCGTTGTTGCGGCGAGCGGCGCGGACGCGCGGGGTGCGGCACCTGTTCGTGACGACGGGGGTGCGGATGGACGTGGCGCTGGAGTCGCGCGCGTTCATCCGGGCGCTGGTGCGGGAGTTCACGAGCGGTCGGCTGAAGGTGGCGCCGGAGCATCTGGCGCCGCACGTGCTGGCGCTGATGCGCAAGCCGGCGGGGGGGGAATTCGAGGAGTTCCTGGGTGTCCAGCGCCGGGCGGGGGAGGGCGGCGCGCATCAGCCGATGGTGCTGCCGTACCTCATGGCGGCGCACCCGGGGAGCCGGCTGACGGATATGGTGGACGTCGCGTTGTTCCTGAAGCGGCGGGGGATCCGGGTGGAGCAGGTGCAGATCTTCACGCCGACGCCGGGGACGGCGGCGACGGCGATGTTCGCGACGGGGCTGGACCCGGCGACGAGGCAGCCGGTGTTCGTGGAGCGGGAGCCGCGGCGGCGGGAGATGCAGAAGGCGCTCTTGTTGTGGCATCTGCCGGAGCGGGCGGCGGACATCCGGGAGGCGTTGCGGATCTGCGGGAGGATCGGGGAGGAGCGCGAGCTGCTGGGGAGGGGAGGGGAGGGGAAGGGAGGGGAGAAGAGGGCGCGGAGATCCGACTTACCACTGAGGCGCTGAGGGCGCTGAGACAAACGCTGAGAAGAAAGGCGACGGGCGATGGCGTCGGAATCGGGGGTAGAGGAAGCGAAGGGGGGTGCGCTTCGCGGGCGAAGGGCCTTGGTGACGGGGGGGGCGGTGCGGCTGGGGCGGGCGACGGCACTGGCGCTGGCGCGGGCGGGGGCGGACGTGGTGATCCACTACCGCGAGTCGGCGGACGAGGCGCGGGCGACGGTGCGGGACCTCGAGGCGTGCGGGGTGCGGGGATGGGCGGTGCGGGGTGAGTTGAGGGAGGAGGCGGAGGCGCGCCGGGTGGTCGACGAGGCGCGGTCGCTGGCGGGTCCGATCGACATCCTGGTCAACTCCGCGTCGATGTTCCCGAAGGCGAAGTTCGAGGATTTCACGCGGGAGGAGCTGATCGGGAGCATCGACGTCAACGCGTGGGCGCCGCTGGTGCTGGCGCGGCGGGTGGTGGAGCAGGCGGAGAGCGGCCACATCGTGAACTTCCTGGACACGCGGGCCTTCGACTACGACTGGGCGCACGTGGCGTACCACGCTTCGAAGGTGCTGCTGGAGCTGTTCACGCGGGAGATGGCGTTGCGGTGGGCGCCGCGGTTCCAGGTCAACGCGGTGGCGCCGGGGCTGGTGCTGCCGCCGCCGGGGGAGAGTGCGGACTACGTGGAGCGGCTGCTCAAGACCAACCCGCTGGAGCGGGCGGGGACGCCGGAGGAGATCGCGTCGGCGGTGGTGTTCCTGGCGGGGAGCCGGTTCGTGACGGGGCAGGTGCTGTTCGTCGACGGCGGGCGTCACCTGCGTGCCTCGAGTCGTGGAGGGTGACGTGGACAGAATCCACATCCGGGACCTGAGCCTGCGCTGCATCATCGGCGTGGACGACCGGGAGCGGCGGGAGAAGCAGGACGTGGCGATCCAGGTGACGCTGCACGCGGAGCTGGGCGAGGCGGGTCGCAGCGACGAGATGGCGCGGACGGTCGACTACCGGGCGGTGAAGAAGCGCATCGTGCGGCTGGTGGAGCAGTCGCAGTTCTTCCTGATCGAGGCGCTGGCGGAGGCGATCGCGCGGGTGTGCCTGGAGGAGCCGCGGGTGGAGCGGGTCGACGTGCTGGTGGAGAAGCCGGGAGCGTTGCGGTTCGCGCGGACGGTGGGCGTCGAGATCTCGCGCACGCGGGCGGACGCATGACGGTGGTGTTTGTCGGGGTGGGATCGAACATCGAGCCCGAGCGGAACGTTCCGGAGGCGCAGCGGCGGCTGGCGCGGCGGGTACAGGTGACCGGGGTGTCGACGTTCTACCGCACGATGCCGCTGGGGGCGCCGGGGACGCCGCGGTTCGTGAACGGCGTGTGGCGCATCGAGACGGCGCTCGGGGTGCGCTTTCTGCGGAGCGACGTCTTGCGGGGGATCGAAGAGGAGCTGGGGCGGCGGCGGACGTCGGACCGCAATGCGCCGCGTCCGATCGACCTGGACGTGCTGGTGTACGGGGACGCGGTGGTGGAGGAGGAGGGGCTGCGGCTGCCGGATCCGGCGATCTGGGCGAGGCCCTTCGTGGCGTATCCGTTGTGGGAGCTGGCGCCGGAGCTGGTGCTGCCGGGGGACGGGCGGCGGCTGGCGGAGGTGGTGGCGGGGATGTCGCGGGAGGGGCTGGAGCCGCTGGGGGAGCTGACGGGGCTGTTGAAGGCGGAGGTGGAGCATGGATCGTGAGCGGGTGGAGGGGTTGGTGCGGGAGTTGCTGGTGGAGTTCGGGGAGGACCCGGGGCGGGAGGGGCTGCGGCGGACGCCGGCGCGGGTGGCGCGGTCGTTCGAGTTCCTGCTGCGCGGGTACGGAACGGACGTGGAAGCGATCACGAAGCAGGCGCTGTTCGGCGAGGCGACGTCGAACATGATCGTGGTGAAGGACATCGAGATCTACAGCCTGTGCGAGCACCACATGCTGCCGTTCTTCGGGCGGTGCCACGTCGGCTACATCGGGCGGAAGAAGGTCTTGGGGGTGAGCAAGATTGCGCGCATCGCGGAGGCGTTCGCGCGGCGGCTGCAGATCCAGGAGCGGCTGACGAACCAGATCGCGCGGGCGCTGATGGACGCGGTCGACGCCGAGGGGGTGGGGGTGGTGATCGAGGCGCGGCACCTGTGCATGATGATGCGGGGGGTGGAGAAGCAGAACTCGCTGATGACGACGTCGTCGGTGCTCGGGTCGTTCCACGCGTCCGTGGCGACCCGGGGCGAGTTCATGGCGTTGATCGGCAAGGGACGCTACGACTGAGGCGCCAGGCTGGCGATCGGGTCGAGGGCGTCGGCGGCGTCCAGGTCCACGGGGCGCGAGAAGAGGAACCCCTGGCCGTGGTCGCAGCCCAGGCGGCGGACGGCGGCGAGTTGTTCCTCGGTTTCGATCCCCTCGGCCACGACGTCCATCCCCAGCCCGTGGCCCAGCGTGACGATGGTGCTGAGGATCGCGGCGTTGCGCGGGTTGCGGTCCACCTCGGAGACGAACGAGCGGTCGATCTTGAGGTCCTGGAGGGGGAAGCGATGGAGGTAGTGGAGGGAGGAGTAGCCGGTGCCGAAATCGTCGAGGCAGACGGCGACGCCGAGGGTGCGCAGGGCGGCGAGGGCGTCGGCGCCGCGGCGCGAATCCTCCATGAGCGAGGTCTCGGTGATCTCGAGCTTGAGGTGGCGCGGCTCCAGGCCCGTCGTGGAGAGGGCATCGCGCACGCGGTCGACGAGATCCGGTTCGGCGACCTGCCGTGGCGAGAGGTTGACGCTGATCGGGACCTGACCGGCGCGGCGGCGGCGGGTGGAGCCGGCGGCCCAGGCGCAGGCGCGCCGGAGCACCTGCCAGCCGATGGGCACCACGAGTCCGGACTGTTCGGCGACGGGGATGAAGTCCGCCGGCGACACCGTCCCGCGCAGGGGATGGCGCCACCGGGCGAGCGCTTCCCAGCTCGCGATGCGACCGGATTCCAGGAAGACGATCGGCTGCACCTGGATGTGGAACTCCTCGGCGGCCAGGGCCCGCCGCAGGTCGCTCTCGAGCTTCAGCGTCTCCTCGGCCGGGCGGCGCCGCCCGTCGTCGTACGAGACGATGGGCTCGCCCCGGGCCGTCCTGGCCCACGCCAGGGCGGTGAGGGCATCGTCGAGCACGTCCTGCGGCGTCGCGTGGCGGGGGTTTCCGGCGACGATGCCGACGACCAGGTCGACCAGGACCTCGGCGCCGTCGATCCGCAGCGGACCGCCGGCCAGCGCCTGCAGGCGCTCGGCGAGCGCCCAGGGGTTGGCCGCGGCGGGCCCTTCGGCCAGGACGGCCAAGCGGTCTCCGGCCAGGGGCGCGAGGGTCTCGTGTTCTCCCAGTCCCTCGCGCAGGCGTTCGGCCAGGCGGGCCAGGAGCATCCTACCGGCCGCGTGTCCGAGGGCGGCCACGACGGTGTCGAGGCGGCGCACGGCGGTGCAGAGCAGAGCGAACGGGCGCGCGGAGCGCCGCGCGCCGTCGATGGCCGTGCGCAGGCGTTCGCCGAGGTGCGCGGGGTCGTCGCGCCAGTCGGTCCTGACGGGCGGTGCGGGCGTTTCGTCGGTCGGTCCTGCCATCGTCGCCTCCGTCCCCGGCCGTTGCCGGGCGCTCGAGTCCCTCGCGAGCGAGGGCGTGGCGATGCGAAGCTCGTGCCGTCGCGGCGGGGCGGCACGGGGCGGGCGGATTCGCAGGCGTTTCCGGGGTGGCCGCGCGACAGCGGGTCGGGGAGTGATCAAAAACGATCAAGATTGATCGTTTTTGATCAGCGGGCTGCTATTCGACGGAGAGGCCGTGCTTGCGGAGGCGATGGAGGAGGGTGCCACGGGGGATGCCGAGCAGGCGAGCGGCACGGGTGATGTTGCCGCGGGCGCATTTGAGGGCCGCGCGAAGCTCGTGGCTCTCGGCCTCGCGGACGGGGACGCGAGCGCCGTCCGGCTCGTCGGCGGCGGGGGGTGGGACGAAGGGGGTGAGGTCCTTCGGGCCGAGAACGGGTCCGGCGCCGAGCACGACGGCGCGTTCGACGAGGTTCTCCAGCTCCCGCACGTTCCCCGGCCAGGTGTGGGCCTCGAGCAGCTCCAGCGCTTCCGGGGCGAGGCGGTAGCGGTCGTCGCATCCGGGAGCGTGCTTGGCGAGGAAGTGGTGGACGAGCGCCGGGATGTCGCCGGTGCGCTCGCGCAGCGGGGGAAGCTGGATGGGCACGACGGCAAGGCGGTAGTACAGGTCGGCGCGGAAGGTCCCCCGGGCCGCGTCGGCGGAAAGGTTGCGCCGGGTGGCGGCGATGATCCGCACGTCGACGGTGATGGGTCCGCTGCCGCCCAGTCGGTCGACGGCGCGGTCCTGCAGCACGCGCAGGAGGCGGGACTGGAGTTCCAGCGGGAGGTCGCCGACCTCGTCGAGGAAGACGGTGCCGCCGTCGGCCTGCTCGAACCGGCCGCAATGGTCTCGGACGGCGCCGGTGAAGGCGCCCCGTTCGTGTCCGAACAGCTCGCTTTCGATCAGGGTCGGGGCGATCGCGCCGCAATCGACCTTGACCAGGGCGCGGTGAGCGCGGGGGGAGGCGGCATGGATGGCGCGGGCGAGCATCTCCTTGCCGGTGCCGGTCTCGCCGACGAGGAGCACGGTGGTGGCCTTCGGCGCCACGGCGGCCACCTGGGCCATCACCGTCCGGAGGCCGCCGTCGCCGCCGACCAGCCGGGCGGGGTCGTAGCGCCGGCGGACGTCCTCGGCCAGCGTGCCGACGTCGCGGGCGGCCTCCTCCAGCCGTCGCCGGCGGCGATGCTCCGCGACCGCGCTGGAGACCACTTCCCGGAGCTGCTGTGGGGAGTACGGCTTGAGGACGTAATCGTGCACGTGGCCCGCGCGGATGGCGCCGATGATCAGCTCGGTGTCGGCGTAGGCGGTCACCACGACGGTGACCAGGTGCTTTCCGAGCGCCGCGGCCTCCTCCAGGAGTCGGTTCCCGGACATTCCCGGCATGCGTTGATCGGTGAGCAGCACGGCGATCGGCTCGCGGCGCAGGATGTCGAGCGCGGCGGCGCCCGAGGCGGCGAGCCTGACGGTGTAGTCGGCGGAGAAGAGCGCGTCGAAGACGGTGAGGTTCTCCGGTTCGTCGTCGACATAGAGGAGGGTGGCGTGTCCGTTCGGCATCCTTCGGGGGGGTGTTGTAGTCCGCGGCGGCCGCGCGGTGCAACCTCCGGAACCGAACCGCGCCCTTCAGGGCGCGGCTCCAAGCCGCGGGCTGAAGCCCGCGGTTCGGATGGTGATGGAGTGATCAAGATTGATCGTTTTTGATCGTTTTTGATCGTTCTTGATCACTTCGGGTGGCGGCGGTTCGTCGGGCGGCGGGCGGGAGTGCGAAACCACGGGACTTCCCGCGCGCCCGACCGTGCGTCCGTCCCCGGCACGGTACGTGCTGTACCGCGCGTCCGCCTGGGTGGGGCCTTCGCCGGATGTGGCGGAGGAAGTCGGGAGCGAGGCCCGGGATGGACGACCGGAGGTTCGAGCGCTTCGATGCGGGGGGAGCGATCGGGTTCATTGCGGACGGGGTCGGGGGGGAGGTTGGCGGGTGCGGGCGCTGGAGCGGCCGGGTGCGGAACCTGTCGGCCAACGGCGTGCTGGTGGAGTGTCGCGGGCGGGTGCCGGAGCGAGGCGCGGTGTTCTGGGGCCGGCTGGCGCACCGCCGGCGGTTGACGCGGCGGAGCCTGGTGCGGCTGCTGCGGGTGCTGCCGCGGGCGGAGCGGACGGACATCCGCGAGGTCGCGTTGCGGTTCGAGGGGTTTAGCGGGGAGGAGTTGGCGGACGTGGCGGAGCTGGTGGCGGCGGTGGCGCCGGCGCCGCCGACGCTGGCGCAGGTGCTGGCGGTGCCGCAGGCGTACGGGGACGATCTGATCGCGCTGGACGAGGGTGCGTTCGCGCGCATCGTGTTGCGGGGTGCGGGCCGGCGTTTCCGGGTGATGGTCGCGGGCCGGCCGGGTGGCGTGGGCTGCCTGCTGATCCGCGCGGGGCGGGAGGGCGAGGGCGAGCCGTTGCGGGCCTTCGCCGTGCCCGGCCTGCCGGTGCCCGGGGTGACGGCGGGCGAGACGGTGATGCTGGTCGCGGGCGGCCGGCGCTCGCTGGTCATCCTGCGGGCGGGGCTCCGGGGCGAGGGGTCGCCGTGGGAGGTGCGGCCGCTGGGGGCGTGGCTGTTCCGGCGGCGGTCCGGGGATCGCATCCGACTTTCGTCGGACCGGCCGTTGATCGTGTGCGTGGAGCATCCGTTGCTGCCGGGTCGCACGGTGGTGCGGGCGGTGCGGGACATCGGCGAGGGGGGCCTTTCGTTCGACGGCGACCTGCGGGCGGACGTGCTGTCGCCGGGGACGGCGTTATCCGGCGTCCGCCTGGCGCTGCCGGAGGGGGACGAGGTGCTGCTGGCGGGCTCGATCCGGTCGGCGCGGCCGGTGCCGGCGGGTGGTCATCGTTTCGGGCTGCGGATCGATTCCTCGAGTCCGGCGGGGGCTTGGGACGCGACGGTGTTGCGGGCGCTGCACCCGCACGTGCGTCCGTTGGGTCCGGCGGACCCGGCGCAGGTGTGGGAGCTGTTGGACCGTACGGGGTACCTGGACGAGAAGCCGCGGGAGCGGACGGAGCCGCTGGGGGAGTCGTTCCGTCGGGCCTGGGGGCGGTTGGCGACGGCGCCGCGGCTGGGGGGCAGCCTGCTCCTGCACGATTCGGCGGCGCTGCGGGGTGCGGTCTTCCAGTCGCAGGCCTACCCCGGGACTTTCATCCTGCACCAGCTCGCGCTGGACTTGCGTTCGCCGGAGCGCGACGTGCCGCGGCCGGTGATTGCGGGGCAGATCTACCGTTCGCTGTTCCACCTGTGCAGCCGGGCGCCGGGGCTGCGTTTCACGCTGGCGATCTTCAACGACGAGAAGGCGTGGAGCGGGTATCTGTACGATGAGTTCTTCGCGCTGGCGGGGGATCACGCGCGCTATTCCGTGGAGCGGCTGCGGCTGGTGGAGAAGGCGCGGGAGAAGGGTACAGGGGTTCTCAGTTCTCAGTATTCGGTTCTCAGTCCGGAGGGGGCGGGGGGGGTGGGGGTGCGGGGGTTCGAGCCGGGGGATGCGGCGGGGATCGAGGCGGCGGTGCGGCGCGACATGCCGGCGCTGGCGGCGGAGGCGCTGGGGCTGGCGCCGCTGGACGCCGGGCTGTGCGGGCTGGACGCCGAATACCGTGCCGCCGGGCTCAGCCGGACGCGCGAGGTGCTGGTGGCGTTGCGCGGGGGTTTCGTGGTGGGGGCGGTGGCGGCGGATCGGGCTTCTCCGGGGATCAACATCTTCGGCCTCTTGGACGCGGTGCTGCCGGTGGCGGTCGAGTCGCCGGAGGGGCCGTTCGACTGGCTGCACGTGCTGTTGGCGGAGGTGGAGCGACGGCGGGCGGGGACGGCCGAATCGGTGATCGCGTTGGTACCGGCGGCGTGGCCGGCCGAGGCGTTGCCGGCCGGCTACCGCGAGGTCGCGGTGGTGCGGCGGTGGATCGCGCACCGGACGCTGCTTCCCGCGTACCTGGCGTATCTGGACGAGCATTTCGGGATCGGGAACGAGGCGGAGAGGAGCGACGGATGATCTTCGACGAGACCTGGGCCGTGTGGGCGGCGGAGCGCGGGCTGGGGCGGCACGCTTCGCCGTCGCCGTTGTGCGCGTTGATGCGGGTGGGGCTGGCGCGGGCGCCGGCGGGGCCGGCGGTGGAGGACGGGACGCGGTCGCTTTCGTTCGCGGACCTGGCCCTCCGGGTGCCCGCGTTGGCGGGGGCGCTGCACGAGGCGGCGGGGGGGTTGGGGGGCCGGGTCGCGGTCAGCATGGGCAACCGGGTGGAGTGGATCGAGGCGTGGCTGGCGGCGTTCCAGGCGGGGGTGGGGCTGGTGCCGCTGCACCCGGAGCTTCCCGAGGCGACGGTCCGGGCGATCGTGCGGCGGACGTTGCCGGCGGCGGTGGTTGCGGACGTCCAGGGGGCGTCCGTGGCGCGGGTGGCGCTGGACGCGGCGCCCGGCGCGCCGCAGCGGATCGCGGTCGGCGAGGCCGGCGGCGACTGGGAGCGCATGGCGAGGAGCGCGCCGAAGGGCCGGCCCGGCGATCCCGGGGCGGACGCGGTGGCGGCGGTGTTCCCGACGTCGGGGACGACAGGGGAGCCGAAGGGGGTGGTGGTGACGCACGCCAACTGGGCGGCGGGGCTGCGGGGGCTGGAGGCGGCGTTCGGGGCGCCCGGGGGCGACGACGTGCTGCTCCACGTCACGGCGTTGTCGCACACGGCGAGCGAGCTGATCCTGCCGGCGCTGGCGGCGGGGGCGCGCCAGGTGGTTCTCTCCGACGGCGACTGCGCGGCGGCGGCGGAGCGCGTGGGGCGGGGCGAAGGTACGCGGCTGTTCCTTTCTTCCGCGATGCTGGAGTCGTTCGTGGATGCGGGCCGTCGGTCGCGGGCCGACGGAGGCCGGCTGCGCTCGCTGCTCTACGGGGGCGCGCCGGTGTCGGCGAACGTGATCGAGCGGGCGCTTACGTTCTTCGGGCCGGTGCTGGAGCAGGGGTACGGGCAGACGGAGACCTTCCCGCCGACGCTGGCGCTGAGCCGTGCGGACCACGTGATTCCGGGCGCGCGGGGACGGCGGCTGCGCGAGTCGCTGGGCCGTCCGGTCCCGACCTGCGAGGTGCGGCTGGTCGACGCGGAGGGGACGGAGGAGGTGGCGCCGGGGGCGGTGGGTGAGATCGCGGTGCGCGGGGCCAACGTCACGCCGGGCTATTTCGGCGACGAGGCGGCGACGGCGCGGGCGAAGCGGGGCGGGTTCCACCTGACGGGCGACGTGGCGGTGCGGGACCCGGACGGGACGGTGCGCCTGATGGGGCGGCGGGCGGAGGCGCTCGGGTCGTCCGGCCGGGCCGTGCACGCGCGGCAGGTGGAGCGGGAGGCGGAGGAGCACCCGGACGTGCGGGAGGCGGCGGCGTGCGAGGTCGGCGGGTCGGTGGTCCTGGCGGTGGTGCCGCGGGGTGGGGACGGCTCGGTGCTGCTGGCGTCGTTGCGGCAGCGCCTGGCGGACCGGTTGGGGCCGGCGGCGCGGCCGTCACGGATCGTGGTGGTGCCCGCGCTGCCGCGGAACGCGAACCGCAAGCTGGAGCGGGGAGTGCTGGCCGAGATTCTCGGGGTGGGGTGCGGGGCGGCAGTGCCCCGGGAGGAGTAAAGGGATGCCGCGCGTACTTCTGGTCGAGACGTGCACGACGCCGCGCCCGCCCGCGGACGAGTTGGGGGCCGAGCACCGGGTGCGCCACGCGCTGGCGTTGGAGTCCGTGGTCGAGGGGAGGGCGGACGGCGCGCGAGGCGTGCGGCGCGACGTGCGGGGGGGGGAATTGGCGCTCTTCGGCATCCCCTTGGGGGCGGCCTTCCTGGCTCCGGGGCTGCGGGCGCGGGGGATCGAGGTGCTGCACGAGCCGCTGGCGCTGCACGCGGCGGCGCGGCGGGACCCGCTCGTCGCGCTGGGGGACGCGGTGCAGCGCGAGCGGCCCGACGTGGTCGGCATCACGATCAACCACGCCGTCGAGGAAGCGACGGGGCTGAAGATGGCGCGGCTGGCGAAGGCGGTGCTGCCCGGGGTGCGGGTGGTGCTGGGCGGCTTGCACGCGACGTTCCGGGCCGAGGTGCTGGCGGGAGAGGCGGCGGTCGACGCGGTGGTGCGGTTCGAGGGTGAGGAGTCGCTGCCGCGGTGCGTCGATTGGCTGACGGGGCGGGGCGAGCCGGACGACGTGCCGGGGCTGGTGGCGCAGGGTCCGGACGGGTTGCGGGTGGTGCCGGCGGGGCCGCACGTCGACTTCACGCGGGCGAGGCCGGACTACGACGCGGTGCGCGCGGACGAGTACTGCCGTGCCGGCGTGCTGGCGCACGTGCAGACGTCGCGGGGCTGTCCGTACGAGTGCCACTTCTGCTGCCACACGACGTTCTGGGGGCGGAAGGTGCGGGAGCGCGACGCCGGGCTGGTGGCGGAGGAGGTGGCGGAGCTGTTGGGGCGCGGCTGCGACCTGGTCTATCTCACGGACTCGACCTTCACGCTGAACCGGCACCGGGTGGAGGAGCTGTGCGACGCGATCGAGGCCCACGGTGCGGAGCGGGCGACGTTCGCGGTGGAGACGCGCATTGACCGGCTGGACGACCGGCTGCTGGCGCGCATGGCGCGGGCGGGCGTCCGGATCGTGGCGCTGGGAGTGGAGACGGTCTCGCCGGAGGTGCTGGACCGGCTGCCCGACAAGCGGGTGGCGGACCCGCTGGGGGCGGTGCGGGACGCGGTCCGGCGGATCCGGGCGCACGGGATGAGCAGCTACGCGTCGCTGGTGCTGGGGCTGCCCGGCGAGACGTCCGACAGCCTGCGGGCGCTGGTGGATGCGGTCGACCTCCTGTACGCGGACACGGACGGCCTGTTGTGGGCGGACGCGAAGCTGGCGCGGGCATTTCCGGGGTCGGCCTTCGCGGACGACCCGGCGCGCTTGCACGCCACGGTCGACGCGCGCTACGAGTGGTACGACTTCTACGGGCGCGTGACGGTGCACGTGGACGGCGGACCGGCGGAGGACGAGATCCTGGCGGCGCGGACGGCGGTCATGGAGCGCAACGTGCGGGCCTGGCGCCGCCGGCGGCCCGGGGACGAGGAACGCGTGCGGGACGCGGTGGCGAAGTGGAGGGGGGGAGGGCCGGGGGCGCCGCCGGGGAGTTGAAGCGGGATGGAGCGCGAGGTCAACACGTTGGCGCTGTCGCTGTTGTTCGGCTACGTCGAGCGGCAGCGGAAGACGCCTTTGGGAGAGCTGCTGGCGGGTCTGCGCTACGGCGAGGCGGAGTTGCGGGCGACGGGGGGGTGGATCGACTGGGGGACGTACGCGGAGCTCGAGCGGAGGATCCGGGCGCGTTTTCCCGACGAGCCCGACCTGTTCCTGCACGCCGGCCGGTCGGCGATTGACCTGGAGGCGTTCGGCTTCGTCCGCGTCATGGCGTCGCTGGTCTTCGACGTGCGCTCGGTCTACCGGGTCGTGCAGCGAGCGACTCCGTCGTTCCTGTTCCGCTGCCTGACGATCGAGCGGCGGGACGTGGGCGACGTGATGGAGCTGACGTACCGGCTGCGGCCCGGGCTGGCGCCGGTGCCGGGCTTCTTCGACATCGTGCAGGGGATCCTGGAGCAGCTTCCGCTCCTGGTGGGGGACGAGCGGGCGGCGGTGACGCAGCGGCCGCTCGACCCGCTGGCGGTGACCTTCGTCGTGCGTCTGGCTCCCGGGGTGGGGGTGTTGCGCCGGGTGCGGACGGTGGCGGGGAACTGGCTGCACTGGTACCCGCGGGCGATGAGCGAGCTGGAGGAGACGAACAAGAGGCTGCAGGAGCAGTACGGGCAGCTCGAGCGGGCGTACCGGGAGATCTCGGAGTACCGGACGCGGCTGGAGGCGATGGTCGACGAGCGGACGTCGCAGCTTTCGCGGGCCAACCGGTCGCTGGAGCAGTCGGTGTCGCGGCTGGAGGCGCTGGACAAGGCGAAGAGCGAGCTGTTCGCGAACGTGTCGCACGAGCTGCGGACGCCGCTGACGATGATCCTGGGGCCGGTGACCACGCTGCTGGACGGAGTGGTCGGCCCGCTGGGGGCGCGACAGCGGGAGCTCTTGGGGGCGGCCTACGAGAACTCGCGCCGGCTGCTGCGGCAGGTGAACAACCTGCTGGACATGGCGAAGCTCGAGGCGGGGCAGATGAGGCTGCGCTTCCGGCCGGCGCGGGTGGACGAGCTGGTGGGGTCGCTGGTGGCGTCGGCGCGCGGGGCGGCGGAGGCGCACGGGATCGCGCTGGAGCTGGAGAGTCCATCGGCGGTGGAGCCGGTGCAGGTCGACCCGGAGCAGATCGAGAAGGTCGTGCTCAACATCGTGGGCAACGCGATCAAGTTCACGCCGCGGGGCGGGCGGATACGCGTGCGGGTCGACGAGACGACGGGGTTCGTGCGCGTCGCGGTCGCGGATTCGGGGGAGGGGATCCCGCCGGAGCAGCGCGAGCGGATCTTCGAGCGTTTCACGCAGGTGGACGGCTCGGCCACGCGGCGGCACGGCGGGACCGGGATCGGGCTGGCGCTGGTGCGCGAGATCGTGGCGTTGCACGCGGGGCACATCGACGTGGAGAGCGAGCTCGGGAAGGGCTCGACCTTCACCGTCTGGCTGCCCAAGGGGACGGCGCACGTGACGGACGACGTCGCCGACCGGCGGACCAAGGACGTGGATGTCGGGGTCAAGCGGCGGGCGACGGACCAGGAGCTGGTGCGGGTGGAGGAGGTGCTGGCGGACGTGCGGGCGCTGCACGTGGCCGACGTGGGGGCGGCGGTGCCGGGGGGGCCGGCCGAGGACGTGGAAGCGGGTCCGGAGGGACCCGGTCCCGACGCGCCGCTGGTGCTGGTGGTGGAGGACGACCCGGACGTGCGGCGGTACCTCTCGTTCGCCCTCGCCGGGCGTTTCCGCGTCGTCGCGGCGGCGGACGGGTTGAAGGGCCTGGCGGCGGCGCTCGAGTCGTCGCCCGACGCGGTGGTCTCCGACGTGATGATGCCGGGCATCGACGGGATCGAGCTGGTGCGGCGGCTGCGTGCGGACGCGCGGAGCCGGGCGGTGCCGGTGCTGCTGGTGACGGCGCGGGCGGAGCCGGAGGCGCGGTTGCGGGGTCTGGAGGCGGGCGCGGACGACTACCTGCTCAAGCCGTTCTCGACGCGCGAGCTGCTGACGCGCCTCACGAACCTGATCCGGCTGCGGGCGTTCGAGCGGGACCTGGCGCGGCGCAACGACGAGCTGGAGCTGGCGCTGCGGAACCTGCGCCACGCGCAGTCCTCGCTCGTGGCGCAGGCGCGCATGGCGTCCTTGGGGCAGCTCGTGGCGGGGGTGGCGCACGAGCTGAACAACCCGGCGAACTTCCTGTGCGGGGCGACATTCGCGATCGAGGAGAAGCTGGCGGGGGGGGAGCCGACGGCGCAGGCGCTGGCGGAGGTGCGGAAGCTGGCGGGGGTGGCGCGGGTGGGTGGGGAGCGGGTGGCGGACATCGTGGAGAGCCTGCGGCGGTTCTCGGGGCGGGGTCGGCCGCGGGGGCCGACGGATCTGGCGGAGGGGGTGCGGGTTACGCTGGCGCTCCTGGAGCCGCGGGTGCGGGAGTCGAAGGCGCGGGTGGAGGTGGAGCTGGCGGGTCCGCTGATCGTGGTGGCGAACGCGGGGGAGATCCACCAGGTGTTGATGAATCTCCTGACGAACGCGTTGCAGGCGGCGGCGGGGGGGACGGTGCGGGTGCGCGGGGGGCGGGAGAACGGCGACGCGTGGATCGGGGTGGAGGACGACGGGCCGGGGATCGCGGCGGAGGTGCTGCCGCATATCTTCGAGCCGTTCTTCACGACGCGGGATCCGGGCCAGGGGACGGGGCTGGGACTGTCGATCAGCGATTCGATCGCGCGTGCGCACGGGGGGCGGATCGAGGCCCGGTCCGAGCCGGGGCGGGGGGCGGCGTTCCGGCTGGTGCTGCCGGCGGTGTGAAGGCCGCGGGGTGAAGGCGATCCGGAGTTCGCGCAAAGGACGCAAAGGGACGCAAAGGACGCAAAGAGGAGGGGAAGGGAAATGGGCGAAACGGGGAGCATGGCCAGGGAGGAGCCGGAGGGGCGTCCGCTGGTGCTGCTGGTGGAGGACGAGGAGTACAACCTGTGCGTGACGGCGCTGCTCCTGGAGCCGGGGAACCGGGTGCGCACGGCGCGGGGGGGTGGCGAGGCGCTGGCGCTCCTGGAGCGGGAGGCGCCGGACGTCGTGGTGTCCGACCTGCGGATGCCGGGCCTGAGCGGCGTGGAGCTGCTCGAGCGGGTGAAGGTGCGGCGGCCGGAGGCGGCGCGGATGATCATCACCGGGTACTCCGAGGTGCCGGACATCCTGGACGCGATCAACCGGGGCATCGTGCACCGCTGGATGATGAAGCCGTACCATCCCGAGGAGCTGCGGCTGGTGGTGCGACAGGTGGTGGCGGAGACGCAGTTCCGGCGGGAGCGGGAGAAGCTGGCGGCGGACCTGGCGGTGCGGAACGCGGAGCTGGAGCGGACGGTGGAGCGGGCGCTGGCGGCGGAACGGATGGCGCTGGCGGGGCGGTTCGCGGCGGAGAGCGCGCACGAGCTGGGGAACCTGACGACGATGGTGACGGGGACGATCGAGCTGCTGGCGCTCGGCGGCGGTCGGCCGGACCGCGCGGCGGTCGAGCGGCTGCGGGTGGGGGCGGACCGGATCCAGGAGGTGATCGAGGCGGTGCGGGACTTGGCGGGGGGCGCTCATGCGGAGTGCCGGCGGAGTCCGGAGGACGTGGCGGTGCTGGTGCGGCGGACGGCGGAGATGGCGCGGCAGCAGCCGGCGGCGCTCGAGCGGCGGCTCGACCTGGACGTGCCCGAGTCGTTGTGGTTCTCGATCGACCGCCGGGCGATCCGGCATCTGGTGTTGAACCTCTTGCGCAACGCGTTCGAGGCGTCGCGTTCGCGGGTGGGGGTGGTGCTGGCGGGCGATGCGTCGGGGGTTCGGCTGGCGGTGACGGATGACGGGCCGGGGGTGGAGGCGGAGATGCGCGAGCGGATCTTCGAGCCGTTCTTCACGACGAAGGGCGGAGGGATGGGGCTCGGGTTGTCGGTGTCGATGCAGGCGGCGCGGGAGCATGGGGGGACGTTGCGAGTGGAGGAGGGGGAGGGAGGGGGAGCGAGGTTTGTGGCGGAGATACCGGCGGTTGCGGAGCGGTGTAGGCCGGGGGTGGGGGGCTGCCTTCCACAACCGAACCGCGCCCTTCAGGGCGCGGCTGCGGGGAGTTCGCAGCCACGGGCTGAAGCCCGTGGTTCGGATGGGGGAATTCGAGCCACGGGTCCCGCTGGACCAATCAACGCGACGGGAGGGTAGCGGGGAAGGGGGAGGATGGGGGAACTCGGGAAGCCGGCATGCCGGGGTAACGGGCGAGTGCCCGAGCCCTCGGGCTCGACGATCGATGCGGCGAGGGCCGGCCGGTCCGTCGCGCAGCAACAACTCTACGCCGAGGCATTGGGGCAGATCCGGAGGTTCGCGCGCAGCCTCGGGCTGCGGGTGTGCGAACTTCCGGAGGTGGCGCATGAGGCGGCGGCCCAGGTGCTGCTGGAATTGGACGGTTTCCGCGCCGAGAGCAGCTTCGCTTCCTGGGTCTACTCGATCGCTCGACATCAGCAGATCCGGAGGGCGCGCGCGCGGCGGCCGGACGTCGTGGGTGGCGCCGAGGAGACGGCGATCGCGGCGGCGGAGGAGTCGCCGGAGGGCGAACTGGTCGGGTGGGAGGAGCTGTGCGCGGGCGTGCGGGCCTTGCTCGGTTTGCCCGAGCGGCGCGGCTTCGCGTTGCTTGCGGTGCGGGTGCTGGGGATGGGCGCCGAACCGGTGGCCGTGCTGCTGAACTGCAAGCCCAACGCGGTGCACCAACTTGGGTACAAGGGCGAGGTGCAGGCGCGTCAGACCATCGAGTCGGAGAGCGGCCCGCGCTGGCCGGCCGCGTGCGGCGCCTGTCGCGGTCCGATAGCCGCCGGAGCGGCGGGCGGCCCGCCCGATGGCTGTCCGATGAGGTGGCTGTCGGGGCTGACCATGGACGAAGTGGACCTCGCCGCGTGCTGGAACCAGTTCCGAATTCTCGGGGGGGGGGGGGGGTCGAATTCGGCCCGATCGAGGGTAAGAAACCGCCGTGGCGTGTCCCTAACGTAGATGCAGGGTCGGTTCGGTTGTGTGGGTAGGGTCGTGGCGGTGTCGCGTGGGCCCAGGCGGGCTGACCGATGGGGAGCGAGATCCGCAGCTGATCCGTTCCCGCCGATGAACGGCGCGCCGGCAGGTGGAGGTGTGCTGACTGGGGAACCGAGGGGGAGCAGGCCGACCGTGATCGGTCGGCGGAAAGGGTGGCCACGATGACGACGAGATGGCGGACCGCGGTGTTCGTGTTGTTGTTCGCAGTCTCCTTTGGCAGGAGCGCGATGGCCAGCGATCCCAACGACTGGACGACGTCCGGCAACGCGTTGGGGGGAGCCCAGTGGATCGGTTCGACCAATGGGTACGACTTCGTGATGAAGGTGAACTCGGCGACGGCGTTCACGCTCGACTACGTGAGCACCGGTACTCCGAATATCGTCGGAGGCTACCAGACCAACGGCGTCACGAGTGGGGTGTACGGTGCGTTCGTGGGTGGGGGTGGCGCGTTCGGCAGTGCGAACACGGTGACCGATCACTACGGCGTAATCGGCGGGGGTTTCTACAACCTGGCCGGCGATGCCGCCGGCACCGTTGCGGACCACCCCTACGCGACCGTCGCGGGCGGCGCCGAGAACCACGCCTCCGGGCAGTACTCGGCCGTCGGCGGGGGCTATGGCAACGTGGCATCCTGGTCGTCGTGCACGATCGGTGGCGGTTACTCGAACGCCGCGTCCGCGTCGTATGCCACGGTCGGCGGCGGCTACCTGAACTCGTCCAGCGGGGCGCAGTCGACCGTCGCGGGCGGCTACTACAACGTGGCATCCGGCAACTACGGTGCCGTCGCGGGCGGCTACTACAACGACGCTACCGGTGGAGCATCTGCTGTCGGCGGTGGGTACGACAACACCGCTTCTGGCAGCTACAGCGCCGTGCCGGGGGGCTACCAGAACGCCGCCGTGGGCAACTACAGCCTTGCGGCCGGGAGGCGCGCGAAGGCGAACCAAGCCGGCTGTTTCGTCTTGGCCGACTCGACGAACGCGGACCTCACCTGTACCGTGGCCGACAGTGCTTGGCTCAGGTTCGTCGCTGGCACAAACTGGTACACCAACACGGCGGGGACGTCCGGAGTGTTCTTGACGAATGGCGCCAACTCGTGGCAGGGGATCTCCTCCCGGGATGCCAAGGAAGACATCGAAGCCGTGGACGACGAAGCGGTGCTGGAAGGCCTTGGTGGGGTTGACATCTACACTTGGCGAGGTGAGTCCGAGCCTGAAACCGTCCGGCACATGGGCCCGATGGCCGAGGACTTCCATCGCGCGTTCGGTCTTGGCACGTCGAACAAGGCGATTGCCACGATAGATCTGGATGGCGTCGCGCTCGCCGCCATCCGTGCGGTGCATGCCGAGAACCAGCAGTTGCGCCGCGAGGTTGAGTCGCTTCGGGAGGCCATCGAACGGGCGGACGATGGTCGCGGCGGCGAGCACGACCGCCGCGGTTCGGCGAGGACCGGGGCAACGGATCTGGCAAGCCTTGGCTTCGGTGCGGGCCTGTTGGCGTTTGCGCTGATCGTGACGATCGGAGGCCCCCGGCGGCGGGCAAGGTAGCGCCTCTGGTGTGTCGGGAGTAGGATCGTCGCGATGCGATCGAGAAGCTGTCGACGCCGAAACGGTTCCGGAGAGAGCTCCCTATGCGGCCGTGGCAGGGTGCGGTGGCCCAGGCTTCCCCGGGGTATCCCGGCCGGGCTGAAGGGAATGGCACGATCCACCTCGGGCGGGATCTGGATCCTCGGTCTGCTTCTCGGGGGTTGCTACGGCTCGCACGCCTCCGACGGCGATCCGGTCGACGCGGATGCGTACCCTGACGGGGACTCCAGTCTGTTCGAGACCGACGACGGAGTGGGGGATTCGGATCGTGACGGGGACGGGGGACGGGACGGTGACAGCGCGGGCGATGGCGGGAGTTGCGGGGACGGGACACGCCAGGACGGCGAGGAGTGCGACGACGCGAATGCGGTGTCCGGCGACGGCTGCGAGCCGGATTGCCGCTTCTCCTGCCGCAGGGATTCCGACTGCGATGACGGACTGGCGTGCACGACCGATGAGTGCGTCGAGATGTCTGTCGGACGGGGCTGCACGCACCGGCCCGGGAGCGGGTGGTGTGCCATCGCAGGCGGGTGCGTGGCGACCGGCGATTCCGCTCCTGCGACCCCCTGCTTCGCTTGCCTACCGTCGATCGATCCCCTCGGGTGGAGCCCGCGGCCGGAAGGCACGCCATGCGACGACGGGGCCTGGTGCAGCGGGGGAGACGACGCTTGCGATGGGTCCGGCGCGTGTCGCGGGGGGACGCCGGCCTGTCCTGCGGGGGAGTGCAGTCGGTGCGACGAACTGCGCGACGCCTGCCTCGTGCTGCCAGCCGGGAGCGCGTGCCGACCGGCCGTCGGAAGCTGCGACCTTGCCGAGGCATGCGACGGGGTCGGACTCGACTGCGCCGCGGACGAGTTCCAACCGGTGCACACTCCTTGCGACGATGGCGATGCGTGCACGTCGCTGGATGCGTGCGACGGCGCCGGACGATGCGTCGGGGACCCGGCGGCTGTCGTTCCGCCAGCGCCGACCGCGCGGTGGCCGCCCAACGGGTACTTCATGGGAAGCCCGCATGCTCCTTCGTCATTTTCGACGCTGCGCCCGGAGTTCCGCTGGAGTTGGGCGACAGATGGCTGTGCGGCGCCGGAGTTCCAGGTCCAGGTGGACGACGATTGTGCCGCGACGGCTCTTGCGGCTTGCGAGTTCCCGTCGCCGGCAGCTGATCGCGCCGGGTTGGCGGATCAACGTTGGCGACCGGATGCCGATCTCGCGGTGAACCGATCGGCGCCGGTCGGGCGCCGCTACTTCTGGCGGACACGCGCCTGCCGGGGATCGTCCTGTTCGAGTTGGTCTGGTGTTCGATTCGTGGAGGTCGGCCGCGTCAAGGCCGACTTCAACGGCGACGGATACTCGGACGTTGCCGTGGGCGCCAGCGGGCAGATCGTGGAGTCGTTCGAGGCCGGGAGCGTGTTCGTGTTTCCGGGAGGACCCGCAGGGATTGTCGCGGACGGCGGGTTGGAGATCCCGAATCCGGTTCCGGACGAGTGGGGGCGGTTCGGGAGTGCGGTGGCGGATGGGGATGTGGACGGCGACGGGTTCGCCGAGTTGCTGGTGGGCGCCCCCGAGCAGGGGTTGGGCGGGAGGAGCTTCGTGTTCGCGGGATCGGCGTCGGGGTTGGACGCAGGATGGAGCGTGACGATCGACCTGCCCACCCCGGATGCCTCCGCGTGGTTCGGGGGGCGAATCGCGTCGGGCAGGGACCTCAACGGTGACGGCTTGGCCGATGCCCTCGTTTCGGCGCCCTACCTGGACAGGTCTGCGGCGGACCAAGGATCGGTGTTCGTCTTCTTGGGCTCGCCGACAGGCCTGGACGTCGCCGGGGCCACTTCCCTTGCGGGTCCGTCGGCCGCGCGGGACTTCGGAATCGGCGTATCCCTGGTCGACGACCTGAACGGCGACGGACTTGCGGAGATCCTGGTTGCCAGCGGCTCCGCGGGTGGGGCAACGCCGATGGTGTGGCTGTATGACGGCGATCGATCCGGCGCGCCGGCCGGCCCAAGCATGACACTTCCCTGGCCCGGTCTTCCCGGGTGGTTGTTCACCGGATTCGTGGCGGGGATTGGAGATGCGGACGGCGATGCGTTCGGCGGAATTGCGGCCGGCGTATGCGAGACAGCCGGAGGGGGTGCAGGCTGTGCGGTCGCCGTGTACGCGGCGGACGGGAGCGGAGTCCCGCGGGTACCGACGTCGGTGCTCCGCGACGCTCGGGGCACGCCGTGGTTCGAGGACCACCTGACGGCTTCCGATGCGGGTGATGTGGACGGGGATGGCCTGGATGATCTCGTGGTGGGAACGCCCGAACGCAGCCGGGCCTACCTGTACCTCGGGGATCCAGGTGGATGGGCGGAACCTCCCGCGGTCGTGCTCGAAGGCGCCGATGGCTTCGGCCAGGCGGTGGCAGGCGCCGGGGATGTCGACGGGGACGGATACGCGGACGTGGTGGTTGGGGCACCTAACGACAGTTCGGTGTGGTACCTGGGCGGAAGCGCGGTGGTGTTCCTCGGGAGTGCGGATGGGTTGAGCGCGGTGTCCCCGGTCACGGTGTCCGGCGAGCAATCGCGCGCGCAGATGGGAATCGATGTGGATTGATCGACGCCCTTCCGGGTCGTTCCCGGCGCGAGACAGCGGTCAGCCATTCCGGCGACGGCGCGCACCAGAGTTCCGTCCTTGGCAGCGGTGACCCGGTCGCCGGGATCGTGCACTCGCGGGGGACGGGGTGCGGGGACGGGGTGTAGGACCCTGGCGAGGAATGCGATGACCGCAATCGTCTGAACGGGGACGATTGCGGCTGGTTCTCCCGCATAGGGGACGGCGAGTCGCCACCGGGGCCCGATCCTGCGGCGCCCGACCACGAGCCGGGGGGAGGGCTCGACGATCGATGCGGCGAGCGCCGGCCGGTCCGTCGCGCAGCAGCAACTCTACGCCAAGGCGTTGGGGCAGATCCGATGGTTCGCGCGCGCGGGTCGGGGCTGCGGGGGTGCGAGCTTCCTGATGCGGCGCACGAGGTGGCGGCCCGGGCGGTGCTGAAGGTGGGCGGTTTCCGCGGCGAGAGCAGCTTCGCGTCCTGGGTCTACTCGATCGCGCGACGTCAGCAGATCCGGAGGGCGCGTGGGGGGTCGGCGGAGGTCGTGGGGGGCGGGGAGGAGACGGCGATCGCGGCGGCGGAGGAGTCGCCGGAGGGCGAACTGGTCGGGTGGGAGGAGCTGTGCGCGGGCGTGCGGGCCGTGCTCGGTTTGTCCGGGCGGCGCGGCTTCGCGTTGCTTGCGGTGCGGGTGTTCGCGATGGGCGCCGAAGCGGTGGCGGTCCTCCTGAACTGCAAGCCCAACGCGGTGCACCAGCTTGCGTACAAGGGCGAGGTGCAGGCGCGTCAGACCATCGAGTCGGAGAGCGGCCCGCGTTGGCTGCCCGCCTGCGGCGCGTGTCGTGGTCCGGTAGCCGCCGGAGCGGTGGACGGCCCGCCCGACGGCTGTCCGATGAGGTGGCTACTGGGGCTGACGATGGGCGAAGTGGACCTTGGCGCATGCTGGAACCAGCTGCGCGAATTCTCGGGGGGGGGGGGGGTCGAATTCGGCCCGATCGAGGGTAAGAAACGGCCGCGGCGTGTCCCTAACGTAGATGTAGGGTCGGTTTCGTCGTGGTGCTGAAGGTCCGCCGGGCCCTGGTCGCTGTCGGCGACCCGGGCGAAGCGAAACCGGCCGAGAGGAACGGCGATGGGTGGGCCTCGGCCAGCGAAGTGCAACGTGCGGGGACCTCCCGCCGCCCTGCCGTGAGGCACGGAGTTTCTGGTGGGCCCCAAGGAAGTGGAGGCCCCCGCAGCCGGATCGCGGCAGGCGACGACTTTGACGGCAAGGCGGGCGATGGCCCGTCGGGAGGACCGAGATGGAGAAGCGACCGGGACCGAGGAAGAACGTGGTCATCATCATGCTCGGCACCGCGGCGTTCGCGGCGGCTGCGATGGCGCAGTCGCTCGATAGTGCCGACAGCACCGCGGGTGCATACTACGCGCCCGAGGAGGGAATGTGCTCCGGAACGGGTAGCGGAGATGGGATCCTGTCCGTTGGCGGAACGCACACCGACGCCACCAAGGTCGCCTGCTGGGCGGAGTACAACAGCTGCAAGCAGAAGCTGTCGCTCAACGTCGGGGACATGTGGGGCGGACGGCAGGGTGGTACACGGTACCTGTACCCGGACAGCTACTACGAGGACGGCGAGTGCGGTTGGGCCACGAACGTCGGCTCCATTGCCAGATACAGCAGCCTGTACATCTACTTCGGAGAGGCGCTGGCCCTCGTAACCTCATCAAGCACCGACACCAGCATCAAGTGGAAGATCGAGGCATGGGACTACCAAGGCGACACGAACTGCTCCGGCGGGTACGACAACTACTGGTCGGAGTCGTGGAACTGCTGTGGCTTCGATGTTTGGGCAGGGGACCAGAACGCGTACCGGGATCTTGCGGACTACGGGATCGGCGACTGCGGAAGCACGGACGCGGATTCCGGAGGGTGTCAGATGCCCGACATGGTCATTCCCATCTACGGATCACCCACCAGCGCAATCAAGTTCCGGATCTCCATGTACGTCTGCGACGATTCCGCCAGTTGCAGCAGCAACTGCAGCGCGATGTCGTACCAGGAAGGGTGCTTCTACCTGGACACGTACTGATCGTGGCTGTATCGATCGTTCGTGAAGGACGGGGCGAGCGGTGGCGTTCGCCCTGTTGGGCGCCGGGATGACGGGCGCCCGTGGGAGTTGGTGGATGGCAGCGCGGCATCAGGAAGGGTCCGGGCGATCGCGAGCCTATCGACGCGGCGCGATGGAGCCGCGCTTCGCGGCCGTGATGGTCCTTGCGATGGTTGCGAGCGCTGGGTGCGGCGGCAATACGAATCTGACGGGGGACGGAGAGTTCGAGGGGGAGACGGCGGAGGTCGACCTTGGTCCGCCGGTTCCCGATGCCGGGACCGGGTGGCGCGACTCGAGCGAGCCGTGGGCTCCGCCTCCTCGGGTTGCGGAAGACTGCCAGTGGCAGAACTACGCTTTCGACCTGTGGCCGGGGAGTGACGGCCTATACGCGCTGTACGCCGTGCGGTTCACGCGACATGAGATAGCCCGCAGCCTGGAAGTCAGGGTGAACGGCGGTGACGGTTGGACGGGGTACTTCTCGGGCGACAGTCCGTGCTACACACCGAGGTACCTGGCCGGGACGATTGGCGAGGCATTGATCGCGGCAGGGACGACGGTCGACACGAGCTCAACGGTGGGCACGCTCGCGGCCATCAGCCCCGAGGGGCTCAGGCAGCTCGTGGAATGCGACGTGCCGCCCGTCACCAATGCGTTCGTCGTGAGCGACACCCTGGCGTACGCCACGGTGCCCGCTCCAGACGCCGTGCCGGTGTTGCGATTCGACGGCGAGGGGTGGAGCGAGATGGTCGAGGGCCCCATCCCGGTCGTCCGCCCGCTCCCGCTGCTCTGGGCCGACGACGACGACCTGTTCATGGCGGGCGGAGGGGGTCTGGTGGTGTCCCGCGAGGGCACCGGTTGGTACATCCACGACATCGGCACGACGAACGACGTGGTGAGCTTGTGGGGATTCGACGGCGACGATGTCTGGGCGGGCGACACGAGCGGCGAGCTATTCCATTTCGACGGGACGACCTGGGCCAGCGTGGCTTGGCCCAACGTCGCGGCGACGGGGAACCTTTGCGACTCCGCCGTCCATGCGGCGCTGGGGTTGTGGGGCAGCGACGGGGTTCTCTACATCTCCGCGGGCGATCTTGATCCCGAGCACGCGGGTGTCGACCCCGTCGGGGCCGTCTCCGGATCCGGTGATGCGATCGTGCGTTACGACGGGGCGTTCGAGGTCATCGCGCACTGGCCGCCGAGCAACCGCGCGGTCTGCGAGAACGACGGCGTGAAGATCTGGCGGGTTCGAGGGACCTCCGCCAACGAGGTCTTCGTGATGGCGGAGGGGCGGCCCGACCCCGTGACGGGCTGCAAGAGACCCTTCGTGCTGCTGTGGGACGGCTCGGAGTTCCGTTGGATCTGAGGTTCCGCAGGAGCTGTGCGGCCGGCCCTCGTTCGGCATGACATCCTGGGCTCTCCGGCCGGACCAAGTGGCGAGCATCGGGGGTCGATCGAGGGCGGGGCCGGCGCCAGAGCCACGTTCGTCACCGAGATTCCGGCGGACTGCATGGATCGGCAATACGATTGACAATCCATGGATACGCGATTAGCCTGGGCCCGTGATCGAGCGTAAACTGGTGTCGGTATTACGGGATCTCCTCCGGCACTACCCCGTGGTGACGGTGACGGGACCGCGGCAGTCGGGGAAGACGACGCTCTGCCGTGCGGTGCTTCCGGACCGGCCGTACGTGTCGCTCGAGCCGCTGGACGTGCGGGACTACGCCCGCAGCGACCCTCGCGGCTTCCTTGCGGAGTATCCGCAGGGGGCAGTGCTCGACGAGGTGCAGAACGCGCCCGACCTTCTCGGGTACCTGCAGGTCGAGGTGGACGCGCGGCCGGAGCCGGGGCGGTTCCTGCTGACGGGCTCGCAGCACTTCGGGCTCTCCGATGCGATCTCGCAGTCGCTTGCGGGACGCACTGGGGTCCTGCACTTGCTGCCGCTGAGCATTGACGAGGTCCGACGCTTCCCGTCGCCGCCTGCGGACTTGTTCACGACGTTGTTCATGGGCGGGTATCCGCGCATCCACGATCGAGGTATTCCGGCGGAGCGCTGGCTGTCGGACTACGTGACGACGTATGTCCAGCGGGACGTGCGGCAGGTGCTCAACGTCGGAGACCTCCAGTCGTTCACGACCTTCCTGCGGCTCTGCGCGGGCCGCAGCGGACAGGAGCTGAATCTCGCGGCCCTCGGCGCCGACGCCGGAATCGCGCACAACACGGCGCGGGCGTGGCTTTCGGTCCTGGAGACCAGCTTCCTCTGCTTTCGGCTGCCGGCCTGGCACGCGAACCTGAACAAGCAGCTCGTCAAGGCGCCGAAGCTCCACTTCCTGGATTCGGGGCTCCTGTGCCACCTGCTTGGGATTCGCGAGCCCGCGCAGCTTGCGCATCATCCGTTGCGTGGGGCGATCTTCGAGAGTTGGGTCGTGTCCGAGGTCTACAAGGCACGGGTGCACGCGGGCCGCGAGCCGCGACTCTTCCACTTCCGGGAGTCGCGGGGGTTGGAAGTCGACCTGCTCCTCGAGGAGGCCGGAGGCGCGACGCTTGTCGAGATCAAGTCCGGGGCGACGGTGGCGCCGGACTTCCTGGAACCGCTGCGACGGCTTTCGGAACTGCTTCGCCGGCGCGGCGTGGCCGCTCCGGACCTGCGGCTGGTGTACGGCGGCGACGAGGCGCAGCGACGGACGGACGCGGAGATCATTCCGTGGGGCGAGGTTGCCGCGCGGAAGTGGTAGCGCGGGCGCCTCGACATCCTGCATCCGTCGCCCTCACGCTTGGGCATGCCGTAGTTCCGACTCCTTCTCCGGCGGGCAGCGTCCGGTCAGCCCGGCGTTCGGGCTCCGGCGTCGAGGAACTCGAGGAACCGCCGCAGCGCGGCGTCGACCTCGCCCCAGGCCGTGGGCAGGCGGTCGAGCAGCGCGCGGAGTTTCGGCCATTCCAGCTCGAAGCCGTAGACGTTGCGGAACAGGTGGCGAAACCGCAGGAAGTCCTCCAGCGCACGCGCGGTCGCGACCGGCAGGAGCGGCGGGCGGATCCCGGGCAGGTCCAAGGTCATCGTCTCCAGGAGGCGGCGATGCCACGCCGGCCCGGCGGGGACGCCGCCGTTCAGTTCGGGCGCGATCCGCTCGAACACGTGCTCGATGCCCGTGTAGAAGTCGTGGAGGATGTCGCCGATGCCTCGCAGCTCCCGCAGCGGCGGCTCGCGGTCGGCGAAGTCCGCGCGCGCCTGCTCCGCCTCCGCGACGACCCGCGCCGTGCGCGCAACCTCCAGCCGGACCATCGCCGCCAGCCGCGCGAACCGGTCCGCCGGCCTACCGGGCGAGTCCGTCATGCAGCACCACTCCCTCTTCCTCCGCCGCCGTGCGGTATTCCGGTGCAGCCGATTCCAGCGGCACGAGATCGACGGCGAAGCCGTCCGCCGCGCGCTCCAGTTCCGCTCCGGCGCGGAAGAACTGGTCGTCGCGGACTCCCTCTACCGCCAGGTCGATGTCGGAATTCTCCCCGAACCCGCCGCGAGCCAGCGAGCCCGTGAGGATCACCCGCCGAGCAGCGAACCGGTCGCGCAGGACGACGGCCAGCCGCTCGGCCACGGCGCGCGCCCGGCGGCCGGCGTCCGCATCCGCCTCCCGCTCGGCCGCCCAGCGCTTGCGCCAACCTTCGAGATACGGTTCGAACCGATCCACCCGCGCATCGTAGCACATCCACAGCGGCCTGGCTGTTCCGGACCTGCGGCTGGTGTACCGTGGCGACGAGGCGCAGCGACGGACAGACATGGAGATCGCGCCGTGGGGCGAGGTTGCCGCGCGGAGGTGGTAGCGCGCGGGGTAGCGCGCGGGGGTAGCGCGCGGCGACCTTGACATCGCGCGGCGGCTGCCCTCACGCTTGGACATGCCGTTGTTCCGACGATCCGACGGGGTGGTGCTGAGGAACGTGCCGCCGGTGCGGCGCATCATGCCGTACCTCATGCCGACGCGGAACGAGAGCGTCGTGTACCACGAGAACGTGCTGGACCTGACACGCACGACGCCGTGGCTCAAGGCGTTCAACGAGGCGCGTCCGGACGGTCCGAAGGCGACGCTGTTCCACCTCTTCCTGTGGGGCTGCGCGCGGGCGCTGCACGAGCGGCCGGGCTTGAACCGCTTCGTGTCCAACGGGCGGATCTACGAACGCAAGGGGGTGTTCCTCTCCTTCGCCGCGAAGAAGGGATTCCGGGACGACGCGCCGCTGGTGACGATCAAGAAGGAGTTTCCCAAGGGCGAGAAGTTCGAGGAGTGCGTGCAGCGGCTGACGGTGGGGATCCGGGAGGGGCGAGGGGACAAGCCGCGGCCGGTCGACAAGGAAGTGAAGCTGGTGACGCGGATGCCGGGGTGGATGCTGCACGCGGCGCTGGCGTTGATGCGGTTCCTGGACCGGCACAACCTGATGCCGCACTTCATGCTCAAGAACGACCCGATGTACGCGAGCGTGTTCGCGGCGAACCTGGGGTCGGTGGGGATCGACGACACGTTCCACCACCTGTACGAGTACGGCACGGTGTCCGTCTTCGGGGTGCTGGGCGTGGCCGGGCCGCGGATCTTCGTCGGCGCGGACGGGCAGCCCGTCGTGCGCGAAGGGGTGCAGGTGCGCTGGACGTTCGACGAGCGGATCAACGATGGCCTGTACTGCGCGGCATCGCTGCGGCTGGTGCGGGACGCGGTGGAGGACCCGGAGAAGGTGAGCGGGAAGGCGGGGTAACGGGCGGCGGGGCGGGACGGGGGGAATTCTCGCGCAGAGACGCAGAGACGCAGAGGGGGGCGGCTCGCCTTCCGGCTGAGGACCGAGAACCGAAGACCGAGAACTAGAGCTTGGCGGTCCAGCCGGCGCTGGAACGCTTCCAGCCGGAGACGAGCATCTCGACGAAGCGGGAGCGGAGCTGCTGCTTCGCGAGGAGCTGTTTGGCGGGCGGCAGCTCGAGGATCGTGCCCAGGACGCCGGAGAGGACGCGGTGGGAGAGGCGGGAGCGGTCGTCGAAGAGGAGGTCGGCCAGCTTCCCGCGCTCGACGGCCTGGAGCAGCATCTTCTCCATCTGGGTTTCGGGGGTGTGCATCTTCGTCGGGACGCGGCGCAGCTCGAGCGCGCCGAGCTTGCAGTGGCGCCGGCAGACGCCGCAGCCCAGGCAGAGGCGCTCGTCGACGCGTGCCGCGGCCTTGCGCTTCGGCCCGCCGGGCACGCGCTGGGCGGGGCGCATTTCGATGGCGCCGACGGGGCACTTCTTGGCGCACAGGCCGCAGCCGTTGCAGGCGGGGTCGGCGATGACGGCGAGGTGGTTGGAGGTGACGGGTTGGCGGGCGGCGCCCAGGACGCGGAAGCCGTCGAGCATCTCGCAGCAGCAGGAGCAGCAGTTGCAGATGAAGGTCGGGCGGCGCATGACGTTGTCGACCATCTGCACGCAATCGTGCTCGCGGGCGTGGGTCAGCACCTCGAGGGCGCGTCCCTTGTCGATGCGCTTGGCGATGCCGGCGCGGGCGAGGTAGTCGGCGCCCATGCCGAAGGAGAGGCAGTGGTCCAGGGGGTAGTGGCAGCGCTGACCGAGCTGCTGCTTGACGTGGCGGCAGTGGCAGATGCCTTCGGACCAGGTGCCGGCGGTGGCGACGATCTCGGTCGCGCGCTCCCAGTCGAGGATTTCGGAGAAGGTCGAGGGCGAGACGGCGTCCTCGTGGACGAGCGGCCGTGCGATGTACGTCGGGCCCTCGCCGAGCATGTGGACGAAGGCGTGGTCGGGGTCCTGCCGCAGGTACTCCCACATGAGGGTGGCGACGCGTTTCTGGTCGACGTCGTCGCGGACCCTCATCATGGTGAACTCGAAGAAGCCGATCACGGCGGGGTTGAGGAACCACGCCGTGCGGCCGTCGGGGCGAGGGAAGTCGATCACCAGGCCCCTGGGGAGCATCGCCTCGAGCAGCTCCTTGGCCCGGGTCTCGGAGACTCCGGCCCGACGCGCGACGGTGCGGGTGCTGGAGGGCTGGAAGGGCATGGAGGCGGCGAGGTACGCCTCTTCGGTGGAGTACAGCTCGCGCAGGATGTCGAACAGGGCGCGGTGTTCGGGCGCTCCGATCGGCATGCGATCGAGCCGCCGTTGCAGGTGCCGGTACGCGTCGTGCTCGTGTTCCATGCCGCGGACGGTAGCATGGGGGGGGAAGGTGGGGGGGGAGTTTTCGGTTTTCAGTTTTCGGTTTTCGGTTTTCAGTTTTCAGTTTTCGGTCAGGGAGGGGAGCGGGAAGCCTGCCCGCCGAAGCCGGAGGCGAAGGCGGGAGCGGGGGGGGTGCTGGCAATCGGGGCTTCGGGGGGTTAGGATCGGCGGGCTCGCGGGGCAGCGCCGGGTGGGGCGGGTCCGTGGGCGATGGGAGGTTGTGGTCGATGCCGCGATTCCGCAGCCTGAGCGATCCCGAGACGGCGCGCGAGCTGGTGCGCAACGTGCGCGAGGGGATCTACGTCACGGACCCGCAGGGGGACATCCTGGATGCGAACCCCGCCTTCCTGGATCTCTTCGGCTTCGAGTCGTTCGAGCAGGCCAAGGGTCGCAGCGTGCGGGAGCTGGTGGTGGACAACGTGCGGCGGGAGGAGGAGCTGGCGCTGCTGGAGAAGCAGTTCGTGGTGCGCGACTTCGAGCTGCAGGTCCGGCGGATCAACGGCGACATCCTGACGGTGCTCGATTCCTGCTACGCGGTCCGCGACCCTGCGAACGGGGAGACGCTGTTCCACGGCATCCTGATCGACATCACGCGACGGAAGGAGATGGAGAGCCGGCTGCACGAGCTGACGATCCGCGACCCGCTCACCGGCTGCTACAACCGGCGGTACCTGGCCGAGCTGGAGGCGCGGCTGGAGCGCGAGGACACCGACTGGGGCATCGTGCTGGTCGACCTGAACGGCTTCAGCGCCTACAACGAGCAGCACGGCCACCAGGCCGGCGACGCGGCGCTGGTCCAGGCCGCCCGGTTCCTCGACCGCCACGTCCGTTCGGCCGACTCGGTCTTCCGCACCGGGGGCGACGAGTTCATGATCGTCCTGTCCGACAACGCGGCCACGGCGACGGTGCACATCGTGCAGCGGCTCAAGGAGCCGACGGCGGGCTGTCCCCCGGTCGGGTTCGCGATCGGGTGGGCGGTGCGCAAGCCTCGCGAGAACGTCTCGCAGACGATTCACCGCGCCGACCGCGACCTCGTCCTGATCCGCGTGCGCGCGCGCCCGGCGGAAGAAGAGCGAAGGCTGAAGCAATAGGGCGCGAGGAATTTCGCGCAAAGGACGCAAAGGAACGCAAAGAACGCAAAGGGGGAAGACGGCTACTCGAGGCGTACCCGGACGAGGGCCTGGCCGAGCGCGTCAACGGCGCCGTCCTCGGCGTAGACGACGAGGTGGTGGTCGTAGCGGCGGGTCTCGGGCGGGATCACGAACGAGAGGCCGAAGCCGCCGCCCTCGTAGGGCACGTCCGCCGACCACACGGCCTTGTCGTTGGCGGACTCGTGGTTGGCCACCACCGTTTCCTCCCAGCCCGCGTCGTCGAGGGACCAGGGCTGAGAGGGGCGGGCCAGCTCGGTGCGCTCGATCTCGAACGTGACGTGCGCGGTGCCGGCGGGCGGGCCGTGGACCTGGGCGCAGAAGCGCACGACGTCCCCGGGCGGGAGCCGGTCGTCCTGGACGGTCACGTCGACCGTTCCGCGGGGGAACGGCAGCTCGAGGCCCGGGTCGCCGAGCAGCGTGTACATGTGCAGGTGCGCGGCGGGCAGGTTCGCGAGCTCCTCGGGCGTGAGCTGGAGGGCTGCGAGGTTGTCCATGAAGTCCCGCAGGTCGTCGTCGCGTTCGACCATTGCGCGTTTCGCGCGGAGGAAGAGGTCGCCCAGCGTGCGGGGGCGCTCGAACATGGCGACGCGCTCGATTTCGCGCACGAAGATCGTGTTGGAGTAGGGGTGGGAGGTCTCAGTCGAGGAGAGAATCGCCGGGGACGATCCGGGCTGACGCAGGATGCGCTCGCTGATCGAATCGTCGGTGTCGAAGGATCCGGTGGAGCAGGCGATGAAGACGAGGAGAGGCGGGCGGTGCTCGATGTCGATCTCGGCGAGGCGGCTGGTGTCGAAGATGGGGCCGGAGGGGCCGCCGTCCCAGTCGGCGTCGGTGAAGCCTGATGGCGACCCGTGGCCGATGTAGGCCATGAGGAAGCCGCCGTCGTTCAGGTACCGATAGATCCGGTCGCTGAACGAGGTGGGAGGATAGGTATAAGGCGAACTGCGGGCGGCATAGGTGAAGGTGACCGACCATTCGGGGGGCACTTCGCCGATGACGCGCATGCCGACGTCGAGGAGGATGTCGTCCAGGAGGTCGCCGAAGCCGCCCTCGCTGGCGAAGACGTGGATGGTGCGGTTCCAGGGGCCGGGCTCGTAGCGGGTGTCGTAGTCCTGCACCGCTTCGAGATACCGGCGGGCCTCATCGACCGTGCGGACGGGAACGCGGCCGACGGCGGCGTCGGGGAGGTTGTCGCCGTCGAGGTCGGCGTAGAGGTTGTCGCTGGTGATTTCGTCGACCCAGTGGCCGGGGTCGAGCCAGGTGGCGCTGGGCACCACATCGGAATCGCCGTCCCAGGATTCGTCGGCGTCGCCGAAGAGGAGAACGAGGAGGGGAAGAGCGGGATCGAGCGCGTCGCGTCTGGCGGCGACGGCGGCGCGGATGCGGTCGGGGTAATGCGCGAGATCGGGGGTTCCGTCGGTCAGGCGAGCGACGGTGGACATGGGGAGAACTTCAACGGTGTGGCCGCGGGTGCGGCGCCAGGCGGCGAGATCCTCGGCGACGGGGAGGAGGGGGTCGGCGGAGATCACGAGGTAGTCGGTCGAGGCGGGAGGGAGAGGAGGGACTGGAGGGTCGAGGGGGTCGGGGGCGACGGTGCAGTCGGGGGGGGAGGTATCGGGGGGAGGGGAGTCGGCGGAAGAGTCCGGGGAGGCTTCGGTGTCGGCGTCAGCCGCGGGGGGATCGGGGCTGGTGCCGGTGCAGGCGGAGAGGAGAAGCGGGGCGAGGAACGAGAGAGGAGAGCGCATGGGGGGATCGTAGAGCGAGAATGGGGAAGGGGGAAGGGGGAAGGGGAATGGGGGAATGGGGGAAGGGGGAAGGAAGGATGGGAACAAGGAACAAGGAACAAGGGACTAGGAACTAGGAACACGGGACACGGAAGGGGGGAATGGGAATGGGGAACGGGTGTGGGGGGAGTCAGGAGCCGCGGGATCGAGCGGTGCGGGCGGAGGCGACGAGGATCGCGATGAGTTGGTTGAACTCGTCGATCAGGGGGTCGGCGTCGGGGCCGACGCAGTTGGAGCGGCGCGCGACCTGCATCCAGTAGTGCGCCTCCCGCAGTTCCTTGGTGGCGACCCGGATCTTGTGCACGAAGTCGGCACGGCTTTCGGCGCCGCGCGCCTCTTCGTAGTTCGCGCCGCCGCTGCTAGCGGCTCGCCAGAGCTGGTCCGCGAGATGTCTCGATGCCGCGTCGCGTTGCAGATCGGGGAGGAGCTGTTTCACTCCGGCAATCGAGTCCAGCAGTCGGTCGGCGATGTCTTGGCCTTTGCGAGGACGCACCAGCTGTTCCTGTTCCCCGTGCCGCCTTCGGTGTTCCGTGTCCCCAGCCAATTCTTGTTCTCCGTCCTGCCTTCGGTGTTCCGTGTCCCCAGCCAGTTCTTGTTCTCCGTCCCGCCTTCCGTGTTCCGTGTCCCTTGTTCCTAGTTCCTTGTTCCTTGTTCCCATTGTCCAGGTCTCCTGTCCCATTCCGGATTCCCGGATCCGGTTCCCTGCTCCCGCTCTCCGCTCCCGGTTCCGAGTTCCGGTCGCGTCGACCCACATCGTGGGTCTTGCATCGCGCGGGAGAGGGCGGGTGTTGCGGGGGAAAACGGGGAGGAGCCAGAACGACTCACGTCGGCGGGGAGAACGGGCCTGCGTCTTCCAGGACGGTGGCGACGGGTTGCACGCGGAGAAGGGGACGGAGGACGTTGTTCCGGTACGTCGCGAGGGTCGCGGCGTGCCACTCGGGCCTTGCGGCGGCACAGGCATCTTCCACAAGAACGGTCTGGAAGTCGTTGGCCACGGCATCGAGCGCGGTGGCCAGGACGCAGAAGTGGGTGGAGATGCCGGCGACGAGCACCGTGTCAACGGCGAGGAGACGGAGCGTCTGGCCGAGGTCGGTCTTGAAGAAGGCGGAGAAACGACGCTTGGGCAGGACGGTGTCGTCCGGCGCGCGATGCAGCTCCGGGATGGGGTCGGCGCCGGGGGTGCCGCGCAGGGCGTGGGGCTTCATCCTGCCGTGGAAGATGAAGTCGTCGGGGAGGAAGCTGTCGCAGGCGAAGATCACGGGCCAGCGGCGTTCGTGGGCGGCGTCGAGGATACGGTTGATGGCGGGGACGACGGCGAGGGCGGCGTCGCGTGCGGGGCCCGCGTGTGCCCCGTGAATGTTGTCGCACAACATGTCGACCACGATCACGGCCGGTGTCATTCCAAACCTCCCGAACCGTCGGGCGCCCCTAGCGCGAGAGGTTCCCTTCGCCGACGAGCTCGACGCCGGCGTCGAAGGCGACGGCTCGGACGTCGTTTTCGTCGCCGACGACGCCGGACTCGCCGCGGACGCGGAGGAGGCCGACGACGTTGGCGTCGCCGACGATGCGCAGGGCGCCTTCGATGATGGTCCGATCGTAGCCCGCACCGGTGATGCGGTTGCCGTTGCCGCGGATGAGGAGATCGCCCTCGTAGATCCCAGCGGCGAGAACGACCTCGGCGCCGTTGCCGTTGACGGGCGAGAGCGCTCCGGCCCGCTCGGGCGGCGGGCCGTCCTGGGCGACGGACGCTACCGGGCCCGGTGGGGGGCCCGTGCGGTCGCCGTAGAGGGCGCAGGAGCCGAGGAGGGCGGCGGAGACGGCGACGAGGGCGGCGACGTTCGTGGACCGCGGCGTGCCGCGGGCTGCGTTTCCGGTTCGGGTGAGGTCCATGGGGTGCTCCTTCCTCGACGGGCGTCCATTGTAGCGCGGCGGCGACGCGTGGCCACCGGGAGGAAGGTGAGCGCCCACCAGAGCCAGCCGGCGAGGCGCCGGGCGCCGGGCGAACGGGACGTGGTCCCGGGGCAAAGACCCCGGGCTGCAGCAGGGATCCCGCGGCGCTGCCTGCTGCCGGCGCGCCCGGCCTGGTTCCCCGAGCCGGGGACCGAAAACCGAGAACCGAGAACTGATCTACTACCTTCCGATTCCTTCGCGGCACGCGAAGGAACTGTCGACTCTCGACTCTCGACTGTTGACGCGTGGCCAGGGGCCGCTTTGGTTGCGGCCCCTGGCCGCGCTATGAACACCGTCATCGCGTCTCCACTTCAACGCCGTCCTCCAGCTTCTCGCTGGGGTGGAGCACGACCACGTCGGCGGCGTCGAGGCCGGCCTGGACCTCGACGTCGGCGGCGCCGCGGCGGCCGAGCTGGACGGGGCGGCGGACGGCGCGGCCGCCGGCGACCACGAACACCGCCCATTGATCGCCGTCGCGGAAGACGGCGCCGGAGGGGGCGAGGAGGACGTCGGTGCTCTCCCAGACGACGACAGACGCCTCGACCCGCCAGCCGTCGCCAAGGGTGGGCCAAGGGGCGTCGGGATCGGGGTCGATGAGGACGTTGACGCGCTGTTCCTCGATGCCGAGGGCGGAGAGCTTGGTGAACGCGGCAGGCTCGACACGACGCACGAGGCCGGCGAGGGGCTGGGGACCGCCCCACTGGCGCAGCTCGACGCGGGCACCGGGGGTCACCTGGGCGGCGTCGGCAGTGAGGAAGTCGGCGACGACCTCGAGCGCGGCGGGATCGGCGATGGCGAGGAGCGGGGTGCCGGGGGCGACAGGGCCCTCGTTCTCCTGGAGGACGGCTAGGACGACGCCGGATGAGGGGGAGAGGACAGGGACGGGCGCAGCGGCGTCGCCGGTGCCGGTCGTGCCGGCGAGGGTGGCGCGGACGGCTTCGACCTGGCGGTGGGCGGTTTCGACGGCGAGGGCGGCGGCGTCCACGTCGCGCTGGCGCGCGCGCAGTTCGAACTCGGCGGCGTCGAGGTCGCGGCGGGAGAGGGCCTGGGTCTCGAAGAGGGATCTGGCGCGGGCGCGTTCGCGGTAGGCCTGGCCGCGCGCGAGGTCGGCGAGGTCGACGGCGGCCGCGGCCTGGGCCTCGGCGGCCTCGGCGGCGGCGATGCGCGCGTCGAGCTCGGCGCGGGTGCGGGCGTCGAGGAGGGGAGAGGGAGGAGGAGCGATCGTGGCGACGACGTCGCCGGCGGCGACGGGGTCGCCCGCGCGCAGGGTGATGCGGGCGAGGGTTCCGAGGATCGGGGCGGCGACGACGTAGCGCTCGCGGGCGCGGGTCCGGCCGGCGGCATCGACGGTGACGCGCAGGGGACCACGGCGGACGGCCGCGGCGTCGACGGGGAGCGGCTGGGGGAGGAAGGCGTAGGTGACGCCGCCGGCGATGGCGAGAACGAGCACGAAGAGGAAGATGCGTTTCAGCCATTTCTTCATCGGCTCACTCCTTGGTCTTGAGCACCTCGACGAGGTCGAGGCGGTCGATGCGGCGACGGACCGCGAGCGCGGTGAGGAGGCTCGCGCCGAGGACGACGAGGGCGGCGAAGGCGAAGGTCGAGTTCTCGACGACGAGAGGGACGCGGAAGAGGTCGGAGCTAAGGTTTCGGGCGATGAGGGCGGAGAAGCCGACGCCGAAGAGGCAGCCGAGGGGGAGGGCGAGGACGACCAGGACGGCGAGCTCGCCGAGCAGGACGGCGGAGACCTCGCCACGGGTGAAGCCCAGGACGCGCAGGCTGGCCAGCTCGCGCTCGCGCTCGGCGAGCGTGACACGGGCCGAGTTGTAGACGACGCCGACGGAGATCACGGCGGCGAAGAGGACGAGGATGCCGGTGAAGAAGAGGAGGTACTGGGCGTTGGTGGCCTCGAAGGAGGCGACGGCGACGCGCTGGAGCAGGACGCCGGCGACCATTGGCGCGTCCTTGAGGCGGCGGTGCAACTCCTTCTCCGAGGCCTGGTCGACGGAGAGGAAGGCGCCGCTGACGGCGGGGCCGTGGCCGGCGAGGCGGTTGAGGGCGTCGAGTTCCATGTACGCCGAGAGGCCGATCAGATCGCGGACGACGGCGGCGAGGCGGACGGTCTTGCGGGGGCGGGTGCCTTCGAGGACGTCGACGCCGAGGTCGTCGCCGGGGTGGACGTGCAGCAGGTCGGCGAGCTTATCGGTGAGCATGAGGCCGGCGGCGGGGATGTCGACAAGGTTCCCGCCGCGGTCGGAGATGCGGTGGAGGGCGGGGGAGGCGGGGAGGCCGAGGATGCCGATGCGCCAGGTGCGGTGGCCGGCGCGGAGCACGACAGGGACGGCGCGGAAGGGCTCGACGCGGGAGACGCCGGGCAGGCCGCGCAGCTCGACCACGACGGCGGGATCGCGGGGCTCGACGAAGGTGACGGTGGCGTCCTCGAGCTGGGCGCGGCGGAACTGGAGGTCCATCATCCAGGAGATCGAATCGTCGAGGAACGCGCCCAGGACGAGGATGGCCATGGCGGCGGCGACGCCGACGGCGGTGAGCAGGGCACGGACAGGGCGGCGGCCGAGGCTGCGGAGGATCATGCGGCCGACGGGGCCGAGGAGGCGTCCGAGGCCGAGGCGTTCGAGGAGCGTCGCGCGGTAGCGCGGGGGAGCGGGAGGGCGCATGGCCTCGGCGGGGGGCAGGCGGACGGCGCGGCGGACCGCGCCGGCGACGCCGGCGAAGGCGGTGAGGAGGCTGAGGAGGACGGCGGCGGCGACGGCGGAGGGGTCGAGCTCGTAGCGGAAGAGGGGGAGGTGGTAGAAGAGGGCGTACATTTTCGTCATCACGGAGCCGAACCAGGCGCCGGCGAGGGTGCCGACGAGGGTGCCGAGCAGGACGATCACGCCGGCGAGCTGGAGGAAGTGCAGGCCGACGGCGGCGTTGCCGTAGCCCAGGGCCTTGATGGCGGCGATCTGCTCGCGCTGGGTGCCGACGAGGCGGGAGAAGGCGACGTTGAGGAGGAAGGCGGCGACGCCGAGGAAGACCGCGGGCATGAAGACGGCGACGCCCTGGAGCTGGCGGATCTCGTCGGAGATGAAGCGGTGCGAGACGTGCCGGTCGCGGCCGTACGCGCCGAGGCAACCGTAGGGCTCGAGGAGGCGGTCGAGGTTGTCGAGGACGTTCTGCCGGTCGGCCCCCGGTGCGAGGCGCAGGACGACGTTGTTGAAGGCGCCTTCCATGCGCATGGCCGCGGCCAGGTCCGCTTCGGGGGCCCAGAAGACGGCGAAGTGGGCGTCGTCGGGGAGGAGGTCGCCGGGACGGATCTCGAAGATGAACTCGGGCGAGGTGGCGGTGCCGACGATGCGCAGGGTGCGGCGGGCCCCCTCCAGGATGACGGAGACGGCGTCGCCGAGGTGGAGGTGGTGAAGTTTGAGGAGGGTTTCCCCGGCGAGGGCCTCGTCGCTGCCGGGCTCGGGCATGCGGCCGGAGAGGAGGACGAGACGGTTGAGGCGCGGGCCGCCGGGGGGGATGGAGACGAGGTGGGCCGTCGCGGGCTCGGCGAAGTCCGGGATGTTCATGGGGCCGTCGGCGACGATGCGGGTCTCGACGGTGCCCGAGCCCGGTATTTCGGCGATGCGGGAGGCGAGGGTCGCGGGCGCGCGGCGCAGCTCGGCGAAGACATCGGCGAAGGCGAAGCGGTCGTAGTACTCCTCGTTGGAGGAGCGGAGGGCGCGGTAGGTTGTGGTGGAGCCGACGTAGGCGGCGACGGCGCAGGCGACGACGAGGGCGATGGCGGCGGCCTGGCCCTTCATGCGCAGGAGGTCGCGGCGGAGCTTGCGGTCGAGCATGCTCATGGGGAGCGAAGACCTCCGGGAACATGCCGCCGGCCGCCGTGGCGCCGGGGGGATTTCGCGCAAAGGGCGCAAAGGACCGCAAAGGGCGCAAAGAGGGGGGGGAGCGTCATGGTGGTCACCAGGCCAGATCCTCGGGCGAGGCTTTGTGTTCGTTGCGGAGGACCTTGCTGATGCGGCCGTCGGCGATGGTGACGACGCGGTCGGCCATGGCGGCGATGGCGGCGTTGTGGGTGATGACGGCGGTGGTGGTGCCCAGCTCGCGGTTGACACGGGCGAGGACGCCCAGGACGACCTTGCCGGAGGTGATGTCCAGAGCGCCAGTGGGCTCGTCGCAGAGCAGGACGTCGGGGCGCTTGGCGACGGCGCGGGCGATGGCGACGCGCTGCTGCTGGCCGCCGGAGAGCTGGGAGGGGAAGTGGTCCATGCGGTCGGCGAGGTCGACGAGGGCGAGGGCTTCTTCCGGGGCCATGGGATGGCGGGAGATTTCGGTGACCAGGGCGATGTTCTCGCGTGCGGTCAGGCTGGGGATGAGGTTGTAGAACTGGAAGACGAAGCCGACGTGCTCGCGGCGGTATTTCGTCAGGAGGCGTTCGTTGGCGCCGACGAGGTCGTGCTCGCGATAGCGCACGGTGCCGCCGCTCGGGACGTCGAGACCGCCGAGGATGTTGAGCAGGGTGGACTTGCCGCTGCCGGAGGGTCCGAGGAGGACGACGAACTCGCCGGCGAACAGTTCGAGGTCCATGCCGCGCAGCGCGTGGACCTCGACTTCGCCCATGCGGTAGACCTTGGTGAGGTCGCGCGCGACGAAGACGGGGGTGCCCGGCGCGGGGCGAGCGTCGTCGTCGTTGCCGGCAGACCAGAGCCTCATGGGGTCGTGGTGCCCTCCGGCCCCGGGGCGGGGAGTGCGGCGCCGGCGGGGGGCTCGACCATGCGGCGCACCCCGTCGAAGACGGCGTGGGTGATGCGCTCGACCTCGGAGCGTTCGAGGCGCTCCCAATTCTCGAGGAGCCAGTGGTCGCAGGCGTCGTCGGCGGCGGTGACGAGGGCCATCACCAGCTCGAGCGGCAGGTCGGAGCGCACGGCGCCGATCTCGCGTCCGCGCTCGACGTACGCGCGGAGCCAGCCGATCACCAGCGCGAACTGTTCGGCGAGCGGCTTGGGGAGGCCGGTCGATTGGGCGCGTCCCCAGAACGACTTGAAGAGGGGCAGGAGCCAGGGTTGTTCGTAGGCGTCGTCGAGGGCGCGGTGGTAGAGCTGGTGGGTCTTGGTCCAGAAGGACTCGGCGTCGAGGGCGTCGAGGTCGGGCTCGACGGTGCCCAGGACGCGCTGCCAGTAGTGTTGCATGACGGCGGCGAAGAGGTCGGCCTTGTCGTCGAAGTAGTAGTAGGCGGCGCCCTTGCTGATGTCTGCGGCGGCGAGGATGTGGTTGAGGGAGGCGTCGTCGAAACCGTGGGCGGCGAACTCGCGGGCGGCGGTTTCGAGGATGCGGGCGCGTTTCTCCGGATCGAGCTTATCGAATCTTGGCCTTGGCATCGTTCCTCTCCCGTCTCGTGGGTACCGGCCTTGTTAGACCGGCCTCACAGACCCCATGGACGAACCACTCGGTTCGACCGCATGGTCTAATACGGTGGGAGAGGTCGTTTGTCAAGGGGATGTGGTGGGATGAGCGATGGATCGAGCGGCTTGTGAATTGGTGGGAGGTTCTTCCGGGACCGGAGTTGGGGAGGTGGGGAGACCGGCTGGAGAGAGGGGGAGGTGCCCGTACCCTCTCCACCTCTCCAGCCGTCCTCACCACCTCTCCTCATCCGGTCCGGAGCAGGCTGACGCGACGCCACGGGCCGCGGGAGGCATCTCTGGTTGCGGGCGACACGTCGCGGTAAGATGGCCGGCGTTGTTCGGAGACCTTCCCATTCCGTGGGATACCGTGACCACCGTCGGGCTGACGCTGGGGGGTGTCATCCTGGCGTTCATCCTGATTCCGCGGATCGTGATGGCGCGTGGGGAGTCGGGGGCGACGCTGGCGTGGATCCTGGCGATTGCGTTCCTGCCGTACGCGGGGGCGCTCCTGTACTTCCTGATCGGGCGCACGCGGATCTGGCGGCGCAAGCGGCGGCGCAAGCGCTATCGCCGGGCGTTTCTCCAGGCGCTGGACGGGCTGCCTCGGACGGCGGCGCAGTGCGACGCGTCGTCGAGCCTGCCGGTGCTGCCGCGGCCGGCGGGCGAGATCGCGCGGATGGGGGCGTGCGCGGCGGGCTCGCCGCTGTTGCCCGGCAACCGTCTGGAGGTGCTGGTCGACGCCAACCGCACGTACGCCCTGATGGAGGAGGCGATCCGCGGGGCGAAGCACCACGTGCACGTGCAGAGCTACATCTTCCGGGGGGACGACGCGGGGACGCGGATCCGGGACGCGCTGTGCGTGAAGGCGCGGGAGGGGGTCGCGGTGCGGCTGCTGGTCGATGCGGTCGGCTCGCACGGGCTCCGATCGTCCTTCGTCCGTCCGCTGCTGGAGGCGGGGGGGAAGTTCGGCCGTTTCATGCCCGTGCTGCCGCTGCGCCCGCACTGGCGGCCCAACCTGCGCAACCACCGCAAGATCGTCGTCGTCGACGGACGGGTCGGCTTCGCGGGCGGGCTGAACATCGGTGACGAGTATCGCGGGCGCAAGAAGCGCTTCAAGCCGTGGCGCGACACCCACATGCGCCTGGAGGGCGCCGCCGCGCTGCGGCTGCAGGAGATCTTCCTGGAGGACTGGCTGTTCGCCACCGACGAGGACGTCGCCGACCCGGCGTACTTCCCCGAGCTGGATCCGGTCGGCGACGACCTGGTGCAGGTCATCGGGAGCGGGCCGGACGAGGCGGTCGGTGCGATCCACGCGGTGTTCTTCACGGCGATCACGGAGTCGCGGCGGACGCTGTTCATCACGACGCCGTATCTCGTGCCGGACCCGGCGATGCTCATGGCGCTCAAGTCGGCGGTGTGGCGCGGGGTCGACGTCCGCATCCTGGTCCCGGGCAAGTCCGACCTGCCGCTGATCCGGTTGGCGGGGCGGTCGTACTACCGCGAGCTGCTGGAGGCGGGAGTGAAGCTGTACGAGCACCGTCCGGGCATGCTCCACGCCAAGACGATGGTCGTGGACTGCGCCTGGAGCACGGTCGGCTCGGCGAACATGGACATCCGCAGTTTCCGGCTGAACTTCGAGGTCAACGTGCTGGTTTCGGGCGAGGGGATGGCGCGGCAGCTCGAGGACATCTTCCTCGCGGACATCGCCAAGGCGAAGCCCGTCGGGCTGGAGTCGGTGCTGCGCAGGCCGGCGCGCGCGAGGTTCCTGGAGGGGGTGGCCCGCGTGTTGTCGCCCATCTTGTAGGATGCGGGTACGAGGTTCGCGGGCCAATGAAAAATGCAAGACATGCAATGACAAGTGCAAAACGACCGGAGGGGAGGGACGGAACCAGGGCCCTCATCGGTGTCCATCGGTGTCCATCGGTGGTTGCCCTCCTGATGCTGGCGGGGATTGGGGGGTGTGCGCCGGGGGACCAGGGGGGCGGGGGGGATGTGCGGCGGGACGAGGTGGGGGCGAGCGACGAGGGCGGACCGAGCGACGGGGAAGCCGACTGGGCAGGCGACATGCCCGAGGGCTCGGAGGCGGGGCCCGAGGTGGCGACCGACGGGGACGTCGGGGCGGACGGGGACGGGGATGCGGACGGCGACTCCGACGTCAGCGATGCGCCGTACGACGGGGAGACGGGGTGGCACGCGGAGATCGTGTCGGTGGAGGTGCCGTACGCGATCGAGCAGGGGACGGTGGCGACGGCGACCATCGTCGTGCGCAATACCGGGACGACGGGGTGGCGGGAGGGGGAAGTGAAGCTGGGCGCGGTCGACGACTTGGATCCGCTGAGTGCGGCGACACGCGTCTCCCACGCGGGGGAGATCCTGCCGGGCGGGACGGCGACGTACTCGTTCACGCTCTTGGCCCCGGCGCTGGCGGCGCCGCGGCGGGTGCAGGACGCGATCACGGACTGGCGGATGGTGAACGACGGTCCCGATTCGCAGTGGTTCGGGCCGACGGTGCGTCGGCACGTCGCGATCTACGACGCGAGCCCGGTCGCGGTCGACGGCCTGGAGGGCAAGGTCCTGGCGGGCTACCAGGGGTGGTTCACGGCGGCGGGCGCGCCGGCGGACATCGGGTGGACGCACTGGTGCCGTGGCGGCGGCCCGCCGGACCCGGACAACGTGACCTTCGACGTGTGGCCCGACCTGAGCGAGTTCCCGGCAGAGGAACTGTACGACACGACGTTCGCGTACGGGGACGGCTCGGCCGCCCGGCTGTTCAGCTCGTTCAACGCGGCGACGGTCGACCGGCACTTTCGTTGGATGAAGGAGTACGGGATCGACGGGGTGTGGCTGCAGCGCTTCGCTTCCGAGCTGCGGGATCCGCGGTTCCTGGCGTTGCGGGACCAGGTGTTGCGGCATGTGATGGCGGCGGCGGCGGCGCACGGCCGGGCTTTTGGGGTGATGTACGACGTCTCGGGGATGCCGACCGACCCGCCGATGATCGAGCAGCTCACGAACGACTGGATGCACCTGGTGAACGATCTGGGAGTCACGGCGAGCCCGCGCTACGTGCGGGAGGGGGGGCGGCCGGTGCTCGGGTTGTGGGGGTTGGGGTTTTCGGACCGACCGGGCTCGCACGACGACGACATCAACATCATCTTGCACCTGCAGACGGTGGTGGACCCGGCGTACCGGGTGACGATCGTGGGTGGGGTGCCCGAGGGGTGGCGGACGTCGACGGGGGCGTCCAAGCGCGGCTACACGGATGTCTACCGGCAGTACGCGGTCCTTTCGCCGTGGGCGGTCGGGCGCTACGACGACGCGGGCTATGGCGGATTCCGCGCTGGCTACATCGTGCCCGACGTGGCGGACCTGGGCGCGTCGCGTTATCTGCCGGTGGTGTTTCCGGGGTTCTCGTGGACGAACCTCACGGACCGCGCGAACCCGGTGAACCAGATTCCGCGGCTGGCGGGGGATTTCCTGTGGCACCAGGCGTGGGGTGCGTGGTCGGCGGGGGCGCGGATGCTCTTCCTGGCGATGTTCGACGAGGTCGACGAGGGCACGGCGATCCTCAAGGCGGCGGGGACGGCGGCGGACGCGCCGACGACGGGGACGTTCCTCACGTTGGACGCGGACGGCGTGGCGGTGCCCAACGACTGGTACCTGCGGCTGGCGGGCGAGGTCGGCAACCTCTTCCGTGGCGTGTATCCGTCGCAGCCGGAGAAGCCGATCGAGCTGTAGGGTTGTTGTTGGTTGTTGGTGGGTCGATCGGGTCGAGTCATTGGTCGGGAGGTACGGGGGGGACCAGGCGGAGGTGGGAGGTGCCGCGGGCGGCGGCCATCCGCTCGCGGTAGTCGGCGGACTCGAGGTGTTCGCGCAGGGCGTCGCCGGTGGGGCAGATCATCTCGTCGCGGGTCCAGCGCAGGGGCCGGCCGGTCGATTCGTCCACGACGCGTCCGGTCTCGACGGCCCAGGCCAGCTGGGCCAGGGTCAGGCCCGAGCAGGCATCGCGCAGGGCGTCGAAGCGGCCCTGCACGGCGGGATCGAAGAACCGGAAGACCGCCTCGTAGAGGACGGCGTTGTGCGCGAACTCGGGGCAGCTCGCGATCCCGCCCAGGTGCAGCCGTTCGGCCATCCCGAGGAACATCCGCACGACCTCGCGGCCGACGCCCAGGCCCGGGTGGTCCTGTCCGGGGAGCCGGGGCCGGTCCGCGGCGAACGTGCGCGTGGGGTCCTGGAGCCGGAGCCACTGGATGAACAGGAGCGGAACCTCGCGGTCGAGGAGGCGTTCGGCGAAGGGCGCGGTGGTGGCCCAGACGCCGGTGCGCAGGAAGGCCTCGCCCAGGAGGTGCGTTCCTTCGTCCTTGCGGCCGCGCACGCGGACGACCTGGCGTTCCGGGTCGGCGGTTTCCAGCTCGGCGTGGGGTCCCAGGAAGCCGCGTGCTGCGAGCTTCGAGGCCACGCCGTAGCGTCTCAGGGCGTCCTCGACGTCGTCGGGCGTGTAGAAGTCGAAGAGCATCGTGCCGCGCCCGCGCCGCGGCACGACGTCGTCGACGTCCTGGGGGGTGGGCAAGGCGATGGGCGTGCCGAGCAGCCGCAGATGGCGGAGGACGCTCTTCTGGTGCGAGTGCGGGTCCACGGCGGGTCAGCGGAGGATGATGGGGGCGCAGGTGGAGACGCCGGCGCCGACGATGCGCTGGCCGATGTCGGGGTAGACGTTGGTGACGCTGCGGTCGTCGGTCTCGAGCTTCCAGATGTTGGTGGAGGAATCGGCGAGGGTCTTGAGGAAGATCCAGAAGTCGCCGCCCCAGAAGGCGAAGGCCCAGGCTTCGGTCGACGTCGTGTCGATCGGCAGGTCGTAGGTGTCGCTCACGTTGCCGCTGGCCTTGTCGATCTTCGAGACGCTGGGCGGGTCGGTGTCGGGGAAGAAGCCCCACAGCTCGGCGGCCCCGGTGCCGGTCAGCTCGGGCCAGCCCGGGAGGGGGCCGATGGAGCCGACGCGGAGCGCGGCCATGTCGATGGTGGCGAGGGTGGAGGTGCCGGTGCCGATGCTGAGCTGCGGGCCGCCGCCGATGAAGAGGGTCTCGCGGTCGCCGCCCGCCTCGTCGGAGGAGAAGCCCATGCCGAAAACCTCGAGTCCCTCCTGGTTGCGCTCGAAGGTGGTCGATTCGCAGTGGGCATCGACGGTGCTGACGCGGAACAACTCGCCGGCGTTGCCGCCGAACAGGCCGGGTCCGTAGAGCACCCAGGCGGTGGCGCTGCGGTCGACGGACATCGAGAAGGGCGTGGCGCCGGTCCCGGTCGGAGTGCAGTCCAGGGTGCCGACCGGTTCCAGGCGCAGCTCGTCGGGGTAGAACCGGATGAGCTGGTTCTCCGCGCTGACGATGTAGATCCAGCGCGCGCGCTCGTCGCAGCCGTCGCCGACGTCGTCTCCTCCGCCGTCTCCGTCCGTGCCGGCGTCGGCATCACCTCCGCCGCCGAGGCAGGAGCAGACGTCGCCGATGCAGGTCCCGCCGGGGCGACCGCCGGAGCGGCAGGTCGAGTCGCAGCGGGCCTGGGTGCACGCGCCGCCGGTGCCGGAATCGTCCGCGGCCGAGCAGGCGGTGCACAGGAGCAGCGCGGCCAGAGCGGCTACGGCGGCCTGGCCGAGGGGGCGTCGCATCGAATCCTGCAAAGAATCGGTCATGGTCCGTGGTCCTTTCTTCGAATGCCCCGAACGATCCTGGAGGAAGGTACCACAGGGTCGGGCGGGCGGCCAGGGAGCGGGAGGGGGAGGGGCGGGATGGAAGCGACGCAGGACACGGTTTCTTCGGCTCTGGGCGAGATTCTGGGCATCGAGCAGGACCGCGTGCGCTCCGAGGCGGAGGCGCAGCGACGCGCCGAGGAGCTGGAGCGGCGGGAGCGGGCGGAGGCGGACCGGCTGCGGCAGGAGGAGACGGAGCGGCGGGAACGGGAGGGGGAGCTGCTGCAAGCGGAGGTCGTGCGGCGGGAGCGGGAGCAGGTCGAGCGGCGCGAGCAGGAGCGACGGCTGGCGGAGCTGCGAGTGCGGCGCGAGACCGACGCGCAGGCGCACCTGGCCGAGGAGGAGCTGCGGCTGCGGCACGAGCGCGAGCTGGCGGCCGTGGAGGCCGGACGGCGGCGGGTCCCGGCGTGGGTCTGGGTGGTGAGCGCGGTGTTTGCGGCGGCCGGCGTCGTGGTGGCGGTCCTGTGGGTGCAGGCGAGTGCGGCGGCGGACGAGGCGCTGGCGGCGGCCGGGGACAGGCACGAGCGGGATCGTGCGGCGTGGCAGGGCGAGCGGCAAGGGCTGGTGGGCGAGGTGCGGGAGCTGCGGTCGAGTGCGGCGACGCTGACGGCGACGGTGCGCGAGGACGAGAGGCGACTGGCCGAGCTGGAGCCGCAGGTCGCGAAGGCGGCGGCCGACCGGTTGCGGGTCGGGGAGCTGGAGCTGGCGAAAGGGAAGCTCGAGCAGCGCGTCGCGGACCTCGAGGCCCTGCTCGCCTTGCCTTGCGTCGGTTCGCACCGGCCGACCGACGTGCGTCCGCCTCCGCCTCCACCCCCTCCGCCGCAGGTCGTGACCCAATGCGTCAACACGGGCACGCCGCTCGAGGAGTGCTTCTCCTGTCCCGGCGACCGTCGCTGCCGGCCGGTGACGTAGCCGAGCGCAGCACTGCCAAGTTGCACACCTCGCAGGCTCAGGTAAGCTAGCGCCGTCCCGTGCGGCGACGCATGGTTCGCCGGGGAGGTGATGCGATGCGCGTATGGAATCTGCTCGCAGGGATCGTGGTGCCGGTGCTCGCGTTGCTCGCAGGCGGGTGCGGCGCGAGTTCTTCGGACGAGTGCCATCCGGCCTGCGGGGCCGGCTTCACGTGCTACTACGGCGTGTGCGTGCCGGGCGGGAACACCGATGGGGGGGACGGGGTGGTCGAGGGCGGGGACGCCGACGCCGCGGCGGACGGGGATGCGGACGCGGAGATCGGCGCGGACGGGGATGCGGACACGGGCGCGGACGGGGATGCGGATGCCGATGCCGGGTGTTCTTCCGGCGACGCCCGTTGCTCGGGCGATCGCACGGCTCTGGAGACATGCTCGGCGGGCGGCGCCTGGGAATCGACGCCGTGCACGCTCGGCTGCGCGGGGGATCCGGTCGCGCACTGCCAGGACTGGGACATCAGCAACATCCCGGACGAGACGCTGCTGTCTGCGGGTGTGGAGGGCACGGAGAGCTGGGCGACGCCGGACGAGAACCCGTACTACCTGCAGTTCAACACGGCCGACGGCGCCGTGGCGCTGTACGACGAGTCGTGGAGCCCGGTGCTCCAGGTCCGCGAGTCGGGGATCGGCCCCGACGAGCGGTCGGGCATCCAGTTCACGGTATTGACCCAGCCGGGCGGGGCCCCGGAGCTGGGGGTGTTCTCGTTCCAGCGTTTGGACGTGGCGCGCAACGTGACGGTCGCGGCGTGGGGACCGCGGGCGCTGGTGCTGTTGTCGGAGGAGGACGCGACGATCGAGGGTGGGGTATTCGTGGGCTGCTACGGCAACGACCAGCCGCCGGTGGCCGGCGGGCGCGAGGGCGGCGTGGGACCCGGTGCGGGCGGCGGCGCCGGCCCGAGCATTCCCGACGTGAGCGGTTTCCGCGACGGGGGAGGAGGAGGCGGGGGCTTCGGCGGGAGCGGCGGGTTGGGCGGGGGCTACCTGGAAACGATGCGCGGAGCGGCCGGCACGCCCGCCGGCACGCCGGAGCTGGTTCCGCTGGAGGCGGGGTCGGGCGGCGGCTCGGGGGGCGGGTCGACGCCCGAGGGGCGGCGCGGGGGCACGAGCGGCGGGTCGACGCAGATCGTTTCGGGCGGGACGCTGACGGTTCGCGGCTGGGTGGACGCGCGCGGCTGCGGCGGCTTGTCGACGTACGGCGGGGCGAACGAGGGCGGGGGCGGCGGCGGCAGCGGCGGCGGCATCCTGTTCGAGGCGCCGCACGTGCAGGTGACGGGAGCGATCACCGCCAACGGCGGCGGCGGCGGGGCGGGCGGCGAAGGGGTGCCCGGGTACTCCGACGGCAGTCCGGGCGAGATGCGGGTGGTCGACCCGGCTCCGGGGGGCACGCAGGTCACCGGCTACGCGTGCGACGGCGGTTCCGGGAGCGGGGGCGCCGGCGTGGCGGGCGGCGGGGCGCCGGAGTGCAGCGGCGACGCGGACCTGTACAACGCGGGCGGCGGCGGCGGTTCCGCGGGGCGGATCCGCATCAATGGCCTGACGCGCAACATCACGGGCGTGTTGAGTCCGGCGCTGGGGTCCCCGGCGGCGAGCGAGGGCGAGCTGCATCTGCGCTGAGCGGCAGGATCCGGCTGCGGAAGCGGGCGAGGAGAGGTGGGGAGGCCGGCGGGAGAGGTGGGGAGGGTGCGGGAGATTCGACCCCGCCCTTGACGATCGGTCGCAGGCGCGCTAGGCCAAGCGCGAGAGGGGGCCGCGGGGGGAGCCGGGGGGAAAAGGCACACACCCGGTTTTCTGGATGGCCCCTTGGGGAGGGGTCGACCATGCGCACAAGGGGATTGTGGACGGCGGTGCTCTGCCTGCTGGTGTGGGCGGCGTGCAAGGGCGGGGGAGACGGAGGCCCGCCCAAGCGCGAGCCGGGCGATTTGGGCAAGGAGATCGCGACGACGTATCTGGCGATGATGGCCGAGATCGGCGGGCAGGTCGCGGCGGTCAAGGACACGGCCACGCTGCGGCCGGAGATGGACAAGCTGAAGGAGAAGTACATCGCGTCGTTCGTGGCGCTGGGGCGCGAGCGCGAGCGGCTGGCGCAGGACGGGCGCGACGAGTGCGATTCCGCGACGCGCACGCACATGAGGCAGGTCCCGGACGAGACCTTGGACGCGATCGACGTGGCGAAGGCTGCGGCCAAGGAAGGGGACCCCGAGCTGTACCGATGTCTGGGGGACCTGCAGCAGTTGACGCAGTACGCGACCTTCGACCGGTTGCGCACGCAGCTTCCGGAGGAAGCGGCGCGGCTGGGGATCAGGTAGGGGGGGGGGCCAGCCGGCCGACCCGGGGGGAATTTCGTGCAGAGACGCAGAGACGCAGAGGGGGGGCAACAGGCCTGGTGGCGCCAGCGGCGTGACGGTCAGCGCCGGCGGCGGCGGGCTGGGGCGAGGACGAGGCCGAGGACGGCGAGGAGGCCGGGGCCGGTGGCGGCGGCGCCGGGCGCGCAGCCGCAACCGCCGTCGTCGCCGACCGGGTCGCCGCAGGGCGGCTCCTGATCGTCGAGGCGGGTGTCGCAGTCGTCGTCCCGTCCCCATTCGCAGGCCCGCTCGGCGCCGGGGTGGACGGCGGGGTTGCCGTCGTTGCAGTCGTCCGGGGGGCAATAGCCGTCGCCGTCGTCGTCGGTGCAGTCGCAGCCTTCGTCGATCGCGCCGTCGCAGTCGTCGTCGACGCCGTTGCCGCAACGCTCGGCCAACCCCGGGCGGATCGCGTCGTCGCCGTCGTTGCAGTCGTCGGGTGGGCAGTAGCCGTCGCCGTCGGCATCGATGCAGCCGCAGTCCTCGTCGGCGGCGCCGTCGCAGTCGTCGTCGGCGCCGTCGCCGCAGCGTTCGGGGGCGCCGGGATGGGTTTCCGCGTTGCCGTCGTCGCAGTCGTCGGGCGGGCAGAAGCCGTCGCCGTCGTCGTCGGTGCAACCGCAGCCCTCGTCGGTGGCGCCGTCGCAATCGTCGTCGGCGCCGTTGTCGCAGCGTTCGGGGGCGTCGGGGTGGATTTCCGCGTCGCCGTCGTCGCAGTCGTCGGGGGGGCAGAAGCCGTCGCCGTCGGCGTCGGTGCAGCCGCAATCCTCGTCGGTGGCGCCGTCGCAATCGTCATCGATGCGGTTGGCGCAGATCTCCGCGGCGCCCGGGCGGACCTCCGGGTTGCCGTCGTCGCAATCGTCGGGGAGGCAGGAGCCGTCGGCGTCGGCGTCCGTGCAGCCGGCGACGAGGCGGTCGCGTCGGATGGCCCGGTACTCGGAGGTGAGGGTGCGGCTGTTGTGGACGATGCCGGTGGAGCAACCGCGGGCTTCGTAGGTCCACATCGAGCCCCACGGGTCGCCGCGTTCGAAGAGCAGGACGTGTCCGCTGCTGCCGGGGCAGCCGCCGCTGCGGTAGGCGGCGGCGTCGCCGCGCTGGAGGTCGTCGCGGGAGATGGCGGTCCACCAGGTCTCCGCGCAGGCGAAGTCCTGGGTCGAGTACGGGTGCGAGCACGTCGCGACCGGGCTCGGACTCGGCACCTGCCAGACCTTGGCCACGAAGCCCGAACAGTCGGCGCCGTAGCTGCCGGTATGGGTGCAGTCGGGGCAGCTTCCCGAGCAGGACCCGTGCTGCGTTCCATCATCTCGCCAGCAACCGTCGCCCCACCAGTACGAGTAGCCGACGCCGGAGGCGGCGAGGCCGAGGATCTCGTCGCGGGACATATCGGAGGGCGCGGCGCTCGCGAGGCCGGGCGCGGCCGCCAGGAGCAGGGCCAGGAGCGCGACGCGCGTCAGGGCCGCCATCGCCGCACCTCCACGCCCGCGTCGAGGAAGGCCATCTGCCAGATCGTCCCGTCCGATTCGACCTCCAGCTCCTTGAACTGCTCCCACGGACCGGTCGAGGGAGCGGTGGACAGCCGCCGGCGTTCGACCAGCGCGCCGTCGAGGACGAGCACGGCCAGCTCCTCGTGGACGACCGCGTAGTCTCGCGCGGGATCCTCGGTCGCCAGGTGGACGGCCAGGACGACGTCGCCTTGCGCGTCGCCCGACAGCTCGACGATCCGTCGCACCGGCTCGTCGAAACGAAGCGTGGCCTGGGCCAGGGTCGTGCCGGTGCCGCGGTCGACGGTGTGCAGCGCGACGGCGGACGGGCCGTCGAGCCGCGCCTGCCCGGCAACGTCGGCGGAGCCGAGGGGCCGCCCTTCGAGGGCGCGGCGGTAGTAGGGGTCGCGCGATTGCGCGTCGAGGACGCGGACCGTGCGGCGGTGGTCGTACTCGACCCACACGCCGTCGTCGCGGGCGAACAAGGCGGTGGTGCCGCCGCCTTCGGCGATGCCGTAGCCCTCGAGCGCGACCTCGCCGAGCACCTGCCCGTCCGGGTCGAGGACGCGGACGAGGCGCGCGGCGAGGCGATCCATGAGCACGAGCTGTCCGGCCGGCCCGACGGCGAGGCCCTGGAAGGTCTCCGAGGCGAGGTCGAGGGTCGCGAGGAAGCGGCCGTCGGCGTCGAAGCGGGCGAGGCGGCGATTGACCTGGTCGAGGACCCAGACGTCGCCGTCCGGGGCGACGGCGAAGCTCATCGGGCCTTCGGGTGCGGACTCTCGCGCGTCGCGTTTGCCGAGCTGTCCGGGTTGTGCGCCCCACTCGGTGCGGACGACGACCTCGGGTTCGGCGGCGGCGGCCGGGGTCGCCGCGATGACGAGGGAGGCGGCGACGAGCGCGACTGCGATCGTGTTTTCCCTGTCGCTACATTCGAGGGCGTGTCGCATGGGGCTCCTCCCGGGGGCATTGTCGCGCAAGGGGCGCAAAGAGGCAAAGGGCGCGAAGAGGGGAAGTGCGGCGAAATGCCCCGCGGGCGGCGACGGGGTGGAACGGCCGAGCGTGCAGTGGGAATCCCGCGGATCGCGGCCGCGTTGGCGGGCGGCGGGGCGCAATGCGACATCGCCCGTTCCGGCGGCGGACGCGAATCCGGTGGTTTCGGGAATGGCACGTTTTGCGCGAGCGCGGGCCGGGGTCACGGTACCGTCCGGGGGCGGCCGAGGACTCGGGGGAGTGAAGGAACATGAACGATAGTGCACGGCAGTCGGGTGCCGGAGCCGAGGTTTCCCCGGGGGGTGCGCGGGGAGGGGTCGGGCTCCCCGGGTGGGAGCTGGTGTGCCGGGGAGCGGAGCGCATCGGCGAGGTGTTCCGTGCCGCGAGCCGGATCCTGCGTCCGGCGCCGCCGCGTTCGATCCTGCCGGCGTCCGAGGCGGCATCGCCCGTCGTTCCGCTGGGGGCGGAGCCGGTCCCGATGCGCGTGGTGGAGCGGCGCGTCGAGACGCTGGACACGGCGACGCTGGAACTTCGGCCAGAGCGCGGGCGCGACTTTCCGCGGCACGCCGCCGGGCAGTTCGCGGTGGTTTTCGCCGACGTGAGCGGCGTCCGGGCCGCTCGGGCCTGTTCGATCACGTCGCCGCCGCAGCGGCTTCCCGGCATCGAGATCGCCGTTCCCGTGCGGCCGGGTGCGCGCGTCGCGAGACACCTCGCGCACCCGGCGCGGGTGGGCGAGACGCTGTGGGTTTCGGGGCCGTTCGGGGAGTTCTGCTACCGGCCGGACCGCGAGGAGGAGGAGCTGATCCTGGTCGCGGCGGGCAGCGCGGTGGCGCCGTGCGTCGCGATGGTGGAGGCGGCGCTGGCGTTCCGGCGGGTGCGGCGGATCGTGTTGTTGCACGTCGCGCGGTACGAGCGGGACCTCCTGTTCCGGGAGCGATTGGAAGGACTGGCCCGGTCGGACGGGCGGTTCCGTCTCGTGCTGTCGCTGACCCGCGCGTCGCCGGCCTGGGAGGGCGAGCGTGGGCGAATTGACGCGGCGATGATCGAGCGGCACGTGCCGGCCTCGGGGCGTCGGGCCGCGACGTGGCTCGTGTGCGGGCCGCGGATGATGTGCTGGGACGTCCTCTTCGCGCTCGACGACCTGGGCGTGTCGCGGGAGCGCATCCGTTCCGAGGCGTTCGGCTCGCCGATCGAGCCTGAGCGCGAGCTGGGCGAGAGCCGCGTGGCGGAGATCCCGGATCGGGCCGCGGGGTAGGGGAACTGGGGGGAGAGGGGGCGGCGGTCCGGGCGGGAGTTTTCGCGCAGAGACGCAGAGACGCAGAAGAGAGGGGGCAAGGGGCGGCGGTCCGTCGTGGCGACGTCGGCCGGGAATCCTGGTACGTTGCCCTCGCGGAGCGACGGATGCTGGATCGGCTGCAGCGCTTCTTCATCTTCCCGCGGTTTGCGGTGGAGAAGCCGCGGGGTCGGGGCGGCGACGTGGAGGGACTGGTCCGTCTCGAGCGGGTGGTGGAGGGGGGAACGGTCGAGGCGTGGGTGATGCCGGGGCTGGGGGCGAGCGGTGGGCGGCCGGGCCCGGCGGTGATCTTCGCGCACGGGAACGGCGCGCTGATCGACGACTGGCCGGAGGTCCTGGGGTGGTACGTGAGGCACGGGGTGACGGTGCTGCTGCCCGAGTACCGCGGGTACGGGCGTTCGGGGGGGCGGCCGAGCGAGCGGGACCTCACGGAGGACTTCGTCTGGTTCCACGACCTGGCGGCGGGGCGGGCGGAGGTTGACGGGGAGCGGATCTTCTTCCACGGGCGCTCGATCGGGGGAGGGGTCGTGTGCGGGCTGGCGGGGCGGCGGCGGCCGCGGGCGATGATCCTCCAGTCCACGTTCACGAGCCTGCGGCGGGTGATGCGGCGGTTTCTGGTGCCGGGCTTCCTGGTCAGCGATCCGTTCGAGAATCTGGAGGTGGTCCGGCGGCTCGACGTGCCCATCCTGGTGTTCCACGGGGAGAGGGACCGGCTGGTGCCGTTCGCGCATGCGGAGGAGCTTGTCGGGGCGGCGCGGCGCGGGCGGCTGGTGGCGTACCCGGGCGTTGACCACAACGGGTGTCCGCCGGACTGGGGTGCGTTCTTCGGGGAGGTGGAGCGGTTCCTGGGGGAGGTGGGGATCGTGGGGTGAGAGCGCGAGCGAGTAACCGGCGGGCTGCCGGTGAACCGGGGAGGGGCATGAGGAGAGGTGGGGAGGTCGGCGGGAGAGGTGGGGAGCGGCCTGGGTGCGGATGGTCTGGTGGGGGAGGGGCGTGGTAGGAAGGGCGCCATGACGGATTCCGCGGCTGGTTCGTCCGGGGTCGAGGCGGGGGCGGCGGGGGGGGTGGATCCGCGGCTGCGGACGTGGCAGGTGCGGATCTTCTTCTCGATCTGGACGGCGTACGCGGCGTACTACCTGTGCCGGGTGAACTTCGCGGTGGCGCAGCCCGAGATCGAGCGGGAGCTGGGCTGGTCGTCGTCGATGATCGGCTGGATCCCGTCGATCTACGCGGCGTTCTACGCGCTGGGGCAGTTCATCAACGGGCAGCTCGGCGAGCGGCTGGGGGCGCGCCGGATGATGACGGCGGCGCTGTTCATCGCGGCGTGCAGCAACCTCGCGCTGTCCGCGGTCTCGTCCTTTCCGGCGATGCTGGCGATCTGGGCGGTGAACGGCTACGCGCAGTCGGCGGGCTGGTCGCTGGTAGTGAAGACGATCTCGGAGTGGACGACGTCTCGACGCCGGGGGATGGTGATCGGGCTGATCTCCACCTGCTACCAGGTCGGGAACGTCGCTTCGTGGCTGCTGGCCGGCTGGCTCTGTTCGTCCGGCTGGGGCTGGCGGTCGGCGTTCTGGGTCCCGGGCCTGGCGTTGCTGCCGATCGCGGCGGCGTTCGTGGTGTTCGTGCGCAACCGACCCGGCGACGCGGGTTTGCCGGCGGTCCGGGACGACGTCACGCCCGAGTCGGCGGCGGGGGTCCCGCGGCTTCCCGGCGGCGAGCGGATGGGGGCGTGGGAGGTGCTGCGGACGACCCTGGACAACCGGGTGCTGTGGGTGCTGGGTCTGGGCTACTTCTGCATGAACTCGGTGCGGTATTTCTTCCTCAACTGGGCGGTGCAGTACATGGCCCAGGTCCACGGGCGGACGATCAAGGGCAGCGCGTTCACGGCGGTGGCGTTGCCGCTGATCGGGGCGGTCGGGGCGGTCTCGTCCGGGTGGGCCTCGGACACGCTGTTCGGCAGGCGGAGGGCGCCGCTGTGCGCGATCATGCTCTTCCTGCTGGCGGGGGTGTGCGTGGCGTTCGTCCACGTGCCGGCCGGGGACTGGGTGCTGGCGACCGCGATGCTGGGGGTGGCGGGCTTCCTGATCTACGGGCCGGACATGCTGATGAGCGGGGCGGCGACGATCGATGTCAGCCATCCGCAGACGGCGGCGGCGGCGACGGGTTTCACGATGGCGATGGGGGCGACGGGCGCGATCCTGTCCGGCGCAGGGGTGGGCTGGCTGAAGGACTGGGCGGCGGGGGACTGGACGGCGATCTTCTACGCGGTGGCGGGGCTGTCCGCAGTTTCGGCGATGTTGATGGTGTCGATCTGGAACGCGCGGCCTAAGGGTGCGAGGTAGGCGACGTGCACCCGCGGCGCAGCACGGCCGCGGCCTCGGCTTCGGGCAGGGGGCGGGCGAAGTAGTAGCCCTGCATCGTGTGGAACCCGGCCTTGCGGAGCAGCTTCACCTCGGCTTCGGTCTCCACCCCTTCCACGACCAGCCGTTCGATGCCGAGCGCGCGGGTCATGGCGCGGATCGAGTCCAGCATGGCGGCCAGCTCGGGGCGCGCGGCCAAGCCGCGGACGAACTCCTGACCGATCTTGACGGTGTCGACGGGGAAGCGCTGGAGCCAGGTCAGCGAGGAGTGGCCGGTGCCGAAGTCGTCGAGGGCGAGGTGGACGCCCAGCTCGCGGAGGCGGCAGAGGACGGCCGCGGCGCGGGCCGCGCGCTCCATCACCCCGTCCTCGGTCACCTCGACCTCCAGCCGTTGCGGCGGCAGCCCGGCTTCCTCCAGCCAGCCGCGGAGCTCGTCGGGGAGGCGTTCGTCGTCGAGCTGCCGGGCGTCGAGGTTCACGGCGACGCGGACGGGCGGGACGCCGGCGTCGTCCCAGCGGCGCGCCTGACGGAGCGCCTCGCGCAGGACCCAGCTCCCGATCGGCCGGATCAGGCCCGTTTCCCGGGCGATGGGCAGGAAGAGACCGGGCGAGATGACGCCGCGCTGGGGATGCTGCCAGCGCAGAAGCGCCTCGACGCCCGCGGGGGCGGACGATTCGGTGTCGAACTGGACCTGGTAGTGCAGGCGGAACTGCTCGGCCTCCAGGGCGCCGCGCAGATCGCCCTCCAGGAGGGCGCGTTCGGCGGCCGCCCTGCCCATCGCGGCCTCGAAGAACTGGTGGTTGTCGCGGCCGGCCTCCTTGGCGCGGTACAGGGCGATGTCGGCGTTGCGGACCAGGGTGTCGGCGTCCTCGCCGTCGGCGGGCGAGCAGGAGATCCCGATGCTCGCGGTGACGGCGAGCGGGCGGCCTTCCAGCAGGAAGGGGGCGGCGAGGGCGGCGTGCAGGCGATCCAGCACGCGGACGGCGCCGGCCGGGCCGCCGATCTCGGGGAGTACCAGGCCGAACTCGTCGCCGCCCAGGCGGGCGACGGTGTCGCTGCGGCGCACGCAGGCGGACAGCCGCCGTCCGGTCTCGCGCAGCAGCGCGTCGCCGGCGGGATGGCCCAGGCTGTCGTTGACGGACTTGAAGCGATCCAGATCCATCAGCACGATGGCGGCGGGCTTCCCGCTGCGCCGAGCCGAGTGGAGGGCCTGGGCGAGGCGGTCGCGGAAGAGCAGCCGGTTGGGCAGCCCGGTCACGGCGTCGTGGGTCGCCTGGTGCTGGAGGCGTTCCTCGAGCTGCCGGCGGTACTCCACGTCGCGGAAGACGCCCAGGACGCACGCGCGGCCCTCGAGGTCGACGACCTCGGCGGACATCGCGATCGTGCGGGTCTCGCCGGAGCCGGTCCTGGCGCGGAATTCGACGTCGTCGCAGCGGCGTCCGCGCTCCAGCTCGCCCAGGAGCCGCACGCCGGTCTCGGGCTCGGCCAGGATGCCGACCTCGGACAACCGCCGGCCCATGATGGACTCGCGATCGAAGCCGACCAGCTCGGTGAACCGGCGGTTGACCTGGAGGAAGAGGCCGGATTGCAGGTCGACCAGCGCGACCCCTTCGGGCAGGACCTCGAAGAGCTGGCGGAAACGCGTCTCGGCGGAGCGGAGGGCGAGGGCGGTCTCGCGCTGGAGGATGGCGAGGACGGAGACGTAGGCGAAGGCGTAGAGAGTGACGTCGGGGGGAGCGGCGCGGCCTTTGGGCATGAAGAGGGCGACGGTGCCCAGGACGCGCTCGCCCTGGCGGAGCGCCAGGGCGGCGATCTCGGAGATGCCGGCGACGGCGTGCACGGCGGTGGAGACGGGGCGCGGGATGCGGCCGAAGGACAGCTCGTGGAGGTCCACGGGCCGGGCGACGACCTCGGCCAGCATCCGCTGCCGCATGTCCTCCGAGACGGCGAGGCGCATCCCGTCCAGCTTCACGCCGAGTGCGCGGAGCACCGACTGCAGGACGGTCGCCTCCATCGCGATGTGGCGCGGCACCAGCTCGCCGGTCGCCTCGTCGTAGGAGGCGTAGGTGACCGCGACGGCGCCCGTCAACTCGCGGAGGCGCTGCGTGAGCACCGCCGCGACGTCGCCATCGGGCCCGGATGCGACGAGGGAGTCGACCAGCGCATCGAGCGCGGAGTGTTCGCAGGTGGCGACGGCGGGAGGAGGGGAGCCCACGAGCGCGGACTGTAGCACGATCCCGCCGCGGCCGGTCACGGGGGGGAAGGGAATTTCCCGCGCAGAGACGCAGAGACGCAGAGACGCGGAAACTAGGTGTCGAGCGGCACCAAGGTTCGCAGGTGCGGCTGCAGGTCCGCGGCGAGCGCGACGACGACGGCGTCGGGAGTGGTGGCTTCGAGGTACGGCAGGCGGACGAGCGGCACGTCGCTCAGCCGTTTCTCCAGCTCGCGGGCCTGGAGGTCGGCGGCGGCGGTGCGGGCGGTCCGTTCCTGCTCGAGCGCGTCGAGGGCGGCGAGGAGCGCGGGCGGCGGGTCGGGCAACCCGCGCAGCACGCGGTCGTGGAGCGGCACGTGGACGTCGGCGCGGTTGAGCAGCAGGGCGCGCGGGGTGCGGCCCTGCTTCCCGAGCCGGGCGGCGAGGAACACGGCGTCGTCGCGGGCGGCGGCGGTGGGTCCGGCGACCAGGAGGTAGCCGGCGCGTTCGCCGAGGAGCAGCTCGGAGGCGCGGTGGGCCAGGGCCACGAAACGCTCGCGCACGAGCGCCAGGTCGGAGAAGAGGGCGGCGGTGTCGCGGGCGAGGCCGGGACCGGTGACGCGACCGACGAGCCGTTCGACGCGACCGGCGCCCCAGGCGAGGAGGCGGCCGGCCGGCGCGCGTGGGGGGGCGTCGGCGGCGGTACCGCGGGGTGCGAGGGCGGCGAGCCAGGCGACGGGGCGGCCGCCGAGCAGGGCGGCGAGGCGGCGCGGGTAGTCGAGGGCGTCGAGGGCGTGTCGGGAGGGGGCGGTATCGATGACGACGACGTCGAAGGTGTCGCCGGCGGCGACGCGGGCGACGAGGTTCATGGTGACCAGTTCGTGGACGCCGGCGGCGGCGTCGGCGAGGCCGCGGTAGACGCCGTTGGCCAGGACGCGGGTTTCGGCGGCGGGCTCGTCGGCGAAGAGCTGGGCGACGAAGGTGCGCAGGGAGCGGCGCGGGTCGGGCATGAGCGCCCACAGTCGCGTGCCGGCGTCCGGCAGGGCGACGGGGGTGGGGGCATCGGCGACGGGGACGCCGAGCGCGCCGGCGAGGCGTCGGGCGGGGTCCATGGTGACCACGAGGGCGCGGCGACCGGAGCGGGCGAGGGCGAGGCCGAGGGCCGCGGCGGTGGTGGTCTTGCCGACGCCGCCGCCGCCCGCGCAGACGACGACCTGCGGTTCCGTCACTGCGGCGGCGGGTCCGGCGGGCGAGGCGGGGGCGCGCCGCGAGGTGGTCATGCGGCCCCCTCGGTCCGGAGCCAGGCCGCGACTTCCCGTGCCGAGGGGTCGTGGGGCGCCTCCGGAAGTCGCCACACGGCGCGCTGTCCGATGACCGTCAGGGCGGCCTGCGCCTCGGCCACGGCCGCCTCGCGGCCTTCCAGCACGCCGGCCAACGCGGCGGCCGCGGCGCCGACGACGCCCGGTCGGCCGGCGAGCGCGCGGGCGGCCTGGAGTGCGGCGGGGGGGAAACCGGCGGGGAGGCGGTTGACGGCGACGCGGTCCACGGCGAGGCCGGCCTCCTGCGCGATCGACGCGCAGAGCTCGCGGGTCTCCTCGAGCACGAGTCGTTCGGGCAGGGTGACGACGACGATCGACGAGCGTGCCGGGGCGAGCAGCTCGCGGGCGAGGCGCGCGCAGAACTCGCGCACGGGGCCCGGGCCGAGGACCTCGAGGCCCTGACGGGGCAGGCGCAGCCAGGCGACGCTGTGCCCCGTGGCGGGCATGTCCACGACCACGCGCACGCCGGGCCGTTCGGCGGCGACCTGTCGCACGGCCTCCAGCACGGCGATCTCGCGCACGGCGGGCGCGACGCGGACCAGGGGGCGCATGGCGAAATTGCCCAGCACGAGGCGAGCGAGGAGCGAGGAGCCGAAGAGCGAGGCAGCGGCGCGCTGGAGGGCGTCGGCCGAGCGGATCACCAGGTGATCGATGCCGCGCGGGGCGCCCGCCAGGGCCCGGCGGCCGGCGGCGCCGTCGCCGAACTCGACGTACGCGGCGCGGCCCTGCGTCTCGGCCGCATTGGCGGCGAGTCCGGCGGCGACGGTGGTGCGACCGACGCCGCCCTTGCCGACGACCAGCACGACCGGGGCGAGCGCCGCGGGGGACGGCGGGTCGGGGGCGGGGGCGATCACGGGGCCACCGTCACAGCTCCGGCCTCCGGGCCATCACGTCGATGACCTCGCCGAGCATCAGCGCGTAGGCCTGCCGGACGAAGCGGACGTAGTGCGGCGAGCGGGTGCCGGCCGCGCGGACGAGAGACTCGAGGTTGTCGACCGTGCGGCGCCAGGCGCGCTCGACATCGTCGAACGTCCAGCGCCCCTCGAGGACGGGAGTGGAGCGGCCGACGGCGAGGTCGGCCTCGGCATCGAACCAGTCGTCGAGGATCTGCATGAACATGGCGACGTCGTACATCCAGCGGCGGGCGCCTTCGCCGGTCCAGCGCACGAGGGGGAAGAGGAGGCCGTCGATGGTGCCTTCGGTGCCGGCGCGGCGGTGGCCGAGCCCTTCGGGGTCGGGCTCGCCGTTCATGGCCCGCACCTCGGCACGGATCCAGTCGTGCACGCGCACCATCGCGGCCTCGAACGCGGCGCGCTCGTCGGATTCCAGGCGGTCGCCCATCGCGACGACGAGGGCGCGGGTGAGGGCCAGCTCGGGAGTCGCGGGCGGCGCGAGGCCATCGATGATCGCGTGGAGCAAGGCGCCGCGCTCGTCGGGGGTGCCGTCCAGGCAGTGGTCGAGGACGTGGTCGACGACGACGATGAACGAGGCGATCTGGACAATTCGGCGGTGCTGTTCGAGGAAGGCGACGCGACCGAGGACCTCGAGTGCGGCGCGGCCGAGGAGGCCGAGGGCGGGGGCGGGGAGGGGCAACCGGTCGCCCGCGGTGGTGACGACGCGGAGGAGCAGGGGCGGCCGGGAGGCGCAGAACAGCACGGTGTACGGGGACGAGGCGTACAGATCGCAGGCGCCGAGGCGGAGTTTGGCGAAGAACGGCAGGCGGCGCAGGGCGGGCCAGTGGCGAGCGACGAGGGGGGCGACGTGGCGATCGAAGTTGCGGCGGGTGATGCCGCGGATGCCGAGGGCGAGTTGGCGGGCGGAGGGGTCGGCGGGGCCGAGGAGGGTGCGGACGGCGGCCACGCGCGCGGGGCGGGGGGGGAGCGACGGGGCTGGCTTCGCGGGCGGCGGTGGCGTGCGGCGGGTCGGGCTGGCGATCTGGTGCGGCAGCAGGTCCCCCATGGGAGGTGGACGATAGGGGGATTTGCGGGGGGTCGCAAGGGATGGGGGGAGGCGGGCCATCACGGCCCGATCGCCGGGGCGGACGTCGGGGTGGCCGCGCAGCAGGGCTTCGACGCGGGCGGCGAACAGATCGGCGCCGGCTCCGTTGGCAAAGCGAGCAGAAGCTCGTATTCATGAGGTCATGGCAGAGAGCAACGAGGCGCAGGGTCAACGGTCGGGTGGCGAGGCTGCGGGGGCGGGGCACATCTGTCCGTGGTGGATCGGCTGGCTGCTGTTGAGTCCGTTGCGGCGGCTGTTCGAGAGTCCGGAGAGGTTGCTGGGGCCGCACGTGCGGCCGGGGATGACGGTCTTGGAACCCGGCTGCGGGATGGGGTTCTTCAGCCTGCCGCTGGCGCGGATGGTCGGTCCGGCGGGGCGGGTGGTGTGCGTGGACCTGCAGTCGCGGATGATCGCGGGGCTGCGGCGGCGGGCGGAGAGGGCGGGGCTCGCGGGGCGGATCGAGGCGATCACCGGGACGCTGGACGAGGCAGCGCTGGAGGCGCGGCGCGGGGCCGTGGACGTGGCGGTGGCGATCCACATGGTGCACGAGGTGCGGGACGGGGCGGCGTTCGTGCGGCGGCTGTTCGAGATGTTGCGGCCCGGGGGGCGGCTCTTGATCGTGGAGCCGAAGGGGCACGTGTCGGCGGGGGCGTTCGAGGGCACGGTGGTGCTGGCGACAGCGGCGGGATTCGCGGAGTGCGGACGTCCGCTGGGACCCGGGGGCCGGGCGGTGCTGCTGGAGCGACCGGCGGGCGATGCGGTGTGACGCGGGGGCGGGCGCGTGTGGCTGCCGTGGTGCTCGGCGTGTTGCTGGTCGCGGCGGTGGCCGGCGCGATCGTGGTGTTGCCGCCGAATTCCCGTGTTCTTGCGTGGTCAGGCCCGGTCCCGATCACCGCAGATGACCGCAGATGACCGCATGGGGCGCACAGGCGGTGCACACTGTGGGCACACCGGCCGAACGGCGGGGGCGCTCGGCGACCTCCGATCGGAGCACATCGACTGTCGAGTCCGAGTCGTGGGGACGGAGTTCGGGAGAACTCGTCTGGTCATTTTGCTGGCAGATGATCGGCATCTTCCTCACGTTGGCGACGATCACGAGCTGGCTGGTGGACCTCACGATCATGCCGACCACCGCCGGCTTTCGGGTGCCCTGGGTGCCGTGCGCCCTGTTCCAGCGCTGGCCGTTCTGCTGGTGGATCGTCGTGTTCATCGACCACTTCTCGCGGAGCGTCGTCGGACACGCCGTGTTCCTGAAGGAGCCGACAGCGGCCGAGGTCCTGCGCGCCTTGGACGGCGTCGTTCGCCGTGCAGGGCGAGCCCCGAAGTACATCATCACGGACAGCGGCGCGCAGATCCGGCACGAGTACGTCGCGTGGTGCAAGGGTCTCGGCGTGAAGCCGCGGTTCGGAGCGATCGGCCAGTACGGTTCGATCGCCGTCGTCGAGAGGGCGATCAAGACCTTGAAGGAGGAGGGCCTGCGTCGGATCGCCGTCCCGCTCCGGCAGACCGAGATGGTCGGCGAGGTCGAAGCGTTCGTCGGATGGACCAACGTCAACCGGCCGCACATGAGCTTGGTGGGTGCGACGCCGAGCGAGGTCCACCGCAGGGCTCGACCTGCCCGCGACGGACCGCGCTTCGAGCCGCGGCCCCGGTACCCCGTACCCCGGGGCGAGAAGCTGCGCGCGGCGAAGGGCGCCGTGTTCCGGCTGACGCTCGGTCACCACGAGGGGCGCCCCCATCTGCCCGCCACCCGGTCAGCTCACGCGACGATCTCTTGCGGAACTACGGGCCGGATTCCCGGCAAGGTTTGCGGGATCACGACAACTACAGTCCCAGGTTCGTCCCGCCGGAGTCGCCACAGAAGATCTGTGAAGGCGGATTGGTTACAAGCCGCGAGCAACATCCAGGGCGCCCGTGCCTGGGCCAAGACTGTTGCGTTCATTCCATCTCCCGGCGGCGGGTCGGCGCCGGACGCATCGCCCCGGCGTGGTGCACCCGCGGTGGCAGGGCACCGGAGAAATGCAGCGACGACCGCGGCGGGCCCCGTCGGGATGGTGGCTTGTCTGACGTAGTTGTCGTGGACCGGGTCGCGCAGTTGGACTCGGCGTCTACCCGACGACTTCCTTGAGCGCCTTGAGCGCCGCGAGCCGCACGACGCGCTTCGCCGGCTTGGCCTTGCGGATCTCCTCCTGCTTGGTGAAGGGGTTCATCCACTTCCCCGCCTTGACGGCCGCCTTGGTCCGGATCTTCGCCTTGACCATGCCCGGCAGGATCGCGAACTCGCCGGGGCCCTTCTTGCCAAGCTCCTTGGCAGCCAGCACGCCGAGCACGTCGAACACCGACGCCACCAGCTTGCGGCTCAACCCGGTCTTCTCCGCGATGTGCGTCACGATCTGCCCCTTGGTCATCTTGTTCGCCATCTCCGACCTCCCAACCGTCGGCGTCACCGGCGGCATCGTGCCGCTCGGACCCGACGGAACAGCATCTACGGCATCGGCGGCGGCGAGGTCAACCTCGACAGCGGCACTGCCGGCGGGGTGTCCGGAGCGCTCGTCGTCATGATACTCGTGGGCGAGGCGACACCGGCGCCGAGAATGGTGGGCAAAATGCCCAGAAGGGATTTGCCCAGGGGGGTACTCCGTCGCACGTAGGGTGACACGTCCCGGACGCCGATTGGCGCTTCTGCGACGGGGGAGCGCCTCTGGCGTGGACCTTCGAGCCCGGCGGCCGCGCCGGCGCCGTCCAAGCCATGCCGTTCGCCTCGTCGCCGTTGGCCGGTGGTGTAGACTCCCGTGCCGTGGGTGAGCGCCGCAAGGTGCTGCTTTCATGGAGCAGCGGCAAGGACAGCTGGCGAGGCGAACAGCTCCTTCGTCACGCTTCTGGCGAGCTTCCAACCCCACGAGATCGAACCGTGGGCGTACCTGCGCGCCCTGTCCTGCCTCTTGCCTAGTTGGCCCGTGCGCGGAGGGATGTCGGGGTTGGCCGCGATCTCGGGGTGGATGAGCTTCACGGCGCAGCGTCGGTCGATGATCGCGTGGCGGGCCTCGTGGACGACGCCCATCCCGCCCTCGCCCAGTCGGCGCACGAGGCGGTACTTCCCCTCGATCATCACACCGGTACGGTCGGTGGCCACGGAGCGGGATCTCGGCACGGGGAGGGGGGGCGGGGTCAAGAGAAGGTCGGATGTCGCTGGGTGAGACTACACCTCGGTCTCGCAGGACGTGCACAACTACCAGAGCCCCTTCGGATGCGTGGACAGAAGGAACCAGATCCTGGGCTCCTGTTCGAGCCGGTTCCACCTCCTGGAATCATGTTCGAGCCAGTTCCAGCAGTGCGCGCGATGGCCCCGTGTGAACGGGGAGATCATCTCCATGACCTCGTACCAGGAACTCCGGCACAGCACCCACTCGAAGGAGCGGCCACAAAGCGGACGGATGCCCGCGTCGTTCTCGCCGACCTTCGCGGCGACGACGCAGCCGTCGAGCGGTCGAACGCCCGGCAGCGCCTCAAGGCTGACGGACTCCGCCTTGCCACACGCGAGCATCGCCACGGCTTCCTGCACGGCTCGTGCGGTCTGCGGGTCATCGCCGTAGAGGCGCAACATCGGCGCGTCGGGCAGGTCGTCCTGCGGGGGTAGGTAGTCGAGCTTCATCATGGCGAGTGCTCCGACGGGACGACCGTAGGCGGACCAACTCGGCGGCGTCATCGGGCACCTCGTAGGTCTCGCCGGTCCGACCCAGTTCGGTGCACCGCCGGGTGCATCCCCGTCGAGCCGCCAACCCCAACGGCCCTCCCCTTGTCGGCCCCGCCTCGGCGGGCTCGTCGTAGCAGGGAATACGATCGCACGACGGGCGGTTGCAACAGCAGCATGCGGGAGCCCAGCGATCGCGCTCGTCGCCGAACCAGACCAGTCCACGTCGCGGCCCTGGCCGCCCTGGGCCTCCCCGCGGTCTTCGCCCTGTGGCTGTTCGTCAGCCTCGTCCCCCGGTTCCCCTGTGCCTGCCGCGAATCCGTCCTCCCCATCCAACTCCAGAAACTCGCCGACGCCGCGCGAGAGTACGTGTGGTTCCACGGCCGCTGTCCGACGTTCGACGACCTCGCAAAGCAGGGCTTGATCATGCAAGACCAGAGGAAGGACCCGTGGGGAAGGGATCTCCGGATCCGGTGTACGTCGCGCTCCGTCGAGGCGCGCTCCGCGGGGAAGGACGCCGCCTTCGACACGCCGGACGATCGGTACTTCTCGCTGTTCGCCGTCACCGGCGGCACCGACTCGGGCGCGACCGCGCGCACGACACCGTGTCCCTCCGGCGCCGGAGCCGTAGAGTCCCCGTGCCCCGCGGCGGTCGTCCGGACAGCCCGGTTGCCGACGTTCTAGAAGTCCCCGACCACGAGCGCGACGCCCGTGCGCCACGCGCTGTTACGCTACCGAAGGCGCGTGCTTGCCTGCATTGCTCTCCCGTGCTGTAATCACCGACGGCATGGGTCAAGCCACGCTCCGGAGATTTCCGCGTATCGGACTCCCATTCCGAACGGGAGGCGACATGACACGAACCCGAACGGTCTTCGGCCAGATCATCCTTCCCTTGGTTGCCGCCCCTCTCCTCGCCTGCTCCTCCGGGGTTTCCCTCGCCGGCGACCAGGATGTCTCGGACAGCGAACTCGACGACAGGACGCCCGGAGCGGATGCGGACGGCGATGCGACAATCCCGGACGCAGTTCCGGATGCGGCCCCGGACACAGTTTCGGACGCCGGAGAAGCGCGGGACGGCGACCCCGACCCTGACGCGGATGCCGGCGCCGCCGAAGATGCTACCTGGGATGCCACGGACACGCCTCCCGACGCTACGACCGCGCATCTGGTCCCCGACGAGATGGAGACGTTCTTCGACTTCGGAGATCCGGGAAGCTGGCGTGACAGCGCAGTCCCCATGCACCGGCACTCTTTCCCCGTCGCCTGGTCCGGCAGTGCCTACGCCGTGGTACTCGAAGATCGGAGCGGGGGGACGGACGTTCCGGGGCCGATCGCCGTGTTCCGCTTCGAGCGCGGAGTTGAGGGGCTGCACGAGATGTGGGTCGACGACGAACCGGAAATCACGGAGTACAACTCGATCTGCTGGACCGGTGAGGCATTCGTCGTCGCGCTACCCACCTTCGACGTGGGGCTCCGGGTTCTGGCGTTGGACGGTGCTGGCTCTCTGATCCGGCCGCCGCAACTGCTCGCCGCCGATGCGACGTACGTTCCCGCCGCGCACGGCGAGGCCCCGGTCGTCCTCTGTCCGGACAGCGGCGCGTTCGTGCTGGAACCCGGCCGCGGCGCGGGCGGTCTCGACCGGCTGTACGGAATCGCTCCCGACGGAACGGCCTCGGGTGGGTTCGTCGATGCGGATGTCCCGACCTTCGCGCGCAACCTGTATTTCGCCCCTGTCCCGTGCGCGACGAGCGGCGACGACGTCGCGTGCGCGACGGATGCCGGTCTCGCCTTCGTTCGTGGCGACGGCTCCGCGCGAGCGGCCGATCCGCTCTCGGGGGCGCCGGTCTGCGGGAGCCCCACCGGCTGCGACACGGCAGCAACCGGGTCCGACGTCTTCCTGGTCGGTGGGCGGTTGATGACTTGGCCCGAGTCCGAGCTCGTCTTGGCGCGCTGGTCGGTGGACGGCGGGCTGGCCCTCCCAACCGTCGAGGTGGACAGCACCGGCGGTTCGGGACCGGAGGCCCCCCGCGTTCGCGCGGCCGCGTCCGGAACCACCGTCCTCGCCGTGACCTTCGGCGGCGGATTCGTCCCCGACGGGACGAACGCGTGGCTCGTGGGCCGGGACGGCACCCCGATGGATCGCCTCGCCCCCCTCCCGGCTTGCGCGTTCATTGGTGGTGAACCCGAGTGTTTCGGTCACTCCTACGCGGAGGGCGGTACCGTGTTCTGGGAGGGCGACGCGTATGCGGCACTCTGGATCACGGGCCGTGGCGTGGCCTACCGCCGCCTCGCTCTCGCCTGGTAGCTGGCGCTACAGCAGCGGCCGGACGCGCTGCGCGTAGATCGTGTTCCATTCGGAGTCACCCCCGCACGACCAGTACAGAACCACGAACTCGGTCCCGGACCAGCCGACGTCGCACCCGCCGGCGTTCCGCAGCCCCGCCGCAACCGTGACCTCGGCGCCCACGAGCGCGCCGTCCGGGCGGAGGACTCGGAATGCGATGCCGTCATCGCCATCGCTGCCGCCCGCCGGTCCGGGCCCGGTCTCGTAGCAAAGGCCGACGATGCCGCGCTCCGGTACGGCCCGGAGGCTGGGACGACGATCCGCGATTCCCGACGATGCCACCGCGAACGGACCGCTCGCGACTTCCCCCGCGAGCGCATCGACAACGACGACCCGGACCGCATCACCGTCCATCGCAGCGGCCAGCACGAAGTCGTTGTAGCCCTCGGCAGTCACCGAGCCGTCGCTGATGATGCCCATGGGCAGCGCCAGCAACTCGCGCCCGAGCCCGACCTCGGGCCATGGAAAGCCGCGGTAGCGTATCCCTCCGGCGCCCGACCACACGATCGCGACTCGGGAGCGCAGCGGCGCGGGCACCGGGCCAAGCCCTTCGCCTATCGCGATCGGGCCATCGGCGATCCGCGAGTCGTCATCGATCCTCGCCGCGAGAATCGTGGTTGCATCCTCGTAGGCATTGTAGGTCACGATCCAGCCGCCCAGCGCAGGCGACCATGCGATTCCCGGGTGCTCGCCGTGCGCCGGCATCCACGTCGGCCCCGAGCGCAACGCTCCGAGTCCGTCCACGGTGCCAACGGCCACCTCGTAGTGGCTCCAGTTCGCCGCAGCGAAGGCAAACCGATCCTCTCCCCACGCCAGCGCCACGTAACCGCCGTCGACCGGCAGCGTCCCCGGCGGTCCGATGGGATGGGCATCGGCGTCCAACGCGCGGAAGCGCAGCGGGCCCCATGCGCCCCAGACCACGCCCCAGCCGGTGCCATTCCAGTCGACCACGGGCGGACCTCCGGCATCGAAGGAGTCGTCAGCCGCGACGGGATCACCCACCGGCTCCGCCGGCGCCTCCTCGTCGGGGAAGCAGCCCGGCGAACACGTGTCGCCGGCCATGCGGTTTCCGTCGTCACAGCGTTCGCCCGTGTCGACCACACCGTCACCGCAGGTGGGCCGGACGCACCGCGTCCGGCAGGCGTTCGGCTCCGTGTCGCTGCTCGCCGGCCCGTCATCGCACTCCTCGACATCGCTCGTCACGCCGTCGCCACACATCGGCAACGAGCAGTCGTTGCGGCACTCGTCGTCGTCGACCCCATTTCCGTCATCGCATCCCTCACCGACGTTTCGCACGCCGTCGCCGCAGACCCCGGCAGTCACGTCGGGCGACACGTCCGCATCTGCATCCCGGATCGCGTCGGCGTCCGGGTCGACGATCGTGTCGGGAGTCGCGTCGACCTCTGCGTCATCCCGGCCGTCGGGGACTCCAGCGTCGACGTCGACCGCATCCTGGTCCCCGGCCAGACTCGGCCCCCCGCCGCAGCCAGCGGGCGACCATGCTCCCAGCAGGACTAGCGCAAACGCGAGGCGACCGATCTGGGGCCTTCGGCGGGCGGCGTGGCTCATCTTCGACCTCGCTTCTGGCGAACGCTCGTTCGACACCATGCTCATTGCAGCACGTCCGGGTTGCGCACGCAACTCCTTGCCCGGGCAGCCGGCGTGCTCGGCGCGACCGCTGTGAGCGGTGCTGGCAAGGGCCCCGCCCATCGCCGTTTCCCTCCGAGGCCGGTGGCAGCGAGTCCCCCTGCCCCGCCGTGCCCACTCGGCCCGCGTGCCGCAGCCCGGCTCGGGAAGAAAGCATCCATTTCGGGAAAGCTGGCCCCGTTCGGCAACGGCCCCGGGGCAAGCCCGCCTCCTACAGGATCATGTCGATCGGGTAGTAGATCCTTGCCCTCCCACCCTCCGGTCTCGGGTACTCGATGGAGCGGAAGACCTCCTCGATGCAGCTCTCCAGGGTGGGGTCGTCCACCGAGAGGCAGACGGCGATCTCGTCGGTTTCCCCGCTGCGGTCCACGACGAACCGGGCGTCGACGTGTACCTCGACGGGTCTCACCCGCATCATGAAGTCCCCGTAGCACGCCTGGAACGCCGCCCTCTTCCGGCTGACAGCGGCTCGGACTGCGCCGCCGTCGATCGCGCCGCCGTGACGGTGTGAACCCCCATCACCGACGCGGGGGCAATCCCAAGCAACCGGCGCGTCGCCCACATCGTCGACTGCCCCGGCGTCGCCCTCCTCCTCCGCTTCAGGGACGGACGCTTCCGCGCCGGGCTCGGGTGCGGAGGTCGCATCGGGCGGCATCGTTGTTCCTGCGTCGGCCGCGAGATCGAGGACGATCGGCGCGACGTAGGCCACGACGGTCGGGTCCTGGAACCCGGATCCCTCGTCCACCACCAGCCACTCGACCGGTGCCGGCTCGGGCCGCGGCGGCGGTGCGGAAGCGCAGCCGAGCACGGCCGCGGCCGACCAGACGGCCAATCGGGCAGTTCGCTGCATCGCCGCCTTGGTTGCCGCCGGGGGCACGGAGGTTTCGAGGGTCAGGGCGGCGACGACGTGCGGCGGCGACGCATCCGTCTGATCGCACGCCGATCGGCGGCCATGGCGATGGCGGCGCCGAACTGCACCAACCCGAGGACGGTCGCATCGTGGAGACACGCTTGTCGGCCTCGGGAACCGGCAGATGCCGCGAGAACATGGGCTCCTGGGGAGAAGCCTCTACGAGATGACCGACGTCAGGCCGGGCGGCGGATCAGCCACCATTCCCTTGGGCAACTCGACGATAGCGCTCGTTCCAGAAACGGACGAGTTGCTGGTGGGTCGCAAAGTCCACCCACGTCATGTTCGGGCCTCGACGGGGATCTCCACCGAAGCACAGCGGTTGGAGGTACCACTTGATCCGACCCTTGAAGCTGTCGTCGGCGGCAAGTTGAACGTCCTCGAAGGATCGTCCGTCCGCTTCCAGGTACCGGGTGTCCAGGGGAACTGTTGGGACGCGGAACCGTCGGCCCCCGCCATCGACGACAAGGAAATCGTCCCACCCGACGAGCGCCACGATCTGGTACCCCGGCAGGAACCGTGGCAGGCCGTAGGCCTCCGTCGCACCCGCAACCTCGACCGCATCGAAGACGATCAAGTAGTCATCACCGGCCCAGCCTTCGCGCATCCGTCGCTCTCGGAGGATACCACAAGCGGCGCATGCGACGTCCCCGTTGGCAGGGATCCCCGGGGGGGACCGTCCTCATCGCCTCCTCCGGACCGCCCGCCGGTCGACGGCCACGGCGATGCTGACGACGACCGAGGCCAGAGCGACAACGATTAAGCCGACCAGCCACCGTGGAGCGAACCTGAGCGGTGCGGAGAGCGCGACCGCGACGATGAAGACGACGCCCGCGATGACCCCGGCGCGGCAACCAGCGGGGGTGTCGAAGAAGAGGTACTGTTTCTCCACGGCGTCCCCCTTCCGCCGGTCGGGTCACCGCTCCGTCCTGGCCGACGACGACCACTCCGACGTCGTCGATCAGGGCACCCGACGGCAGGCGCACCCGCCGCACCAGCTCGTCAGCGGCGGCTTGGGGCTCCAGTTCGCGGACGATCTCGGCGATCACCTCGCGCCGGAGGTACGTGAACAGCCCGTCGGTGCCGACGACCCTCTTGCCCCGAAGCAGGCGAACCAGAAGGACGCGGCTCAGGCGCAGTCCCCGACTGCATCCTCCAGGATCTGCCGGACCGGACTCAGCGCTTCCATCGCCGACCTGAGTCGGGCGTCGGCTTCCGAACGCGTCGGGCGCTGATCGGTAGTCCACAGGCGCAGACCAATCGAAAAGCGCGGAGAGACGCCCTTCTCGTCGAGGACTGCCCGCACGTACCGCATGAGGGCAGGGAGATCATCGGGGGAACATCCGCTTCTGCACTTGCTCGCTGGCGGTCGTACACCACCTTGGCGATAGCGGCGCGGCCACACCCCGAGAATGAGGTCATCTCGGACGGGTATCGCGCGACGCAGCGCGCCTTCCGAATCGGGCAGGTGCGCGTGATGCGGGCGGTTTTCAATCCACAGCGACGCGATGATCTCGCCGGGTCCCCGCCGGATCCAGAACATCCACTGCACCGGAAGCATCGTGTGAACGGCGAATCCCCAGCTACCCGGAATGCACGGCGGATCAGAGGGCGCTTCGTGGACATCCTGCCAGACGCCAGCGTGCGGACGGAGATCGGCATCGGCACCGAAGCGCTCCCGAGCGAGCAGCAGCAACACCGCGGCATGCCGGGTGGTCTGAAAGAACAACTCCCGCTGGAATAGGACCGCTTGGTCCGGTGGTTCGCCGTCACTCGTTCCGCTCGGCGAAATGGAAACGTGGCCCAGTCCGAGTCGCTTCATGTGCGGTCGAATCTCCTCCAAGTCCAGCCTCCCAGCGGGTGTCCCGATGGAGACCCTCGGGACCACCGCGGAGTACGCGACCGCCTGAGCGAAGGCCGCGCGGACGTCGCCTCTGGCAACACCACGCTTCACTTCGACGGCCCATGCGTCCACGTCGTTGTCGTCCGTCCACCGGCAACCAAGAGCGTCGACCTCCTGCAACACTACCGGCAGAACCAGCTTGCGATCGCTTGCGGCACCGACGACTTCCGAAAACCCCTTCGTCGTCATGTGCCGCACCAGCGCGGGGTAGAGGTGCTTTTCCTTGAGCACGGCCGCGCTGCGAGGGCTCTTCATATCGCCACCCCACGGCGCGTCGCGCGGGCTTCGCTCCTCATCACCTCGATCGCCGCCTCAAACCCCTTCTCCTTCGCCAGCGCCTTGAGCTTCGCCTTCTCGGCCTCCGACCTGGACCGCAGCATCCCGATGTAGGTCCCCTGGAGCTTCCTCTGCGCCTTGCGCTGCGGGGACTCGCGCAACTTCTTCGACGCGGACTTGGTCGGCGGAGGGGTCTTCCGCGCCGACGCGCTCTTCACCATCTTCGCCGGTGCAGCCTTCGCCGCCTTCGACCCGCCCTTCCCCACCAGCAGCTTCTTCATCTCGGCCAGCGCCGCGGCGGGACCTTTCTCCGCGTTGATCGTCCTGATTCGCTCGCGGGCAGCGCCGGCAAATCCGCGCAGGTAACCCGCGTACTGACCCTGCACCCGGCGGAACTTCCGGAGCTTCGGCGAGAGGTGCGGCTGGACCGGTGCCGCCGCGGGCTTCGTCGGCCGGGCCTTCGCTGCTGCCGCGCGCTTCCGTTGCGCGGCCTTCCTCGACGCCGCCGCAGTCTTCGCTCTCGCCGTCGGTGCCGCCGGCGCCCCACTCCCACGCAGCGCCTTCAGCTCGGCCTCGACGGCGGCGATGCGTTCGCCGCGCTCAGCGGCAAGCCGGAGGACCTCCACCTTCGTGGTCTTCCCGCCGGCGACGAGGCTTTCAACGGCGTAGGCGATGTCAACGACGGGCAGGCTGGCGATGTTGGTGCGCTTGGTCTTCGGCATCATCCCTCCTGGAGGCGCGGCGAGCCGCCGGAGCAGCGGGCTTCGTAGCGCAACGTCGGGAGCACCGCAACCGGCGACGCCGATCATGCAGGAGACCAACGAGGTCGGCGGCAGACACGGTGGGCACGGATCGCTTCCCCGCAATCGCCGATCAGGTGGCGATGATCACCACCGGCTCTTGCACGCCTTGCAGTACCAGGGCGGCCTGTTGCCCTTGGCGTCGCCGCAGCAGCCCCCCAGGACCACCTCGCCTCGCTGGACGGCGTCGAGCAGGGGCTGCATCGACTGCGGGGCCGGGTAGCCCCAGAAGATGGGCACGACGTTCTCGGAGCCGCACGTCGGGCAAGAGGGCGTCGTGTCCTTGGTTGGCCGCGTCTTCCGCCTGGCCCGAGGCACCGATGATCGGCTCTTCGGCTTCGCCGCCCGCACGCCGGCATTCTACGCGGTCGTCCAACGTCGCGGTAGCTTGGGTCGCGGTCGACGCCGTGGTCCGACCTGCAGGCCACGACGGACGATCCGCAGTCGCCGGCGCACTCCGCTTCGGCGACCGCTTGATCTTGAACGCTGCGACGTGACCTGATCCCCGCATGAGGTCGCCAAGTTTCGGGAAACCGCCAGTCGATCCTCCCCCGCTCAAGCCGGAGCCGCACTACGGTACCTGCACCGACGACGACTTGTCCGAGATCCTGGCCGGCTACCGCGGGCTGGACGTGGCGAGCGGTGGGGCCTACGGGACGTTCCTTCGATCCACCGACGGTTGCAACGGCTGCGACGGCATCCCCGAGGAAAATCGTCCGCTGCCCTTCCTGCACGGTGGGTTCGACTTCCGGAGGCCGATCGCGGCGCTGGCGCTGGAGTTGAAGCGTGCCGCCGATGCCCTGGCGCCGTACCGCCGGAACGCAGACGAGGGACGGCTCAAGGGGACCATCCGCTACTTCCCCGACGACCCGGCGGCGCGGCCGGCGTTGGGGACCTTCCTCCGCAAGCACGACCTGCAGGGGCTCTTCATCGGCCACTGCGGCTGGAGCGATTTCGCGATGCGTCTGCGGGGAGAGACCGCGTCCCTCGGGGTCAAGCTCATGATTCTGGGCAACGACTGGTACCCGCTGACGCAGTGCGCGAACTTCCTGACCGGTCGCTTCGCGTTCGACCTGGACGTGAAGAACTTCATCCGGAACGTCGCCGAGGAAGAGGACCGGAAGGTGCAGAAACTCTCGGAGGACGACGCGCGCCGCTTCTTCCGGAAGCACGACGTCTACCTCGGAAACACCCTGCTGTGCTTCCGCAACGGGTGGGGCAAGGAGGGGTCGAGCAACCTGTCGTGGCAGTCGTTCGAGAACTGCCGAGAGCGGGTCAAGGCCCACATCCTCGCCCTGCGCCCTCGGGTCGTGGCGACGTTCGGAGCGAACAGCAGCGCGACCGTCGCGGGGATCTCGACCGGCGCCGACCGACGGACCGAGGAGGCGCTCGCGAAGATCCGGCTCGCCGGACGGGGCACGGTGCCGTTGGGCGCCAGCGTCACGTCGTACTACGACCGGGTCAGCCGCCCGGCAGGTCTGCCGGTACGGTGCGATGGGCAGGAGTTCGTCTTCGTGCCCCTCTGCCACCCGTCGCGACGGATCAACCGCTTCCGGGGCGACTACGCCGCCCTCCTGGGAGCGATCGAGGCAACGCAGGTCCACGAGTCTGTTGGTGGCGACGGAACCGACGCAACGGCAGGGAGCCTGGGAATGAAACGGTCCGAGGCCGACGAGGACAGGCCGGCAGCGGGTCGGTCACGGCTGCGTGCCGACGACGTCGCCAATGTCGTCCTCGAGCTGGAGCGCGCCGCTCTGGACCGCTGGGGCCGTGGCGACCCCTCCGGCTTCCTTGAGCTCTGCGCCGACGACGTCGCCTACTTCGACCCGTTCGTCGAGCGCCGCGTCGACGGTCTCGCCGCCCTGACGACCTACTACGAGTCCCTACGCGGCAAGGTCCGCGTGGACCGGTACGAACTGCTCAACCCGCACGTAGCCGTCCTCGGCGACGTCGCCGTGCTCACGTTCAACTACATCTCGTGGACCGACGGCGCCGTCCATCGCTGGAACTGCACCGAGGTCTACCGCCACACGCCGACTGGGTGGCGCATCGTGCAGACGCACTGGTCGTTGACGAAGCCGGGCTGAAGCCCGCCGAGGCGTGCGGCGCATCAACCGGACGACCCCGCGTTCGCTGCCACCAACTCGTGCATCCGCTTGTTGTCGGCGCAGACCTGCCAGACGGCGATCTTGCCGTCGCGCACGATGGCGCGCCACGCGGCCGGAACCGACCAGGCGTTCCCAGGCCGCAGGACGCCGTCCGGCGCGTACGTGCCGCCCGCGGTGCCGAACAGCGCGACCGCGTCACCGGCGGAGAACTCCTGCTCGACGACGATGCAGTAGTCCGGGACGAGGGCGAAGTAGCATCGCCAGCCATCGATCATGGCGTCGCGTCCCTCGACTCGCCCACCAAGCCCGTCCACGAAGACGTGGTCGTCGGTCATCATCTCGCCGAGGGCGGCGACATCGTGCCGGTTGATGCACGCGACGAACGCCCGGACGACGACCGTCGCCGCCGCAGCGGACGCCACCCGGTCGAAGCACCCCAACTCCCTCTCGTGGACCGTCAAGCCGGCGCATTGGGCGTCGAGCGCCTCGTACTCCGCGGAGAATGTCGAGCGGAACGAGTCCCATGCTTCTCGCGACTTCCAGCGGTCGATCGTGACGAAGCGGTCCGGGCGTCCGCGGTCCCGAAGAAGGTCGGTCGAGACGTGGCCCGATGCACGGCGGAACAACCGCACCCAGTCCCCGTCGGGTCCGTAGGCCCTCTCGAACTCGGCGCGACACTCGGGACGCACGACGAACTCCCACGCGTAGACGTAGTCTGTGCCCATGCAGCGCATCGTCCTCCAGAAGCGCCCCGACGGGTCGCGGCGATGCGCGGCGGCCCGGCGAAGCGGCCGGCTACCGCAACCCCACCGACAGCGTGAATGCTGCAGGTTCGCCGGCTCGGGCGCCGAATCCGAACTGGAAGGTGCCCGTGGCGGCGCCGAACAGCTCCTTGATCGCTTCCAGAACCCCAGCCTCGGCCCAACGTTCCGCGTCGGGACTGACGAGAAACGCGCCAGGGCCGACGTACAGGTAGACGTCGCGCTCGAACCGGACGACATTCTCGCCGGCCTCGATCGTCGCGAAGGGCAGGTCCGTCTCCATCTTCAACGGCACCGTGTCTCCGGGCGCAAAGCGCACGACCACCGCCCCGCCCTGCGCCACCCGCCCTAGCGCCTCGCCGACGGTCTCGGCGCCCAGGTCGACCGCGGTGACCGTCGGTACTCCGGCGGTGTCCACGGAACGAATGCCCGAACATCCACAGACGGTGGCGCCCACGAGTCCGAGGCATCCGATCCACGCTGCCGATGCACTTCTCGTCATGGCTTCACTCCCTTCGGCATCGTCATTACCCCAGCTTCCCCCGGTGTTCTCCCGGCGGAGGAAGATACCGGAGCGCCGTCCGCAGAGGACGGCAACCCGCCGGTCCTCGGGTCAGGCATCGGAGGCGCCGCGGCTGGCGGCGGCGCCGGCACCGGCTCGTCCTGCAGCACCGCGACCACCGAGTCGGCAAGGCGTTGAGCCACGTCGCGCAGCTCGGGCCGAACGGCGAGCAGGCGATTGAGGACGGCGCGGGCGATTTCAGGGGGAAGCCGGTCGACGGTCTGCGGCGCTCGTTCGGGTCGGGCTGGCAACGGGTCTGGCAGGACGGAGCCATCTCCGACCCCCGCCGGCCCAGCGGTCCGCTCGCCGTTGTTGAGATCCTTGGGGCTCTCGCCCATCGCGGCCGCTCGCATGGATGCCCAGCCGTTGACCTTCACCCCGAGTTGCAGGCCGTGCGCCGTCAGGACTTCCTTCACCGCGCGCAGGGAGCAGCGCCCGAAGTTTTTCAGGCGCAGGAGTTGCCCCTCGGTCTTCTCCACCAGATCCCCGACGAGATCGATTCCGCCGTTGGCCAACGCCCCGGCGGCACGCGCACCCAGCGGAAGGGCACCGACGCCCAACAGCAGTCGCTGACGCGCGTCGCCAGGGAGATCGACCGCCACGAGCACGGGAGGGGGCGGCACGGGTGGATGCCCGCTGCAGAACGACGCCAGCGTCCGCTCGACGGCGACCCGGGGTCGCAGGTGGCTGGAACGCGGCCGCAACCGGAGCTTCCGCAACGCCTGTGCCTCGATCTGCGAAGCTCGCGACGGCGCTACGCGAAGCGATGCCGCCACCTGTTCCGTCGTTCGCGGCGGTTTTCGGAGAAAGCGCTGCCGGATGACGTACGCTTCGCGGGGCCCCAGCGTGTGCAGGACCAGGTCGATCCTCTCGGCGAGGCTCGCCTCCTGTTCCGGGGTCATCGGCTCGTCCGGAACCCCCAGGACAGCCTCGGTGAGCGTGCGGTGCGCCGGCGGCACGTCGGGCCCGCGGGCTACCCCACGGCCTCCTTGAGCGCCTTGGTCGCCGAGAAGCGCACGACGCGCTTGGCGGGCTTGGCCTTTCGCATCTCCTCCTGCTTCGTGAACGGGTTGATCCACTTCCCCGCCGGGACGGCAGCGCGGACCCGCACCTTCGCCTTCACGAAGCCGGGGAGAATCGCGAACTCCCCCGGTCTCTTCTTGCCCAACTCCTTGACGGCCAGCTCGCCGAGAGCCTCGAACACCGCCGCGACGAGCTTCTTGCTCGCGCCCGTCTTCTCCGCGAGCAACGCCACGATCTGGGACTTCGTCATCTTCGCCATGTTGGTCCTCCTGACCGCCGCCGTCTTCGGCGGCATCGCCCACCTCGGCTCCGGAGAATGGCATGTATGGCAACGACCGCGGCTGGGTCAACTTCGCTGCCGGCACCGCCACCCCACCGCATCAGAGCAGCTCACGCCTCGCGCGCCGGTTGACGGCGTCCCGCAGTGCCGCGACGTCCCCCTCGGCGGGCCTCCATCGTCCCATGTGGTCGTACGCCCGGGCTGCGAACTTGTCGCGGGCGTCGAGGATGTCGGGGGAACCGAACGGCGGGGGCAATCGACCGGCCGCCATCTCCGAGGCGAGTCGCATCCGTCGGTGCTGCTCGTCCGGGTCGACCATGCCGCGGGAATCCACCTTGTACTTGAAGTACCCGACCCGGTACACCTGCGTCGCGCGCCGGCCTGACAGGCCGACCTGGACTTCGGCAAACTCGAGGTACCCACGGGTCGAAGCTTCGGGAAACGCCCGCCGGCCATGGAAGAAGTCCTCCATCGCCTGCAATGCCACCGGGCGGATGTCTGCCTCGGCATGTCGAATGAAGAACCAGATCGTGAAGCCCATCGGTCCCGCCGCTATCGTGCCGGAAGGGTGGGGAACGCCTCGGCCGGTACCTCGGTCCCGTCCTTGAAACGGCGGATGCCGACGCCAGAACGGACGAAGGCGCCGGCGTATTGCTGGAGAACGTCCAGGTGCTGCCGGCCACCGGAATTGCGCCGGCACGCCGTGAACCGCGCCGTCCCCAGGATCTTCGCCACGTCCTCCCGCGGCTGGCCCGCCACCTCGCGCTCGACGATCTCGACGACCTTTTCGCAGCCCAGTTGCCGGATTCGGTCGGCCAGCGTCTCCAGGGTGTCGCCGAAGGCGTAGAGGTCGAGCAGAACCTCGAACATCGCGATGGCCTGCTCGTCGTTGAGCTTGTAGCCCCGCTCCCGGTCGGCGAGGCACACCGCCGCCTCGATCGGGAAGGAGATGTGCTGGAGCTCCAGAGACTGGTTCATCTCGTGCGGCGAGAAGCGGGGCAGGTGGTCGTAGTCGCGCGTGGGCGGCATGTAGAAGCCGCAGTCGCCGCACGCGTCGGGAACACGGATCGTGGCGCAGCAGGGTGGGCAGACGGAAACGAGACGGGCGCGGCACAGCCGCTTGCCCTTCCGGTCGTTGCAGACGGGGCATTTGGCCATGGCGTTCGATACGCCGACGGATGGTGTCACGTCAACCAAGCGACAACGCATTCGAGTTCCCCGCGACCAATCGTCCGCGGGGCCACTTGGGAGATCTCGCGTCAACGTTGCGTTCCGCCGCCGGCGTGGGGCAGGCTCCCAGCCGCCGACGAGAAGCGGGTCCATCGCGTTCGTCGGCGAGGACGCCGTGGGGGCGAATGGCGGCGCAGGAGGAGAGCGACCGACGTGGGCAAGAAGAAGCGGCAACCCGTGGCACGGCGACCAGAGCACGGCAACCGGGACGAACGTCCAGGCGGCGACCGCAAGCTGTCCGCCATCATGGAGGAGATGGCACGCCGGCTCCTGAAGGAGCCGGAAGGCGTGCCGTCGGCAGCCGCAGCCCAGATGGCTCTCATGCTCGCGGCGTCCGCATGGAACTTCGCCTGCGGCGATGCCGCGATGCGCGAGAAGCGCCTGGAGCTGATCAAGGAGTTCGAGCGAGCCGGCGCGATGCCCTGGCCGGAGTTGCTCCCCGGTGACCCCGACGATCTCATCGCGAGCCTCGTCGCGTACAAGCAGACCCGGTATCCCCACGACCGCCGGCGCATCGTCGCCGCCGGGATGGGCCCGGACGGTACCATCCGCGTGCATTGGGTCGACGGGAACACCCCGGTGAAAGCGGCGTTCGGTACGCCGGCAGCTCCCGCGCTCGCAGGCGGTACTCCCATCGCCGACAAGCTGATCGCCAAGATGAAGCGGCACGTGCATGGCGGGGTCGTCAAGCTCAAGGAGGTGATCAAGGGGCGCGCCATCGCGCAGGAGATGCAGCGCTCGGTGGTGACCATGGAGGGGTTGGCCGAGTACCACCCTGCTCACGCCGCCTACATCTACGCGCAAAACCAGATGTCCGTGATGTCGCAGCAACTCACCGCCCTGCGAGAGCTGGCGCCCTTGGCTGACATCGTGGAGAAGGCGGAGGAGATGTACCTGCCGAGCGGGCCGCCGATGAGCCCGCTCACGGCGTCGTACTTCACGTGCTGGGCGTTCTTCGACGCCTGCATCGGGCCGGCGAACGAGACCATCGGAACGACCGCCATCAAGGCAGGCGCGGCATTCGGGATGCACCCCGATCTGGTTCGCGTCCTGCAGCTGATGCAGGACTCCACGATGGGCCTGTACGTTCTCGACGGCACCCAGGGTGACCGCGCCATGCTCCGGGATCTCGGCAGCGACACCGTCTGCGGCGCGATCGTCCCATCCGGCTACCGTGGCCAGAAGGGCGAGATCTGGTTCGTGCGGGTGCTGCCCCCGCCGCTCCCCGGCGGCACGGAGCACGTCGTCTTCACCACGCCGTACGTCGTGCTCTCGCCGGGGTTGCCCGAGTGGCTGGCCTACTTCGGCCGGTCCATCCCCGACGCGCCCCGGGAGGCTCGGCTCGAGGTGCTCCATCACCACATGAAGTACGGACCCACGCGCAACTACTGGAACGACTTCGTCCTCGAGGCGTACGTCAACCACCGGGCGGACGTGATCTACCTGACCGGTCTCCCCGACCGTCCCGAGACGCGGCCGCATTCCATGGTGAGCCGCTAACGGCGGCATCGGACGGCTTGGCCGCCCGGCGATCAACCATCGGTGGGATGGAGTGGGCTACCCGGACGGATCCGTCTCGCCTTCGCCGCCGACGACGGTGAGCGGCTTCTTCCCCTTGAAGCGGTCGAGCCAGCGGAACAGCGACTCGCCGCGGTTGCGGGTCTCGATCTCGACCTTGCCGTCCGGCCGGATCGTGACGTCGGTCTTCATGCATCGTCCCCGGACGTAGTCGCTGGTGAAGCGCAGTTCGCCGCGCTCGTAGCGCAGGCAGCGGAACAGGTCGGCGACCGTGAACTCGTCGTTCTCGACGAAGTCGATGTCCGAAACCCCACGGGGTCGCGCGTCGTGGAAGGACTGCACGGCCAGGGCGAACATGAACCCGAACGCGCCCCACTCGACGTCGGTGCCCGGCTCGTCCTCGCCGGCAAGCTGGATCTCGGCCGTCGTGACCACGATGTTCTCGCCGGCGTGCGACGGCGTCGACTTGCTCGCCAGGATCTCGAACTCGACCTTGACCGCCGTCTCCAGCAGTTCGTAGCCGGCCTCGCGTTCTCCGTGTCCTTCGACCATCCGCCTTCGCCTCCCGCCCGCCTCCGGCGATGCGCCGGACGGTGGACGACGTCTAGGCGATGCGCCGAAACCGGTCAACCCGCCGTGCGCGCGCGACGGAGGTAGGTCCTCCGTGGCATCATCCCCTTCGCGCCATGCCCGCCGACATCCGCATCCTCCCCGCCACCACCCCCGACCACGTCGCCCACGCCCGCGCCCTGTTCCTCGAGTACGCCGCCACGCTGGGCTTCGACCTCTCGTTCCAGGGCTTCGACGCCGAACTCGCCGCGCTGCCCGGCGGGTACGCGGCGCCCGGCGGGGCGCTGCTCCTCGCCTACGTCGGCGATGACGTCGCCGGCTGCGTGGCGATGCGGCCGTTCGACGAGGGTATCTGCGAGATGAAGCGGCTGTACGTGAGGCCGGCGTACCGTGGGCTCGGCGTCGGGCGACGCCTGGCGACGGAGATCATCGAGGCGGCGAGGGCGGCGGGGTACGCGAGGATGCGCCTGGACACGGTGCCGACGATGGTCGAGGCGATCGCGATGTACAGGGCGGTCGGGTTCGTGGAGATCGGGGCGTACAGGGTCAACCCGGTGGAAGGGGCGGTGTACTTGGAGATGGACCTGCGACGACGGCGGCGGAGCAGGGTGATGAAGACGTCGTACCTGGTATGACCGGGGCGTGGGCGCCTGGGGTTCACAAGTTCTGCGGTTGGTGCTTTGCTCCGCGGCATCGGGCATGGGACGCGGTGAGCGGAGCAGCAGGGGGTGCGAGAGGGCCGTTCATCGTGGGGCAGGCCGGTTGGACGTATGGGCCTCGAGCCCGCTGTCGTATCTGGCCACCCCGCCGACCCACCCGGTTGAGCCACGAGCTCGAATAGGTAGTTGTCGTTCGGCCCATCGTGCTGACGGGGTCGGTTCCCGGTCGCGAAGACCAACGACCCCGCCGGGCGCCGCATGGTGCGGAGCCCGCCCGTGGCGATCCTCGGGTGGCACAGTCCCCCTCGCACCCTGGAGGTGATCGTATGCCATTCGTCGGACTGGATGTCCACAGGCGGGAGGTCGAAGCCGCGATCGTCGGCGAGGACGGTGGCCTCCAGCTCCGGTCGCGCTTCCCGGCGACGCGCGAGGCGGTGCAGGAGTTCGCGGCGAACTTCCTGCACGCGACCGACCACGTGGCGCTGGAGGCGACGACCAACACCTGGGGCGTGGTCGACCTGCTGCACCCGCACGTGGCGGAGGTGGTGGTCTCCAACGCGCTGCGGACCAAGGCGATCGCGCAGGCCAAGATCAAGACCGACCGCGTGGACGCCCTGGTTCTCGCGCAGCTCCTCCGTTGCGACTACCTGCCGCGCGTCTGGGAGCCGGACGAGAAGACGCGCCGCATGCGTCGGCTCACCAGCCGCCGCGCATCGCTCGTCGCCGACCGCACCGGGATCAAGAACCGCATCCACTCCGTGCTGCACCAGCGCTTGATCCCGGCGCCCGAGGTCGACCTGTTCAGCGCCAAGGGCAGGACCTGGCTGCGTGGGCTCGCTCTGGACGAGCAGGGGCGGCAGGCGGTGGACAGCGATCTGCGGCTGCTCGACGCCACCGAGACCGAGATGGCGGAGCTGAACGGCATTCTTGCGCGCGCCGGCTACGAGGAGCCGCGCGTGCGGCTGCTCATGACGCTCCCCGGCATCGACCTTGCCGTGGCGCAGGCGATCGTCGCGGCGCTCGGTGATGTCTCCCGCTTCCCCAGCGGCGACCACGCCGCCGCGTACCTCGGGATCGTTCCGCGCACCCACCAGTCCGGCGACCACTGCTACCACGGGCCGATCACCAAGCAGGGCAAGGGGCACGTGCGGTGGCTGGTCGTCCAGGCCGCGCAACACCTGGCCACGCACCCCGGACCGCTCGGCGTCTTCTTCCGCCGCGTGGCCAAGCGCAAGAACCGCAACGTCGCCGTGGTCGCCGCCGCCCGCAAGCTGGTCGTCATCGCCTGGCACATGCTGCGCAGTAACGAGCCCTATCGGTATGCGGTGCCAAAGCTCACCGAGGGCAAGCTCGCGCGCCTTCGCGTGGCCGCGACCGGCAAGCGCCGGCAGGGCGGAGTGCCCAAGGGCAGCGCACGACCGGCCAGCTACGGCACCGGCAACCCGACGCGCGGCATCCGCTCGCTCGACCAGGCGTATGAGGCCGAGGAGCTGCCGCCGCGGGAGCCGCTGGCCGCCGGCGAGGAGGCGATGCTCGCCGCGGCGGGCGTCATCGAGTTCGTGCGCAGCCTCGCCCAGCCGAAGCGGGAGCCGAAGCGCCGGAAGGCGGCGGCGGAGTGAGCCCATGACCGGACGGCCGTCGGGCAGCTCGTTCGCACTCGGCGACACCGACCTCCGGCGTTCGGGGCCGAGCTGCGCTCGCCGGCCCAGCAACGAACCCGACGGACTCCGGGCGTCCATCGGCGCGCACGACGGCCAAGCCCGCCCGCAGGGGGACGGCCCGGGGCGGGCTCCTGGGGGCCCGCTCTTCCCGGGCCGTCCCTCAGCGCGCGCTCGCTGGACGCCGCTCCGTCCTCGGCCGATACAGCAGCGATTTGCCGCTCTTCTGCTCGATGGGGAGGTGCTGATTTCAGTTGACCCGGTCATAGGTACGTCGCCGAGCGGTACGCTGAGTGCCTGGAGGGCTCTCCCCGACAAGCCGTCCTCCCAGGCGAACCTACTCGACCGAGAACTGGCAGCCGTCGAGGACGGGCCGCCCCTGCTGCGCCCGAAAGTACCCCCGGACCGTGACCGCCTGTCCCAGGTGCAGCACGTTCACGTGCTCCATTTCACCGTCCGCGAAGTAGCAGGCGACGCCGCCCTCGAGGACCACCCTGTACTGCCCGACGAGGTCCTTGCCGATCTCCGCGACCGCGCCCGTCACCTCCAGCACCTTGCCGCGGAACTCGACGTCTGCTGCGTAACGGTCGTCCTCGAACTCCCGGCCGAATTCGGAGGCGGACATGGTCCTCGCCGGCGCCTCCGACGAGGTCCTTTCCGCCGCCTCCTCTTGACCGCGACGACACCCGCAGCCGGTTGCCGCGAGTACGGTGAGCAGACTCAGGACCGAAACAGCCTCGACCATCGTCTTCATAAATGCCTCCATTCCAACCGACCATCGCCCCCGAACGGCGCGGCTTCCTCCCGACGGGCACCATCGAGGCGGTGCTCTGTCACGTCGAGCCCAACCGCCTTCACGTCCTTTCGCCTGGCTGGCGGCGGGGCACGCGGAATTCGCACCCTCAACGCATCCGCCGCAGGTCACCGCACCGCGTGGCACACCTCGTTCAGCACCGGGTCGAGCAGCTCGCGGAATACGTGGTACGAACCCGCGACCATGCCGACCCCGGCGGCGACTCCACCGGCGCCCTTCAGCTGGCCGAGCTTCGCCAACGCCTGGCTCAGCGCGGCGCTGCCGCTCACTCCCCTCGCCGCCAAGGCCGGCAGGCCGTGCTGGAGCACTATGTACAGGAACGCCGCACCGACGGCCGTGCCGGTCGCCACCTTGATGGCCCGGCACGGGTCCTCCTCGACCCAAGCCTGCGCGGCGTCGAAAGCGTCGGACGCGACGTCGTAGACCCATACGCCGCCATCCTCTGCACGCGCGCCGACCCACGAGATACCGCTGTTCGTGGCGTCCCACACCGCTGACCCCACGTCGGACGCGAGGGTGCCCACGCTGCCGACGCCGTCGGCGGACATCTTGTAGACGTAGTCGCCGCCGGCTCCGGCGCGCCGACCGACCTCGACGGCACCGCCGCGCGTCCACTCCCAGGCCGCCGAGACCTTCTTGCACGATCCCGCCGCAGCGGCCAGCAGCAGGGCCACCAGGACCGTCAGGATTCGCATCGTCCACCTCCTGGCCGACTCATGCCTCCCGGCTGGTGGTCGCCTACCCGCCGGGGAATTCGCCAAACGCGAACGCGGCGTGGATCACCAGGACCCACAGCGTCGCGCCGATGATGGCGCTTGCGATGGTGCGGTTGACGTCCCGCACGGATTCCTTCGGCACCGCCGCAAGATGGTAGGCGATGGCGCCGGTGCCGAGCGTCGAGATCCAGCACTTCGCCAACACCATCCCGGTCCCGATCCACCAGGTGTGGCCGGGCATGCGCAGGAACTGGTGGTACGCGCGGTCGAACGCGTAGAGCGAGGTCTCGGGGTAGATGGCGGAGAACACCATGGCCGAGGTCCACTTCGCGGCCAGCACCGCCACCAACACGAGCAGCGGCGTGATGACGACGAACCCCAAGAGGACGTTCGTGAGAAGGTACGCCTCCGGCGCGGCCCCCATCGAGCGCAGCGCATCGAGCTGGTGGGAGTGGGACCGCGTGGCCACGTCGGCGGTGATGGCGGCGCTGCTGCGCGCCGCGACCAGGATCATGACCAGGAGAGGCACGAGGATCCGGAACTGCGAGAACCCGAGACCCGCCACGAGGTCATCGCGGATGAGCGGCTCGGTGTACTCCTTGAACGGCATGTTCTCGAGCGAGAACCAGGTGGTCACGGCGCCGATGATCGCGGCGGTGACGGCGACGTACGCAAAGGCGCCCACGGAACCCAGAAGGAACGAGTAGTCCCGCAGATGCCGTAGCCCCCAACGGCTGGACCGCCACCTCGCGAAACCGAAGAGGCTCGGGACGATCAGGAGGAAGTTGAGGAGCCACTGGCCCGAGGCGTCCACGGCGGCCAACAGCCGCGCGACGGGCGGGCGCTTGGGCGGAGCAGTCGGTGCGGGCTCCTGGCTGGGAGCTTCGTGCTTGGCGCCGACGCGCTGGGCGAGGTCCGCGGGCGTCGTCTCGCGGAGCTTCCGTTCGGAAGGTACCAACTCGTACGCTTTGTCGGCGATGCCGGCCAAGTTCGGGTAGTCGTGGGTCACGACGATGACGGCGCGCTCGTGCTTCTTGGCCGCGTCGCGGATGAGGCCCGCGACCGCCGACGCCGCCTCGGGATCCAGGCCGCTCGTCGGCTCGTCAAAGAGCAGCACGGGCGGGTCGTAGGCTAGGGCCCTCGCAACGGCAATGCGCTGCTTCTGGCCGCCGGAGAGTCGCGCGACCGGGACGTCGCCGGGAACCCCGAGCTCGGTGAGCAACTCGTTCCGCCGTGCCAGTCGCTTGTCGGGGTCCACGTCGAATCGGTGGTGCTCGGCGCCGAAGTCGACGTTGGTCGCACCGTCGTAGTCGTCGAACAGCGCGAAGTCCTGGAACACGATGCCGACGCGCTTCTCGCGACCGGGGCCGTTGCGCTCGACGCCGTCCACCACCACCTTCCCCGTCGCCGACACCCCCGGCCCGCCCTCGTCGGCGAGTCCGGCGATGGCGCGCAGGAGCGCCGTCTTCCCCGAGCCGCTTCGGCCGATGATGAGCACGACTTCGCCTCGCCGGGCTTCGAGCGACAGACCTTCGACCAGCGCCTTGTCGCCAGCCCGCACCGTGAGGTCGCTGATGGCGAGAACCGGTTCGACACCGCTCGGTGGCGGGACGGGATCCGCTCCGCTGTCCTTGGATTCCTCCGTCATGGCAGCGCCTCACCCGCCGAGACGCCCAGCGGTTCTTCCCAGATCTCGCGTCGCGTTCCGGAGTAGAGCAGCACCTGCGGGTGCATACCGGAGGCCATAGGAGGCCCGTCGCCGAGGCGGATGCCGATCCAACACGCACCGCGTTCCAGCACCCTCATGCGCACGAGCTGCGCGACGGCGGGATGGAGGGCGTCGCCGGACTCATCCAGAATCGCGAGGCGACCCATCCGGACGACGAGAGGACCGGCGTCCTCGGCCAAGTCGTAGAGCGCGCGACGAAGCCGCTGATCTTCGACGAGGCGTTCGAACCGCTCGCGGATCTTGGGGTTCTCCTGAACGAGCTGGACCAGCGCGTCCTTCATCATGTCGGCGATACAGGGGTCACCGAGCAGGTCCACGACAAGGCTGGCGCGCACCGCCGCCTTCACCGTCGGATCGTCGACAAGTTCGTCGACCACCGCCATGAGGAGAGCCAGCGCCCGTCTCTTCGCGATAGGCTCGCCGGTTCGCAGGACCTTGTCGAGAGCCGCCTTCGCCGCCTCGGTGATCGGGGACAAGACGGTCTCCTCGACGTCACTCCATCCCGGCAAGCTCGGCGGCCAACTGAACACGCTCCCTACCACGTCCCCTATCTTGCCCTTCAGGCCGTCATAGGAGGCCGAAGCGGCGCCGCCGAACACGTCACGCCAGTCGAGCGCCGCCCAGGTCTCGCGGGCGACATCCCCGAAGAACGCCGGCAACCGCTGGGATACCTTGGGCCACAGCGTGCCGCTGAGGATCGGCAACCATCGCTGCTTCCCGCGCTCAGCCAAGTCCTCACCGAACTCCTGGAGTTCGGGCGCCTTGTTGGCGAGGAACTCGGGCACCCGCGATTGCGCGTCGTCGAGGACCCCGCGGCTGAGTTCCGTGAACAGCGGACCCAGGGTGGTCCTCAACCAGTTGCTGCGGTTGTTCCAGAACGCACCCAACTTGGCCATGGCCTCGGTCCGGCGCTTCTCGGACCAGACCTCGCTGAGGGTCCACTCCAGGGTGCCCCGCGCGTCGTACAGCGTGAACGTCGTGCCCGCAGGGAACGAAGCGGGGAGGCCAGCGTCAGGGTACAGCTCGACCCTGATCGTCTTCGCACCGACCGAGTCGTCGAGCGCCACGACTTCGCCGGCGGGTTCGAGGCTGCCGGCTCGGTCGAGGAACACGAGGGTACCGGCTTCAAGCCCGGGAACGGCCCGCGGCACGTCCATCGCGACCGATCGCTTGGACGAGAACAGGAAGGACGTGGTACGCCGAACGGGTCCACCGCCCGTCGCGGCAGCTCCGGTCCCGACGAGCACCAACAGCGCCACCACGGCAGCGACGAGCCACAAGGCAACGCCGCAGGCACGCACCGCGATCTTCGGCCAATTCGTCGGCATGGGCGGCCTCCCCCGTCCCGCCCAAGAAGAAAAGGGCGGAACAGACCCTGCACGGACCAGGCGATCTGCCCGCCCTTCCGGTCAGACGGCGGTAGCTACCCGCCGCAGCGCCGGCTACGGATGGTCCGTGCAGGTTTTCGAGGTCTTCATCGTCCCTCCGCCGTCGCGGGTAGCGAATCCGCCAAGCCCGGGGATCCGAGCAGGCGAGGGAACGCCGTCGACCTCGGCGAGATGATGGGCGAGCCGACCGACGACGTCAAGCGCTGCCAAGCGCCCGTCGTCGAGCCCCGCCCACCCCCATGCCGGTCGATCCTGCCCGCGACGACCGTCGTCGTTCGGGCGAACGGCGGGCCCGCCTCGGGTCTGTTCGACGCGACCTTCCTCGGCTATGGATCGGTTCCGCTCCGGGGAGGAGCGTGCATGGTGCCCAAGGCGTCACCGGGAACCCGCAGACCACGCCGACCCGTGGCCTCGTCGCCAGCGACTCCGACGCCCGGTTCCGCCCGCGGCCACCCCGACGTGGCGGCTCGCAGCACCAGCGACGGGGCACTGGTCGTCCGCACGACGCCGTCGGCATCGCGCCAGCTGGCCGAACGTGGCCCCCTCGTCTTCTGGCGCGACGGCGTCGATGGCCTGCGCCAGGGTCTCGCCTGCGTCGTCGAGACCTGCAAGAACCCCGAGTGCACCTGCCGCGACGCGCTCATCCATGCCATCGAGATCGACGAGTTCACCGTCACCGTCGAGGCGGCTGACCATGACACCGCTCTTCGGACCACCCGCGCCGGCATGACCGACCCACCGACGGGCAGGACGGTCGCCCGGCTGAACATCGACTCCGGCGAGGTCGTGCCCGATCCCAAGCGCCCCGATGATGCGCTGGTCGCCTGGATCCGGGAGGAGGCCGACGGCGAACTCCTGGATCTGCTCCAGCGCCGATGGCTTCGCGGCAAGAACCGCGACCCGGAGGAGATGGAGACGGACATCGGGCCCGAGGACTGGGCGCCGGGCGAGAAGCTGATCTACGGCTTGGCGTTTCCCAACGACCGCGACGACCTCTTCGCCATCGACGACCGCCTTCTGCTCGCGTGCGAGTTCTTCTGCGTCGACCCGACGTGCGACTGCGGCGAGGTGGAGATCCTCTTCGAGGAGTACGAGCCCTGCCCCATGCGCAAGCGACCCCGAACCGTCGCGTGGGTCCAGGTCCGCATCGCCGACGGCAAGGGCGTCGTCGAGCCGGAGACGCCGGCGGATCGCGATGTCGCGAGCCGGCTCTGGGTGGCGTACCGCGTCCGCCACCGGGTCGTGGATCGCCTGACGGAACGGCAACGACGAATGCAGGACGTCGGCAGGGTGCTTCTCGCCAGGCTGCACGCGACCGGGCCGCCGCCGGCTACGCCCGCGCCGCTGGTCGGCCGCAACGATCCCTGCCCGTGCGGGTCGGGGAAGAAGTTCAAGCGATGCCATGGGGAATGACCGGCACCTGCGACGACCGGTGCGGCGTCGCCGGCATGCGCCGGTGGCGCCGACCTGAGCTGGAACGAAGGATGCGACGATGACCGCGCCAGACGTACGCTTGGCGGAGCCCTTCGACGGGATGACCGACGACGACCTGCTCCGCCTCCTCGAAACCGAAGAGGATCGGCTGCCCCGCGAAGCCGTGGACGAGTTCGTCGCGCGCGCCGACCGGATGATCGAGCCGCTCACCGCGATCTGCTGCAACGGCAAAGCCTGGCAAACCGACGGAAACGCGTTCTGGACTGCGGTGCACGCCACGTTCATCGTGGCGGCGATCGGCGGCGAGCGTTCCGTCCCCGGCCTCCTCGGCGCACTTCGCCACGGCCACGACCGCCATGTCGAGTGGGTGACCGAGGTGCTGCCGGCGATGTTCGGCGCCGTCGGTGCCCCCGCCGTCGAAGGGCTCATGCGCGTCGTCACCGACGAGAAGATGTCCGGCATGGCGCGCTGGTCGGCCGCTACCTGCCTCGGCGGCGTGGCCGCCCGGCACGACGAGCAACGCGATCGGGTGCTCGACTTCCTTCGTGACGTCACCGGCCACGGCGACGACTACGAGGTGCGCGGCGGCGCCGGAATGGTCCTGCTCGACTTCCGGCGTCCCGGCGACCGCGACACCCTGGAGCGCCTGGGCCAGCAGATGGATGAGGAGGAGGGGGGCCTCCGCATGTTCGTGGCGTCCGACGTGGACCACTTGTACCAATCCGGCAAGGCCGAACTCGAGGTGTACCTCCAGGACTGGCTGTCGTTCTACGACGCCCACGAGATCGCAGACCGGCAAGAGCGGTGGCAGAAGGCAGAGGTGGTCCGGGAAGCTGAGGATCGTCAACCGCGGGTGCGCGACGACAGCGGCCTGCTCTTGAAGGCGCCATTCTCGCCGGGCGTCCAGGCGCGAAACGGCGTCGGGCAGGACGCGGCCTTCTTCTCGCGATCCACGCCAGCGTCGCCGCCGGCGCCGAAGACCGGGCGCAACGATCCCTGCCCGTGCGGGTCGGGGAAGAAGTTCAAGAAGTGCCACGGCGCCAAGTAGTCCCGCGGGTGCGGTGCCCAAGGGGGCGTACATGGCTGGGGCTGGCGGGAAGCTCATCGCGGCGGCGAGGTCGGGGGCGATCAGCAACAAGGGTCGGAGTAGCAATACCCATTGCGGGGTACCCCCTCGAAAGGGCCACCCACCACCCTGATCTGGTACAATGCGGTTGGCGGTACTGCGGACTGCCCGCGGCGCGAAGCGCGCCGGAGGGGCGCGATGGCGAAGAAGAACGAAAAGAAGACCCGAAGGAAGAGCCCGAAGCAGCAAGACCTCGGCGAAGATGGCCGGGGCTCAACGTCGCCGGACAAGGACATGATGAAGCGCCTGCTCGAGTTCTCTTCCTCCTACAGCGCCGAGTTGTCCAGCAAGATGCGACGTCTCGACGAGATCATCGGTGATCGGCATTGGGCGAGCGTCGGGAGCTACAAAGAGGAACTGATCCGCCAGCATCTCCGAGGCCACTTGCCCCGCCGTTTCGAGGTGGGGACCGGATTCGTCATCGCACGACTTGATGAGAACCGCCTTCTTTCGCGGCAAATCGACATCCTGGTCTGGGACTCCCAGGCTCACATGCCCCTCTACCGCGACGGCGCGTTTGCGATCGTTCTGCCGGAAGCCTGCAAGGCCGCAATCGAGGTCAAGAGCACGCTAGACAGCGACACGCTGCGAGATGCGCTCTCGAATCTTGATTCGCTGACCAGTTTCAGGCGGCTGGACGGCTTCCTGCGCTCGTCGACCTCGATCTATCGAGCCGTCTTCGCGTTCAAGGCTGACGACGACGTTCGGTTCCCGGACTCGGTCTGGCGATCGTGCTGGACGTACTGGCACGAGCAGCAAGAATGGCCCCTGGACGAACGAATCGCATCCTCCGAAGACAATTGGGACGGGAGGGGTTGGGAGTTTCCCTGGATCAACGCGATCGGCGTGCTTGGCCGGGGACTAGTCAACCTTCAGCGCCCGACCATCAACGACAAGGACTGGATCACCTATCCGGCGTATCGCAGTTGCGACGGTGAAGGCGACGACACGTATGGTGCCCTCGAGCGTGACCTTCTCCTGCACATCCTAGGCGAGCCACAACACTCCGTGCCGTTCCTGCTCGACCATCCTGGCGCAGCCTCGATTCTGTTTGGCCGGCAGCCGGCCTTTTTCGGCGGTTCCACGTTCATGATGATCCCGGAGCCACCTGCGCCCATCACCAGGATCGGCCAGATGGACGAGAAGGACGCGGCCGAACTGGCCGCTCGGCGATTTCAACCGCAAGCTCCGACGCCGCGCACGTACGCGCAGCAGCCGTCGCCCACACCTACACGCATGCAGCCTGCGCCAGATGCCACGCCATCTGCACGGCCAGCCGACCGGGACGGTCCCCGAGACGCTCCCGCCGCAGTAGGCCATCCGCGGAAACCGCAAGAGCGGCCAGCGCCGCGATCATCCTCCTCTGGCCCCGGTCGTGCGCCGAAACGCGTTCGATGACCAGTTGCGCGAGGGCCAGCCGAACATCGTCAGCGCCGACGTCCTCCAGGTCGGACGGCCATGGATCGTCGGCAGACACCTGCAGGAACTTTCAGCAACCCGTTTGCGAAACTCCACGCGCTTCCGGTCGACGAGTGGCCGAAATAAGTCTTGCGGCTACTCCAACTGCGGAAGTTGGGCTAGCTCCGCATCGGTGGGCGGCAGTCGCTGGGCGAGCATGAGGGCGACGGCGCACAGCTTGAGCTCGTGAAGCAGCTCCTCCTCGGCGGCCTGTTCCCACATGGTCCTCTCCAGGACCTCGATGTACGGCAGGTCCTGCATCCCGGACCCTCCGCTCCAGACAGCCTCGCTCACGGACTGGTACAGGACGCGCGCAGCGAGCGCAACATCCTGCTGGGCCGCGATGACCCGCTCAATCAGCGCGACTTGGCCGGGACCGTCGGACGGCAGAACGACCTTGGGTCCCCGCGTCCGATCGCGCATCGCCTCGCGAACCAGATCCACGTCCGCCTTCCGGTCGATTGCATTGAGTAGGCGGCGGCAGCAGGCGTTCACGTCCGCCAACTCCTCGCCCAGCCAGCTGTGCTCCTCCGAACTCATGTCCACGAGCTCGACCGAATTGTCGTCGAACAGGCCGTCGGCCCTCTCCGCCGCTGCTCCGTTCCGCGCGTGCGTCAGCACCCCCGTCACGTGGTCGAGTATTCCGCGCCTCGATGTCAGCCATCCGAAGTCCCCTGTCTTGGTGTCAGCCGATTTCGTCGTTGCGTTCATCGTGTCTCTCCTCTCTGCGGGGCAGCCAGCGGCTTCCCCGTCCCTGGCGACCGCCGCGTCCGACGCCACCATCCTCGTCGTGACCAGCGACCGCACCGCCATCCCGTCACCCCACCGCCCCCGCCGCACTCCCCGGCCGGTCCGCTGCCCCGGACCCGATTCGCTAGCCGCATGACCGCCGCGCGGACAGCCAGGGACACCGCCGTCTGGCCGCTGTCGGTTCGATACCCGCCAACAGTCTTCGTGACCTCGCGCATTGCTTCATCGCCGCCGGGAAGACTCCGTTCCACAGGATCTCGTTCACGAACGTGTTCAGGTCCTGGACGGAGGTCGTGGGTTCCTGGTGGGCCTTGATCAATGCATCCACCCGGGCCATCAGTTGCAGCCTGCACAGCGGAGCAGACAGCTCGAATGCCGACTGCCGGCGTCGCACCGGAATCGGCTCGAGTCCGCCACGGGCCCGAGCCCGCCGAGTCTCCACCTGCGTCAACCACCTTGCGGTGCCTCCCGCAGATCGCTGTGACGCGTTCCGCCAACATGTACCCCTTCCCGCCGAACAACGCGTCGCCGATCTCCCTGATCTCGTCCTCGTGATCGGCGACCAGCTTCGCGGCCCTGCGACTGCAAGACCGAAGAAGTCGCTGCCTGGCTTCGCGACCCCGGCACAGGACGGCCGCGAGTTCCCGCGCTTGCCTGAGGTCGGGGCCGCAACCGGTGGCGGTGTGGAGGATTCGTCGCGATGCCGCACCTCCTGCGAAGCAGGCCGTGAGCTCGTTGATGACGTCTTCGCGCCCCCGCTCCTTCGCACCTTCCACCTGCCCGGCTTCGTTGACCAGCAGCACCTTGCTCCTCCGCTCCTGCGGAGGGCGATGCCGTGAAAGGGAATCCCGAGGTAGTGGAACGTCACCCCGTGGCCGGCCTCGTGCATAGCGGTCTGCAAGTCCTCCACCAGCCTCGCGTCGCGCTGCTTCGGCGTCTCCAGACCATGGGGGTCACGAATCCTGGCGGCGACACGGGGCGAAACGTTGGCGCTGAAGTCGAGCCCGCCGAGCAACTGTCTTGCCCGACGGATGGCATCCAGGGTCTGGCTGAAGCGGACGCTCTCGCCGAGCGTCATCGCTGGGCTCGGCGGATGCCCCGGGTCAGGACCACGCGCGAATTCGGGGTGTGCCTCGTACCGCGCCAGCCACCGTCGCGCCGCCGCCAGCACCTTCCTGCTACCCGCCACGGACAGCAGCACGTCCTCGAGTTTCACGATTCCCTCCGTTCTGCGCCTCCGCGTCCGGCCTGACGAATGCATTCGTGTTCCGCCTCCCGGGCTGAGCCGAGGGCTCCACCTGGGTCCGCCAGGGACCCGGGACCTCTCACCACGCGACGAAGGATGGGGCCGACCGAGTACAGGGCGCGGCGCATCCCGCTCACTCGGACGTCGAGCCGGCTCACGTCGGTGCCGCCTACACGCATGCAGCCTGCGCCAGATGCCACGCCATCTGCACGGCCAGCCGACCGGGACGGTCCCCGAGGCGCTCCCGCGACAGAAGACCATCCGCGGAAACCGCAAGAGCGGCCAGCGCCGCGATCATCCTCCTCTGGCCCCGGTCGTGCCCGGAGACGCGCTCGACGATCAGTTGCGCGAGGGCCAGCCGCAGGTCGTTGGCGCCGACGCCCTCCAGGTCGGACGGCCACGGCTCGTCTGCCGACAACTGCAGGAACTTCGACGCCCACTCCACCGCCTGGTCGGCTGCTTGCCGGATCCAGTTCCCTGGCCGGATCCACCTCTGCCCGCACGGCCCGACGTCGAGATTCGGGTTCGCCGCGGCCACCGCTATCACGCTCCTCAGCGTAAGCGGCCGAGGGAGCCCAGCCCGGCGTCGGCGTCGCCGCGCAGGAGGCGCTCCAGGACGGCCTGCGCCCGCTCCGCCGCCTTGTGCTCCATCTCCTCGAACCTCCGCCGTCGCTTCCTCGTGGTGCAGCGCCAATCGAGCTTCTGCCTGGACGGCTCGAGGTCGATCAGCGGCCGGACCACCTCCCGGAATAGCATCCCGCACCGGAGTCGATCCCGCGCCGATCGAAGTCGAAGGCACTTCCAGCAGGCCCACCGTCCCGTCCGCCAGTCCTGCCGCAGGGTCAGCGTTCGGTGTCCGCAACGGCATTTCGCCAGCCAGCGCGGCCCGAAGGGTCGGGAGTCCGGTACCAGGGAGACAGTCTGCGTGCCGCCCGGCACACGCACTACGACGCGGAGGGATCCGTCCGGCATCCGCCGGGCAAGCTGCCGGAGGGTACAGACACGGATCGCTGGAACTTCCTGGAGACTTGGCCATGCTCGTTGCCTAGAGCACCGACCGGTTTGAAACTAGCGTGATCATGCGACCCTCCGCAGGTCGTCGTGGGCGGCCTGATCGAGCTGCCGATGGATGGTCTCCAGGTTCTGCACCGTCGCGGCGCGCCGCACGTCGTAGAGGTTTTTCCGCGTGCCGCAGTACCGCGCGCGTGGGCCTTGCCGGCGGGTGAGATGGGCGAGACCGTGCTCGATCACCACCCGTTCGCGGAGCTGCGTGCGACCACGCCTGGTGGCGATCCGCCGGCGGAGGCGGTGTTGCAGCCGCTCATCTTCAGCGATGCTGATCGTGCGCCCGGCCCCGGGCTCGGACATCGTGCACTGCGGCCGGAGCGCGCAGCGGGCGCATTCGTCGGGATCGAACTCGACGACGGAGCCCGGACGGATCGGCTCGGTCTCGCCCGCCGGGCACGTGATCGTCATCCGGCGCATGTCGAAGTCGAAGGCGGACTTCGTGAAGCGGTCGCCGTTGCGCGCGACCCACGGCTTGCAGATCACGTCGCCGCCCGCGTCGAGCACCTCGCCGACCACCGGGCTCGCCACGTAGCCGCGATCGATGTGCAGCTCGCGGATGCTGCGCTTCTGCCGCTCGATGTCCGCCTGGAGCAGCGGTGCGGCCTCCTCTTCCGGGCGGTTGGCGGGCGTGACCGCGCAGCCGAGGATCAGCTCGGTGTCCACGTCGAGCGCGAGGTGGCGCTTGTAGCCGTTGATGCGCTGGCTCTTGCTCTTGCGGCCATGGCGCATCTCCGGGTCCTCGATCGAGATGCGCCGGTCCGGCGCGACGCCCTCGCGGATCCGCCGCTTCCCGCCGCCCGAAGGGTCCGGCTCGAGGTCCTGCGATCGGATCTGCTCCAGCGTGTCCAGATGCTCCTTGAGCGGCGGCTTGGCCAGCTCCTGCGGCAGGTGATTCTTCAGCCACGTCTCCAGCGCGTCGATCTGCCGCGCCAGGCGCTCGACCACCCCGGCCTTCTGTGCGGGGTCGCTCCACTCGATGTCGAGCGCCTTCTTGACGCTCGTCTCCAGCAACAGCGGAATCCCCGCCTCCTGCGCCAACCGCTCCTGCGACCAGCCGAGCAACGTGGCCGCGCACTCCACGACCTTGCGGGCCGCGTGCGCCAGCAGGTTGATCGTGTCCTCCACGCGTCCGGCCCCTTGCAGCGGGGCCGAGTCGATCGCCACCCGCAGATCCTTCGGCAGTTTCTTCCAGTCGAACGCCTTCGTCCGCCGCGCGACATCGATCGTCCGCTCCAGCATTCGCCGATCCATGTCCGTGCGGATCAGCCGGTTGCGGAACTCGAACAACGCGCCCTGCGAGAACGCGGGCTCCTCGCAGCCCAGTCGGTCGAGCACCATCTGCCACCGCAGATCGACCACGCTCAACTCGACGGCCTCCGCGTCGGACACGCCCACGTAGCCCTGGAGGATGCAGGCCATCGCCAGCAGGGCCGGAGGCAGCGGCTCCTTGCCCGCGCCCGTGTCGCGGTACATCGTCGCCAACTCGTCCTGGAACGACACGTCGAAGATCTCGTCCCGATGATCACGAAGGAACGCGAACAGCTTCCGGGTGCGGCGAAGACGCCGCAAGATGAACTCTTCCTGCTTCGTGCACGACCGCCTCGGCTCCCACCGCCCGCACGCCATCCCGCACCTCCCGAAGCGAAACGAGCCTCGCTCCGGGACCGCACGAAACCACCGCGGCGCCAGCCGCTCCACTTCCTGGCAGGGCCCCCCGCAACTGCTGGAAATCACGAGCCCGTCAAACCGGTCGGTGCTCTAGTGGATCGGTCCACCGTCCTCCTCACCTTCGTCGTCCTCTTCCACGGCATCCACGACCAGCTTCCGAATGTCGATCTCCTTCTCCCAGCTCTTCGGCGTCCGCTTGAGGGCCCGCACCCGCTCGAGCGCCACCTCCAGCGCGGCGGCGCCCTTCATCAACGTGGCGTGCAGCTTCCCGAGTTCCCTGGCCCGCTGCGTCGCACCGAACTGCGGCACCCGGGACAACTCGATGTTGAGAAGGCCGGCGGCCCTGCTGCCCATCTGGTACGCGGCGGCGGCGGCGGTCGCGATCATCGCCTCCCCGGCGCCGTCCCCCTCCTGCAGCATCTCCGACGCAAGCGGCACGCCGAGCAGAAGATTCTCTTCCAGGGACCCGATCCCGCCATCCGCCTCGGCGGCGCTCGTGTTGAGCACCCCGGCCCGGCCTTCGACGAGGGCACGCACGACTGACGGCATCTTGCGGATGTGATCGGACCTGTAGTGGTCCTCGGTGCGGTTGTCCTGGTGGTCGATGATCTCGCCGCTCTCGGGGTCGCGCACAAGGGCGACGCGGTCGGCGCCGAGGTCCTTCGTCCGTGTGGTCGCCGACGGCCGCGACGGACGCCGGTGGATCGTGACCCGCTGGGCGGACGTCTCGCGGGTCTCGACGAACTCGACCAGGCCGCCACGCAACTGGTGCACCGGCCCGCCTTCCGTCGCCCTCGCCTGCTGCCCCAGTGCCGTCCTGGAAGTCGACATCGCAGCCTCCTCATCGTCCATTATCGACCCGCGGGGCGACCGGTGGGAAGGGGGGTACCCGTCGAGAACGACACGCCCGCGTACGCCTTGGGCGGCCTCCCGCGACGACCCGCCGCCAGCCACAGGGCCGTGAGGACCAGTCCACGCTGCGCGAGTTCGAGTCGACTGCCCCTCGCACAAGGACCTCTCGCTCGTATCGCTCTCGTGCAGAAAAGCCAGCCGCAGTTTCGTCCATGCCCGGTTCCCGGAGACCAACCCAACGAAGGTGGGGCTTCCGGGACTCCCGACGCTCCATTGCCGGCCGCCGGCAAAGCCACCGGTAATCGGGATCAGGGCGGCCTCCAGGACGACCACGACGATCGCCGGTGGGATAAGGGTCATCCATTCCACCACGATCCGCCAGCATTCCGACGCCGCCTTCGTCGTGGCGGGCGCACGGCGGCCGCGAACCACCTCCGCAGTTCCCCGACGACCCGCACCACCTTCTCGTGATCGGACCGCGGCCCGAGGCCGACCCTCCGCATGTGCTCCGATACGGTCAGCGCGAAGGTGGCGAGCGCCTCGAAGTAGGCCTGTGTGAGGTCCCGCGGATCGTTCCTCCGGTCCTCGATGTATGAGGCGACCATCTTCAGGAGTGCGCCCGCGTATCGTCCAACCTCCCCCTTGCGCCAAGGCAGGTCCAGATCACGCTTGGCGCGCTCCCGGGCGAAGGTGAGGAAGTCCCGCCCCGACGCGACGTCGACCAGGGCGGGCACGGCCAGCCCGATCGGCGACCGCTGCAATCTGCCGGCATGGTCGGCGCAGGCGCCGAGGATCATTGCTCGTGGCGACGACGGTGTCGTTGCGGCGGTCCCGGAGGAGTCCTGGCCCTGCGTGCTGCCGGTGGCCGCCGTTCTGGCCGGGTCGCCAGATCGCGCTTCACGCCCGCCCTCCCCCGTCAGGACGAGCAGCCCGTCCCGGTGCTCGACGAGTTTCCGGACGACGAGGTCCTCCAGGTGGGCCTCCAGGGCTTCGCGGTTGATGTCCGGCAAACGGGCCGCCAGTTCGTCCATGGTGAACCCCTCGCGTGGAGCGACAGGGGCGTCGGGGCCGTCGTCCACCGGAAGCACCGGCTCGGCGAGCACCCGCAATACGAGCATCTCGTTCATCGTCGTCATTCGGAGCTCCCTTCTGCGACGAAGGCCGCCTGCGGAGGACGTCTCGCCGGGTCGTCGTCGACCGGGCCGGCCGTGTGCGTCTGGAACAACCGCGACGCCTCCCGCCAGTCCATCAGCTGGCTTCCGAGGTGCCCGCCTGACACGAGTCTCCCTTGCTGTCGGAACCCTCGACGCCGAACGCGGGTGGGGCGCCCTCCGTGGAGTCCGCTCCGGATTGCATGGGGGCCTCCGTAGCCTCGGCCGGGCCATCGGCGGCATCGGGGCCCAGCGGCCCGCCGGAGCCAGCCTTCTCGGCCGTCGGCGGTACCGAAGGGCTATCGCCGACCATCCAGCTCATCCAGGTCTCGATGTCCGCCCCCTCCTCGGCTCCGACATTCAAGCGACGCGTCACCAGCCTCGGCATCTCGTCCTGGAGCGCTGTCAACCGGAGGTTCACCCGCCAAGTCCGCAGCCAGCGCGCCACGATGAGCATCTTCTTCCGCCTCCGCAGGATGCTGCGGATCGCCTCGGGCTCGACGTCCACCCAGACGGGTTCGGGGGCAGGGTGGCGGTACGCCTCGGAATTGCTCCCGGTCGCGCCCATCGCGGGGAACGACCGCAGAGGCAGCCGTTTCAGGTCGTCCGTCGCCGCCAACGCCGCCAGCAGAGTGCTTCGCTCGGCGGGCCCGAGGAGGTCGCTGGCAACGAGCGAGGCGATGTCGGCCCCCTCGGCGTTGATGTCCAGGCCGACCGCGGGGCGGTAGATCAGCAATGACGCCGCGTGGAGTCGTGCCATTTCGACTTGGCGGGATCGCAGCAGTGCTGCGATTCGGAGCAACCTCTGGTCGTCTACGTGCGCTCGTCTCAGGGCGCCGGTCTTCAACCATGCGGCGAACTGCGGGTTGCGGAGCGGCGACCGGACGGACGCCAGGCAGGGCATGTCGCACTTGCGCGCCACCTCCACGATGAGCCGGCACACGGCTGCGTCGCAGGGCATCGTCGTGAAGCCCGGCCGGTCGCTGCACCGATAGGCATCCAGAACGGCGAGCCGGCGGTGCTCGTCGGGGAAGGGCGACGTGACGTCCCGCCCCGGCAGGGTTCCGGCGAGGCGGGCGACGCGATGCGACCGCTGCCCCGCCGGTCTCTCCATCAGGAGGCTCGCGCATTTCGCGAAGTGCCACGAGGAGAAGGCCTCGTAGACCGATGAGGGGAGGCATCCGAGGACGGGATCGGGCAGGCCGGCCAGCGTCTCGAACATCGCCTCGTCCGAGACGCCGGGTGGAGAAACCGTGTCGGCGTTGACCCTCGCGCTGGACAGCACGACCAGGTACTCGAGCGGCCGAAGCCATGCGCATTCCCTCAGGGCCGCTGCGACGGAATCGACGTAGGGGATGTTGTGCAAGCCGAGCGCCACGAGCCAAAATGCGCCGGGGACGTGTGAGCATGCGGCGCCGTAAGTCTTGTCCAGGAGTGCGTGCCATGTGTTTTGGCGGGAGTCGTAGTCCTGGTGGGACGGCCAGAAGGCCCTGGCCCAGAACTTCGCCTGCCGCCCCTTGAGCAGACTCTCGGGAGGGGGCGCCAGATTGTACCGTGCTGCGGCGGCGCGCAGGAGGCCCAACCCGACGGTGAATGAGGGATCCTCGTCGGCCGGCGCCGACCCAACGATCATGGGACGCCCGGGGTCACCGTCCCGTGGGTAGTCGTCGTGCGCAACGCCAAACGGATGGAAGCACGCAACCCCGTTCCAAACTCCGATGTGCATGTAGTACCTCCTCAATCACACCCTGCCGGCGACCCGCCGGCGGATGACTGACCCTCCTGCGTAGCTGATGCGCCCGTCTGGCAAACTGCGGTGTGCCGATCAGCCAGTCCGGGCAGGGAGGCCGACCTCGTCCGACTAACACCTGAAGTCGGACGATTCCCCTCTAGACACGGAGAGTTGTCAGGCGGCCGACCGGCCGACACGGAAGTGGTACCCCCTGGTGCGCGGCAAAGACAGTGGGTGAGGGTTCCGTTCCTCCTCACTGAAGACAAGAATTTCCCCATATCCCCTGTCGGTCGGCCGGTCGGACAACGGACAACAGGCGGACATTGCAAGGGAATCGTCCGACATTGGACCTCGGTCGGACAATGTCGGCCGGTCGGACGAGACATTACTGGGCCCCCCTCTCACCCGGGTGCTTGTCGGCGTCTGGGGGGCCTCCCGTCGCCACGGCCCAGTTTGTCGTCGAGGGCGCGGCTCCAGCAGATCCGGACGCCCCTGCGGGATCTTCCCCCTTCGCGGCTGTCTCCTCCTTGGTAGGAGTGCCTCTCGGCGCCACGACCCGCCACGTCGACGCCAGCGACCCTCGCTGCGAGTTGACAAGCTCGACGAGGCCCTGACCCTCGAGGTCCCGGAGCAGCCGCCGCACCGCATCGGCCGCATACCCGATGAGCTTGGACGCCTCGGGCGGTGAGAACTCCCGCTGACCGAAGGCCTGCAGCAGCTGGTCGGCAAGGCCTCGCAGGCGGGGGGGCACATCGGCCTCCAGGATCCGGCCCAGACGGAGGGCGGCCTGGACGTCGTCGTTGACAGCGATGACCCGACCCTGGTCGTCTACCGGACGCTGGAACTGGTGGAGCAGAGCATGTGCCTGGACCAAGGCGATGAGCTTGGCAAAGTCCCGCCGGGCACGGACCTTGGTACGCGGGAAGGACTCGATCAGCTCCGGCGCCTGGGGAATCACGACATCCCGGGGGGCCAGCATGGCCAGAGCCGTGCGCCAGAGCTTGCGCAGCCGATCCTGGACCAGAACGTCGTCGGGACCTGGAGGTTCGGCGGCCGCACGCGCCTGTTCGGTCATGATCCGCTCCGTCTGGGCGACAGACTCGTCCAGGTTCAGTTCGAGGATCCGGGTTTCATTCTCCCCGTGCAGAACGCCCCGCGTCGTGGTCATGATCACGGCCATTGGACCTTCGACGACGTGCCGCTGCGTCTCGAACCTGCAGCCCTTCTCGTCCTCGACCTTCTCCGCCGTCAGGGTGACCAACTCCCCTTCGGACATCATCACGCGGAGCGGGTACTCGGCGCGCTCCGCACCGACCGTCTCGACGACGACCACCACCTTGCCCTTGAGCGAGTTCCCGATGTAGTGGAGGGCGTGCGGGCTGAGGTCGGACACGGTGACGACGTCGTCGGGAGGCGCGAGTTGCACGACCCGCCCCACCACGTAGTTCTTCCCGGCGCTCGACGCGGACTTCACGACGACGTGGATGGGTCGCGGCATCTTGCGCGAGACTGCCGACAGCAGGATCGTGAGCGCCACGTCCTCTTCGCCGATCAGGCCGAGGAGTTTCACTGCCTGCTGGAAATGGCACACGAGGCCCGGGTCCCGCAGCAGGGACTCCGCGGCCTGGCGCAGTTCGATCGCAGCCGGCGAGGTCTCGGCGCCGTTGGAACCGCGCTTGGCTTGGCTGGCGGCCCGAAGCTTCGCGCGGAACGACTCGACCACGCCGGCCAGCGTCCTCTTCGAAACCTTGGCGACCTGCTGCAACTCCGCCGCTACCACGTCGAACAGCGCCTCGCCGCCGACCGCAAGCGACGCGGCGAAACTCAGATCCCCAAGTAGGTGAAGGGCGGCGCCGCCACGGTCCTCGGACTCGGCCACTTGCCTGACACTGGCCCTCGGGTCCGCCGGGATGGCCGACTCGATGATGCCGTGGAGAGCCGCGGCCGGGTCCTGCTCTGCGGCCAGGAAGTCGTCCAGACCGGCCTTCTTTCCCGGAGGGAACGGGATCCGGAGAAGCCGGACGTCCAGGCCGACGTCCATGAGAAACTGCGCCACCCGGGCCTCGGCGTGGATGACCGCCACGTTGTGAGTCGTATCGCCGCCGTCAAAGCCGACGTAGAGACGACGTCCCGGCAGGAGGACGCCTTCGAGATCGGGGTGCGGCCGCCAACCCTTCGTCGCCTTCCGGTGCTCAATGTCGTGCCAGACCGTAATGCCCTGCGCCGACACAACGGCGAGCGCGCCGCTCGTTTGGACGGTCTTCAAGCACTTCTTTATGCCTTCGACGATCAGCAAGGGAACGCTCCGGTCGGCGAGCCGAGCGGCAGGTTGGAGGAGAGGTGGAGGGAAATAGATCCTGGAGGGCCTCCCTTTCTCCGATTCGTACTTCGCCAACGATCCATCGGCTCGGACGACGGGCTCGTCAGGCCGCAGCACCGCTCCGTTCGCGGTCCCGTTTCGGCCAAGGTACGGAAAGGCAATCGCGGGAGCGGGTCCCGCACCGTCCCCGCCCCAGTTGAGGATTTCGCGCGCCTCATCCTGGTCCGTGATGGAGTAGATGCCGGCGGCGGCAATCGTGGAATCGCTCAGCCCGCTTCCGCGCAGATGGTCCCGGTGCCGGTCAAGAAGTTGCCGGCGCCTGTCGTCAACAGGGGCCCGCCCGGGGTCGGCGCAGGGCGTACGGTCGGCGGCGGGCCGCTGCGGTGGCGTTTCGGGATCATCGCTTGGTCTGCCGTCCTGCCCCGGCAGGGTGCATTCGTCACACCCGCGTCCTGTGGTAGCATGGATTTCGGGGTTCGGTGTCTGCATCGCCGTCTCCCTGGAGGCCGCCCGGTTGCCGCCGGGCGGCTTCACGTTCTCGTCACTCAGTCGCCCGGTCCCCTACTCCCGTCGAGCGCCGGGCCAGGAAACGAGCTTCGAGAGCCCTCTCCCCTCTGCTCCTCGCCGTGGTCACGGCGTCGTACGACCTGCGGACCTCACGGCCATTGACCCCGGAACACGCTGCGGCCGTGGACGCCACTCCTCGCTCCACAATCCAGCCGCTCGTCGGCCGCGTCGGGCAGGCGAGGTTCGGTTCGAGCACCCTCGCATCGACCCGAGTCACCGCCCCATTCTGCCGACAAGCCGGAGTGCGACTCCAACCTGGATGAACGGCTCCGTGACCGACTGGCTGCCGCCGCAGATGCCGGCGGCCACCACGAACGCGTTGCGCTGGTTCGCCGCGCGCTCCAGGTCCTCGATTGCGACCTCCACGTTGTACAGGTGCTCGCCCAGGTCCCGCAGTGCCTCGTCGAGCCGGTGGCTGGCCCGAATGACGTCATCGACGGCCTTCCGCAGGAAGCGGACCCGCGTACGAACCGATCGCGATCGCAAGGGCGTTCTGGGTCCCCACGTCACGTCGTCGGCGGGAAGCAAGCACAGATCCACGGGCCACCAGCACATCTCGGGCGGCTCATGCGGCAGCGCGGCCAGCGCCTCAAGGACCGCCTCGCAGCGCCCCGCGCCGCGGGCAGCCAGTGTCGCCGTCGTGCGGGCATCCTCCGCCGTGCCTTCGTCGGTCGCGTGGAGGTCGCGTGACGCGGCGTAGAAGACGTGGCCGAGATGCTCGAGGATGCCGTAGGCGCGCTCCCGACCATGGGCGAACGCGGATTCCACCCTCTGCAGGATCAAATCCGTCGACTCGAGCCAGCCGAACGGGTCGTCGTTCGCTTCCGGCAAACGGACTGCTCTCCCTCCGCCTCGGAGACCGGCGGGGCCCTGGGGGTGCGTCTGCGGCGTCGGCGACGGCGCGTCGGCCGCCGTCTCGTCGAACTCCGCCTGCGCGACGCCCCCAGCCGCAGCCGGAATTGCCTGGCGGGCTCCGCCGCCGTTGCCTGTGGCCTCGCGTGCCGACGAGTTCACCGACGATGCTTCGCTGGTCGTCTGGGTCATTCGGATCCTCCTTCCGCGGCGCTATCGGCGCCGCTCGCTTTCGCCCCCATCGCCCCCTCGATCTTCCGCAGCCGCCGGAACTGGCGTCGCGTCGTGTGCCGTCGGACCATCGGTGCCGGCCTGCTTGGCAACCTCGGGTTCAGAGCCAGGCGGCGCCATCGTCGCCAGGGTGCCCGTCGCCTTCATGACCTGGGCAAGGTCCCGCTCGCGGACTCTCGTACAGCGCCGCCCCAGTCGCACGGCATGGAGTCGGCCCGTTGCCAGCAGGCGCCAGACCGTCGCCGCCGAAACGCCCGCCCGGGCGGCGAACTCCTCGATCGTCATCAGGCCGCGGGAACAGGGTTGCGTGTTGTCCACGACTTCTCGACTCCTCTCAACTCACTCCTGCGGACAAACGGGGCCTGAAGACCGCGCCCGCGTCCAGCACACCCGTGGTATCAGGGCGTTACGGTCCAGTCGGCCCGTGCACGCGGGCGCCGCCTTTTGGAGCAGGTCCTCGGCGACGGACAGCACGCACCCATCGAAGGTGGGCGAGGAGGCCGACGTCGGTGGGATCCACGTCGTGCGCGGCAAGCAGATAGTCGATGAACACGACCAGACGATCCGGAAGCAGGCAGCGAAGTCGCGAGAACGGGGAGTCCGCCCGACGGGGACGGTGCTTGAGCGCACGCTGCAGGACGCGGCGCAGAAGCTGTAGCCTGTTCCCGCGGCGTCGGCCGATGCCCGGCCCCGCCCGGAACGTCCCGCTGTTCGACCGTGCCATGACGGTGATCTGCATTGCTTGGTCGGCTACCGCGGTCAGCATCGGAAGAGGTACCGCGGGAAGGCCAGCGACCAGATCGAGTGCGCCACGCCCTGTCGCCTCAAGGTCACTCCACGCGGCGCAATCAGTCGCACCGGCGGCGAGGGCGGCGGCAAGGCTCCGTCTCACGGCCGACCGTGCCGTGACGACCGCCTCCCAGCACGGCAGCGGCCGCAGGCGATTGAGATGCGCGAGGCCGTGCACGACCAGGATGACGTAGGCGGCCACCAGCGCGCCGAGATCACCGACCCGCTGCCCTCCCTTCGCTGGCCGGAACAGAAGCCGATCCACTCGGTCCGCTCGATCCTCGTTGCGAGGAGCCGATGCCGCGGCGGCGAACGGCCGGGTCTTGCCAACGAACGAGTAGAACCGGCCGGGGGACCCGAGCAGTATCGTCCACCCGCGGAGGTTGTCGCGGCATCCACGCGGGTCGTCCGAGAGGTGGTCGAGAACCACGGTCATGGGAACGTCCCGCAGCATTCGCGGCGTCCACGGCACCGTCACCGTCGGGAGCAGCCAGCAACCCGTCAAGCGCCGTAGGACGGGCTCGGCGGTGGCCCATGCGTACATCACTCTCGCCTCCGCCTGGGTCTGCACGACGGTCAAGTGTCGGAGGCGCCACCCCGGGATGCGCGACGCCGCCCGCCGGACGACCTCGCGCACAACCTCGAGTTCCGACACGGTGCGAGCGAGTGAAGCAAGGGCGTCGTAGAACTGGACTGCGTCGGCACCGACACGAACAGCCGGTTCAAGGCCGAGCCTCTCGCTGGGCCGGGCCGACGCCTGGAGCCGGTCGCCATTCCCCGCACGCTCGTGATGGGCGCGCCGCCGTTCCGCAGGTGCAGGAAGGCCCCGGCGACGGCACTCCTCGTCAAGGGCCTTGGCCAGCACATGCTCGGCGGCCGGTCCGCCGACGATTCGTTCGACGACAGCTCGAACGACCAGAAGCAGCGTGTCATCGCCGTCCCGGTCGAGTCGTCGCACGAGGGTGCGAAGGCGCGGCATCCGCTGTGCAACACGCCAGACCGCCAGCTCCAGGTCGGAGGGGGAGGCGGGCGGGGGGGCCGCGGCGCCTGACGAAGGACCCGTCGGGCCGGCACCGGTTCCCGTGCCGAGGCCGCACGCGTTTCGGGACGACGGCCTGACGCCGTCGGGCTCGTGCTGGCCCCCACCCGGCACGCGGCATGCCTTCTGTTGCGGCTCCGCAGTTCGTCCAGTTGATAGTGTTGCCATGAGAACCTGACCCTCTCCCGTCGCGTACAGCGACGCCCTGGTCAGGTCCCCGGCAGAATCCAGTTCCCCGGCGGGCCCGAGATCCTTCGGACGACCGACGATCTGCCACGCGGCGCGTTCGAATGCAAACCGAATCGACCTGCACGACGTGCGTTGCCGCGTCGTGCACTCGCCTGTGTCGACGGTGTTGGTCCGCACGAAAATGGAGCTGTCCCCGTCGGCACAAGATCTTTGAGAAGAGCATCAGGTTCTTTTCGCGCCGTCAGTTCCGGCGGCGCCACCAGCCGAGGAGGCCAACATGAACGTCGTGGTCGTGGCCGGGCCCCTCACGCCCGGCGTCGCCCTGCCTGTCGAGTTCGAGGGCATCGAGTCCTTCGTCCGCTCGCCCCGCCACGGCGAGCCCGTACGTCACGGTCCCTGCCCGCGGTGCAACGGCACCGGCATCATTTGCGGCAAGCACGGGTCGTTGCGCTGGATGGCGACCTGCCCCGGGTGCGCCGGCACGGGACGGGTCGAGGGCGTGCTGCTGCTCCGCATCGCCGGCCCTGCCGGCTCGCCGCAGATTCGATCGTTCTTCCGCTGGGCGGCGGAGAACCGGGTCCGCACCGACTCCCGCATGGCGCTCGAGGACGAAACCGTGGTGGAGAACGTCGAGGCACGGTCGGCGCTGTCCTGGTGCGGGTTCGACGGCACCCCGGTCCCCAGGCGTGGCGGGTCGCGTCTGGCTCATCGCGCCCTCGGGATCATCGCCGAGAGGACCGACATCGGAACCGCGGGGCACGTCGCCGCCCACTTCGCCACCGTGGACGGCGATGTCCGGGTCGGCGGCGTCTTCGACTTCGCCATTTCCAGGCGGGGCACCGTGGTCTGGCGCTGGTCGAACGCCACGAGCCGGAGGGTCGCTCGGCGGTACGGCATCCGCTTCCCGGAGTCGGCGGTGAGGACGCTCGTGGGCCGGCTCGCCGGCAAGCAGCATCGGCTCTGCCTGCGTCTGGCGGCCGCTCACCGGCGCGGCCTGCAGCACGTGCCGGCACCCCAGACGTCCGTCGGCCTCGACGCCGCGAGCGCCGTGTAGCTCGCCGCCTGAACCGACCCCGCCGCAGGCACCCACAAGCAGAAAGGAGGAGAGATGGAAGCGACCGAGTGCGTTGCGCACGGCATGCCCGATCCGACGCCGCTGGAAACTCCCGTCCGCGGCCCGCGCCTCCTGACCCACTCCGCGATGGAGGCGTGGGGACGGTGCGAGGTCGAGTACAAGATCTGCTACGAGGACCTCGTCGTCCCGACCACGTACCCCGCGGCGCTGGCAATCGGCAGCGCCGTGCACGCCGGCGTCGAGGTCTTGCACCACGGCCGGTCGCTGGCCGAAGCGTGGGTCATCGCCCAGGGCAAGATGGAATCGTCCGCGGTCCGGGCACGGCTCGCCCTCGACGAGGCGGGGCAGGCGGAGTTGGCCAGCAGCATGGCGTGGGATGCGGCGAAGGTGCGCGCCATGTTGCGCGCCTGGCTCGAACACAACGACTCCTCGCCGCGCCGTGACGCGGAGCTGCACGACCTCCAGTTCCTCGACCGCGACCTGGAGGTCCTGGAGACCGAGTTGGCGCTGGAGGCGCCGCTGGTCAACCCCCTCACCGGCCGTCCGTCCCGGTCGTTCCGGCTGGCCGGCAAGCTCGACGCCATCGCCCGCAAGCGCGGCAACGGCGCCGACGGCTACTACGTCGTGGAGTTCAAGACGACCGGCGAGGACCTCGACGCGTTCGTCGAGGCGATGGGGTTCTCGGCGCAGCCCTGCACCTACCAGAGCCTGGCAGAGGCGCACCTCGGAGACGATCTCGGCCCGTGCTTGGGGACGGTCCTGGACATTGTCCGCAAGCCGACGATCAGGGGGAAGAAGGACGAGACGCCCGAGACCTTCGAGGCGCGGGCGTTGGAGGAGTACCGCAGGGATCCCACCCGGTTCTTCCGTCGGGAGGTACTGCCCGTCAACGAGACGCTGCGCCGGGAAGCGATGGCGAACGCTTGGAGGATAGCCGACAGCATCCGCCGGGCGGAGAGGTACGGGTACGTGAGCAAGAGGGGGCCGTCGTGCCGGAGTGCCTACGGGGTCTGCAAGTACAGGGCGCTCTGCTGGCACGGCGACGCGGCGGGATTCGTGACGAAGGAAGTCGCACACGAAGAACTGATCGACGAGGCGTAGCCCGTCGGAGGAGGAGACCATGCAGGAGAGCACGCAGACCGAGACGGCCATGGTGCGCCCCGAGACCAGGAACGATGGCGGCAACGGCGAGGCGATCATCCGGCCCGACGACAGCGGGCCGGTGTACGAAGATGACGTCCTGGTGCCGCGCTACGCGGTGATCCAGCCGACCTCGAAGGAGGGAACGCCGGGGACGTTCCGCTCGAACCTCGACGGCTCCGAGCGGAGCGAGCTGCGGGTGGCGCCGTTGCGCGTGCAGCGCGGGCGGGTGCTGTGGTCGGCGGAGATCGGGACCGACCCCATCTGCCGCTCGACCAACGGACTCGACCCGTCGCCGCTCATCGAGCGGCCGGTGAGCGAGACGTGCTGCGTGATCGTGGGCCGGCGCCTGCAGCCCGCGTGTCCCAAGGCGGTGTGGCCGCGGCATGGGCGGCCCGAGTGCAGGGACACGTACCTGCTGGTCGCCCTGGACCTCTCGACCGAGACGCCGTTCGCGATGGGCTTCCACGGCGCGGCCATCCGCACGATCAAGATCATCCGCACGCTCGCCTGGCAGCGCCGCGTCGCCCTGCACGACCTGGAGTGCCTGCTCAAGCTGCGGCGCGAGACGAGCGCCAAGGGCAACTACTTCCTGCCCATCGTGACCGCCGTCCAGCCGGTCAGCCCGGCTGGGAAGCACCGGGCTTGGTCCGACCGGTTCGCCCGCCTCGATGTCGGCTCCCAGTTCGAGAACGGGAACGGCAACGGGCAGAGCGACGACGGCCGGGCATTCTGATCCGGGAACACGGATGTCGACATGAAGATCATCGATCAATTGCGCGCCGCCCGGCGCGTGTCCGTCCCCCTCATCGCCATCGCCACCCCGGACCCCGCCACGACGATGGATATCATCGCCAAGGACATCGGGGCGCCGGTTCTGACCTGGGACGTCGTCCGCGGAATCCGCCCGGCCAACGAGGCCGGACGGGCCGCTGTGGAGACGGCGTTCCGGGACGAGGCCAAGAGCATCACCGAACCGGCCGCGATGCTCGACCGGGCGGGCCGGCTGCCGAAGGAGTCGTTGCTGTTCGTGCTCCAGGCGAACCGGTACCTCGAAGGACCGGCGGCCGAGACGGTCGTCCAGGCCATCTGGAACCTGCGCGACGCGTTCAAGGCCGACACCCGTACGTTGGTCATGCTCGGCGCCGTGTTCCGCCTGCCGCCGGAACTGGCCCAGGACGTGCTGGTGTTGGACGAGGCGCTGCCCGACGGAGAGCAACTGCGGACCGTGGTGGCGGCGCAGTTCGACGCGGCGCAGCTCGAGCCGCCCAAGGCCGTCGTGCTCGAACGGGCGGTGGACGCCCTGCGCGGCCTCGCCGCGTTTTCCGCCGAGCAGGTGACGGCGATGTCCCTGCGCAAGAGCGGGCTCGACCTCGACGCACTCTGGGAGCGGAAGCGGCGGATGATCGAGCAGGCGCCCGGGTTGTCCGTCAACCGCTCGGGCGAGACCTATGACGACCTGCGGGGCATCGAGAACGCCAAGGCGTTCGGCCGGCGCATCCTCGGCGGGAAGGCGGCGCCCAAGGCGGTCGTGTTCATCGACGAGATCGAGAAGGCGATGGCCGGCGCGGCGGGCGACACGTCGGGCGTGTCCCAGGACTTCCTGGCCAGCCTGCTCACGTACATGCAGGACCACGCCGCCACCGGCATCATCGCCGTCGGTCCCCGCGGCAGCGGGAAGAGCGCCTGGGCCAAGGCGACGGGCAACACGGGGAGGATTCCGACGATCGCCTTCGACCTGGGAGGCATGAAGGGGTCGCTCGTCGGCCAGTCCGAGGCCAACATCCGCGGGGCGCTCAAGGTCGTGTCCGCCGTCGCCGACGACAACGCGCTCTGGATCGCGACGTGCAACTCCATCGGCTCGCTGCCGCCTGAGCTGCTGCGCCGCTTCACCTACGGCCTGTGGTTCTTCGATCTCCCGACTGCGGACGAGCGCCAGGGCATCTGGCAGCTCTACGTCGGGAAGTACGAGCTCGCCGAGCAGAAGCTGCCCGAGGACGAGAGTTGGACAGGCGCCGAGATCCGCGTCTGTTGCGACCTGGCCTGGCGGCTCGGCTCGACCCTCGTCGAGGCGTCGAACTTCGTCGTCCCGGTCGCCCGCTCGGCGGCCCAGCAGGTCGAGCAGCTCCGCCTCCTGGCGAACGGCCGATTCATCTCCGCCTCGTCGCCCGGAGTCTACCGCTACGAGCCCACCGCCGGCGGCGGCCGCGCCGTCAACCCGGAGGGGAACTGATGAGCCACTTCACCAAGATCGCGCTCGAGATCCGCGACTGCGGCGCCCTCGTCGCCGCCCTCGCCGACCTGGGGCTCTCCATCGTCGAAGTCCACGACGAGCCCCAGCACCTCCACGGGTACGAGGCCGACGTACGGCCGGAGATGGCCGAGGTCATCGTCCGTCGTGAGCACGTCGGGCCCCTGTCCAACGACATCGGGTTCCGCAAGACCGACGGCGGCACGTACGAGGCCACCATCTCCGAGTACGACCAGGGGAGCGGGTACGGACAGGACTGGCGCCAGCGATTGCTCCAGCGGTACGGCCGCCACGTCGCCGTGGCGAAGCTGGCGAAGAAGGGATTCCGGGTCGTTCGCGAGGAGGCCCGGGACGGGAAGCTCCACGTCGTTCTGCGGAGGTCGGCATGAAGCCCATCGAGATCGAGGTGGTCGTGGGCGAGGACGGGGAGGTGACGCTCCACGTCCAGGGCGCCAAGGGCAAGACGTGCACCGACCTCACGGACGAGGTCGAGAAGGCGCTGGGCAAGGTGACCAAGCGGACGGCGACCCGGGAGGCGTACGAGGTGCCGCTCAAGGCCCGACGATGCGCCCGCCACTGACCCTGCGCGTCCACGCGCTGCTGAAGCGCAGCTACGCGAACGGTCCCGGGTGCCGCGCCGTCGTCTGGGTCCAGGGCTGCTCCATCCGCTGCGCCGGCTGCTGCAATCCCGGCGCCCAGGACCGCACCGGCGGGCGGGTGATCGCCGTCGCCGAGGTCCTCGCCTGGGTCCGTTCCATCACGAGCATCGAGGGCGTCACGCTCTCCGGCGGCGAACCGCTCGATCAGCCCGAAGCCGTGGCCGCGCTCCTGCGCAGAGTCCGGCGGACGACCGACTTCTCCGTCATCCTCTTCACCGGCTTCGACTGGACCCGCGTCGCCGGCACCCCGGCGCTCATGGACGTCGCCCGCCTGGCCGACGTCGTGGTCGCCGGCCCGTACCGGCGCCGCCAACACCTCGGGTACGCCTTGCTCGGCTCCGCGAACCAGACCATCCACCTGCTCACCGACCGCTACAAGCTGCCGGACCTGGAAGCCGTGCCCGAAGTGGAGGTTGTGCTCGACGAGGTCCACACCGTGCTCACCGGCGTCAACGACGCGACCGTGACGTAGACCTGACACCAACGCGAAGGAGACCGACATGATCGATGCCGATACCGGCACCGGGCAGGTGCCGCTGCAGATGAACAACCACGGCGTGTTCGACCGCGCCGTGTGCCTGAGCCTCGCAATGGGCTGCCTCGGGACCCGCCGCAAGGTGCCGTCCGCAAGCGTCCAGGTCGACGCGGACAAGGACCTCTTGCACGTCAGCAAGGCGATCCTCGAGTCCGAGGAGCTCGACGCGATCAAGACCCTGGACGGGGAGATGCGCATCTGGCTCGCGAAGCGCGCCCTGCCGTCCCCGTTCCGCAGGGGGACGTACCTCATCCCGCTCGACCTCGTGGAGCAGGTGGACGGGAAGATCGTCCAGTACCAGGAGAAGCGCCGTTTCCTGGCCGACGCGTTCCTGGCCGCCTACGACGCCTCCGTCGAGAGCGCCAAGAAGCGCTTGAACGGCCTGTTCAACGCGGCGGACTATCCCGGCGCCGACAAGGTCCGGGCCGCGTTCTACGTGGACGTGCGGTACCTGGCGTTCGGCGTCCCCGACAAGCTCGAAGGGATTCGCAAGGACATCTTCCAGCGCGAGAAGCAGAAGGCCGAGGCCGAGTGGCGGAGCGCGTCGGAGGAGGTCCGGCAGGCGCTGCGCGCGGGCTTGGCCGACGTCGTCGGTCACATGGTCGAGCGCCTCCAGGGCAATGGCGACGGGAAGCCGAAGGTCTTTCGCGACACCCTGGTCGTGAACATGAGCGAGTACCTCGAGCTGTTCGACCCGCGCAACATCACCGACGACGCCCAGCTCGCCCAGCTCGTGGGCCGGTGCCGGAACATCCTGGACGGCGTGGATGCCGACGCACTGCGCGCCAGCGACGCCATCCGGTCCAAGGTCAAGAGCGGGATGCAGGAGATCCAGACCGTCCTGGACACGATGGTCATCGACCGCCCGGCGCGGCGCATCGTCCTGGAGGACTGACGGTGTCCCGCGACATGCGCCCCGAGGTGCGACGGTGGGGTCCGTCGGCGGGGATGTTCGTGAGCGCCGCCACGGCCATCGACCTTCTGGCCGCTGTCTCCCAGGCGCAGCCCGAGATCGCCATGGAGCATGCCGACGAGGCGAGCCACGACGTCTCCCGCATCCGTTGGGAGGACGGCGCGGCCATCCTCGACCGCTTCGCCAGCCTCGACGAGCGGATCATGTCGTTCGTCATCGCCGAGGTGGAGGAACTGCGGGGTGGGCCCATCCGGCCCGAAACGGACGTTCTCGCGTTTCTCGGCAATCTCCGGTCCAACGCCGAGTCGTGGCGCGCCTGCCTCGACCCCGACGACGGCTCCCTTGAGCTGCTCCTCGACGCGTAGTCCCTCGCGGGGAAGGCCGGGGGGCGGGAACCCCACAGGGGTGTAGCGCCGTAGGCATGGCCAAGCACCTTGCCCGCCCCCCGGCCAACCTTCATTCCGAAAGGAGTCCCGATGCTCGCACGAGTCCACTCCGCTGTCCTCGACGGCATCGTTGCCCGCGAGACGGTCGTAGAGATCGAGTTCGACCGCCGCTGGGCGGCGCCGCGCTGGACGGGCTGGGTGCAGCGCGCTGCCAGGGAGTGCCTGGTCCGCGTCCAGTCGGCCCTGCGCCGCTGCGGCTTCGACATTGCACCGCACTGCATCGTGATGGGCGCCGATCCCGGCGACCCGCCGGTTCGCTCGGCTGCTCTCGACCTGCCGGTCGCCATCGGTCTGCTCATCGCGACCGGCCACCTTCCGCCGGCGGTTGGCGAGGCGACGTGGTACGCGGGTGAGCTGACGCTGGCCGGCTCCCTCTTGCCCGTCCGAGGCGCGCTGCCCATGGCGCTGGCCGCGAAGGCCGCCGGCGCGAAGACCATCACCCTGTCGAGCCGGAACGCACGGGAGGTGGTGCCCTGGGTGAATGGGATCGAGGTGCTTGGGGCGCAAACCCTCGGCGACGTGCTGCTCCACGTCCTGGGCCAGCAGCGGCTGTCGGCCGTGGTTGCACCCGTGGTCGCCGGCCGGTCCACGCCCGAGGACGACGTCATCCCCGGCTCGCCCGAAGCGCGCCGGGCGCTCGAGGTCGCCGCCGCCGGCGGCCACCACCTGCTTCTGGTCGGTTCGCCCGGGTGCGGGAAGACGCTCCTGGCGTCCCGCCTGCCGCTGCTCCTGCCGCCCCCGTCGTTCGAGGAGGCGAGGGAGGCGGCGAGCGTCTGGTCCGCCGCCGGCCTGCTCGACCCCGACCGCCACGACCCCAGCCGCCGGCCCTTCCGGGCACCGCACCACACGGTGAGCTTCGCAGGATTGCTCGGCGGCGGGAACCCGACCCGGCCGGGAGAGGCCAGCTTGGCGCATCACGGCGTCCTCTTCCTCGACGAGCTGCCGGAGTTCAACACGGGGGCGCTGGACATCGTCCGTCATGCGGCCCGCACCGGCGAGGCGTCGATCTGCCGGTCGGACGGGACGGTCCGGCTCCCGGCACGGTTCCAACTCGTCGCTGCGGCGAATCCGTGCCCGTGCGGCTTCCACGGAAGCGCGAACCGCCCCTGCCGCTGCAAGCCGACCGCCATCCAGCACCACCAGGCACGACTGCGTTTCCCCCTGGGCGACGTGTTCGACATCCGGATCCGCGTCCGTCCCGTGCCGATGGAGGAGGTCGACGAGGCACAGCCGACCATCGCCGCGGTGAAGAACCGGGTGGCGGCGGCGAGAGAGCGCCAGGAGCGCCGGGCCGGACGCCTGGGCTTGGCCACCACGACCAACGCCGCGCTGGCCGAGGAGGACACCCAGCGCCTCCTCCCGCCCGACTCGCGTGCTCGGCGTTTCCTGGACGTGTACGCGAGGAGGGGTGGTCTCGAGACGGGGTCGGTGCTGCGGGTCGTGCGCGTGGCGCGGACCCTGGCCGACCTCGCGGGGGTGGACGACATCGAAGAGCGGCACGTCGCCGAGGCCATCGGGCTGGTCGACCCGGATGGGCCGGGGCCGGGCTTGGTGCCGGAGACGGACGTCCCGACGGCCCACGACACGGGGGACTCACCATGAACACGAAGAACGACGCCGGGCACGGCGTACTGGTGCGCGTCTCGCCGCGGGAGCTGTCGCACGTCCTGGCCGCACTGCGCCTGCTCCAGACCGCAGGGCGGCACTCGGCCGACCTGGATGACATCGCCACCGATTCCGGGAACCACGCCCCGATGGCGCCCGACGACATCGACGACCTCTGCGAGCGCCTGAACCTCTCTCGCAACGTGGGCGAGGTCATGCGGGGCCTGCCGTCCATGGTCGTGCTGAGCGGCGGGGAGACGTGGACCGCGCTCGACGACGTGGAACTCGTGTTCCTCCCCGCCGACGCCGACGAGGACATCCTGGGGATGTACGACAACGGCGAGGACGCCGACCACATCGTTCCCGATGTCACGTTCACGCCGCCGGCGGGCGTGTTCGACCTCGACCGGCTCGTGCGTGAGCTGCCCCTGGACGTGCTGGAGGAGTACCGGCTGAAGGCCGGGAAGGAACCGGGGGGTGGGGAATGAACCAGCGCAATGCAGCCGCCGCCACGCACCTCGCGCTGGTCACGGGCGAGGAGTCCGCCACGCGGCTGGCCGGCAGGCTCATCGCAGCGTCAACGTGGTTCAGCGTCACGCCGATGCCGGACGGCATCTTCGCATTCGCGGTGAAGCGGGAGCCCGCGGTCGTGGCTCTGGTGCAGCGGCATCTGGCCGCAGCCGAGGCTGAAGGGAGCGAGGACGGATGACACGCACGAGGCGTGTCCGGCCGAGGCCGAGGAAGGACCTGCGCCAGGTCGTGGACCGCATCGCGGTCGAGCGGCTGCTGTCGGAGACGACGGTCCTGCGCGTGACCCAGGAGTTCATCGAGGAGCGCGGCCTCGGGGCCGCGTGTGCCGGCTACCTCGAAAGGAGGTCGCGGTGAGCAAGGACCAGGTCAAGGTCGTGGTCGAGCTGACCGAACGGCAGCGGCGCCACCTCCTGGATGGGCTCCGGCTGCTGCTAATGCTGGTCGAGCGATACCCGCGCGGCAAGGGCACCAGCGCCGGCGTGAAGCGGCCGGTGACGATCGACGAGATCACCGTCCTCGACGCGCTCATCAACGCGGCGCCTCGGGGCACGGCCCAGAAGCTCCTGCCCAAGGAGGTGGCCGAGCGGCTCCACCGCTGGGGCGACAGGGACGACCTGTACGGTGCGTTCGAGGACGCGTTCGCAAACGCCTACGACCAGGACGAGTTCGAATTCGGCGAGCGCGACTTCTACGACCCCGAGACGGGGAAGTCCTACCGGACCCAGCTCGCGCTGGATATCGACGAGTCGGAGCCGCCCGACGAGGACACCTGCCCCGAGTGCGGCGGCGAACTCGCCGACGCCACCGACATCCCCGACGACGCCATCTGCGACGCGTGCGGCTGGTCGCGGTCGGGAGTCCGGCGGTGCATCCGATGTGGCGGGCACGATGGCCTCGTTTCTGGCAATGCCGTTTGCGCCACGTGCTGGGCCCCGGGTCCGCCGCACGATCCCAAGAAGGGAGGCCGGCGATGAAGCTCGTGCTCCAGTGCTGGAGCAGCCACGACGACTCGTGCGGCTGCGACTACGCGCTCGTGGACCTGACGCCCGCGCTGGCCCGGATGATCCTCGGCCGCATCGAGCGGGTTCGTCATCTCAAGCGCGAAGATCCCGGCGTCACCGATGCCCGGTGGTGGGACCCCTACGCCGTGTACTTCTCGCCGTGGGACAACCCGCTGGGACCGGACGATCCCGAACCGGACGCCGAGGAGACCGAGCGGATGGAGCGGAGCCTCGCCGGTCTCGAGAACGGAAGCGAAGTTGTCGAGGTACCCGACGACTTCACGCTCGGCGAGCGGATGGCCGCGCGCACGGAGTGCGACCGGATGGTCGTGACCGACGACGGCGTGTCGTTCTCGTGCATCGCCAAGCACACGGACGTCCGCATCTCGACCGCCACCATCCCGGAGGATGTGCTGCGGCGCGCGGTGGCAGGGAACGCCGACGCCGGCGATCATGCCCAGACGAGTCCGCCATGATGGGCACGGAGGAGACCTTCCTGCGGGCGGTCAACGCCGCCGTCCGCGCGGAGTGGGTGGCCCGGGCGGCGCGGGCGCGCTCGGTTCGACGCCTCGACCGTGACGCCGAACTCGTTCGCACCGCCGCATCGGCGACAGCCGCTGCCGACCGGGCATGGGAACTCGTCAGGTGCTCCGTCCCGCCGGTGGGGCAGGAGGTCAACGGCACGGTGCGACGACGACGCAGGAGATGACGATGGAGAAGCGGAGCTACTACGTGCTGGTGCGCGAGGTCCATGTGGCCGTCCACGAAGTCGAGGCGGAGACGGAGGCGGAGGCGAAGGCGCTGGTCCGCGCGGGCGAGAGCCGGTTCCAGCGTCTCGAGTACAGCCACACCCTCGACGCGAGCACCTGGACGGTGGAGGAGAAGACCGGTGGGAGCTGACCTCTGCGGGTACATCCTGGTTGGTCCCGAAACGCTGGAGCGCGACCGGGTGAACCGCGCGCGGGCCCGTCTCAGGCGGCTCCGTCAGCAGGCGGGTGCCGGCAAGACCGACCGCAAGCCGCTGCGGGCCGTCATCAAGCACGCCTGCGGGGCGTACTTCGCCGAGCCGGGGGACTTCCTGGCATGGCTGGGGGACCTTCCGGCGAGCACGGTCACCGACTTCGCCGCCATGTGGAACGACGGCGGGTACCGAGACCAGATGGGACGGCGCGCCCCTGGCGACGCCGCAAGGCGGATCATCGTGCTCGCCGAGACCACCGGGGGCGACGGGCCGGAGGAGGGAAGTGCGTGGTGGTTGGCCCAGGCGATGGACTACCTCGACCTGTTCCCGGTCCTGGGCATCGAGTAGGAGGAGGACGCGGTTGAGCGACTGCTGCTTCATGGGCTTGGTCTGTCGCAAGGAGCACCGGGCCGACTTCGAGGAGATGGGGTTCCGCCTGGAGGAGGAGCGGCCCGACGGCTCCGTCTACATGATCGACGAACAGGCCGGGTACGCCAACGACAGCGACCTGCGCGGGCTGGCCGGGAAGGGGATTCCCTTCCACGCGGAGAACGGCCCCGGAGGCGAATACGGCGACGGGCGGTACGCCTGCGACGGGCATCGGGTCGTGCAGGTGGACTGCATCCAGGGCGCCGGACCCGCCGTGGAAGTTGGTGAGGACGGGGAGCCCGATGCCGACCAGATGCACACGGTCCACGACTACTACGAGGTCCTGGCCGCGGCGAAGCAGGCGATGGTCGAGGGACTCCCGCCGGGCCGACGGTGGAAGTCTGCCGACGAGATCCTCAAGGCGATGGATCCGGCGCTGTTCCGGGAGCAGCGAGAGGCCCTCATCCGTCTCGCCGGCGAGGCGGGCGAGGGCATTGCCGCCCCGCTGCGCGCGGCGCAGGTCGAGAAGCTCGACGGCCTCATCAATCTCCTCGATGCGCTGGCGGACTACGCCCACGACGCGCTCGGGATGGACTGCCTGCTCGAAGAGCCCGATCAGCCCGACGAGGGAGGGTAGTGAGCGGTTCGCGCCCGGCTCGGGCGGATGCGAGGGAAGACAGGAAGGCATGGACAGAGCAACCAGGGTGGCGCGGTGCGCCTGCTTCATCGCCGAGTTCGGCGACGAGTACCGCAGGAAGTTCGGCTTCGGCGTCGGCCGCCGGCTGGTCGTCGTCCGCGAGCTGCTGGGCTACGACGACCACGACGAGTGCGTGCGCTTCCAGGTGACCGCGCGGCCGGAGACGAGCGACGAGGAGATCCGCTTCATGCTCGAGCCCGTCTTCTTCGCGCCGGAGGACGAGTCGAGGGACCAGGTAGCGCAGGTCGCCGACGACCTGGAGATCGACCCCGACGAGGTCCGGCGCCGGTTCGCCGTCGCGAGGCTCGCTGGCAGGAGGCGTTGATGCCTGGGGAAAGGACCGAGCCGGTCCTCGTCATCACGCTGCGCGTCCGCGGGCCGGGGGCCGGCGACTACGGCATTGCCAAGGTCAGGATCCCGTGCTCGGACATCGACTGGTCCCTGGCCGATGGCCCGCGGGACTGCGTCGGCATCGACGACATCTACCAGGTCGACCTGCGGGTCGAACGCCCCGGGGAGGACGCGCGGTCCGACACCTGGGACCGCGCCTGACCGTCCACAACAACTGGGAGGAGCAGGATGGAGAAGCCGAAGTGGGGTTGCCCAGAGTGCGGATCGACCGAGGTCACGCAGCACGTGACCATGGACGCGACCCGGAGCGGGAGGTTCCGGGAGCTGAACGGATCCTGGACCTTCGACGGCGAGGACGAGGTGGACCGCGACTCCCTCGACCTCTCGGACGAGGGGGAGTTCGAATGCGCGGACTGCGGGGCCACGTTCGAGCGGCCCGCCCGCATCCGCGAGGAGCCGGGCGTCCGGGTGACCTTCAAGGTGTCGGGCGACGCGTACGAGCCCGGCGAGCACGGCATCGAGAAGGACCTGGACATCGATCTCAACACCAGGTTCGAGGTGGTGTGCGCCGACCAGGAGCAGGTGAAGCGCCTGTTCGAGACCCTGCGCCTGTTCCTGGAAGGCGTCGCCGGGGCGGCGCAGGCAGGCACGGGACGGAAGGTCGCCTGATGCTCGACGTGACGGAGGTCGAGCAGCGTCTGGCCGAGGCCCGCGCGCTCGCCGACCGCATCGGCCTGCGCGACAACCTGGAGGAGCAACTCCGTTTCTTGGATGAGTACGCCGAGGACGGTGACCGCGGCCGGACCTGCTGCCGGCTCTACCACGACGGAGCGCCGCTTTCGTTCGGCTTCCTCATGCGCCTCCGTCGCGGTAACAACTTCGTCAACTGGTTCAACGGAGCGCTCATCTTCCACGGCCCCCACGACGGCGGCGGGGACGGCGGCGCGCCAACCCATGCCGTCTGCCTCAAGCCCACCGTCGGCTGGACGGTGCACACGTAGGAGGTGCCGATGCACGAGAAGATTCTGGCGGTGGAAACCGCGGTGAACGCAATCCACCGCCAGTTCGGAGCCGGGAGCATCCTGTCGCTCGGAGACGGCAGCCCTGTCGAGCCCGTCGCGGCCATCTCCACGGGGTCCTTGGGCCTCGACGCGGCCACCGGCGTCGGAGGACATCCTCGCGGCCGCGTCGCGGAACTGTTCGGTCCCAAGGGCGCGGGGAAGACGACGTTGGCGCTCCATGCCGTCGCCTCGGCGCAAGCCTCGGGCGGCATCGCCGCGTTCGTGGACGCCGACCACACGCTGGACATCCGGTACGCCGCCGCCGTCGGTGTCCAGGTGGACAAGCTCTACCTGTCCCAGCCGGACACCGGCGAGCAGGCCCTGGAGATCGTCGAGATCCTCTGCCGCTCGGGCGGCGTGGACCTCGTCGTCGTGGACTCCGTCAACACCCTCACGCCCCGCGCCCAGATCGAGGGCGAGGCCGGGAGCGAGTACGACGGGCTGCAGTCCCGGCTGATGAGCCAGGCGTTGCGCAAGCTCACCGCCGTCGCCCACCGCACGGGCGCCTGTCTGCTGTTCGCGACCGAGGTCGAGAGCGGCGTGACCTGTCCCGGCGCCAACGCCCTCAAGTTCTACGCCTCGGTTCGCCTGGACGTGCGGACGGTACAGGAGGAGAGGGACGGTGAGCGGGTCGTGGGCAGCTTGGTCCGCGTCCGGGTCGTGAAGAACAAGGTCGCCCGGCCGTTCGCCGAGGCGGAGTTCATCATCCGCCACGGAACCGGGATCGACCGCGTCGCCGAGCTGGCCGACCAGGCCATCGCGCTGGGCGTCTTCGACGAGTCGGCCGACCTGCCGGTGTCCGTCGCGAGGGATTCCCGGAAGCTGGCCCTGGCGCTGCGGGAGACCGAGAAGCTGCGGCGCTTCGTCGAACGCGAGGTGCGGGAGCGGCTCGGACTGCCGCCCGCGTCAACCGCTCCGTAAGCGTCCGCCGACAGGAAGGAGGAGACCGTGATCCAGGCGGGGACCCCCGTCGAGGTGACGTGCGGCTCGTTCTGCGCCGAGCCCGGCATCGTGGTCGGCGCCGAGCGGCCGTTCGTCGTGGTCGAGGTCACGCGCACCGGCGCCACATGCCTGGTGCTGGCCGAGGACCTCGCGTTCCCCGCCGAGCGAGAGGCCCGGCTGGGAGCCCTGTCCGAACGCCGTTCCTGACCGTCATCCCCGAAGGAGGAGGAGAAGATGAAGAACAAGTACTCGGCCGAGGAGCCGAAGGGAAAGCCCTACCCCATCGTGTCCCGCACGAGCGATCTGGAGTTCGACTTCGGGGCGCCGGTCCTGCCCGACCACGGCGCGCTGCACAGCCGCTGGCGCACCCGCGAGGTCGAGGAGGAGCACGGCCTGCGCTCGGACGTCTACCGCCACATCGGCCTCATGTAGGGCGAGGAGCACCATGACGACGATCATTCCCTGCAAGGCGTTCGCCGGAGCCGTCATCGCCTGCGCCGCGTGCCTGGAGAAGGACACGATGCACCACCACCCCGGGCGCATGCGCATCACCCGCAGCGCCGATGCCCTCGTCCTGGCCACGGCGACCAGGACCGAGAAGGTGAAGCTCACGTTCCGCATCCCGTGCGAGCCGGGGGAAGCGTGGGTCGCCGTCGTGGACGCCGACGGCACCTCGAGGCTGGCCAAGGCGATGCGTCCGTTGGCCAGCGGGAAGAAGAACAGCAACGCCACCATCGAGATCGAGCGGACCGAGCGTTCGCTCGTCCTGGTCGGCGGAGGCCAGCGGATGTCCGTGCCGGCCTGCGAGCCGATGCTCGAGGAGACGACACCGACCACCGGGGAGACGTTCAGCGTCGCCGGCGCGGCCGACCTGCCGGACCGGATCGCCCAGGCGATGGTGTTCGCGAATCCCGGTGAGTACCGGTCCATCGCCAGGGGACCGTTCGCGTACTTCAGCGAGACCGACGGCGAGCTGACCGTCCCCGCCGTCGTCGCCACCGACGGGCATCGGCTGTTCGTGGACGGGGACGCGGGGGACTGCCGGGACGCGAAGATCGTGTTCCAGGTGCCCGGCGACGACTGGAAGCCCGCGACCAAGGCCTTGGCCACGGACTTCGACACGGTCCGGCTCGTGCGGACCAGCATCCCGCAGCCGGCCGACGAGAACGGCAAGAAGCCGCCGGAGAAGTGGCTCACCCGACTGGTGTTCGAGGCCGCCGACCGGCGGGTGGAACTCGCGGTCGTCGAGCCGGAGATCTCGCTGCCGCACTGGGCGAGCTTCGTGCCGCGGGAGACGAACGACCCCGACTTCTCCATCACCTGCGACCGCGAAGAGCTGGCTGCGGCCGTCAAGGCCGTGAGCAGCGTCAGCCACGAGAAGAACGCGGCGTGCATGCTCCGCGCCGACCCGGCCGCCGGCATCCTCCGCATCCTCGCCCAGACCGACAACGACGGCGGCATGGCCCAGCGGGAGATTCCGGCGGAAGTCGGCCACTCCCCGACCAAGTACGTCCACCTCAACGGCAGGTACATGCTGGACTGCCTGGCCGCCGTGCGCACCGACAGGGTGCGCCTGTTCCAGCACTCGGCGCCGCTCGACTCCGTGCGGGTCATCGAGGTCGCGCCCGAGGGGACCCGGCTCCGGATGCGCGGCATGGTCATCATGCCCATCCGCGGCATCGACCCGGTGGAGGAAGCCACGGCGACCGGCGCCGACGCCGAGCGCGCCGCGGTCGAGGATCCCGACGACGCCACCGTGGAGGCGGCGAGTTCCGCGTCGAGCCCGCCCCCCGAACCGCTCGCGGCCCAGCCGGCCTGACGGCGACACCGGCTCCCGGGCGCGGGAGCCTACTTCGAAAGCGAGAGGATCTGCCGGACGAGCCGCAGCAGCTTCCGGCGAAGGGCGGGAGGCTTCGACTTCACGAGTGCCACGAGCTTCGCCGCGCTCGGGTCCGGCCGGCGTCTGGTCGTCGGCGCCTTCGTCGAGAACACGTCCTCGACCTCGACGCCGAGCACGGATGCGATGCGGGCGAGCAACCCGAGAGACGGCACGGCGGCGGCACGCTCGATTCTTGAGATCGACTCCGTCGCCGTGCCGAGCGCCTCGGCCAGGTCGCCCTGCGAGAGGCCGCGCTGGCGACGAAGCTCCGCGATCCGGCGCCCCAGGCGTACCCGATAGGCTGGCGGCTGCGTGCGCTGCTTCGACGACATCCCCCGGACGGTAGGCGACCCCGGGGACACCGGTAAGGCTCGTATTGATCTATATGTCGCCATAGATCCATGATGTCGCTATCGCGGACGGGACGGTCCGCAGGCGGAGGAGGTGAGCCATGAAGTTCCTCACGGCAGGGCTCGTCGTGGTCGTTTGCCTCGGCGTCGGCGATGTCCCGGCCCAGACCTCGGACGTGCGCGAGGAGTGCGCTGCGGCTTGCGCCAACGAGTACCCTGGGCTGCTGCTGCCGGGACTCGAGTGCGCCTACCTCGGCTGCGTCGCGGGGTGCGAATGCAGGGCGGCGGGCATCACCGACGAGGTTGCCGTGCAGCTGTGCGTCCAGCGCAAGCTCGCCGGAACCGAGTGCTCGATCTTCTAGGCGACCCGGCCCGGATCGGTCGCCATGGCCCGGGCGGGCGTGACCCGCGCGGGCGGGGAGGATGTTCCATGACTACCGCAGGGATCACCAGGCGCCTGGGCGCCCAGGCATTGCTCGTCCTCCTCCTCGGGGGACTCGGCACGGTCTCGTGCGCGGAACTCGCCCAGGCACTGGCTGGGGGCCGCACCACCGGGAGCGCACAGTCGCAGCCCGCGACGACCACAGCCGTGGCGCAGCCGCCCACGCCGCCGGCGCCCCAGCCTGCCCCCGACGCGCGTTGGATCACCGTGGACGCGCTCGCCCAGAGCGGCGCCTCGATCCGGCTCGACGGGCGCTACTCCGTCCTCATGGGTACCGGGCTGTACTCCGTCTTCGTGGATCGGTGCGTCTTCGACCAGGCCGGCTACGGGGTGTGCGCCGCCGGCGGCGAACAGTCCCCCGAGATGTACTCCAGCGAAGGGAACTACCTGACCTTCCAACATGTCGTGGCCGCGACGTCGACGGACCTGCACGACTTCCTGGTGCTCCGACCGCAAGGAGGATCGCGGCCGGAGTCGCAGGTCGTCGCCCCCTGGCTGCGGCTCGTCTGGTCGGGTGCCGACGAGGTCGCGGTCCAGCCGCTCGGGGTGCACGGAGCGAGCGTTGCCGTGGAGTTCGATGAGAACGGCACCCTCGCGGCGAGGAGCCTCCCGGCCCTGGAATTCTACGACCCGTCGGCTCGCCGATGGAATCCCTGCTCCGGAACCGGTGCGTCGGAAGCGGTACTGCTGATCCGGCTGGATACCCCGGTGACGGCCTTGCTGGTCGAGGAGATGAAGGAGGCCGTCGGCCCCGAGGGCTACTACAATCTGGTCTTCCCGAACGCGCCCGAGGCGTGCGACTGGAGAACGGAGGGCGTCCGCCTGTACGACGACGACGTCACCGAGGTGCTTGCGGCGGTGATCCCGGAGGATCCGTCGGCGGCGCTGGAGGCGGCAGGGCTCCTCTACGGAACCTGGTGGAACGTCGGGGTCCAGGCGCAGCAGCAGGACGCGGCAGCGTTGGCCGCTTGCGGCTGGACGGTCACGGACGAGCGGAAGCAGGCCGTCGCGACTCGGCTCTTCGAACTGGCCACCCGGGCGGGGTCCACCGCGACGTCCAGCCGGATCGCGCAGTGGGCACAGGTGGCGTGCGAGGCACCGGGTTCCGTGTGCGACCAGTTCGTGGCGCTCGGAGACGCACGCCTGGCGGAAGAGGAAGAGCAGGCCCGCCAGCGCGCGGAGCAGCAGCAGGTCATCGACGACTTTTTCACCCGGGCGGATGCCCTGCAGTTGACCTGCGACCAGTGCACGGAGAGCGCGGAATATGACCACCGCCAACTGCAGTTCGACTGCTACACCAACGAGTTGGAAGAGGCCTGCCGGCGCCTGAACCGCGCCGTCGAGAGCCGATGCTCGGACGAGTGTGCACCGACCCGGCGGTGCGACGAGTGCATCCGCCGGTTCCGCGAGCTGGTCGACGAGGTTGGGCGTTCCGAGGCGGAGCGGCAGGCGGTCGAGAGTTGCGAACGGGACTGCAGGTAGGCGCAAGCCCATGGGCGTGCTGGTCTACAAGCTGCTCCAGATCGGCGGGCCCATCGCCATCGGACTGATCATCCTGGTCATCTACCTCAGGTGGAGGGATGACGAGCGGCGGAAGCACCTCCCTCCTGCCCCGCCCTCCGAGAAGCTCTGCCGGTACTGTCGAACGCCAATTCCCTACGACGCCACCGTCTGCCGCTGGTGTCAGCGGGAGCAGCGCTAGCCGGACGCCGGCAGACGATCGGGACCTGCGAGCGGCGGTTCCGATGGGAGCAACCAACATGGAGAATCCGACCGACGGTTGGAGAACCTGCCCGACCTGTGGGGAGCGGGTCCACGGGACCGGCGTCTGCAGGTGCGGCCGGATGCGGATGGGCCTCACGACGCTCTGCCCCAAGTGCGGGAAGGAGGTCGGACTTGAGCCCGGGAAGCCGTGCTACTGGTGCGGGACGGTTCTCCCGGACCCTGGGCCAACGGGCGTCGACACGCTGGTCGGCCTGGGCCTCGTCACGGGCATCATCGTGCCGTTCGTCGGCGCCATCGTCGCCCTCATCCTCTACGGCAAGCAGGAGAACACCCGCGGCAACTTCGTGGCGGGGATCTCGGTGATCGGGTTCCTCGCCTGGTACTTCATCTGGAAGAAGGCTACCTCGTAGTCGGCCACCACTGCGCAGCGTCCGAGAGGCATCGCGATCGCGACCCACGTCGTGCGACCGCGGCGTCGTGACCGCCCCGCTGGCGACCGGCGTTGCCACCTCCCCTCCCGAGATTCGTTCCCCCGAGGAGTCATGATGATCGCAACTCATTGCCCCCGTTGCGGCGAGGCCGTCTCGTTCGACCCGCCGCCCCCGGGCCTCCGCTGTTCCGCGGAGGTTTACGCCCTGATCGGCCCCTCGCTGGCCAAGCGCCGGCAGGAGCGCTTTTACGTCATCGCGCTCGACGCCCGGAATCGTCCGGTCCGTCGCCATCTCGTCGCGGTCGGCTCGCTCTCGTCCTGCATCGTCCATCCGCGCGAGGTCTTCGCGCCGCTCATCCGCGACCGGGCGGCCGCCGCGATTCTCCTGCATTCCCATCCGAGCGGCTGCGTCGACCCGAGCATTGAGGACAAGGACCTGACGGATCGCCTCGCCCGCGCCGGCCAGCTCCTCGGCATCCCCGTGCTCGACCATCTAATCGTGGGGAAGGACGGGTACCACTCGTTCCGCGACGCCGGGACCCTGTCGTGAGAGACCGCGACGGCTGCCGCCTTCTTCCCTTGCCCGACCTCGATGACGACGAGGCGTATCCACGAGTCGCTGACGACGTTCGCGGCGCCCGCGCCCGGGTCTGCTCGCAGAGGGCTCCGCCCGCCGAGGAGGTGACCGCCGTCGCCGCAGCTGGTCACCGTCAACCGGCCGACGAGGCTGCGTGCCATCCCGACCTCGAGCACAGCATCCGGGAGATCCTGCGCCGGCATCGCGGGCGCCTGGGCGACGGCCGGGCGATCCTCGCGCTGTTCGAGAGGGAGAGGCCCAGGATGACCGAGGCGGAGATCGAGGCGTTCTTCGACGACCTGCTCCGGTCGTGCGGCACCGTCACCTCCGAGGCGGCCCAGGACCTGTGCCGGACTTTTCGTTCGTCGGTTCAAGCTCGGCGGGGGCGCGTTCCCCGCGCGTGAGGAGATCCACATGATCGCGATTCTCGAATTCGTCGTCGGCATCGGGGTGGCACTGCTGTTCCTGGCCATCGAAGACCTCGACCGGCAGGCCACCGCGTTCTGTGCGCAGCGGGCGCAACGGCATGTCGATAACATGCGCGCCGAGGCCGACGCCCGGGTCTGGGAGACGTACGCCGGGTGGGAGTCCGCGATGAGCCCGCAGACGCGAGCGGCGTACCGGCAGCGGCTTGGGCTTTGAGCCGCGGTGCCACCGATGCCACCCCCGAGACTGCCCCCGTCCACCAGCTTCCCCGGCTATTCGCCGTTCGCCTTGGCGGTCGCCTCCGCGCTGCCCGACGTGCTCACGATCATCGCCGACGGGATGCGGACCCGCGCGAACATCCGAACCGCCGTCCAGGCGATCACGGCCGGGCACTACCTGCGCTTCGAATCTGCCGACTTCATCGAAGAGACCTTGCACCGGTACGGGCCGATCATGAGCTCGGCGATGATCGACGCTTACTTGCTGCAACTCCTGCGGCTGATGGACCCGACGTTCTACATCGTCCCGTGGTCGCAACTGCTGCCGCGACGGTAGCGACTTCCAGATCTCCGCCCGTCGTGGGAGGATGACCCCGTGATCGATCGCTCGCGCCTCGCGTCTGCCGCCGGTCGACGACGGAAACCTCGTTCCAATACCTTGCGGCAGGGCGTGAGCTCCGGAAAGCCAGCACGGGCCCGACCGGGTCGCGACGACGCCGGGACCGCCCGCCGCCCGCCCACACGCCGACCGCCGGAAGGACAACGCGGGAAGGCCCGACGGCAGCCGGCAGGGTCCTGCCGCCTCCCGCGACTGCCGCAGGCAACGCTCGGCGACGGCACGAAGCAGCAGTGCCGCTTCCCGTGCTTCGGACAGCGGTCGTGCCCGAGCCCCATCCTTGCCGCCGCGGCGCGGCTGCCGCTCGGGCTGCGGGTGCATCCGGAAGCTGCCCATCGCCTGTTGGGGCCCAAGGTCATCGGGTACCTGCTCCGTGAGATCGGTGCCGACCGCCGGGAACGGAAGCGGCTGCGCGACGGAGCCGTCCAACTCTACGCGTGCCTGCGCATCTGCTCGAACGTCATCAGGTGGATCTTCGCCACGGCAGCGCTCTGGCCTCTGGTGGCAGGCAGCCCCGGGGGGATCGCTGGAATGCTGCGGGGCCTCGGGATGACGCGCAAGGCAGGTCGTTGGCAGGCGATGATGACGACGGAGAGGAAAGCCGGCTGGCCACCGACGCGGCGGCCGGTCTTCTTCGGCTCACGGCTGATGGATGCCCTTCTCTGGGCGTGCGGACCGGTGGCGTTAGATGCACTCGTCAGGCTGGCGGCTGACTTCCACCGGACGATCGCAACCCTGGTTCCCGCGTACGCGGAGCAGTTGGTTCGTCACCGGAGCCCGGAGTGGCTCTTCATCCCGGGCGTGCGCGAGACGCTGACCAAGACCCTGCGCGCACGCCGTTGCAGGGCCTTGGTGCAGGACGTAAACTTCAAGAGCCTTCCGTCCCAGCACCGCCGGGTTGTGCCGGGGCAAAAGCCAGGGTTGTTTCGAGTCGAACCCGCTCCCGTCATCGCCAACCGCGGGCGTGGCCACCCGACCGACCTCAACGAGGACTTCGCGATCCTCGACTATCTCCACGGCGTCGGACCGGACGCCGCCCTGGCGCCGGAGGGCCAGCACCCGGAGTGGCTCGCCGACCTCGCCGTCAGGCTCAACGAAGAACGCACCGCGCACGACAGTCCGAGGCCCGCCACCGGAATGAAGCGCGACTCCGTCAAGAAGGCGACCCAGCGGGTGCGCAAGAAGGCGGCCTGGGTTCCGGTGCCGCGCCAACTCGTCGGCACACGACTTCTCGGACTGCTCGACGAACTGGATATCTACGATCTGAAGTAGGTCCGGGGACCCGGTCGGCCGTCTCAAGGCCGCCGGATACTGTCCCCCGGGAACTCGTCGACTGATCTCCGCTCGCCATGGTTCAACCGAGCATGGAACCCCGGCTCGCGAGTTACTGCGTGGCGGGGCCTGGAGGTGGTCGATGCGGAATCGCGGATCCAACGAAGACGAAAGCCCGTTCTTGCCGCCGCCCATGATCGACGGGGACGAGGTACCGCTGTTCGCGACGGCGTCGTCACCTCCCCGTCGAGACCGGTCGACCGGGAGCGACCCGGACGTCTTCGATCTGCCACCACCCCTTGGCGACGACGGCCATGCGACGGACGAGGCCGACACCACTGATCCCGCCAACTCCGCGCCGGCTGGCGAGGGTGACAGGACCGGGCTGGATGCGACGGCTCTCGACGCGCAGGCCGGTCCGTCCGCAACTCCTAGCCGCGTCATGGTGGCCATCGACAGGAAGGTCGCACTGCGTTCGCCGAAGGATCTCAGAGAGCACCCACTGTCAACCCTTATCCCGGACATGACGTCGGAGGAATACGAGAACCTCCGCGACGATGTGCGTGCGCATGGCATCCTCGATGCGATCCAGATCCTCGCGGACGGGACCATTATCGACGGTCGCCATCGATACCGGGTCGCCCTGGAACTCGGCCAATCGTCCGTGCCCTGCGTGGTCGTCCACCTCAAGCCCGGGGAGGATCCGGTGGACCGCATGATCCGGTCGGCCGTACTCCGTCGACATCTCTCGGTCGCGCAGCGCGCTATGATCGCGCTCGGCCTCAAGGAGTATCACGAGGCGAAGGTAGCCGCCGAAGCTCGCAGGACGTCCGGGAGAGCCAGCTCCAGCCGGGCGCCTTCCGAGGAGAAGGGGGACCTTCGGGCAAATGCGCCCGAAGGTCAGGTCGCGAGGCCCCGCGAGGTCGCGGCCAGGGCCGTCGACGTCTCGCCCAGAACGATCCAGGACGCCGCGCGGGTCGCGGCCGAGGCTCCCGACCTCATCCCGGCAATGAAGGCGGGGAAGACCACGGTCCACGCCGCCCTACAAGAAGCCAAGCAGCGCAAGGCGGCAAGCGGTGCGTCCCGTTCCGCAACCAGGCCGAAGCCGCCGAGCGCGACGAAGCTCCTCGCCACCCTGGACGGAAGCCTGTCGGCGTTCATCAACGCTCTCGACGCCGCCACCGCTAGGCGCGTGGACGTGGTGGCCGAAACCAAGAAGAGCGAACGGAAGCGGCTGGCCCAGCGGCTGGAGGACGCCGTCCCGAGGCAGCGCGCGCTGGCCAAGGCGCTGGCGGCCGACGGAGGTCGGTGATGGCCATCGACCGCAAGCCGACCAGGACCGAGGTTCGCGAACGCGACCCGTCGACGGACGAGCCGCTGCCTGCAGCGTTCAACGTGGACCGGCCTTCCGCGCCGCTGGCCGTCAGACCCGCGCGCTACGGTCGCCCGGATTCCTCGACGGCTCCCGGGTACCCGCAGGCATCTGCGTCGCTCGCTCGTCGCAGCCCGCGGCCGGCCTCGGCCGGATGTGAGACGACGCCGAACGGATCCACCCAGGACGACGCCTGCTGCTGCGATGGCGGGGAAGGCGAGGAGGAGACGTTCGGCGACAGCCCCGGCGGTCACGTCCCCCGCACTCCCGGTTGGAACGATGGCCGCCGCGGGTGGGACCCCGCCTGCGTGGAGCGAGCCCGGGAGAGGCTCGGCCTCCGAGGACTCCCGGACGTCGTGACCAGGCGTCTCGGGCGAGTACTCGGGTCTGGCCGCGCTGGTCTGCCGGGTCCGCAGGCCGAAGGTGCCGAACGCCAGTTGGCCGGCCGCTCCGAGTGCCGCGGGGCGACCGCGCAGCCAGCACTGGCGCTTCCGCCTCGAACGGGCAAGGAGTCGGACAATGCCTGACGACGTGCCGCCGCCCGACGAGACGCCGCCGCCGCCCGAACCGCCGCCCGGCGTCCCTCTGCCCGAGGACAGCGATGCTGCCACGCTGCTCGTGAACGCCATCCTGCTGGCCGGCGGGAGCACCTTCTACGACCTGCAGGAGCGGTGCCTGGTCGCGGTGCCCACGCCCGCCGGCATCGAGACCCTGCCGCTCCGCAGCCAGCGCCTCCGTCACCATCTGGTAGCCCTCGGGCACGACTTGTACGAGCGCGCTCCGCGTCCGTCGGATGTCCGGCGAGTCCTGGAGCTCCTCGGCGCAATCGCCGTCCGCAGCCTCACTGTCGAACTGCACAACCGCTTCGCATTCGTCAACGACGCGGTCTGGATCGACCTCGCCGACGGCAGCGGTCGGGCCATCAGCATCGACGACAGCGGTTGGCGTCTGGTCGAGCAGCCGCCCGTCTCGTTCCGCCATCACGGACATCAGCGCCCCCTGCCGTTGCCGGCGGCCGACGGCAGCTTGTCGCTGCTCACAGACCTGCTCAACCTGCGGAGCGATGACGACCGCCTTCTGGTCGTGGCGTGGCTGACCTGGGCGACGTTCGCCGGCGTCGTGCACCCGATCTTGCTTCTCGTGGGGCCTCCGGGCAGCACGAAGACCACGGCCGCCATGCTCCTTCGGCGGGCGGTTGACCCGTCGATCCTGGATGCGATCGAGGCGCCGCGGCAGCGAGCCGAGCTCGCGCAGGTGCTGGACCAGAACGCCATCGTGCCGCTGGACAACATCTCGCGCCTGGATCAGCGGGAGACCGATCTGCTCTGCAAGGCGGTGAGCGGCGGCGTCTTCCCCAAACGCAAGTTGACGACGGACGACGACAGCGTCTTCCTGCGGCTCAAGCGCGCCGTCATCATGACGGCGATTCCCATCCCGACCAAGGCACCCGACTTCCTCGACCGATGCCTGCGGATCGAGGTTCGGCCACCGAGGAGCAGGCGCCTGGAACGGGAGATCTGGGCGACCTTCGAACGCTCGGCCCCGGCGATCCTGGGGGCCGTCCTGGATCTGGTATCGGCCGCGATGCGCGAGTTGCCGCACGTCGCGATCCCCGACGAGTTCAGGCTGGTGGACTTCGCCCAGTGGGGCGAAGCCGTCGCCATCGCGATGGGGCATGAGCCGGGGCGTTTCGTGGACGCGTACCGGCGGAACATGGCGGCCGTCGCCGACGAGGCCGTCCTGGCCGACCCGGTCGCCAACGCCATCCGGAAGCTGGCCGACAGGGGCGACTGGCACGGGACGTGTCTGCAACTGCTGGGCGTGCTGGCGGTCCATGCCGACCCGCACGACCGACGCGAGTGGCCGCCCTCCGAAACCGCGCTTGGGATGCGTCTGTCCGTGCTGGGCCCAGCTCTCGCCCGCTCCGGCATCGAGGTTCACCGGTTCCGAGGTCCGCCGCCGCTTCGGCCGCGGATCGTGAGGATCCGTCGGATTCCGGCGGGCGCTCGCAACACCGACGAAGCAGGTGTCCAGGGTGTCCAGGGTGTCCACCGCCGCGGAAACGGCGGCAACGGCGGTGGCGGTACGGGCGGGCGGAAGGGACTGGTGTCCGAGCCGCGCCTACTGCCGCCGCATGGACCGCAGAGGGAGGCGTAGTCGTTGGTTCCGCCCGACCACTGGCTCGGCGTGAAGGAAGTGGCGCAGCGCTTCGGCGTCAGCCGCCAGACCGCGCACCGCTGGATTGTCGCCTTCATGCCGCACCTGCGGCTTGGTCGGGTCGTCCGGGTTTCGGAACAGGCCGTCGAGGATTTCGCCCGACGGTTCACGGAGAACCCATCATGGCTCAGCTCCAACGGAAGCCAGGCCGCCGGGTCTGGCACGCCATCCTGCGGCTGCCGAACGGGCAACGCATCTGGCGCAGCACGCGCTGCACCGACCGGAGGGCGGCGGACATCCGTGCCCGTCAGTTCGAGCGAGAACTGGCCGAGGCCGGTGATGCCCCGCACGAAGCCCGCCCGCTCGGGGACACCCTGAAGTTCTTCGCCGACGACCGCAAGCGCATCGGCCGCGCGTACGGGACGGTGAAGATGTACGAGATCAAGTCGGGACATCTCGTGCGCATCCTGGGCGCCGACCACGACATCGCCACCCTCACGCTCGACGACGTCGCCGCCTACATCGACAAGCGCAAGGTGGAGGGGGCTTGCACCAACACCATATCCAAGGAGTTGGTGACGCTGCGGGCGGCGCTACGCGTAGCCCGCAAGCGCGGGATCTACGACGGCCACCCGGAGGACCTCATCCCCACGGGCTTTGCGCCCAAGTACGTGCCTAGGAAGCGCTGGCTCACGACCGAGGAGTTCGAGAAGCTGATCGGCGCGCTGCCGGCCATGCGGCGCCCGCACGTCGCGACCATGGTCTACACGGGGCTCCGGCTCTCCGAGGCGGAGCGGCTTCGGCCGAACCACGTCGACGTCGAGAGGCGCAGGTTGTTCGTGCCCGGGACCAAGACCGAAGAAGCCGCCGCGGAGATTCCGCTCTCGGCGTCCGCCCTCCCCTGGCTTCAGGCTGCGCTGGCCCAGCGGAGCGAGGGCCAGAAGACGCTCTTCGCGCCCTGGGGGAACATCCGTCGTGACCTGCGCGCGGCCTGCGTCAAGGTCAAGATCGACCCCGTGTCCACCAATGACCTGCGGCGTACCTTCTCCAGTTGGCTCGAGCAGGCCGGGATCCCTCGTGGCACGAACGCGCGCCTCATGCGCCACACGACGACGGCGATGGTCGACCGGGTGTACGCGAGGTCGGCCCCGGACGCCCTCGTGGCCGCGGTCGACCACCTGCCGGCAACCCACGTCGCCCCAGTCCCTCCCACCTCGGCCGCGGGGGACGACGAGTCGGACTTGCGACGCGACGCCGGTAGCTGACGGGGGCCGAGACCACTGCCCCACCCGGCTCGCGACCGACGCGCCGGCGGCCGATCGGCACTTCTATCGCCCCGGTCGACCGCCCACAGCAGCGCCCACAGTTGCGCCCACAGACACCAGCTTTTCTGGGAGACAGGAGAGCCGTGGGGACATTCCGCGCTTCCGCAGAAGCCCTTGATTCTTCTGAATTCCGTTGTGCCCAGGGACGGAGTTGAACCGCCGACACGGGGATTTTCAGTCCCCTGCTCTACCACCTGAGCTACCTGGGCTCCGGGGGCGATGCGCTTCTATCGTCCGACGCGGGCGAAGTCAAGAAGGCGAGAGGCATCGGGTACCTTCCATAGGTCCGGGTCGTCCCCTGGTCCGGTATCGGTGTCCATCGGTGGTTTCGCGCCCGGTCGGAACCCCGGTTCGTGCGACCCACCCAGAGGCCTCGGCGGGACTCGACTCAATGACGCCGGCGGCGCCGCAGGACCGCGAGGACGCCCAGGACGGCCAGCACACCCAGCGGAAGCGCGTCGGCGCCGGAACCCGGAACCGCACACCCACCACCACAACCGCCCGACGACGGCACCGCGACGGGAGGAGTGGTGCCCTCGATCGCGCAGGCCGGACTGCAGCCGTCGCCCGCCGCCACGTTGCCGTCGTCGCACGATTCGCCCCGCTCCTGCCGCGCGTTGCCGCAGTCCGAGGCCTCGAGCTGGCACGTGCCGTCGCAGCCGTTGCCGTCCATCCGACCGCCGTCGTCGCACTCCTCGCCCACGTCCAGGACGCCGTTGCCGCACGTGTCGCCCAACGGAGCAGGCCCCGTCACCGTGCAGTCCGACGCACAACCCGCCCCGCCGTCGCACTGCTCGCCCACCTCGTGCACCCCGTTGCCGCACACCGCCGGCTCCACCACGCACGCGGCGTCGCACCCGTCGCCCGAAACGCCGTTGCCGTCGTCGCAGTCCTCGCCGAATGCCTGCACGCCGTCGCCGCAACGCTCCACCGTGCACACCGCACTGCAGCCGTCGCCGCCGACACGGTTCCCGTCGTCGCAGCCCTCGCCCGCCGAGACGCTGCCGTCGCCGCACGCGTCGGGATCCTCGAGCTGGCAGAACGCACTGCAGCCGTCGCCGTCGACACGCCCGCCGTCGTCGCACTGCTCGCCGACCCCCACCACGCCGTCACCGCACGCCTCGAGGTTCTCCAGCAGGCAGTCCTTGTCGCAGCCGTCGCCGGACACGACGTTGCCGTCGTCGCACTGCTCGCCGGGACCCGGACGCCCGTCGCCGCAGATCTCGAAGCGGCAGTCCGGGCCGCACCCGTCCCGCTCCGCGGTGTTCCCGTCGTCGCACTCCTCGCCCGGCCCCGGCCGGCCGTCGCCGCAGCGCTCCGCGACGCAGGCCGCGGTGCAGCCGTCGCCGTCGACCGCGTTCCCGTCGTCGCACTCCTCGACGCCCGATTGCACGAAGCCGTCGCCGCAGCCGGCGACGACGCAGGCCGCGAGACACGGGGCGGTGTCGGCGTTCGCCGGACCGTCGTCGCACTCCTCCCGCGGCTGGAGCACCCCGTCGCCGCAACGCTCGAGCACGCACGCGTCGTCGCAGCCGTCGCCCGCGCCGTTGGCGCCGTCGTCGCACTCCTCGCCGGCCTGCACCACACCGTCCCCGCAACGCTCGGTGCGACAGATCGCGCTGCAGCCGTCGCCGTCGGTCGTGTTGCCGTCGTCGCACTCCTCCCCCGTCGCCGGGTCCGCCGTGCCGTCACCGCACGAGCCCGGGGCGCGCCGGCAGCTCGTGCACCACGCCGGCGGCGCCGGCCCCTCGTCGCACTCCTCGCCCTCGCTCGCCTGGAGGATGCCGTCGCCGCAGGCCGCCGGCACGCACGCGCTGGTGCAGGAATCGAAGTCGGAGGCGTTGCCGTCGTCGCACAGCTCTCCCGGCGTCCCGTCGGGAACGTGCCCGACCGTGCCGCGCGCGTCGCCCGTCGCCGTGTCGCTGGGCGGGCCGATCCCCGGCACCACCGCCAGGTGCGCCTCGCCGTTGTCGAAGCGCAACGTCGAGAGCACCGGCAGCCCGCCGCGATCGCGGGAGAAGCTCGCGCCGCCGGCGGCGACCGAGAGAGCGAAGCCCACGGTCGTCGGGTCGCGGCCTCCCACCACGCCGTCGATGCGGCTCGTCGAGAACACCGGGTGGCCCGCCAGCGGCCGGCCCAGCAGCTCGAGCGTCCAGACCGCTCCCTCCAGCGCGCGTGCGATGTCCGATGCGAGCGGCGCGCCGCCCATCTCGACGTGGATCGGCCCGGTGGTCACACGGATGCCCTCCTCCGCCGCCAACGTCGCGGTGTCCGTCGCCGCCGCGTCGAAGCCGATGCGGTAGTCGATCGATACCCGGGCCAAGGGCCCGAAGAAGCTGCCGCGAGGCACCGACGGCACGAGGAACGACCCGCTGAGGCAGTGCTCGTAGCCGGCGCAGCCGCAATCGGTCCCGGAACATGCCGTCCCCGCCCGAACGATGCCGTCGCCGCAGCGCGGCGTCGTGCAGTCGATGAGGCAGGCGTCGGCGTTCGACTCGTTGCCGTCGTCGCACTCCTCGCCGGCCTGCACCACGCCGTTGCCGCACACCTCCCGCACGCAATCGTGCGCGCAGCCGTCGGCATCGTCGGTATTGCCGTCGTCGCACTCCTCCGGGGAGTCGAGCCGCCCGTCCCCGCAGCTCACCGTCTGGCAGGCCGCGTTGCAGGTCGGGGGCGGACCGTCGCACTGCTCGGGATACTGCAGGACGCCGTCGCCGCAGTTGGGCGTGAGGGCAGTGTAGATGGCGCGGCAGGCCGTCATCGCCGCCGTGAGCTGGGTGCGCGCCTCGCCGCTCGACCCGCCCTCGCCGCCGGCGTAGCAGAACGCCACCGACCGCGCGTCGCCCGGGAGCAGCGGCCCGTTCAAGACCATCGAGATCGCTCCCTGCTTCTCGCTCTTGCCTTCCAGCTCGTCGTGGTTCCCCGTGAGCGCCGGGTCGTGGAGGAAGAAGCGGAAGCGGTTCTCCTGCGTGGTGCTGGAGCCGAACTGGGCGAGCGACAGGTTGCGGTCGCGGTTCCAGTCCGCGAAGGCGAACGAGCCCGGGGTCGGCGCGCCGATCACCGCCGGCGCCAGCCCGAACCAGTCGTGCACCTCGGGATCGGTATACGGGATCGTGTCGTAGAGCATCACCGTCTGCGAGGCGGGGTCGTAGTCGGTGGACGTGTCGTACGACAGCGGCGGGATGTCGAAGTCGGCCATCATCGACACCTCGACCAGCGGAAAGATGCGCGAGGTCTCGTTGACGAGCGTATAGACCAGGAGGTAGGCGCTGAAGCCGTTGACGACGTAGGTCCGCTGCCGGACGGTGAGGTCGGTGTGGTAGCCGTGGAAGCTGGCAGGCTGGAGCACGTCGTCATCGTCGCCGCTCAGCTCCAGCACCCCGGACACGCCGGGGATCGAGGAGAGGAGCGATTCGATCTGCGACGTGATCGAAGCCGGGACGCCCTGGCCGGCGAGCCCCGCGACGAGCTGCGGGACGCCGAAGATCGCGACGCCCGAGTTGCGGATGCGCGGGTCGTTGGGATCCGAGAAGTCGCCCCGGAAACCCGTGTCCATGCGCAGCGACAACGCCGTCACCAGATCGTCGACCGTCATCGTCGTCCAGTCGAACGTGCCGGCCGAGACCAGCCCGAGCAGGTCGAGCGCGCCGAGCAGCGTCGTGAGCTGCTCCTGGGTGCTGATGATCTGCGCCACCAGCGCCGCCAGGTCGAGCGCGCTCAGGCCCGGCGCGATCGCCTCGGCCAGGCCCGTCGGATCGGCGGCGGCCACGCTCTGGATCGTGGTGAGCATCCCGAGACCCGAAACGAGGTCGCTGCGGTGGATGCCGACGGCCTCCAGGGTGGCCAGCTCCAGCCCCGGGTCGGAGGTCAGCACCGACAGGCGGCAGTGCGGACAGAAGTCCTCGCTGTTGCCGTCGGCCGGATCGTAGCCGATGCTGAACGAGTATCCCTCGCCCAGCCCGCCCCGGTCGTCCACGCGCGCATGCCGCGTCGAGTCCGTCCCGAAGTGCCAGGCTTCCGAGTCCTGTGCGAGCGCCCGCCCCGGGATCACGATCGTTGCGCACACCGCGGCAAACGCCCACGTCGCCCTCTTCATGTCGCTCCGCCTTCCTGTCGAATGCCACCGGCCGTCGGTGTCGCGCCGGTTCCCCCCGGACGCGACCGACCCCCCCTGAGATGCAACCGGGCTGGGAACCCGGCAGGAGGAACGCTCGGCAGTCGTTCCCCGGAGGGACAGAATGACCGCGCCGCGCGACTTCGTCAACCCGGCGGGGACGCGCCTTGACCGGTCATCGCACCGGATGCTACGCGGGGCGCGGGGGACGGGCCAGCCGGCAATGGGAGGCGAGGGCGATGACGGAAGAGCTGAAGTCGATGCGCGTGGGACGCGAGGGACCGGTGGCGGAGGTCACGCTGCTCGGCCCGGCCAAGGGAAACGCGATGGGCCCCGACCTGTTCCGCGAGCTGCCGCTCGTGTTCGGGGCGCTGGACAAGGATCCAGAGGTGCGCGTCGCCGTCCTGCGGGGCTCGGGCGAGCATTTCTGCTACGGGCTGGACCTCCCAGGCATGTTCCAGGTCCTGGCGCCGCTTGTGGGCGGGCCGGTCGGTGCGCTGGAGCGCACGCGCCTCCTGGACATGCTGGCGGAACTGCAGGCGTCGGTCGACGCGATCGCCCGCTGCCGCAAGCCGGTGATCGCGGCGATCCACGGCTGGTGCATCGGCGGCGGGCTGGACATGGCGTCGGCGTGCGACATCCGGCTGTGCGCCAAGGACGCACGGTTCTCGCTGCGCGAGGTCAAGATGGCGATCGTCGCGGACCTCGGCTCGCTGCAGCACCTGCCGCGGATCATCGGCGAGGGTCACCTGCGGGAGCTGGCCTACACGGGCCGGAACATCGACGCCGCCGAGGCGCTGCGCATCGGCCTGGTCAACAGCGCGTGCGACACGCCCGACACCCTCTTCGCCGCGGCTCGCGCGCTCGCCGCCGAGATCGCCGCCAACCCGCCGCTCGCCGTCCAGGGCATCAAGCGGATGCTGGAGTGGGGCGACGCGAAGAACGTCCCCGAGGGCCTGCGGCAGGTCCTGCTGTGGAACACCGCGTTCCTGCCCTCGAAGGACCTTCAGGAAGCGTTCGCGGCGTTCGCGGAAAAGAGGCCGCCCGAGTTCAAGGGCGAGTGAGTTCCGGCTGGTGGCTGGTGGCTGGTGGCTGGTGGTGGACCACGAGCTGCGAGCTACCCGCTACGAGCCGGCTGGTGGCTGGTGGTGGGGCACCACGAGCTACGAGCTACGAGCTGATACCGGCGGTGGCTCGGCGTCGTCGACGAGGATGCGGGCGATGATCTCGCGCATGATCTCGGAGGTGCCGGCGACGATCGTGCCGGGACGCGCGTCGCGGTAGAAACGCGAGATCGGATACTCCTCCATCAGGCCGAAGCCGCCGAAGAGCTGGAGACACTCGTCCGCGACCCGCTTGGCCACCTCGGTCCCCAGGAGCTTCGCCATCGAGCACTCGCGGATGCAGGGGTGGCCGTTCTGGTGCAGCCACGCCGCGTGGTGCACGAGGCAGCGCGCGGATTCGACCTCGGTCGCCAGGTCGGCGACCTTGTGCGCAAGGGCCTGGAACTTCGTCAGCGGGCGGCCGAACGCCTTGCGCTCGCGCATGTAGGCCAGGGTCTCATCGAGGCAGAGGCGGGCGGAGCCGACGCCGATCGCGGCGCCGCAGAGACGCTCGAGCTGGAACGCCTCCATGAGGTAGTAGAAGCCCATGTTCTCTTCGCCGATCAACCGGTCGAGCGGGACCCTGACGTCCTCGAAGGCCAGCTCGGCGGTATCGGACGAGTGCCAGCCGATCTTCTCCAGGCGGCGAGCGACGCGGACGCCCGGGAGGTCGGTGTCGACGACGAACAGGGAGATGCCCCCGACGCCGTGTTCGGGTGCGGTTTTCGCCGCGACCGTGAGGAACTGCCCGTCGGCGCCATTGGTGATGAAGATCTTGCTGCCGTTGAGCAGGAAGTGGTCGTCCTTCCGCACGGCGCGGGTGCGCAGCGCCGAGACGTCGGAGCCCGCATCGGGCTCGGTCACCGCCAGCGCGCCGACGACCTTGCCGGCGACCGAGGGCGGCACGTAGCGCTGCTTCAGCGCCTCGCTCCCCCAGCGGAAGATGTGCTGGGAGGCCATGAACTGCTGGACGGAGACGGCGGCGCAGAAGCCGCCCATGCGGGAGCGCGGCAGCTCCTCGAGGAACGCGACGGCGTGGAAGACGTCCCCGCCCGCGCCGCCCAGCTCGGGAGGGAAGAGCAGACCCAGGAACCCCAGCTCGCCCATGCGGGCGAAGATCGAGCGCGGGATCCGGCGCTCCTTCTCCCAGGCGTCGGCGTTCGGCGCGACCTCCTTCTCCAGGAAGCGCCGCACGGAAGCGCGGAAGGTGTCGTGTTCGGGGGTGAAGTACGGGGACGGCATCACCGGGACCTCCTGACCCTCCGAACCGCGCCCTTCAGGGCGCGGCTGGAGCCGCGGGCTGAAGCCCGCGGTTCGGTGAACGGCATGGCGGACTCATGACTCATGACTCACGACTCACGACTCCCCATGGAACCGGCCGCCCTTGCGGGCGAGGTCGACCAGCATGGCCGGGGGCGCGAAGCGGGGGCCGTGGCGGCCGGCCAGCTCCTCCATGCGGCGGACGACGGCGTCGGCGCCGACGGCATCGACGTGGCGGAACGGGCCGCCGCGGAACGGCGGGAAGCCGAGCCCCAGGATGCCGGCCGTGTCGCCGTCGCCCGGCGAGGCGATGACGCCTTCCTCCAGACACCGGATTGCCTCGCCGACCATGAGCAGGGCGAGGCGGTCGGCGAGGTCGGCCGCCGGGATCTCGCGCGGTTTGCGACCGTCGAAGAACGCGTAGACCTCGCCGTTCGGGCGCTTGCGGGCCTTCTTCCCCGGCGGCGGGTAGACGTAGAAACCGCGGCCGCTCTTGCGACCCAGGAAACCGGCCTCCTTGAGCTTCGGCAGCGCGGCGTTGACCACGCCGCCGCGCTCGACGAAGAGCGCCCCCAGGTCGCGGGCGACGTGGGCGCCGACGTCGATGCCGACCTCGTCGACCAGCGCGATCGGTCCCACGGGGAAGCCGAAGTCGAGCAGCGCCCCGTCCACCGCTTCCACGGTCGCTCCCTCGCCGATGACGATCATCGCCTCGTTGAGGTACGGCGCGAGGAGGCGGGTCGTGAAGAAGCCGGGGCCGTCCTTGACGACGACGACCGACTTGCCCTGCGCGGCGGCGAAGGCCCTGGCCGTGTCGACCGCCCACGGCGCGGTCGCCGGTGCGACGATCAGCTCCAGAAGGGGCATCTTGGGCACGGGCGAGAAGTAGTGCATCCCCAGCACGCGCTCGGGATGCTTCGCGCCTTCGGCGACGCGGGCGATGGCCAGCGCGGAGGTGTTCGACGCGTACACCGCCTCGGGGGAAATCGCCTCCTCGGCCTCGGCGAGCACGCGGCGCTTGAGCGCCAGATCCTCGAAGACGGCCTCGACGACGATGTCCGCGCCGCGCAGGTCGTCGACCGATTTCGTCAGGAGCAGGCGCGAGCGGCGCCGATCGGCCTCGTCGCGGTGCAGCGCGCCCGACTTGACCTGCTTGCGCAGACCCTCGTCGATCGACCTCGCGGCGCTCGTGAGGACGTCGTCGTTGATGTCGCGCAGCACGACCGGGGCGAGGCCCAGGGACACGGAGGCGATGCCGGCGCCCATGAAGCCGGCGCCGAGGATCGCGGCGCGGCGGATCGGTCGCGGCTGCGCGCCGGCGGGGGACTTCTTCGCTTCGGTCATGGCGAGGAACAGGCGGACGAGCGAGCGGGACTCCGGGCCGACGCCGAGTGTGGCGAAGTGCCGGCTCTCGCACTCCTGGCCGGCGGCGGCGCCCTTGAGCAGGCCGGTCTGGACGCATTCCAGGATGGCGAGCGGCGCCGGGTAGAGGCCGCGCGTGCGGCGCAGGACCTGCTTGCGCGCGGTGCGCAACACGACGAGGCAGAGCGGCGGCAGGAGCAGGAGGCGCTGGGCCAGGGGCAGCTCGCGGCGCGCGAGCTTGCCGTCGGCGAGGGCCCGGGCGGCGCGGGCCGCGGTGTCGGCGATCCCGCCGGGGGTGGTGAGGGCGTCGACCAGGCCGAGCTTGTGCGCCTTGCGGGCCCGGATGCGGCCCCCGGCCAGAAGCAGCGGCAGCGCGGCGGGGAGGCCGATCCGCCGGGGCAGGCGCTGCGTGCCGCCACCGGCCGGAAGCAGGCCGAGCATGACCTCGGCGGCGGAGAAGACGGTCTCCGGGTCGTCCGAGGCGACGACGTAATGGCACGCGAGGGCGATCTCGAGGCCACCGCCGAGCGCGGCGCCGTGGATGGCGGCGACGACGGGTTTCGGCGAGGCGGCGACGCGGTCGAGCAGCTTCTGTCCGCGGCGGGAGAGGGCTTCGATGTCCGCGGCCGACAGGCCCTCGAGCACCTTCAGGTCGGCACCCGCGACGAAGCTGCCCGGCTTGCCGCTGGCGACAACGAGGGCGTGGACGGAGGGGTCGTCGAGCAGCGGAGCGGTCTCGCGCTCCAACTCGTCGACGAGCCCGGGGGAGAGGGTGTTGACCGGGCGGCCGGCGACGTCGAGGAAGAGGATCGCGACGCCGTCGTCCCGCCGCTCGAGGCGCAGGTTGGTGCTCATCGGGTCCTCCTCACGGCCGCTCCAGGACCATGGCGATGCCGATCGCGCCGGCGGCGCAGGCGGCGACGATGCCCCGACGGGCCTTCTCGTGGCGCATCCGGTGCACGGCGTTGAGGATCAGGCGCGCTCCCGTGGCGCCGAACGGGTGGCCCAGGGAGAGCGAGCCGCCCCAGAGGTTGAGACGGCCGGTGTCGATGAGCCCGACCGGACGGTCCTTTCCGAGCCGGTCGCGGCAGAACGGCCCGTCGGCGAGCATCTTCCGCACGGCGAGCACCTGGGCCGCGAACGCCTCGTGCAGCTCGACGACCTCGACGTCGTCCAGCGCCACGCCGGCGGCATCCAGCGCGCGGGGCATGGCGATGGCGGGGCCGAGGAGCAGCTCTTCGCGCGGGTCCATGCCGACGACGGAGGAGGAGCGGATGACGGCGAGCGGCTCGAGGCGGAGGGCGCGGGCCTTGCGCTCGCTCATGAGCAGCACGGCGGCGGCGCCGTCGGTGAGGAAGGAGCTGTTGGCGGCGGTGACGGTGCCGAGCTTGCGGTCGAAGGCGGGGGAGAGTTTGGCGACCTTCTCGAGGGTCGTGTCGCCGCGGAAGCCGTTGTCGGCCACGATCGGCTTCTTGCGCGAGGGAAGGAAGGCGGGCTCGATCTGGGTGAGCAGGCCCGCCTCGGTCGCCTTCGCGGCGCGCGTGTGCGAGAGCACGGCGTACTCGTCCTGCTCCCGGCGGCCGATGGCCAGGCGGCGGGCGAGGCGCTCGCAGTTCTGGCCCATCGTCTCGCCGGTGGTGAACTCGGCGATCGCCGGGGCCTCGGGGAGGAGGTCGGCCGGCTTGAGGCCTCCGAGGAGTTTCAGCCAGTCGCGGGCACCTTTGGCCTTCTGGGAGGCGATGAGGCGCTGGCGCACGGGCTTGCGGAAGCGGATCGGCGCGTCGGAGAGGGTTTCGGCGCCGGCGGCGACGACGACGTCGGCAGCGCCGGTCTGGATGGCGCGCACGCCGTCGATGGCGGCCTGAAGGGAGGAGACGCAGGCGACGGTGACGGTGTAGGCGGGGCAGGAGACGGGGATGCCGGCGCCGACGACGACCTCGCGGCCGAGGTTGGTGGTGGCGGGGTCGGCGACGACGGAGCCCATGACGAGGAGGTCGATGGCGGCGGGTGCGATGCGCGTGCGGTGCAGCAGCCCGGCGACCGCCATGCGACCCAGGTCGTACGCGGTGAGGTCGGCGAAGTCGGTGCCCGAGCGCAGGAACGGCGTGCGGGCCCCATCGATGACGACGACGGGTTCGAGCGTGGACATGGCGAAACCCCTTTCCCTTCTCCTGCGCGGTCTCCCCGCTAGATACCCCGTAAGGCGGACCGTTGTCTCGTGCAAACGGGAGGAGTGCGGGAGCGCGGGCGGGAGTTGGACGATCGGCGAGATACCCCGTATGCTTCGCGCGAACGTCCCGGCGGACGTCGGGAAGATGGAGGGATGCGGCCATGCGTGCACGCGTTTCGCGGTCGGCGGCGCTTGGGGTGCTTTGGACCTGCGCGGTGGCAGCGGGCGGGTGCGCAACGGGCACGGGGTCCGCGGCGGACGCCGAGGCGGGGGAGGGAGTCGAAGGCATCGACGGTTGGGACGACTTCGGGGAGGGGGGCGGCGAAGAAGCCGGCGAAGGCGTCGAAGGCGAGGGCGACGGCGGGAGAGACGACGGAGGCGAGCCGGGGGACGAGGGGGCCGACGGGGATGACGCGGGAGAGGCGGGTTGCGCGACGGTCGAGGAGTGCGACGACGGGGTGGAGTGCACGGTGGATTCGTGCGACCCGCGCGACGGGAGCTGCAAGCACGAGGCGTTGGACTTGGCGTGCGACGACGGCAATCCGTGCTCGGGCGCGGAGACGTGCGACGTCGTGCTGGGTTGCCTGCCGGGCACGCCGGTGGACTGCTCGGACGAGTACGACTGCACGGTCGATGCGTGCGACGCCCTGACGACGGAGTGCCGTCATACGCCGAGCCACGCGCTGTGCACGGCGCCGCAGATCTGCGATCCCGGCCGCGGCGGCTGCGCCGATCCGCCGACCTGCGCGACCGACGTCGACTGCGACGACGGCGACGACTGCAACGGGGTCGAGACGTGCGGCCCAGGCCTGTACTGCGTTCCCGGCACTGCCGTCGTCTGTGACGACGGCGTGGATTGCACAGCCGATTCCTGCGACCCGGCGGGCGGGGCGTGCACGTTCACGCCCAACGACGCGGTCTGCGCGGACGCGGACCTGTGCAACGGCGACGAGACGTGCGACCCGGTTGCGGGATGCCGGCCCGGGACACCGGTGGACTGCGACGACGGAATCGGCTGCACCGCGGACACCTGCACGACGTCGACGGGTCGCTGCCACAACGCGGCCGACGACGCGGTCTGCGACGACGGCGTGCTGTGCAACGGCCAGGAGATCTGCGACGTGCGGTCGGGCTGCGCGGCGGGCACGCCGCCGACGTGCAGCGACGGCATCGCCTGCACCGACGACCGCTGCAACGCCGGGACGGACCGCTGCATGAACACGCCGAACGACGCGACGTGTTCGGACGGGCTGTTCTGCAACGGTGCGGAGGTCTGCTCGACGGCGACCGGCTGCGGGCCCGGGACGCCGCCGGCATGCAGCGACGGCGTCGCGTGCACGACGGACGCGTGCGACCCCACGGCCGGCGGCGGGACGGGAGCCTGCGTCTCGACGGCGCCGGATCGCGATCGCGACACGTATCCCGACGCGGCGTGCACCGGAACGGACTGCGACGACCTGGACGCGGCGGTGCACCCCGGCGCGGCGGAGAGCTGCAACGCGATCGATGACGACTGCGAGGGCGGCACGGACGAGGCCTACGCGTGCGTCCGCGGGACGACGATGTCCTGCAGCACGAGCTGCGGCTCGGCCGGCACGCAGCTGTGCTCCAACACCTGCGCCTGGGGCGCGTGCACGCCGCCCGCGGAGACCTGCAACGGGTTCGACGACGACTGCCTCGCCGGCTGCGACAACGGCTGGGAGTGCTGCCGGGGCGAAACGCGCTCGCAGGGTTGCGGCTTCTGCGGCACGCAGACCCGCTCGTGCGGCGCCACGTGCGCCTGGGGCGTCTGGGGGACGTGCACGGGCAGCGGCGTGTGCGCGGCCGGGGGGACGGAGACGAGGGCCTGCACGTGCGGCGGCACCGAGTCGCGGACGTGCGGGTCGGGCTGCACGTGGGGCGCCTGGAGCGGCTGCGCGGCGGGGGCGTGCACGCCCGCAGCGACGCAGGCCTGCACGACCTCCTGCGGCACCACCGGCTCGCAGACCTGCTCGGCCACCTGCTCGTGGGGCGCTTGCACCCCGCCCGCCGAGGTCTGCAACGGCGCGGACGACGACTGCGACCTGACCTGCGACGACGGGGTGGGCACCTGCTGCCGCGGCGCGACGGAGACGGCGAGCTGCGGCGCATGCGCCACCCAGACCCGCACCTGCAACGCCTCGTGCGGCTGGGGCGCCTGGGGCACCTGCACCGGCGGCGGGGTCTGCACGCCGGGGGCGACGGAGAACCGGGCCTGCACCTGCGGCGGGACGGAGTCGCGCACGTGCCTGGGCACCTGCCTGTGGAGCGCCTGGAGCGGCTGCGCGGCGGGAGCGTGCACGCCGGGTTCGAGCCGCTCGTGCGCGACGGGGTGCGGCTCGAGCGGCACGGAGCAGTGCACGGCAAGCTGCACGTGGAGCGGGACGTGCGTTCCGCCGGCCGAGACCTGCAACGGCGCGGACGACGACTGCGTCGCGGGTTGCGACAACGGGGTGGGCGAGTGCTGCCGCGGCGGGACGCAGAGCCAGAGCTGCGGCTTCTGCGGCACGCAGAACAGGACGTGCAGCGCGTCCTGCGGCTGGGGCGCCTGGGGCTCGTGCACGGGCGGCGGCGTCTGCGCCGCGGGCTCGACCGAGACGCGCACCTGCGCCTGCGGCGGGACCGAGTCGCGCACCTGCCTGGGCACCTGCGCCTGGGGCGCCTGGAGCGGCTGCGGCTCGGGCTCGTGCACGCCGGGCACGACCGGCTCCTGCACGACCTCGTGCCTCTCGACGGGCTCGCGGCTGTGCCAGCCCGACTGCACGTGGGGCGTGTGCAACCCGCCGGCCGAGTCGTGCAACGGCGCCGACGACGACTGCGTGTCCGGCTGCGACAACGGCGTCGGCACGTGCTGCCGCGGCGCCACGGAGTCGCAGGTCTGCGGGTACTGCAGCACGGGCACGCAGTCGCGTGCCTGCAGCGCGACCTGCGCGTGGGGCGGCTGGAGCGCGTGCGTCGGCGGCGGCGCCTGCTCGTCCGGGACGACCCAGGCGTGCAGCAACTCGTGCGGCGCCGCCGGCACGCAGACGTGCTCGCCGAGCTGCGCGTGGGGCACGTGCTGTGGGGCGGAGGTCTGCGGGAACACCTGCGACGACGACTGCGACGGCTTGACCAACGAGGGCTGCTCGTGCACGGGCGACACCTGTGCCTGCACCCTCACGGTCGCCGGCGCGGGCGGAACCTACACCGGCACGACGTCCGGGATGGCGAACAACACGTCCGGGAGCTGCGCCTCGTCGGCCTGCCCCGACGTGGTGTACTCGTTCACACCGACGACGACCGGCACGTGGGCGATCGACACGAACGGTTCGGGCTTCGATACGGTCCTGTACGTGCACTCGGCCGGCTGCCCGGGGACGCAGATCGCGTGCGACGACGACAGCGGCAGCGGGAACCAGTCGCGCGTGCTGGTGAGCCTGACGGCGGGGACCACGTACTACGTCTTCGTCGACGGCTACAACGGCTTGTTCGGCTGCGCGTCGGGCAGCTACACGCTGCACGTCTACCTCAGCGTGAGCGGCGGGGACACGTGCGCCGCGGCGCCGGCGATCTCCGGCGCCGGGACCTGGGCCGGCGACACCTGCGCGCTGGCGGCCGACTACGACGGCACCTGCGCCGGAACGGGCGGACGGGACGCCGTCTTCGCCTGGACCGCCCCTTCGGCCGGCACGTGGAACTTCGACCTCCAGTATTCGGCCTACGACACCGTGATCTACGTGCGCTCGGCCTCCTGCACCGGCACGCAGGTGGGCTGCGACGACGACTACTGGGCCGTCGCCGGCGCCTCGTACTTCAGCGCCAGCCTCTCCGCCGGCCTGTACTACGTCTTTGTGGACGGGTACGGCAGCACGGACTGCGGGGCGTACCAGCTCGATATCTACTAGGCGAGCGGCCGAGCGGTCGAGCGGTCGAGCGGTCGAGGCAGGGCGCTGGGGCGGGCAGGGCGCCGCTTCGGACGTCGCTCAGGGGTCCAGGGTCGCGAGGAGGCCGGAGGCGCCGGCGAGGATGCCGCGGCCGGAGGGGGTGAAGACCAGGCGGGTGCCGGAGGCGCCGGGGAGGGGCGACGTCCGGAGGGGGGGGTCGGACCACTCGGCGGAAGCGGCGATCGCGCGGCCGGCGCCTGAGCCGTCGAAAAGCTCGAGAGTACCGTCGGGGAGGGCGCGGGCGCCGACGACGCCGAGGTCGTCGCCGGTGAAGCCGTACTGGGTCCAGGTCGCGCCGGCGTCCGTGGAGCGGTAGACGACGTTGGCGTTGACGAGCCAGGCGATGGCGGAGCCGCCCGAGCCCAGCCAGTTGATCGTGAAATACGAGCGCGGGCCGGGCAGGCCGCCGCCTTCGAGCGCGGCGAAGGTGCGGCCGTCGTCCGTGCTGCGCCAGAGGGCGCGCCCGTCCGAGAGCAGGACCGTGGGCGACGGAGCCGAGGGCAGGACGGCAAGCAGGCGGGGGGAGCGGCCGAGCTCGCCGGGCAAGGGGACGACGGTCCACGAACGCCCGCCGTCGGCGGTGGCGAAGAGGCGCAGACGCGACGCGGCCAGGCCGTGGTCGGCGTCGAGGAAGTGCAGCATGGCGATGCCGGGGTACGAGTAGTCGGTGTCCTCGCCGGGGAGGGCGAGCGGCAGGCCCGTCGAGCGTTCCTTCCAGGTGACGCCACCGTCATCGCTGGCGACGACGTTGCCCCATTTCGTGCCCAGGCGGACATGGCTTTCGTCGGGAACGGCCACGGCGGTCCACGCGAGGAACGCCTCTTCGTAGCCCTCCGCGACGGGAGGGAGGTCGACCTCGACGTCGGACCACGCTTCGCCGCGGTCGTGCGAGACAAGGACGGAGGTCTCGCCGGCGGCGACGGCCAGGGACCCGGCGGCGGCGACGTCGGCCAGGTGCGGCGTCGGTCCGTCGTTCGCGGAGACCCAGCGTTCGCCGTCGGCCCGGTAGAGGCGGCCGCCGTAGCCGACCCCGAGCGCGCGGCCGAGGTCGCGAACGGCAAGATCCCGTCCGTCGGGGTTGGACTCGCTGCCGGGAACAGGGCCTGGGAACGGCGCGCCGCTCCATGTCCTCCCCCCGTCCCACGTGCAGCGCACGCGGCGCAGGCGCTCGTCCGGCACGCAGAGATCGGCGGGACCGGCCGGCGGCTCGCCCGGCGTCTCGGTCCAGCCGGCGGCCGGGTTCCAGGTTTCGCCGCCGTCGGCGGTCGTCTCGAGCGGAGCGTTGGTCTCGGGGACGAAGGCGTCGCCGCCGAAGAGCGTGCCGGCGCCGTCGTCGGCGAAGACGACATACCGCACGTAGCGTTCGAAGAACGTGTGCGGCTCGAGCCAGGTGGCTCCGCCGTCGTCGCTGCGACGCGTGAATCCGGTGTGGTCGACGGCCATGCCCTCGGCGCCGGGAGTCGTCACGGGCAGGTGGCGCAGGTCGAACCAGCCACCGCCGACGAAGGTGCGCGTTTCGGTGGCGAAGGCGAAGGCGTCGGCGCGGCCGGGGAGCGGACCGACCATCGTCAACGTCGCGCCGTCGATGCGTTCGAGGAAGTTGGTGACGAGCCAGGAGCGCTTCCAGCGATCGACGAGGACGCGGCCCGACGAGCCGCGCTGGAAGGTCGAGCCGTCGCCGCCCCAGGCGCGCTCGGGCGACGGCGTCACGATCGTCTCCCACGCGGCGCCGTCGCTGCTGCGCAAACGGCTGCCGTCGGCGCCGGCGAGCCAGATGGCCCCGTCCGAGGCGCGGCCGACGGCGATCCACTCCGTGCGCGTCGGGACCTCGACGAGATCCCAGCTTGCGCCCGCGTCGACGCTGCGCACGACGGCGCCGCCGGTGCCCGCCGCCCAAGCCTCCGTGTCGGAGAACCACTCGACGGCGACGAGGGTCTGCAGGGTGGGTCCGGGATTGCGGACGAGCCACGCGGGACCCGGGGCGGGACCCGGGGCGGGACCCGGGGCAGAACCCGGGGATGAACCCGGAGCTGAAGCCCCGGGCAAGACCACCAAGCCCGCTTCGCGGGCTGGGGAGGAAGGGGAGGCGGCATGATCGGCGACCGACGCGGGAGATCGGGTGCGGCACGCTGGGATCGTGAGGACGAGGATTGCGGAGGCGGCGGCGGCGAAGGAAAGCGCGGGGCGATCGCGAGCGGGTTGGTCACTCAAGTCACACCTCACGGCGCATGGACACCGCGGCGCGGCGGCGATTGGAACGAGGATAGCGCAAGGCGACCGGTGCCGGCACGCCGGCGAACATGTCGTCCCCTTTGCGACCTTTGCGGTTCTTTGCGAGCTTTGCGCGAACTTCGGGACCACAGATCGCGTCTTTCCGGCGGCCTTCAAATTGGGATTGACACGTCCGTCCGTATCGTTTATACAGGTAGTTGTGGATGGATGGTGGCGATGACGACGGAGTTTCGAAGGCAGGCCGACCAGCAACGCAAGGAGAGGCGCCGCGAGGTACTGCTCGACGCGGCGGCGGCGGTCATCGGTCGACAGGGCTATCACCGGACGCTGGTTTCCGAGATCGTGGCGGAGGCCGGCTCGGGGCAGGGAACGTTCTACCGGTACTTCAAGGACAAGCGGGAGGTGTTCGACGCGCTGCTGGATCGCTTCGTGGAGTCGGTGATGGGGCAGTTTTCGGAGATGAGCGTGAACCTGCCGCGGGACACTCGGGAGTACCGGGACGCGTCGGTGGCGGCTATCCAGCGAATCGCGGCGACGGCGGAGCGGGATCGCGCGCTGGTGCGGCGGCTCGTGCAGGAGGGGCCGACGGTGGACGCCGCGTTCGAGCGCAAGCTGGCGGGGGTGCAGGATCGGCTGGCCGGGTTGGCGCAGTTCTACCTGGACCATGCGGTGCGGAGCGGTTTCGCGCGGCCGTGCAACACGGCGGTCGTGTCGCGGGCGGTGATCGGGATGGCGTTCGCGGGGGTGCAACAGTGGATGGACGGGCGGTACGAGGAGCTGCCGCTCGAGCGTTTGATCGCGGAGATGGTGGATTTCGCGTTCCAGGGGTTTGGGGCCCCGGTCGGCGACGGGGGTGGAGGAGCGTCATGAAGGACCTGCACGGGAAGACGGTGTTGGTGACCGGGGCGGCGAGCGGAATCGGGCTGTGTACCGCGGAGGAGTTCGCCAAGGCCGGGGCGACGCTGGTGCTGACGGACATCCAGCCGGAGGCGCTGGAGCGGGCGGCGGAGCGGCTGCGGGGGAGCGGGGCGACGGTGCACACGCGGGTGGTCGACGTCACCGATCACGCGCAGGTCGACGCGCTCGCCCAGTGGGTCATCGATGACCTGGGCGGGCTCGACGTCCTGGTCAACAACGCGGGCATCGGGCACCACGGCGAGCTGGCGGACACGACGCTCGCCACGTGGAAGAAGCTGATGGACGTGAACTTCTGGGGGCCGCTGTACCACATCTACGCCTTCCTGCCGTCGATGACGGCGCGCGGGTCCGGGCACATCGTGAACGTCTCTTCCGGCCAGGCGTTCTTCCGCATGCCGACCTGGGGGGCGTACGCGGCGATCAAGGTCGCGGAAGGGGCGTTCTCCGAGGTGCTGCACTTCGAGCTGCGGGGCAAGGGCATCCAGGTGACGACGGTGTACCCGTTCCTGGTCAACACGCCGTTCTACCGCGGAGTCGAGGGGGGCACCTGGGCCGACCGCCTGTCGATGAAACTGTTGCCGCTGTACTCGATGACGCCGGAGAAGGTGGGGACGATCATCTTCAAGGCGGTGGTCGACGATCGGCGGGTGGAGATGGTGAGTGCGATCAACCTGCTGGGGTTCTACGCGCACCTGTTGCCGCCGCTGGCGGCGGCGATGAGCGAGGTGGCGACGTACTTCCTGGCGCGCAAGCCGGCGCGGGCCGCCGGGGGAAAGGAGTAGGACGATGGAGCGGTTCATGGAGCTGGTGCGCGGGGTGGCGGACAAGAAGTTCGGGTTCCGGATGGACGAGGTGATGAGCGGGACGCACGTGTTCGAGACGGGAGCTGGGCCCCAGGGACGGCACGAGTTCTCGTTCACGGTGACCTGGGGTCCCGACGACCTGGTCCGGTGGCTCGACCCCCGGAGCGGCTCGTTCCTGACGCAGGACCTCGACGGCACGGTGACGATCGGCGGGCTGTGCGAGGCGGCGCCATGCAAGGGGAGGCTGGAGCTGCGCTACTTCGACGAGCACGTGCTGCGCTACCGGTTCGAGTTCGAGGTGCGGGGCGTGCACTACCGCTACGTGGGTGAGAAGGTGAACATCCAGCCGTGGAACCTGCCGGTCTCGCACACGACGTGTTTCGGCGTCGTGACCGAGGCCGATACCGGGCGCCTGATCTCGCGCTCCGTCACGCACTTCCGCCTGCGCACCGTGCCGGCGTTCCTGCGGAGCCTGCGCGCGGCCTAGGGATTTCGCGCAACGGGCGCGAAGAGGCAAAGGACGCAAAGAGGGCGGGGGCGGCCGGGCTACGGGGAGGGGGGCCAGGTGACGCCGACGTAGATCGGGTTGGAGTAGACCCAGGCGCGGTCGACGACGTACGTGTCGGCGCGGCTGCCCAGCCACGGGCGGAGGTGCTCGGGGACGATGCGCACCTCGGCGCGGTACACCCCGGACGGCGCCGCGGGAAGCTCGACCGTGCCCTCCCCCGTCGCGACCTCGGTCCATGTCCCGTCGTCCGAGCGGAGGATCCGGGCGGTGATGACGGGCTGGGGGCCGTCGGGGTCGAGCCTGCTGACGGTCGGCGCCACGACCCGCAGCACGACGCTCTCCCCGGCCGGGACCTCGTCGCCCATCTCGTAGATCGTCCCGGCGCCTTCGGCGTGGAAGTCGAATCCGACCGGGTAGCCGAGGTAGTCGAAGCCGCCGTAGAGCCGACCGTGGCGGATGGCGTCCTTGAGCGCGACGTCGTCGACGTCGCCGGCGGGGAGCAGGACGTAGTTGGAGAACCAGTGCGTGAGGCGGCGGAAGGAGTCGATGCGTTCGCCGTCGAGGCTCGTCGCGTCGAACGTATTGCGATGCACGTCGGTGGCCAGGATGCCGACCGAGCGGCGGACGGTGAGCGCCTTGGACCAGCGGAGCAGGTCGGCGTCGTTCTCGCGCCAGATCGGGACCAGGCCCAGCTCGGGCACCGGGACGCGGCACGGCGCGCGCCGCAGCTCGGCGATCAAGTTGATCGCCTCGGCGATGCCGTCCTCCAGATTGAAGTGCAGGTTGTAGATCTCGAATCCGTCGAGCGGCATGCCGAGCAGCTCCTCGACGGTCCAGCCCTCGGTGTGTTCGACGAGGGCGACCGCGCCCGCGGCCTTGAGCGCCTCGATGCCGGCCGGGGACGTGTCGTCGTAGGCCGCGTGCCGCTCTTCCGGGGTGGCGCCGACGTGGTGTTCGAGGCCGATGGGCATGGTGCCGGTCTCGGTTCCCGCGGCGAGGATGACCTCGCGCCCGTCGGGGCAGGCCATGCGGTTGGCGACGGGGACGCCGTCGCGCTCGATCAGGGTGTCGCCGGGGGCGAAAAGCAGCACGTCGGGATACTCGTTGTCGGCGAAGAGCGTCGCGTGGTCGGTCAGGAAGGCGAAGTCCTGGCCGGTGTCGCAGAGCGCCTGGCGGAGCTGCTGGAAGCACTCCTCGTTGCGCACGCCGTCGGTGAACGGCTCGTTGTCGCACGCGTCGTGCGAGTAGGGCGAGTGGATGTGGATGATGCCGCGGCGGAGCTGCCAGTCGCGCGAAACCGGGACCTCGGACGACGGCAGGACGGCCCACGGGTGGTAGAACCGGTCGTCGGCGAACTCCTCGCCGGGGGGCGAGTTGCAGACGAACTCCTCGGCCTCCTCCGCCGCATCGAGCGAGTCGGCCGCGTCGGCGGCGGCGTCCTCCGCGTCGGCCGTCGATCCGGCCGGACCGCAGGCGAGGAGGAAGGGAATGCTGGCGAGCGAGGCGAGCGCGGGAACGACGCCATGTGCGCGGTACATCATGACGGGGATCATACGTCCTGGCGTGCGGCGATGCCACGGAGCGGCGACGAGATTCGCTCGACCGCTCGACCGCTCGACGTCCCGACCGCTCGACCGCTCGCCCTACGTGCAATCGTCGAACTCGATGATGTTCACGGGCGAGCGCCAGCGGACGACGGGGGGAGCGGTCGGGGCGGGCGCCGGGTGGGCGGCGAAACTGACGACGGTGAGGACGGCAAGGCAGGCGGCGAGGCTCCAGAAGAAGCCGCGGGGTCCGAGGAGCATGATGGCGAGGCCGCCCAGTGCGGGGCCCAGGACGGAGCCGACGCCGTAGGACGCGGTGAAACGGGCGTTGGCGGCGGCCAGGGTGTGGATGTCGACCCGGCGGCCGACCTCGGCCAGGCCGAGGGTATACATCGAGCCGACGCCGATTCCCGCGAGCACGCAACACAGGATGATCGTCGTCATCTCGAGGCGGAGCAGCGGCAGGCAGACGCCGGCGAGGGCGATCGAGGCGGCGGCACGGGTGAGCGGCATGGGGCCGACGCGATCGGCGGCGATGCCGACGGGGATGTGGGTCACGAGGCCCGAGCCGACGACGAGGACGAAGAACCAGCCGACCTGGTCGTTGGAGAAGCCGAGGCGCACGGTGCAGACGGGGAGCAGCGCGGTGACGATCGCCTCGCAGAAGCCGTAGCTGAAGCCGATCACCAGCGGTGCGCGCAGCGCCATGCGCGGCTGTTTGCGCCGTTCGGGGCGATCGCGCACGGGAGGGCGCGCGTCGGGGAAGAGGAACGGAGCCAGGCCGGCGGCCAGGATGGAGACGGCGGCGACGACGAGGAACGGCGGCCAGTTGCCGAGCGGATCGAGGAACGGCCAGGAGGCGGCGCCCGTGCTGAAGCCGACGGAGAAGGCGACGCCGTACAGCGCCAGGTTGCGCGCGCGCCGGGCCGGGTCGCCGATCAGGCTCACCGCGACCTCGGTGGAGACGAAGAACAACGCGGCGAAGCCGCCGGAGAAGGCGCGGAAGACGAACCAGGCCGCGAGGGTCGGCAGCGCGGGGTAGCAGAGCGAGGTGAGCCCGAGCCCGATCGCGCCCGCGAGGAACGTGCGGCGGACGCCCTGGCTCTTGATCACGCGGCCGGCGAGCAGCGCGCCGAGGCCGATCGCGAGGTACATGACGGTGCTGGTGAGGCCGTTGATCAGCGGGGCGACGCCGTCGCGGTCCAGGCGCGCGGCGATGAGCGGGGTGAAGACGCCGATCGACAGGCCGAGCGCGACGGTCGTGCCCAGGAGCATGACGAGCGCCGCGAACGGATGGCGCTCCACGCGCTCGCACCCCTCCCCCGCCGGCCCGCAGTCGGCGGTCAACGCGAGATCACGAGCCAGGACGTGAGATCGATGTTGGCGCCGCTGCCCGTGTACGGGGCGCCGCGGTAGTCGGCGCGGTACTCGAAGGTGTTGTCGGCGCCAAGGACGACCTGGTCGGTGACGTCGAGGGAGACGATCGGGACCTCGCGGCCCGGGCACCAGCCCGAACGGCCGTACCACCAGGTGCCGTACTGGTTCGGGACGGTCCCCTGGTCGGTCTGCGCCATGCAGTCGTCATCGGTGCCGGCCTGGGGGAAGCTGCGGACGTTGTCGGTGCCGTTGACCAGGAAGTGGTGGGCGACGTTGCAGAACTCGGCGCAGTTCCCGACCTCCGCCATGCCGTGGCCCGAGAGCACCGTGGCGATCTCGACCTTCACGGCGTCGGCGGGGACGGGGAGCGTGATCGCCGGGTGCGCCGCGTCGTAGTCCGCGGTGAGCGCGCCGCCGGAGAAGAGGTAGACGGCTTCCTCGGGCCGGGACGGCTTGCCGGAGTTCGAGAATCGAAGATCGAGCGTGGTCTCGTACGGCTGCTGCGAGTAGAAGGCCAGGCGGCGCGTGCCGCCGTCGCCCAGCAGCGGGAGGAGCGCGCTGGCGTCGTGCACCCAGCGGCCCTCGCGGTGGTACGTGGTGATCCAGCGGCCGAGCTCGACGTCGCAGACGTCGAGGTCGGTCTCGTCGCAGAGGTACAGCGAGTTGATGTAGTCCCAGGCCGGACAGTCGCCGTACTCGCCGTCGCCGACGCAGCCGAGGTACAGGTCGAACTCCAGGGTATCGAAGCCGGCCATCGCGGCGGCGTCGGGAAGCTCGACGTCGACGGTGGTGCGGGCGCCGGCCCAGTCCGGATCGGAGACCACCTCACCGGAGAGGACATGGACGACGGTCGCGTCCTCGGCATCCAGGGCCGCCTCGCGCTCGGCCTCGAAGTTGTAATAGACGGCCTCGTTGGCGGCCATGGAGAGGTTCGGGGCGAACCAGCCGCGGCCGGCGTCGTAGCGGCCTGGGTCGGCGTAGCTGCCGATGAAACGGAGGCGCTGGAAGCGGTCGATCGCGACGCCCCAGCCCGGGGAGGTCATCTGGATGCCGAGCCATCCGGGCAGGCTGCTGGCGCGAGCGGGCAGGTAGTGGATGCGCCCGGTCCACCAAGCGCGGTCCTCCTCGGTCATGGCGCCCAGGGCCGTGTCCACCCTGCCCTGCAGGTCGGTCAGCGCCCGGTTCCGCGCGACCGGCGCGCCGTTGGTCGAGACGAAGAAGTAGTGGACGTTGCGCGGCGAGCGGGCGAAGAGGGTATTGACGTCGCGCTCCCAGATGCCGGTCGTCCAGCCGGATTCCTGGTTGGGGGTGTCCTGGATGAAGAGGTAGACGTCGCACCCGGTCCAGGCTTCGGAGAGGGTCCAGTTGCCCTCCCAGGTCTCGAAGGTGACGTCCGCGGCGGCGGCGTAGAGACTGCTGTCGTCCGCGGCATCGACGAAGTCGCGCACGGGGAGTCCGAGGACGGCGCAGGGATCGGGCGGCGCCGCATCGGCCTCCGCCTCCGCTTCCGCTTCGACGGACATGTCGTCGGACGAATCCGGAGCAATGTCGATGGCGTCATCGACGTCCGCGGCGTCGACGTCGGGGCTGGAGGAATCGTCGTGGCCGCAGCCGGTGGCCAGGACCGCAAGAGTCGTGATCCATCGATAGGCACGCATGGGTGCGCGTATAGCACGGGAACGGGCGAGACGACGAGGGGAAGCGAGCGGGCGAGACGACCGCTCGGCCGCTCGGCCGCTCGGCCGCTCGGCCGCTCGACCGCTCGCCCTTCGGTCAGTACAGCGTGTCGTCGGGGTGGGCGGCGACCAGCTCGTCGATGCGCGCGAGGGCCTGCTCGCGGCGGTCCAGGACGGCGTCGACGATGTCGTCGTCCAGGGTGGCGCCGAAGACCTCCGCGGAGAGGAGGCTGCGGAGCGCGTCGGCGTCGAGGTTACGCAGGCTGTCCACGAGGGTTTCCGGGAAGACCTTGATGCGCCACAGCCAGCGGCGGCACTGGACGTCGCGGCGGGATGGGCTGTAGAGCGAGTCGCCGAAGTCGATGGCGACGAGGAGTTGGACGTCCGTGTCGGGGAAACGGACGGAGCCGACGTTGTGCGGACGATCCTCGTTGAACACGAGGAAATCCAGGAGGAAGACCGCCGTGAGGTCCCGAAGCGGCTGCGAGCCGGCCACCCAGTCGCGGTTGTTCGGTCCCATCCAGCCGGTCAGCGTGTCGAAGGTCTCGGGCAGCGAAGCGAGCGGGCCGATCTTGAACTGGAACTCGGGCACCCAGTAGGTGAACGAGCCGCAAGCGTGCGTCTCGTCGCCCTCCCCCTCCCACGTCACCAACTCGGCGACCTCGGCGGGCTGGTCGGCGAGGCCGATGTCGAGGACGGAGCGGGGGAAACAGCGATCGACGGTGGGGGTGAGGCGGATGCCGAGGGCCCGGCCGAGGCGGTAGGAAAAAAGCTCGCCGACCCAGTCGCGGTAATTCTGCTGCTTGACCTTGAGGAGGCCCTCGATCGTCCCGCCGTCGGGGGTCGAGAGGGTGACGCGGAACCGGACCTTGGGGTGGACGCCGCGCTCGTAGGTCGCCTTGACGAGCAGGTGACCTTCCTCGTCCGAGGCCACGTCGTCGCCGTGAAGGAGCTGTTCGGTAGCGTCGAGGTTCTGGAGGCGTTCAATGGTGGTCGCCGCGGCGGCGGGCTGGTCGTCGGGCGGGGAGAGATCGGGGGGATCGGCGGCGGCGGGGGGCGGACGAACGAAGCAGACGGCGACGGCGAAGGCCGCGAGGCGTGAAACGCGCGGGAGCAAGCGAGCGGCGGAACCCGACATCAGCGACCTCTCTCGGCGCGGAGGCTACAACGGGGCTTTCCCGGCGGCAACGACCGCGCGCCGCGGGTACAGGGACGAGGGGGAAAACGAAAAATGCAACGACCGCCGGAGAAGACGACGACCGGCAGGCCGACCCGGAACCGCGGCGGCGCGTCAGCCGCGCCGGCGGCGGGAACGGAGCACGAGGGCGGCGGCGGCGAAGAGCAGCGACGCGGCGGGACCGAAGCCCGAGCGGGCGGCGCGGCAACCGCAGCCGGTCTCGGCGAAGCCGGGGCTGACATCGACCACGTCGCGCGGGGCGTCGCCGGCGCCGTCGGTGACGAAGTCGGCGCCGCCGTCCGTCGCCGCGTCCGCCTCGGCGCCGGAGTCGGCATCCGCGGTCGCGTCCGCGTCGCCTGTCGCGTCGGCATCCGCGGCGGCGTCGGCATCCGCGGCGGCGTCGGCATCCGCGGCGGCGTCGGCGTCGGCGTCCGCATCGGCATCCGCGTCCGCGTCGGCCGCGCAGGCGCCTTCGTCGGTCAGCCCGTTGCAGTCGTCGTCAAAGCCGTTGCACCGCTCGACGGCACCGGCGTGCACGAAGGGATCGGCGTCGTCGCAGTCGCCCTCGCACAGCGCGAAGCCGTCGCCGTCGCCGTCCGACTCGTCGAGCGGCGTGATGCCATCGCAATTGTCGTCCAGGCCGTCGCAGACCTCGGCGGCATCGGGGGAACGCGCGGGGTCGCCGTCGGCGCAATCGCCCTCGCAGGGCGCGAAGCTGTCGAAGTCGGCGTCCAGCTCGTCGGCCGGCGTGGTCCCGTCGCAATTGTCGTCCAGGCCGTCGCAGACTTCGGCCGCGCCGGGGTAGCGCGCCGGATTGCCGTCGTCGCAATCGCCGGCGGCCGCGGTGTAGCCGTCGCCGTCGCCATCGATGGGGACCGTGCCGACGACGGCGTCGAAGCGGGAGATGGCGGTGGCGATGTCCTCGGCCCAGACGTAGTACCAGACGAACGTGGTCGTCTCGCCGGGATCGAGCGCGGACTCGTGGAAGACGATGGCGGACCAGTAGTCGCCGGAAGCGCCGTTGTCGTCGACGGGCGCCGACCAGGTGGCGGACGGGCTGTCGGGGAACGCGTCGACAGTCGAAGAGACGCGGGCGCGGGCGTCGGCGGAGCCGGCGGCGAGCACGACGGTGCGGGGGGAGGTGATGCTGTTGGTGCGCAGGGCGGTGGAGTCCGCGGGGGGCTGGCGCACGACGTCGTTGTCGGTCGCGTAGCCGCCTCCGATGTCGACGCCGAAGTCGCACTCGTCCTGGAACAGGAGGTAGGCGTCGGCGAGCGACGCCGCGCCGTTGTTGGTCACCGCGGCGGTGATGCGCACCGCGCGGTCATCGATGCCGTAGTAGTATTCGAGAGCCAACGTCACGTCGCGAAGGCCGTCGGCGTAGCGGCCCGACCAGAGGATCGAGCGTCCCGAGACGACGGTACTGCTGGTGGTGGAGAACCCGGCGCTGCCGCCGTTGAGGTTCTGCACGAGGAAGCTCGACGAGTCGGACGCCTCGAAGACGATCGCGTAGTACGGCGAGCCGGGGTAGAACGCGTCGCCGCAGACGGGCCCGCCGACGGTCTCGCGGTAGCGCATGCTGTGACCGGACTCGTTGAGCAGCACGCCGTTGGCGGCGACGCCGGCGTAGTCGATGTACGTGCCGGTCAGCTCGACCTGGGCGCTCGCGGGCGCGGCCGAGGCGAAGACGACGAGGGCGACCGTTCCGAGTGCTGCGGTGCGCATGGTCGGGACCCCTTCCCTCCCCGCCGGCGGGGACCGGGGGATGATAGCGCGGATTTCACGCAAAGGGCGCAAAGGATGCTAAGAACGCAAGAGGGGATTTCGCGCAAAGGGCGCAAAGGACCGCAAAGCACGCAAAGGAGAAAGGGCCGATCATGGACGAGACCGGGCTGAAGACCGTGCGGGTTCTCCTGCTGGCGGCGTTGGGGGTGGGCGGGTGTTTCGTGGCCGCGGCTCCGGCAGCGCAGGTGGTGCAGCCGGCGCCGCCGTCGATGATCGCGTCGACACCGGCACCGGCGTACGTGCCGCCGAGCACGGTGGCGGTCGGGCAGGCTCAGGTCAACCCACCGGCGACCGTCGTCGTGCAGGCGCCCAATCCGCCGCCGCCAACGGCGACGGTGGTGGTCCGGGTACCGGAGTCTCCGCCCCCTCCCCCGCCGCCGACGGTGATCGTGCAGGCGCCCAATCCGCCACCCACGACGGTGACGGTGACAGCGACGACACAGGGCCCGATGGTGGTGGGCACGGTCAGCGCGCCGCCGCCCCCGACGATCGTGGGGTCGGTCGCGCCGGCGGCGATCGCGCTGGCAAACGGAACTGCGTACACGATTTGCCACTTGTACCTGACTCCGGCGGGGCAATCGACATGGGGCAACGACCTGCTCGGCGGGCAGTACATGGCGCCCGGCAGCCAGCTGTCCGTATCGCTCGACGCAACGTGGGGCGCGTGGGACCTGCTGGCGGCGGACTGCAACGGCGCGACGATCCTCGAAGAGCGCGGGCGGGCGCTGCCGTCCAACGGGGTGTGGTCGCTGCGCTCGGCGGCGACCGCGGTGGTGACTCGGCCCGTGCCCGTGGGCGTTGCGACGGTGGTCGGGGCGCCGGTGGCGGTGCCGGTCGCCGTGCCGGTGGGCATGGGTCCGCCGCCGCCGACGATCGTCGGGGCGGCGCCGATCGCGACGGCGGACTTCGGCGGTCGCGCGGGACTCACGGCGCTGGCGGTGGCCTACTGGCTGGGCGCCGACGCGGACGACCTGGACGAGCTGCGGCGGGCGGCGCTCGACGAAGGGGCGTGCGGGTTCATCGACGCCGACGACCTCGACCAGATGTGCTCGATCGCGCTCGACGACATGGGCGCGTGCAGCTTCCTGGACAACGACGACCTGGAGACGCTGTGCCAGGTCGGGTTCGAAGGCGAGAGCTCGTGCGGGTTCATCCGCGACGCGAACCTCCAGGCGTTCTGCCGCAGCGCGTTCGAGGGCGAGCGGCTGTGCGGGACGATCACCGACGCGCGCATCCAGCAGATCTGCTGGCAGATGTAACAGTTCCTGATCCGTCCCTCTTTGCGTCCTTTGCGGTCCTTGGCGTCCTTTGCGCGAACTCCCTTCGCTTTCCACCCGGCGGTCTTCGCACGGGCTTGACCCGGCGACGGCGTGCGCGGAACATGGGCGCGATGGAGGAGAACGCCACCACGCCCGAGGAAGCGGCGGCGACGCCGGAGGAGAGCGCGTCCTCCACGTCCCCGGAACCCACCCGCGAATCGCTCGACGGCACGCCGGAGAGGACGTTGGATCGCGTCCGGTACGTCCTGCGTTGGACGGTCATCGCCGCGACGCTGGCCGCGGGTTGCGCGTTCGCGGCCGGCGTGGCGTCGGACGTCGTGAAGCCGTGGTTCTACGGCTTCCGGCCGTGGTGGGTCTCGGTGGCAGGATACCGGTTCCTCGGACCGCAGCCGCCCCTGGTCTGGCTGGTCGCCGGGCTGCTGGTCGCGGCGGGGATCGGGGTGGCGGCAGCCATGGGCGTCGGACGCCGGCTGTGGTTCCGCGTCACGGGGGGAGCGGCGGGGGTCGTCGGCCTGGCGCTGGTCGTGCTGACCGCGATCGATGTGGGCCGGTTCGGCATCGGCGGGCTGGGCGGGCTGCAGGCGGTGCCGTGGGACGTGTTCACGGGCTCGATCGCGATGACGATGGCGGGGGCGCTGGCGGCCCTGGGCCGGCTGGGGGAGCCGCCGCGCTCACGGCTGTGGCGCTGGATGCCGGTTCCGGGCGCGGTCGTGCTGGCCTTGGCCTTCGGGTATCCGACGATCTCCGACGTGTCGACCTGGTACCAGCCGCAGGACCTGAGGTCGTTCCACGCCGAGCTGGTGCGGGCGCGCCGGACGTACTCGGCCGAGGTCGTCGGGGACTCGCCCGACGTGATCGAGGCCAACGGGGTCTTGTACCGCCTCGACCGGAGCGACACGTTGCGGCTGATGCCGGACGACGTGTCGCGGGTGATCTGGTTCCCTCCCGAGGACGGCGAGGATCGCCCGTCGGTGGGCATCCGCCTGCGGTCGGGGCTGCACGGGGAGCTGGCGCGGCGCAGCGAGCGCGGGCTCCGGCAGTACGGAGCCTGGGACAGCGATGCGCTGTTCATCGACGGGCGCTTGTACCTGGTCGCGTCGTACCAGGGCCTGCTGCTCGACGGCCGGATGTCGGTGCGCGCGGGCGAGTCGGACCAGGAGCTGCGTGAGCTGTACGCGGCGCTGACGGGGGAGGAGGCGCCGTAGGGGGAGGGCGCTCGGCGGGACGGGAAGGAATCTCGCGCAGAGACGCAGAGACGCAGAGACGCAGACGGACCAGGCAGGGACGGGACGGCGCTACGGGGCGGGGGCGAAGTGGCGGAAGACGAGGGAGGCGGTGCCGAGGACGTCGCCGGGGACCATGGTAACGACGCCGTAGCCCAAGTCGTCGTCGGCGGTGACGGCGAGGACCCAGCCGATGGTGGTGATTTCGCCGGCGGCAAGCACGGGAGTCGGAGGGGTGATCACGTTGCCCCAGTCGTCAACCGTGAGGAGCATGACGGGGCCGCCGTAGGTCTCCTCGTCGGGAAGGCCTTCCCAGTAGACGATGGCGGCGCCGGTGGGGCCGGCGGCCACGGCCAGATGTGGCTGATTGCCGCAACACCCCCAACCGCTTGCGACTGCCTCCGGTGAGGCTTCGACGATCGTGCGTGGGGGGTAAAGCGGCGTTCCTTCCGGACCGACGGCCACGACGACGATGTCACGGTCACCGGGCCAGACACCGCCTTCCCGGAACGCCGACCAAGCCAACCAGTATCGGTCCGCGGAGAGGCTGGATGCGCCGTGCTGCCACGGGGCGATGGTGCCGCTCCACGACACCGGGTTCAAGTCCGCGTCGAAGACGACGACGGAGATGCCGTCGCTGGCGGCGAAGCCCGCGTCGGTCGGCACGACCGTGACACAGCCTGCCTCGTCGCCCCCGGGAGGCCGGGAGGCGGCGACGCTGCGAATCGGCGTGCCGTCGTCGGAGAAGGTCTCCAGCAGCCATGCGCGGTAGTCCGAGGCGGAGCCGGTCGAAACGTAGGCTACGGCGAGCCAGCGGCCCGGGCTCCAGGCTCCGCCGGTGAGCAGCCCCGCGACAGGGCCGATCGGCCCGCGCAGGAAATTGAACTCCTCCGGCACAGTCCCATCGGCGCCGATACGGGTACGCAGGAGACCGTAGGAGTAGTGCCCGGAGAACAGCCCGAAGCCCTCGCCGGTCGCGAACAACGCCTGGCTGAACAGGTGCCAGGGTGTCTCGTGATCCCACGGCGCGCCGATGGTCCTTCCCGTGCGATCGAGGATGCGCACTCGTACGCCGTAGTACGGTTGATCGTAGTCGTAGGCGACGGCGAAGCCGCCGCCGCCGGCCGCGAGCCAGACCGGGGAGCACAGGTCCGGCACGGCGAAAGCTGCGCCGGAGGCCATCTCAGCGCCTTCCGTGACTTCGGCCGGCGGTCCGGTGGGCGTCGCGGGGGTCGCGTCCGGACCTGGCGGGGGGTACACGAAGGGCTCCGTCAAGATCCGGCACAGCCAATCGCAGCCGTCGTCGTTCAGGCGGTTGCCGTCGTCGCACTCCTCGCCGGGATCCACGACGCCGTCGCCGCAGGTCGGCGGAAGCGGCGTCGATTCGGGAATCGTGGCGTCGCTCGACGCCGCATCCTCGCGCGAGAAGTCGCGGGCTTCGATGGGTCCGTCGCGTACGTGATCGGGTCCCGTTCGGTCTTCCGCGGCGTCGGCACCTCCACCATCGTCCTCCGCGGCGAGGTCGGTATCTCCGGCGACGTCATCCGCGGTTGTGCCGGTCCCCGAACAGCCCACGGCGGTCAAGACGACGAACGGGAGGAGCGGGAGTGCGCGACTCATGGTGCACCTCCTTCCGGAAGCGGGGTCCAGTCGCCGGCGGGGCCACCGAACGCGCCGGGGTCGTTGCGCGAGCCATCCGGGTCTGCGAGCGACGGGTCGGGGTCACCTGCGTCGATCGCTGCGGAGCCGGGGCCGAGATGGAAGTCGTCGATACCGGTGAAGGCGGGATCGGCCTCGACGTTCCCGTCGGCGAGGCGCACGCCGTCGCCGAAAACGGGATCGGGCACCGTCCACCAGACGTTGTACGCCATCTCCGTCGAGACGCCCCAGTCCGTGTAATCGGTCCCGACGGCGGCTCGTCCATCGCCCCCGACGAAGACGTTGGCGTGGACGCTTCCGAACGCCGAATCGTAGGAGAGGTGAGCAATGCCGCCCTCGCTGGCGTTGTCCACGAAGGTGTTATTCAGGAGGTCGATGCTGCACCCGGCCGTCACCCAGATCGCGGCAGAACAGCCTGCTTCCCCGGGGGCGTTACGGCAGACGTTGCGAACGAAGAGGTTGTTCGCGACGAGGCCGTGGCATGGTTGCAGCGCAACGGACTCGCGACCCGAGCGGTTCTCGATGAAGAGGTTGTGGAAGATTCGAGTGTCCGGTGTGCCGGGGATCTCCACGACGGCCGCGTCCACATCCGCCTGGTTCCCCTCGAACCGATTGTGCGACAGCTCGCCGACTTGCCCGCCGAGGGCGGCGGGACCCCTGCGGGACGCGTTGCGCAGGAAGAGACAATCGCGAACGACGGCGTCGCGCGTGGACGTTTTGAGATACAGCGCGTGACCCCAGTCGGCGCTGTTGTCTTCGAAGCTGGATCGCTGGACGAGGATGTGCGTCACATCCAGCGGACCATCGAGGCAGGCTGCGCCGACCGCGGGCGGGGGCTCGGTCCGTTCCTGTTGTGCCTCGTTGCGCAGGAAGCGCGAGTCGAGGATCTCGACGTCCGGCGAGTAGACCCAAACCGCGCTGCCTTCCTCGACCGCGCGGCAATCGGTCCACTCGGTGTCCTCCAGGCGCAAGGCGCCGACCTGGGCGTTGAGGCAGCCACCGGTGGGCGCGAGGCCGTCGCGGACGGCGAGGTGGCGCAGCGTCAGGGTTCCCGCGCTGGTGACGAAGAGGCCGGGATCGCCGTACGCCTCCAGCTCGGCGAGCGCCGCGTCGGAAGGATCACCCTCGATGAGAAGCGATTCGGAGTCGCCCAGGCCGATATCGACGGCCGCGTCGAACGGGTCGTCCGCCGTCCCGCCGCGCAGAATGACGTGCTCGCACGGGCCGCGCGCGGCGAGAGTGGCAGGGAGTCCGATGAAGGGGTGCGCCTCGGTGCCGTCGGCATCCGGGTCGGCGCCGGACGGCACGGCCCAGATGGGACAGACGGGGCCGGCGTCGACGGAAGCGTCCTCGGCGGCATCCTCGAGCCCCTCGTCGGCCGACTCGCCCTCCCCTGCCCCGTCGTCATCGGCGTCCAGTGCTTCGTCGAAGTGGTCTCCGACATCCGCGCCGGCTTCGTCCGGTTCCGCACCGTCGGAACCGGAGGAATCGTCCGACGCGGCATCGACGGGCTCGCCTACGAGGATCGTGCCGCGCCCGCAGGCGGAGATGGCGAGGGCAAGGAGCAACGGCAGAGGCGAGCGGACGCGCGGGCGCAGGGGGGCGAGCGGTCGCCCGGAAGGCGAGCGGACGCGCGGGCGCCGGAAGGGAAGCGGTCGTGGGAACAGGGCAATCGTTCGACTCATGGCTGCCTTGCTCCTTCCAGTTCGGCGAGGCGCCGGCGCGCCTCTCCGATCCGGAGGCTCGCGGGATGGCCGGCGGCGAATTCGCGCAGGGCCGTGGCCTCGTCCACCGGACGCGCCAGCCGGCGCAGGGCCTGGATGCGCCCCCACAGCGCCTCCTCGCCCAGCGCCCCTGCCGGCGACTTGGCCAGATACTCGTCGAACGCGCGCAGCGCGCCGGTCGCGTCGTCGAGGCGCTCCAACCGGAGCTGGCCGAGCGGCACGAGAGTCGCGCGCGCTTCGCCGCTGTCGGGAAACCGCGTGGCAAGATCCTCGTACGCCGCGGCGGCGCCCGCCCAATCGCCTGCCTCGCGGCGACGGCGGGCCTCGGCGAGCAGCTCGGGCGCCGTCGGTGCGACGGCAGGCGGGCCGACCGCGGGAGCGGCGGTGACGGACGTCGGAGGTGGGGCAGGCCGCGATGCGGGCACACCCGTCTCGCGGACGGGCGGCATGGATCCCGGACGGCCGGTCGGGGCCGGTGGATCGATCCCCACGGTGGCCGGCACGGACTCGCCAGGGCCGGATGCACCGGGCGGCCCGTTCGAAGCGACGCGTGGCGGCGCAGCGACGACCGGCCGGGACCCGGTGGTGATCCCCGGCAAGGTCGCCGTCGACGCCGAGCCGGACGCGGAACCGTAACGGCGCTCGAAGCGGTCGCCGGCCCGCAGCTCGACGGTCTCACGAATGGCCGGGGCGTGCGGGCCGCGCAGGGTGATCTCGCGGCGGCCGAGGGGAACCAGCGCCGTGACCGGGGCGGGACCGAGCGTCATCCCGTCGACGACGACCTCGGCCGACAACGCGTCGCTCGACACGTCCAAGAGCGCGGTCGGCGCCCCGCGCTCGGCCGGAAGCCACTCGACCAGGCGGCGGTCCCGTTCCACCTCCGCGGCGGAGAGCCGCCGCACGTCCGTCGCGCCTACCCGCACGGCCTGTGACGCACCGAGCGCCTGGGCGGCTCGCCCGACCGCCGACACCTGGACCGAGCCCTCGAGCACGCGCGCTTCGACGTCCGCGCCGTCAACCTCCACCGCGAACACCGTTCCGGTGACCTGCACGTCGCCGACGTCCGTGGAAACGACGAGCCGCGTGCCCTTCCGCAATCCGCGAGCGTCGGCGGCGACTCGGCCGGATTCGAGCCGAGCCTCGCAGCGGTCGGCGTCCAGACGGGTCAGTCGCAGGCTCGTCGCCGCATCCAGGAATAGGCGGGCGCCGCAGAGTCCGACTCCGAGGCGGCCGGTCGCAACGCGGATGACCGAGCCGGGCCGGCACTCGTCCCCGGCCCGGGCGGGAGCGGCATCCACCCGTACGGCACCCGCCACCAGGAAGAGTGCGGCCGCCGTGGACTCGGACGGAGGCTGTTCGTCGCGATCGCCCCTCGGGCGCCCGGAGACGATGATGTAGGCAATGGCCGCCACGCTCGCCAGCAGGGTGAAGGCCGCGATGGCCCGGGGCGCCCGGCGCGGAGCGGCGGTCGCGGGTCGGCCCTTCGGCATGCTCGGGGCTGGCCCCTCGACTTCGCTCGGGGCAGGCAGGCCGGCGGCCGACGGGGGTTCGGGGGCGGAGCCCGACCCGATGGCCACCACCCGATCGGGACAATCCGCGTCGTCCCGGCGGGCACGACGCAGGATGCCGGCGACCCATCGTTCCCGCGCGGCGTCGTCCAGATCCGAGCGGACGGACGTCGCGGGCTCGCCGCCCGGGGTGGGAGTCTCGTCCAGCGTCGCGACGAGCGTCGCGAGCGCGGCGTCCGCGGCACAGGCCGGGCAGGAGAGGAGGTGGTGCCGCAACGCGGAGAATTCGTCCGGAGCGAGCGACCCGCCGGACTTCTCCCGGTCGGCCAGCTCCCAGCACCGCTCGCACTCGCGCTCGGTGTCGTTGTGCGTGTTCATGGCAGCCTCTCCTTCAACGCTTCGCGCAGGACCGGGTCGTCCAGGACCGCACTTCTCAGCTCGGCCCGGCCGACCCGCAGCCGGTCCTTCGCGGTGTTCACCGACACGCCAGTCTCCTCGGCGATTTCATCGAGCGTCATTCCCTCGATGAGACGCAGCACGACCGTCTCGCGCCGCTCGGCCGGCAGCCGATCGAGGCACCGCACGAGTCTCCTGCGGAGCATCGGCCCGTCGCCCGCCGTGCCGTCCGGAGCAAGGGGAACGGCGGGTGGCTCCCGGAGGCGCTCGACGGTCGTCGGATCCGCACGGCGGCGGCGTGCGAACGCGAGGGCCGTGCGGGCAACGATGCGCGACGCCCAGTGCGCGAGGGAGCCGGTTCCTCGGTACCGGCCGAGGCAGCGCAGGATCTCGACCATGGCGGACTGCGCGGCGTCGTCGGCGTCGGCCTCGTTGCGGAGGATGTACCGGGCGGTGCGGCGCACGCGGTCGAGCAAGACCAGGGCCACCTCGCGCTGTGCGGGTCCGTCGCCGGACGCGGCGGACTGCGCCAGCCGCAGTTCCTCGCGGTGGTCGATGCCCGGATCCCCGGCGGCGCTGTCGCGGCTCATCGGAGTCTAGGTAGGGGCCGGCCGGCCAGACGGGTGGAACGGGATCACAGGAGGTCCACCCAGAGTCCGAGCAGCAGGCGGGGGACGAAGTAGCGGGTGCCGATGAGCACGACCTGCCCGTCGCCCGTTTCCGCGGCGAAGTCCAGCGGGTCGAACCAGACGTCGACGCCGCCGTCCAAGAAGATCCGCAGCATTCCGGCCAGTCGGTAGCTGCCGTGGACCAGGAGTCCCATCCCGCCGACCCACGCGTCGGACGAGGGGGACGCTCTCATCCCGGCCACCGTCGAGCCTGCCCTGGGGGTAAGGACGTCCACGGCTCCGAAGAGGCTGGCGCCGAAGTCCCAGTCATCGATCGGCCAGCGGAAGCGGACGCCCAACTCCAGCGGATGACGGCCAACCCCAAGCTGGATTCCTCCGCCTGACACCTCGGCATCACCAAGAACGCGATAGGCGGCGAAGAGCGACCAGTTCTCGTGGACGTGGAACAGCACGCCTGCGTCGAGGCCGTGCAACGCGGTCGCCTCGCTGGAATAGAAGTCCACCGCGTACGCGAGCTGGAGGCCCAGCCACGGCGGCTGGTCGGACGGTGCCGGGGTTTCCGCGGGCGGCTCGGTCGGCGGCGGCGGCTCCGGGGACGGCGCGGCGACCGGCGGCTCCGGGGGCGGCGAGGCAGCCGGGGACGTTGCCGGGAGACTCATCCCGATGGTGCCGCCGGCCAGGATGGACTGGACGAGGCTGCGGACGATCACGGCGACGGATTCGACGCGCTCGGCCGGATCGGCCGAGTCGACGGCACGCATCAGGAGGCGGCTGCCGCCACGCTCGGCCAGGTAGACGAACACGCGATCCGGCACGGACGAGTCGAACCAGAAGACGGTGGCGGCGCCGGCGCGCCGCGCGAAGTCGGCGGCGAGAGCGATCTGCGCGGGCAGCGTCGACGGCAGCTCGGCCGCGGGCTCGACGATCAGCTCCACGGGCAGGTCGGTGAGCTGCGCCTGGATGGCGTCGAGGAGGCTCCCTCCGGGGCCGTCCGGCCCGTTCGTCGCGATCAGCAGCGCGACGATCGGCCCGGGCGAGGCGGCGGGCGGGGGAACGGCGGTCGGCGGACTCGCGGGCTCGGCCGGAACCTCGGCCGGCAGCAGGGTGAAAAGCCAGGCAAGGACCGCCGGCGCAGGGAGCGACGAGCGACGTCGGCGCGACGCGGTCGGCCGCCACGTGCGGATCACGCTCCGGGATTCGATGTCCCGCACCGCCACCGCCATCCTCTCGCGGGTGATGATACCTGATTCCCCGGTCGATGCGACGGGGCGGCGGGATGGAATTTCGCGCAGAGGCGCAGAGGCGCAGAGGAGCGAAGGGGGCCGGCGGTCGAGCGGGGCAGGTGCCGCGGCTTGATCGGCCCCCCCGTGGTTGGTAGCGTCGGGGCCATGAGAACTGCACTCGTCGTGGCCGTTCTGCTCGCGTCGGGCTCGTGCTGCACGCAGCCGGCTCCCTCCACGTGTCCGCCCTGCCCGGCCTGCCCGCAGGCAGGAGCGCAGGCCGGGTCGGCGGCGACGCCCGCGACGTTCACCGACAACCAGGGGACCGCCGTGACCTTCGAGCTGGGCGCGCAGGCGTTCGCGGATCGTGTGGCGTCGTCCGAACCGGGCGACCGGGCGCCCACGGCTTCCGGCTGGACCAACCCCGCGGCGGCCCTGGCGGCTCCGGACTACCAGGGCGAACGCGACGACCCGGCGACGGCCGTGACGCTCGGCTGCGGCGGGGTCCTCGTCGTCGAGTTCGTCGACAACGCCCTGGTCGACGCGGCCGGAGCGGACCTGCACGTGTTCGAGTGCGGGCCGGACGTCGAGGCGATGCACGTCGCCATCAGCACGGACGGGACGAGCTGGGCCGAGGTGGGCGACGTGCGCGGCCAGCCGGCCCAGGTCGACATCGCCGCGGTGTCCACCCCGAACGCGCAGTACCGGTTCGTCCGCATCACCGACCTGCGCGAATCCTGCAGCTCCTCGTATCCGGGCGCGGACATCGACGCCGTCGGAGCGATCCACGCCGTGGCACTCTGACGCGACGAGCGACGGGGGCGGCGATTCGACGGAGGAGGAGGGCCGGCGTGCGACGACTTCGGGGGAAGGGAGCGCTGGCCGCACTGGTCCTCGCCGCGGGGCTCGCGGCCGCATGCGGCGGCGGCGCGGACGGCGACGGCGGGGCGAACGACGGCACGGACGGGGTGGACGCGCCCGTCGACTCGCCGCCCGACGGGGACGCGGAAGCGGATGGCGAAGGGGAGGCGGACGGCGGGACGGAGACGGACGACGCGTCGGACGACGGCGCGGTGGCGCTCGTCACGGTCACCTTCGAGCCCACAGACGAGATCCTGCTCAACCCCGAACGCGGGTTCTACGACGGCGTGGACCTCGTCGAGGGCGGCGACTTCTCGTACGTCCGGGAGAACGGTCGCACGCTCGCGCATGCCGGCGTGCGGCTCGACGCGTACCGGGACTCGCCGCTGGACGCTCCCTTCCTGGCGGCGTTGCAGGCGGGGCTCGACGACGTGCGGGACGCGGGGATCGAGGTGGTGCTGCGGTTCAGCTACAACGAGGGGCCGTACCCCGACCCCGAACCGGACGCGGCGAAGGCACAGATCCTCGCCCACCTGGCGCAGCTCGCGCCGCTCCTGGAGGAGAACCGTGACGTCATCGCCGTACTGCAGGCGGGATTCATCGGCGCGTGGGGCGAGTGGCACAGCTCGACGCACGGGCTGGACAACCCGGCCGACCGCGGGGAGATCCTGGCCGCGATCCTCGACGCGCTGCCGGTGTCGCGAATGACGCAGGTGCGAACGCCGATGTACAAGAGCGACGCGTTCGGAGGGCCGCTGGACGAAGCGGACGCCTTCCTGGGCTCGGACGCGGCGCGCACGGGCCACCATAACGACTGTTTCCTGGCGAGCGATTCGGACGAAGGCACCTACGACGACCCGATCGAGGACTGGAAGGACTTCGTCGCCGCGGAAGGACGCTTCCTGCCGGTCGGCGGCGAAACCTGCGCGACCAACGCGCCGCGCACCGACTGCACCTCGGCGACGGCCGAGTTGGCGCGGCTGCACTACTCGTACCTCAACGCGCTGTACCACCCCGACGTGCTCGCCGGCTGGCAGGTGCAAGGCTGCTACGACGAGCTGGCGCGACGTCTCGGATACCGGTTCGTGTTGGTCGAGGCGTCGTTCCCGGAGGCGGTGCCGCCCGGCGGAGTGATCGAGCTGTCGGTCGTGCTGCGCAACGAGGGTTTCGCGGCGCCGTGGAACGAGCGTCCGGTGGAGGTGCTGCTGGACGGGCGCGCGGCGGTCCTGGCCGAGGACCCGCGACGGTGGGAGTCGGGCGAGGAGCTGCGGCTCGCGGTGCTGCTGCGCGTGCCGATCGACGTGGCGGCAGGCGAGCACCGACTGGCGTTGCGACTGCCCTCCGCGGAGGCGTCGGTCGCGGGGCGGGCCGAGTACGCCATCCGGTTCGCGAACGCCGGTGTGTGGGACGAGTCGAGCGCGGCGAACGTGTTGACCGGGGCGCTGACCGTCGATCCCGGCGCGGCGGGCGACATCGACCCGGACGCGACGGTGTTCGAGACGATTCCATAGCGTGGTCGCGGTCGTTGCGCGGGCGGGGCGTGACGGGGTAAACGGGTCGCGTGGAGACGCTCGTCCCGGCCGCCGAGACTCCCCTCTTGCTCGCCATCCTCGCCGCGTGCGCGGCGGGAGCGCTGTGGGCGGAGGAACGGTTCGCTTTCGCGCGCAAGGTGACGGCGTTCATGGTGGCGCTGCTGGCGGGGATGGCGCTGTCGAACGCGCGCGTGATCCCGTCCGACGCCCCGGCGCTCGACCTGGTCTGGGCCTGGGTCGTGCCGCTGGCGCTGCCGCTGCTGCTGGTGCGCGCGAACCTGGTGCGCATCTTCCGCGAGACCGGCCCGACGCTGGGCGCGTTCCTGGTCGGCGCGGTCGGGACCGTGCTGGGGGGATTCCTGGCCGCGTGGCTGGTGCCGGTGGGCCCTGAGTCGTGGAAGGCGACGGGGGTGTTCGTCGGCACGTACGTCGGCGGCTCGATCAACTTCCTGGCCATCGCGCGGGCGACCGACCTCTCGCCCGGCATCGCCTCGGCCGCCATCGCAGCGGACAACCTGGTGATGACGGTCTACTTCTTCGTGCTCATCGCCGCGGCGCGGTCGGCGCGGCTGCACCGCTGGTTCGCGCGGGACCGTGGAGACGGAATCGCACGGCCCGGCGAGCCGGAGCAGCCGCGGGCTGAAGTCCGCGGTTCGGAAGCCAAGGCCAAGGCGCCGCTGGCGACGGTGGGCGGCCCGGCACCGGCGCGGCCCGGCGAGTCACATCCGCCGCAGGCCGAGCCCCGCGGTACGGAGACCCAGCGCCCGCCGGCGACGGTGGTCGGCCTGGCGACCTCGCTGGCGTTCGCGTTCGGCGCGGTCGCGGTGGGCACGCTGCTGGCGCGGGTGGCGGGGACACCGCACCTCACGGCGCTGTTCATCACGGCGCTGGCCGTGGCCCTGGCGACGGCCATTCCGGGGCGCCTGGCGACGCTGGCCGGCGCGGAGGAGCTGGGGGTGTTCCTGATGCACGTCTTCGCCGTGGCGCTCGGGGCGGCGGCGGACGTGCGGACGATCGTGGAGCGCGGGCCGCTCCTGTTCGCGATGGCCGCGACGATCATCGCCGTGCACATGCTGTTCATGCTCGGGGTGTGCCGCGCGCTACGGCTCCCGCTGGCGGAGAGCATCATCGCGTCCAACGCCAACATCGGCGGCCCGACGACGGCCTCGGCCTTCGCGGTGGCGGTACACTGGGAGCGCCTGGTGCTGCCGGCCGTGCTGGCCGGCGTCCTGGGCTACGTCATCGCGAACTACATCGGCCTGGGCGTCGCCTGGGCGGTGCGATAGGGGCCGAACGAAAACGTGGGTGGTCAGCTCCGCACCGTGAACAGGTCCCTCGGATCCGTGGAGAAGAAGGAGGCCAGCGGGATGCCTCCCGTCCCGACGATGAGCGGCCGGGCGGACGGGAATCGGGCCAGGAACGCATCCAGGCCCGCAAGCGGCCGGTCGAGCCGGCCGCTCTTGACCTCGATCGCCCAGATGGAGTCCCCCGCGCGCACGACGAAGTCGACCTCCGAATTCCCCTGCCGCCAGTAGCCGACGTCGTAGCGCAGTCCCTGGAGGCCAGAGACCAGGTGGGCCCCCACGGCGTTCTCGGCGAGGCGGCCCCACCACGAGGGGTCGGAGCGAGCCTGCTCGAACGAACGAAGGCCGAGGGCAGACACGAGAGCGTTGTTCCACAGGATGAGCTTCGGGCTGGAGCCGCGGCTCCGCGCCTGCCCGAGCGAGAACCGCTCGAGGCCGCTGGCCAGGAAGGCCGTCTCGAGCAGGCGGAGATAGTGCGCGAGGGTCGTCGTGTTGCCGGCGTCCTGAAGCTGGCCGAGCATCTTGTTGTACGAGAAGACCTGCGCCGGGAAGCGCGCCGCCAGCACGAAGAGGTGTCGCAGCAGTGCCGGCTTGGTCACGCGCTGCATCGCAACCACGTCCCGGGACAGAACGGCCTCGATCAGCGCGTCCGTGACGTACGAGCGCCACGCCTGCTCGTCGCCCGCCAGTCGCGCGGCGCCGGGGTACCCGCCGAAGTACAGCCACCGGTCCAGGTCCCACGAGAACGCCTCGGCGCACTCCCCGAGGGACCAGTGCCTGCACCTGTGGAGGAAGAACCGGCCGGCCAGGCTCTCGGTCATGCCCTCGGCCAGGAGAAGCGAGGAGGAGCCCAGGATGACGACGCGCAGCGATGCGCCCGTCTTGCGGTCCTCGTCCCAGAGCGACTTGACGACTTCGCTCCAACGGAAGACCTTCTGGACCTCGTCGAGGATGAGCAACGGGGGACGGACCCCGTCGTCAAGTCTCCTTGCGGCGTCCCACTGTGCGGCGATCCAGGCAGGTCCGGGGGGCAACGGCGTGTCGGCCACGCCGTAGTGCGATTTTCCCTCCCATGCCGTCGCCAGCGAGTGCGCCAGGGTGGTCTTCCCGACCTGTCGTGGACCGATCAGGACGTGCATCAGGCCGGGGATTCCGAGCAGACCTGCTTTCAGTTCGTCCAGGATCTTCCGGTGGAATTCCGTGGCCATCAGAACATCATAGCATCGAGTCGCTCATTTGTCAATGTATACTCAATAATTGAGATCCGGTACTCATTAGCTACGTAACGGTCCTAGAGCCCGACGACGCCCGCCGAGCGATCGACGCCCGCGCCGTACTCGAACTCCTCGATCGGGTCGGTGTCGTGGACGCGCTGGGTCCACAGCGAGTCGTCGGCGGGAACGGCGGTGTCGGGGCGGACGTAGGTGTCGTCGCCGTCGGCGTCGAAGAAGAGGCCCATCGTCGGGAACAGCGTGCGCGCGCCGGACGCGGGATCGACCGAGGCGTTGCCGAAGGAGAAATCGCTCGAGCACTCGTAGGAGTCGACTCCGTCGCGGTCCGCGAACCACCCGAAGCCGTCCTCGTTTCCGGCGCCCAGGGAGAGGTTCGGCGCGCCGTAGACGTCGTCTCCGGCATCGTCCATGAGGAACGCCGTCGAGAAGTCGTGGCCGCCGCCGAGCGTGACGTTGAGCCGCCGCGCGGTCGCGTTGTACACGTCGTTGCCGCCGGCGTCCCACAACGCCGCCATCGCGTAGTGCGCCGCCCCGCCCTCGACGTACCACCGGGCGTCGTAGTGGTCGCCGCCGGCGCCGTCGGCGAGGATCCCGGTGCCGAACCAGTAGCCCGAGCCTTCGCAGAAGATGGCGCACTCGTAGTCGTCGTCGCCGGCGAGATCGCGCAGGACGCCGAGGCCGCCGGACATGTAGACGCCGTCGCCGCCGCCGCCGAGGTCGGAGCGGCGGCCGAAGCCCATGCCCTGCGACATGCTCGAGTTGGAGCGTCCGGGGTCCTGCGGGTTGTAGTACAGGACGTCGTCCGGCTGGGCGAGGTAGGTGTCATCGCCACCGGCGTCGTACAGCACGCCGGCGCCCAGCACGTAGGCGAAGCCCTGCACGCCGTAGTAGCCCTCGTAGTGGTCGATGCCCTCGCCCGCGTCGAGCAGGATGCCGATGCCGAAGGTAGACGCGCCCTGGCAGCCGGCCTCGCAGAGGTAACGGTCGTCGCCGCCGGCGTCGTAGAGGATGCCGACCCCCAGCGAGCCCCAGCCCTGGCTCATGCGCAGGGAGCGGTACTCGTCCCCGGAATCGCCGTAGTCGAGCAGGATGCCGATGCCCAGCGAACCGCTGCCTTGGCGGCCGGCGGTGGAAAGGGAAAAGGGGCCGTAGTAGGCGTCGCCGGAGTAGCGACCCTGGGCGTCGGAGGGCAGCCGCGGCGGCGTGTCCGCCGGCCTCGGACGCTCGTCGTAGCCGTAGATGTCGGCGCCGCCGAGGTCGATCGCCAGCGAGACGGGGTTGTTGCGCGAGCGGGTCGCGCCGGCCTGCACGCGGTAGGTGTCGTTCCCACCGGTGTCGACCAGCAGCAGGATGTCGCCGGCGAGGTCCGCGGTCTCGTAGGAGTCATCGGCGCCGTCGCGCACGGCGACGATGCCCAGCGGCGTTTCCCACGTGGCGGAGAATCCGGTGTCGTCGAGAAACCGGCCGAGGTCGGCGGCTTCGACGGCGGCCAGCAGATCGGCCCCGGCCTGGAAAAGCGTCGCATAGCCGAAGTCGTCGATCAGGAAGTCCTGGATGTCGCGGCGAGTGACGGTCAGCGCCGTCGTCGACGGCAGGACGAGGCTCGGCAGGTCGCCGCGGATGCGGGCGACGAGCGCATCGTTCGCGGCGATCGGCGCAATGGCGACGTCCCGTGCGGTCGCCGCCTCGTCCAGCGCGACGATCACGGGTGCGAGCGCGGCGCGAAGGGCGGCGGGCAACGTCGAGGCCTCGGCGGCAATCGCGGCGCGATCCGCCGCGCCGCCGTGACGATCGATGAGGGAAGCAATCGCCTCGGTTAGCGGGTCCGTGGGATCGACAGCGGGGTCGTGCGGCCGGTCCAGGATCGGATGACCCTGTCGTTCGGCGGCGCGCAGCAGGAGTCCGCGGGGCGTGGCGGAGGCGTCGAGCGATCCGACGAGGTCGCGGACGAAGGGCTCGCCGCGCAGCCACTCGCCGTGGACGTCGTCGTACCACGGCAGGCGGAAGCGATCGTGGGCCATCTCGGGGCCGAAGCGGTCGAGCGAGTCCTTGCTGAAGTAGAGGTCGCAACGGTCGAGGCCCAGGGCGTCGAGCGCATCGTCGAGCATGGAGCCCGGCACGCGCTGGAGGCACGTGCAGTCCTCGGGCAGGCAGTAGCGCTCGAGGTCGGCGGGTGAAGTCCCGGCGACGGGAAGGCAGCGCGCGCCGGAGGGGCAGTCGCCGTCGCCGGAGCAGGACCTGGAGCACAGCTCGGGCAGACGGGCGTCGACCGCCCGCAGGCAGGTGTCGGCGGCGCCGGAGCAGGAGGCGCTCCCGGCACATGAGGCGCCAACGCCGGAGGCAGGCGGGTTCGCGCCGCAGCGCTCGGGCGGAGGGGGGAGGGGCTCCAGGCAGGCCAGGACACCGTCGCCGCGGTCGGCGCAGCGGTTGAAGCCGGCGTCGCAGTCGAGGTCGCGCGTGCAGGTGCGGGTACAGAAGCCGGATGTCGAGCCCGCGGGGTCGGAGCAGGTATCGAACCGCCCGTCGCAGCCCCAGGCGCGGCACGGGTCGCCGAGTCCGGAGACGATGCAGGTGTCGGCGACCGGGACGCAGTACTCGCCGCCGTCGCGAGCGGTGCACTCGGAGCCGCCGGGGCACTCGATGCCGCCGGCGCAGCTCGGAAGGCAGGACATCTCGAGGGCGTCGAAGACGGCGCAGATCCCGGCGGGGCCGCAGTCGGCGTCCCAGCGGCAGGGCAGGCAGTAGACGTCGGCGGGCGGCGCGTCGTCGGGCGCGTCGGTGTCCTCGGGCGCGACGTCCTCGTCCGCGACGTCGTCGGCGTCGCCGTCGGGCGCGTCGGCTTCGTCGAGCGCGTCGTCGACGGCTGCGTCGTCAAGGGCGGCGTCGGTCGGCGAGCTGTCGTCGGCGCAGGCAGGCAGGGCGCAGCAGGCGAGCAGGAAGCAGCACGTCCATCGAGTTGGGCTCATCGTCGACCCTCCGTGCGGCTAGCGTAGCACGCGGAGAAGTGCGGGGAGCGTCCTAGCGGACGCAGAACACTCCGGCGGCGTCGGAGCCGGTGCGGGCAATGAGGAAGGAGGCGTTGGTGCCCGCGGCATGGACGAGTTGGATCTCGCCGGGGATCGGGAGGTCGCCGCTCGCGATGCCGATCAACGGCTGGTCGAAGGTCACGGCGCCGGTGGCGAGGTCGTAGCCGAAGAGGCGGCAGGAGCGGCGATCGCAGCCCGTGAGCACGGCCCGGCCTCCGGGCGGATCGACGGCGACAAGCTCCACTTCACCGAGGCTGTCGATCGGGGCCGGCGGGGTCTCGTCCTTCCGGACGAGGGTCCCGTTCGCAAGAATGCTGACCGAGCACAAGGCGCCCTGGTTGGCGGAATCGGTGTGGCCGGTGGTGAGGATCAGCGCGCCGTCCGGGTGGGTCCGCAGGAGCACGCCCGGGCAGGGGCGCGCGAGGGAATCGACGGGCGACGCGTCGCGCGCGTCGTACAGGCGGAGGGCGTCGGGCTCGGCGACGAGGACGGAGCCGCCGAGGACGGCGATCCGCGGCAGGAGATCCTCGCCGTCATGGAACGTGCCGGTGGGACCGAGCGGGCGCAGATCACCGGCAGCCGGCGACCAGAGGTAGGCGGAGTCGTCCGAGGCGACAAAGGCGAGGCGCAGTGCGTCGGGGGCGGCGCCGGATGCGCCGGCGAGGTCGATGGCGGAGGATTCGAAGGGGATCGTGACGCCGGGTGGCAGCGGGGCATCGATGACGCGCCAGGTGCGGGCCTGGAGGTCGAGGATGGCGATGCCGCGGATGTCGCCGCCGAAGCGGTGGTCGAAGGCGAGGAAACAGATATCGTCCCAGGACGGCAGGCCCGCCCGGCACGGGTGCTGGAAGGAGACGACGGCGCCGGAGACGGAATCGGCGACCTTGGTACCCGACGCGACGTCGTACGCGATGGTGCGGCTGGTCGATGGCTGGGCGTCGTCCCCGGGGGTCGTCGTGGAGACGACGAAGAGGGTGTCGCCGAAGCGCCGGGCGGTGAAGGCTTCGCCGAAGACGAAGTCCTGGCCGGCGACGGACGGGACGTAGGGCATGCGTGCCCCGAAGCCGGGCGGGCCGCTCTGGGAATCCTCGGTCAATGCGTAGTCGGCCGGATCGATCGGGAGCTCCGCCAGCACGTCGGCGGTGCTGGGCTGGACGATTCGGCCGGAAGGAGTTCGTCCCTCGGGGGCGGTCTCGATCCACAGCTCGGAGTCGACGCCCAGATCCATGCGCAGGGGAACGGTGCCGCCGCCGGTGAGCTCGCCGGTGGCGCCGTCGAGCTCGATGGCCGCGTTGGTCCCGCCGCCCGCCCACATTCCGACGGCCCCGACAAGGACGAAGGTGCCGTCGGAGCGTTCCTGGCCGGCGAGCGGGGCGAGGCGGAGGGACCCGCTGGAGAAGGTACCTTCGCGCAGGACGTAGGGCCAGACGGGGGTCTGGATGCGCCACAGCTCGCGTCCGGTGGTCTTGTCGAGCGCCGCGATTTCCCACGGCGAGCCCTGCCAAGCGATCGCCGCGTAGAGCCGATCGGCGCCTTCCCACAGGTCGAAGACCTCGTCCTCGATCAGCGTGCGGGCGGCCCAGCCGTTCTGCGGGGACAGCTCGACGACGGTGCCGTCGCGATTGGCGTCTCCGTCGTGGAACCAGTAGACGAGTCCGGATTGAGCCGCGAGAATCTTCCCGGTGAAGAGGGTGGAGTACGAGGTCCAGGACTCGGCGAGGGCCGGGTGGCGGAATCGCCCGAGGGTTTCGAGGGCCGATGCCGGATCGGTCACCGGGCCGGCCGGAAGGTAGGTGCTTCCGCCGCAGGCGACGAGCAGTCCGGCCAGCACCAGCACGGGAGAAAACTGCCGGAGATGTGAGCCAATCCTGCGCGCCATGGTGTTCCTCCCAAACCACGTCCTGTGGGGTCGCGTGCGCTGCGACTACCACAGGGCGATAGCGATCGCACGACCTGCCGATGCGCCTTCGCGGATCGTCAGATCCGCGGTCGTGTCGAGAGTCGAGCCCCCGTAGTACACGTACGCGTTGGGGGTGTACGGCACCCCGACGGCCAGGTCGGCGTAGCCATCGCCGTTCACGTCGCCGACACCTGCGACGCCGTCCGAGAGGTTGCCGAAGTCCACCGTGCCGGTGATCGTCGTGTCCGGGGAGCCAGGAGCGAACGAGCTTCGGCCGAGGTAGAGGTACGCCCGGCCGCGGTCGCGCAACGGCACGGCGCCGTCGGCCAGGGGCGCCCCGATGACGACGTCGCCGAAGCCGTCCCCGTTGAGATCGCCCGCGGCGGCGACAGCGGTGCCGTAGTCATCGTTGGTCGCTTCGCCGTTGCCCTGCCAGTCCAGGACGGCGTTCACGGGGGAGCCGCCCAGGTACAGCTTGGTTGCGCCGGCGGTGCCCTCGTTGACGCAGCCGACGAGCAAATCGGCGTAGCCGTCGCCGTTCACGTCCCCGGCGCCGCCAGCGGCCTTCTGGCGGAGCCAGCAGCCGGACGAGGCCGTGAAGGTGACATCAAGGGTCGCGTCGGGCGACGCGGCGCCGAGAAGGAGGCGAAGCGCACCGGGCGAGGAGCCGAAGCCCTGCCCGATCAGCACATCGGCATACCCGTCGTTGTTCATGTCGCCCGCGGCCTGGAGTCCGGCGCCCAGGTATTCGTCCCTGGAACTCCCGATGACCGTGACGTCCGCCGTGGTGTTGACCGACGAACCGCCGAAGTACACGTAGACTCGCCCTGCGGCCGTGAGCCCGCCGGCCGATGAAAGCGCGCCGGCTGAGGCGATGGCGAGATCGGAGTAGCCGTCGCCGTTCACATCGCCCGCTCCCGCGAAGGCATTGAAGAAAGAGTCCAGCGCCCCAGGAGTGAAGGTCACGTCCGCGGTTCCATCCGGGGTCCGCGCGCCGAGGTAGAGGACTGGTCCGTCCATGAAGTCGGCGAAGCCGTCGGCGTTGGCGTCCCCGACCCAGACCGGCGCCCCCCCGCCGGTTCCAGGCCTGACGTCCGCCGTCGTGTCCGAGCTGCCCCCGAGGAAGAGCGCGGTCATTTCGCCGCCGCCGTTGTTCCACGTGAGCAAGACGTCGGACGCCCCGTCGCCGTTGAAGTCCGCCGGAACGCGGCCGACTTCGACGTACCGCACCATGCTCCATGGGCCACAGGTGCCGCCACCGTCGCAACCGCGGACGCGCCAGTGGTAGCGCCGCCCGACCGGCACCGACGAGGATACCGCCAGGTCCGCGGCCGGCCGATAGGTCGTTCCGGCAATGCCCGCGACATCGATTTCCGGGCTGGGGAAGCTGCAGGTGTGAACCACGCCGGGGGAGCAGGAGTCGTCGAGCTGGATCTGGTAGGTGATCGTTCCGCAGCCGGTGACGCCGGTCCAGCGAAACTCGGGCCGGAGCGTCTGGCGCGCGGACGGCGCGCGGATGCTGCCGGTGTACGCACCGTTGTGCGGGACGACTAGCGCCGGGGCTGCCGTCGGGCCGGGACCGGTGCCGACGCACGCGCCCCAGTCGCAGACCGTGTTGCAGGTGCGCTCGCCCGGACACGAGTCGATCGTGCACGACGCGGTCGCCCCGTAGCAGCAAACGCCGGCCCCGTCGTCGCATGTGCCGTCCGCATCGTCGTCGCAGCCGTTGCACACCTCGGCGCGGGTGCACGCGCTCCGGCGATCGCAGGTCGCGTTGCACGTGCGGGTTCCGGGCCCGCCGCAGACCGTGCACGACTCGGAGACGCCGGCACAGCAGATCCCGCCGTCGTCGTCACAGACGGTGTCGCAGTCGTCGTCCAGGCCGTTGCAGGCGTCGACGGGTGGGGTGCAGGCGGCGTCCACCGGACGGTCGCACGTCTCGGTGCAGGTGCCGGAGCCGGTCGAGCCGCATCCGGTCGTGCAGGCCGTCGTCAACCCGCGCGCGCAGGGGTAGCCCTCGTCGGTTTCCGTGTCCCCGTCGTCGTCCAGGCCATTGCACGTCTCGGAGTTCGCCTCGCACGGACCCCAGCCGCACCCGGCGGAGCAAACGCGCAGTCCCGGCCCGCCGGCCCCGGTGGTACAGCTCTCGGTCGTGCCGGCGCAGCACTCGGAGTCCTCGTCGCACGTCGCGTCGCAGTCGTCGTCACGGCCGTTGCACGATTCCACCGGCGGACGGCAGTCCGCGACCGCGGGGACCGTGCATGCGTCGGTGCAGGTGCCGCGGCCGGCCGAGCCGCAGGTCGTCAGGCAGTCCACCTCCGCGCCGGGGACGCAGTCGAAGTCCTCGTCGGTGGCGTCGTCGCAGTCGTCGTCGGCGGCGTTGCAGGTCTCGAGCGGAGAGATGCAATCGGCGGGGGCGGCCGGGAGGCAGGCGGTCGTGCAGGTGCCGGTTCCGGTCGAGCCGCAGATGGTGGTGCACGGCGCCGGTATTCCCGGATCGCACTGGCCTTCCTCGATCTCGTCGGTCTGGGTGTCGCAGTCGTCGTCGACGGCGTTGCCGCACGCCTCGCGCGGCGGCGTGCAGTCGCCCCAGGCGCAGGCGGCGGAGCAGCCTCGCGTGCCGGCCGTCCCGCAGGAGCTGGTGCAGGGGTCGGTCGAGCCGGCGGTGCACTCCTCCGATCCGGTGGCGCCCGGGTACACGGCGGCATCGCCGTCGTTGCAATCGACGGTCCGGCCGGCGCACTCGAGGTTGGGGTATCCGTCGTTGTCCTCGTCGGTGGGATCGGAGCAGGCCGTGACGACCCAGCGTGCGCCGGGGCCGCACTCCTCGCTGGCGGTGCCCATCGTGCACGGGCCGCAGGCGTAGTCGCGGGTCCGCGACTGGCCCGAGGTGCACTGCGGTTCGTTCTCGAACACGGGCATCACGCTGCACGCGGACGCAGCGACGGCGGCGAGGGCCAAAGACCGGATTCCCGTGCGCATCCTAGAACCTCCCCACGACGGCCAGACCAACGCCGTTCCCGGCGGGGCCGACGACGGCGCCGAGACCACTGAGCCCACCGGCCGCCGCCTCGCCTCCGGAATCAGGCGGCGTCTCCTCGCCGCCCCAGTCGGTCGTGAATCCGAGCACCAGGGCGGCGACGGCGGCGGCGGCGGTGACGCCCAGACAGACATCGGTCGCGAGCTGGAGATCCCTGCCCTCCTGGTACTGCGCGGTCGTCGGGAATTCCGTGCTGCGGAACTCGTCGTCCTTGACCATCACGGTCGCCGCGAGCGCGACGGTCACGACGCCCGCCGCACCGGTCAGGCCGACCATCGACCAGAACCACACGGGGTCGGTCCCGGGAGTCTCGACCAGCGAGACGGTCGCGATGCGCTGCTCGCCGGTGACGAGCGCCACCGACTGGGTTTGCGCCACGTAGCCCGACGCCGCGACCCGCAGCTCGTGGTCCCCCTCGCCCAGGGTCGCCGTGAACGGAACGGTCCCCGCCAGTGCCCCGTCGATCCACACCTCGGCATCGGCGACGTTCGCTTCCACGCGCAGGGTTCCGACGTGCGGAATCTCCGTCAGCTCGATGCCCACGGTGACCCGGTCGCCCGAGGTGACCGTGACCTCGCGCTCGGCCGGGTTGTAGCCGTCGAGGCTGACCGAGACGCGGTGGCGGCCGGAAACCGCGCGTACCGGGTCGGAGAGCGGTGCGACGCCCACCTCCAGGCCGTCGACGGCGACCGTTGCTCCATCGACGTTGACGCCGATCAGGATCTCGCCGAGCAGCGTGCCCAGCTCGGCGATGTTCGCGCGCAGGAGGTCCATCTCCGCGGCAGTCGCCTCGGCGGCATACCGGTCGAGGAACTGCTCGAACGTCGCCATCGCCTCGACGTACTGGAAGAGTGCCTTCTGACACATGCCCAGGTTAAACAGCGCGGAGCGGGTGGGGAACAGCTCGAGAGACCGCTCGAACTCGACGAGCGCCGCCTCCCAGTTCTCCACGTTCATCAACGCCACGCCGGCCTCGAAGTGCTTGCGCGCCTCGTCCTGGGCGGGATCGACGGCCGCGGGCGGGGGCGACGGACGACGTTGCGCCGTGGCGGTCGCGGAAGCGAGCATGACGAGCAGCGGAACAACGAGTCTGCCGATCCCGGTATGCACGGGCTACATCCTCCTGTCCGAGCGATCGGGAGGCGCCCCGACCGCGTGGGAGGCTAGCGTAGCGGGCGGGCGGGTTTCACGCAAAGGCCGCGAAGAGGCAAAGGGCGCAACCCTTCGACGAGCTCAGGGCGCCTCCGGCGAAGGGGGGGACTTGACATCTGCAATCGGAGTGCTATCAATATGCTATCAGGAGGTGGGAGCGATGAAGGAGAAGGGACGGAGTGGGGCGCCGGGAATCCCCTTGCTGGTATTGTTCGTGGCGGTGGCGATCGGGGTCGGAGTCTGGCTGGTGCTGGCGGGGCAGCACCCGGGGCCGGCGGTGGTGGCGCCGGCGGTCGTCGTGCTGGTGCTGGACGTCTTCTGCCTGGCGGGGTTCTTCCTGGTCAACCCGAACGAGGGGCGGGTGTTGCAGCTCTTCGGGGACTACCGGGGGACGGCGCGGACGCCGGGCCTGCGCTGGGCGAACCCGTTCCTGTCGAAGCGGGCGATCTCGCTGCGGGTGCGGAACTTCGAGACCGCGAAGCTCAAGGTCAACGACAAGCGCGGCAACCCGATCGAGATCGCGACAGTCGTGGTGTGGCGGGTGGTGGACACGGCGCAGGCGGCGTTCCACGTCGACAATTACGAGAACTACGTGCGGGTGCAGAGCGAGGCGGCGCTGCGCAACCTGGCGACGGGCTACGTGTATGACGCGCACGAGGCGGGCGAGGTGGACCTGAGCGGGCACACGGCGGAGATCTCGGGCAAGCTGCGGGTGGAGTTGCAGGAGCGGCTGGCGCAGGCGGGAGTCGAGGTGACGGAGGCGCGGATCAGCCACCTGGCGTACGCGCCGGAGATCGCGGCGGTGATGTTGCGGCGGCAGCAGGCGACGGCCGTGGTCGCGGCGCGGCAGAAGATCGTGGAGGGCGCGGTGGGGATGGTCGAGCACGCGCTGGAGCTCTTGGCGCAGAAGCAGGTGATCCAGCTCGACGAGGAGCGCAAGGCGTCGATGGTCAGCAACCTGCTGGTCGTGCTGTGCAGCGAGCACTCGACGCAGCCGGTGGTGAACACGGGGACGTTGTACCAGGGGTAAGATGGCCGACCGCAAGCCGTTCCTGGTCCGGCTCTCGCCGGAGTTGCTCGAGATGCTCCAGCGTTGGGCGGCGGACGAGTTCCGCAGCCTGAACGGCCAGATCGAGTTCCTGCTGCACGACGCCGCGCGCCGCGCCGGCCGATGGCCCGCGAAGGAACCGCCCGGGGGTTCGAAGGGGCGGGCGAAGTAGGCACCCGCCGGCTTCGTCGTGGATTTCTCACTCCAACCTGGTAGAATCGCCGACTGAAAGTGGCCGAAGGGAGGCGTGCGGATGGGCAACGAGCGACCGCGGTTTGTGATGGTGGTGTTCCTGGTCCTGGGCGTGGTCACGGGAGGCTCGGCTTCGGCCCAGGAGGGAGCGGAAGGGCCGCGCGAGGGGACGGCGGAGGGGGTGTCATCCGAGCCGGTGGCCGCGGTGCTGACGTTCGAGGAGGCGCTGCACCAGCTCTACGCTCCGCGGCCGGAGGACCGGCAGGCGGCCCTGCGACGACTCTCGGAGTTGGCGGATCCTGCCAGTGTTCCGAACATCGTGCAGGTGCTCCGACAGGATCCCGACGAGAACGTGCGCCGGTTCGCCGTCATCGCGCTCGGGAATATCGGCGGAGCCGCGGCGCTGGAGGATCTCCAGCGGGCGGCTGCCGGTGACCCTGCCGCTGCGGTGCGTCAGACGGCGGCGGAGGTAGTCCGGCGGCTGGGCGGGACTCCGCCGGCACCCACGGAGCCGGTGGTCCCGGTCGTGCCGGTGGCTCCGGTCCCGGTCGTTCCTTCTCCGGTGGCGACGCTGACCCCGCGTCCGTCAGGGGGGATCGCCGTGCTGGAGTCGCAAGGCATCGACGGGGCCGCCGGCGGCCAGACTGAGGTGGACTTCACTTCCGGGGAGGCGGGGCTGCAGGTGTCGCGCGTCACCGCTCGCGCCACGGCGCGGGACGCCTGGTCGGGCCAGTCGCTGAACGTGGAGGCGGTCGCCTCGGAGCCGGTCTGCCGAACGCCGTGCCGCATTCTGCTGCCCAACGGGTACCACACGTTCCTTGCCGGCGACTACGAGTTCTCGCTGGACGCGCGGGGCGGAAGCCAGGCGTGGGCGCTGGAGGACGAGAGCGCCGGCATGCGGTGGGGCGGGATCATGCTGACGGGGTTCGGCGGCGGCTTCCTGGTCGGCGGCCTGGCCTGCATTCCGCTCCTCGGGGACGGAGGATCGATCGACACGATGGTCTACGCCTTCATCGGTGGGGGTGCGCTGTTGACGGCCATCGGCATTCCCCTGTGGGCGTTGTCGTCCGGCTCGGCGGAGATGCTCCCGCAGGCGGCGCCGCGCGTCGCGGCGAATTCCGACTCGGGCCTGTATCTGGTGCCCGGCCTCGCCGGAATCGACCCCGCGACCGGACGCAGCGCGTGGGGTCTCAACCTCAGGCTGGTGTTGTAGGGCTTCGCGAGCTGCCTGGATTGGGCGAATCGACGATGACGACCCTCCGCGGATCCCGCGAGCCGGCGCGCAGACCCGGCTTCCCCCTCTTCCTCTTCCCGCTGTTCGTCCTCGGTCCGTCGGCGTGTGGGTCGGAGATCGAGGAGCGCACGTGGTTCGATTGCACGGACGTGGACGGCGACGGGCACTGGCGCGGCGCCGAGTGCGTCGGGCGGTGGTCATGGGATTGGGTGGATGACTGCGATGACGAGCGGGCGGACGTGTTTCCCGGTGCGCCGGAGCTGTGCGACGGCATTGACAATGGCTGCGAGGGCGTCATCGACGAATGGGCGGAGGGGCGTGGGGAGTCCTGCGCGACGGGTCTTGCGGACCCGTGCGGGCAGGGTCGGCGTGAGTGTGTGCATGCCGGGTGGATCTGCCAGGTGTCCGGGGTCCCGTCGGTCGAGCCGGAGGGATGCAACGGAGTGGACGACGATTGCGACGGCGCGACGGACGAGCACGTGGTGGCCCGGGAGACGTGCAACGGCACCGACGACGACTGCGACGGGGTGACCGACGAGGACTTCGAATGCCGGTTCGGTTCGGCCGAGTCCTGTACCGGTTCCGGCGGAATTCTGGCCACACGGACCTGCACCGCGGACTGCGCGTGGGGCGCCTGCTGCGCGGGCTTCGAGGTGGTGGGGAACGGGGTGGATGACGACTGCGACACCCAGCGCGACGAGTGTGCGGGGGACTACGGGGGATCCTGCAACGTCGTGTCGAGCTGCGGCTGCACGCTCGGCGGAGCTACTTGCCGGATGTTCCAGGACATCGATACCTGCGAGCCCGCGGAGAGCTGCGATTCGGGAGTCGGCAGCGGCACGCACGGCACCGCGTGTGTGGAGGAGTCGGAGTGCGCGCGGGGCTACGGCTGCTTGGGGGGCACGTGCTGGCAGTACTGCCATGACACGGTCGAATGCGCGGGTGGGCGGCGCTGCTCGGGGCGTATCTACTTCGCGGACTCGCCGGAGTGCCCCGGCGAGTACGATTGGGTCCTGGTCGGGTATTGCAGGTAGCGGGCGGCCGAGGTCAAGACGTGGGGGCCCACCATCGAGCGCCCCATTCCCAGCGGTAGCCGGTGAGGAGCATGCAGCCGAACTGGGCGGGCGCCGCGCCGCTCGTTCCGGCGACGAGCAAGCCCGTCAGGTCGAGCTCCCACGCGTCCCAGAACAGGAATCGCACGCCGGGTTCGAACGAGACGAGGTCCACGGCGTCGTATTTGCGTTTGTTGAGGCTGGAGGTCTCGCGGACGGCAAGCTGGGCCGAGAGCCACGGCAGGAACCGGTACGCGGCGTAGGCCGCGACGTTCGCCAGGGCGATCGTGGCCGACCCGGTGGAGGCGTCGAGGGGCCAGTCGGGAGCGACGGTGGCGCCGAGCTGGACGCCGAGCGAGAGATCGTCGAGTTCCAGGCCGAGGAGGAAGGCGGGGTGGACGAGTGGTCTGAGGTCGGACCGGCCGACTTCGCGGGCGCTGGCGGCCCACCATTGCGCTTCGCCGCCGGCCGCCAGGAACAGCGCGTAATGGAGGACCACGGGACCCGCCTGATGCGAGTACATCCGCCACAGGAGGTGGCCATCGATCGCGGGAAAGGGGCGCGTGGAGAGGTCCAGGTCCGAGCCGGTGACGTTGCCGAGCGGGTCCGTCTCGTATCGTTCGAGGCCGCTGGACTCGGCCGCCGTCACGTCCAGCCCCAGCTCGAACTCGCCCACGCGGAGCTGCGCTCCGAACCGTACCGGTACCGCCTCGACCTCGCGGCTCCCCATGTCCGTCACGCCCAGGGTATGGTGCCCGGAATGGTACAGGAACCCCGACGCCAGGTAGACGCGGCTGCGCGGGGCCGCGGCGCGCGGGGAGAAGAGGACCAGGTCGAGGGGTGCCAATGGGGTGGGATCCAGCAGCGTCGTAGGCTCCGGCGGCGGAGGCGGGGGCGGGGGCGGGGGCGGAGGCTCGGGCGGAGCCGCGGGCCCGGACGGAGGCCGCACCGCCGCCCGGACGGACGCCAGCAGCGGCTCCAACTGGTCGGCAAAGGCGAGAAGCCGGGTGGCGAACGTCGAGGACTTGATGACCTGCGGATTCAGGGTTTCGGCGACCCGCACGACCTGCGCGGCCTGGAGGACGCGGTCCATCGCGGGATGGGCCTGCGCCACCAGGCCCGCCAGATCCGCGGCCCGGACCATTTGGCCGGTCACCATCCCCCCGCGGTTGAGCTCGCACGCGGTGAAATTCCAGAGGTAGGCGGCGAAGAGCAGCGCCGCGCCCCCGCTGGCGTCCGCGCCGGCCAACGTCGAGAGGCGGGTCATGGTGGCCGCCGTCTCGTCGCTGATCGCCGCCTGGCATGCCTCGCTGATCGACCCGAGCCATCCGCCGAATTCCACCGCGCTGTCGGCGACCGCCCAGCGGGCGTTGATCGTGGCCACCTCGGCGCGCGCCGCCCACTCCGGAGCATCGATCGTGGAGTGGGCGTTCGCGATTGCCGTCTGCACCCCCTCCTGCTCCCACGCCGTCGCGACCCGGCCGATCGGGAGAGCGTAGGCCATCCCCTCGGCGTCCCGGTGGCGCAGGATCACGATCCCCAGGAGCCGATCCGAATCATCGAGCAGCGGCCCACCGGAGTTCCCCGGGTTCACGGCCGCGGAGATCTGGTAGAGCCCCGTCACGGATTGACGCGAGATGATCCCCTCCGTGGCCGCGGGCATCGTCTCGAACAGGTCTTCGGGATAGCCGAACGCGAACACCCGCGTTCGCGTTGCCGCCGGTTGCGCTTCCTGGGCCGACGGGATCGGCACGTGGGCCTCCCAGCTCCCGCCGGCCACCAACAGCGCGAAATCATCGTCGGTCGATTCGTGAACGACCACGGCCGGAAGGGGGTCGGCCGTTCCCGGTCGCCATACCGCGACCAGGATCGCGTCCTGCACCACGTGCCGTGCGGTCAGGATGACCCCGTCCTCGGTGACGACGACTCCGGAGCCGTGGCCGACCACCGGAACGGCAAACAGGTCGCCGCTCACCGGGACCGCGGCGACCGATTCCAGGCCGATCACCCGCACAGTCGCCCGCTCCACCGTCGACAATCGCTCGAGCACCGCCGAGGCGTCGGGACCGGTCGGCGGAGGGGGGACGGTCTCGCCGCCCGGAATTGGTTCGTCGAATCCCATCACCGGTCCCGAATGCGGAGGATTCGACTCGTCCGCGGTTTGGGCCCAGGCCGTGGCGCCCGCCGCCATGGTCAGGCATGCCGACAGCACGCTCCGCACCGCTCCGGTCCGTACGCCGCGTCCCATTCCGCCCTCCCCTTCCCCGCCCGAAACTCGCGATCGTCGTGAGGATCGTGAACCGCCGCCCCTGGAGCGTCAAGGAATCCGGAAGGAGGGACTGCTTGACGGCGGCGGACGCAGCGGGCAGCCTTGCGGGCGAGACGAGCGACGAGAGAGCGGACGGGAGGCATCGACATGCACAGGATTGAGGACCGGCCCGACCGGGGCGCGACAGCGTTGGTGGCCATGCTGGTGGGGGCCCTGTACGGCTGCTCGGGCGGCGGCTCGAACCCGGCGGATGTCCGCGATGCGCTCGACGCCGTCGCGGAGGACGCCGCCGGGGAAGAGGATGCCGCGGCAGCGGATGATGGCGTTGGTGCGGAAGACGGCGCCGACGTTTCGGACCCGGTGTCGGAGGAGTTCCTGACCGGGATCGTCGAGGTGCTGGCCTCGGAAGAGATGGATGGACGACAGCCGGGGACGGCGGGATGGGCTGCGGCGCGCACGTTCATCGAGGAGCGGATGACGGCGTGCGGGCTCTCGCCGGCCGGTTCTTCGGGCTGGGAGCAGGCGGTCGAGGGCGACGTGGGGATCAATGTGCTCGGGCGGGTGCAGGGAAGCGACCCGGCGCGGCGAGACCGGGTGATCATCGTCGGCGCGCACTACGACCACCTCGGCGACTGCGGCGGGGCGATCTGCAACGGCGCGTACGACAACGCGACCGCGGTCGCCGCGGCGCTCGCGGTCGGCTGCGCGCTGGTCGCGGCGCCCCCGGCACGCAGCGTACTGATCGCGATCTGGGACACGGAGGAGCCGCCGTACTTCCTGGACCCCGAAATGGGGTCGCAGTACTACGTCGACCATCCGCTCGTGCCGCTGCCGCAGACCGACGCGGCGATCGCGCTCGACCTGATGGGCGAGGGCTTGTGGCCGGGGTTCATGGGGCACGTGGTGCTCGGCGCGGAGCTGAGCCCGGAGGTGGCGGCGGCGGTCGATGTGGCCGAGGTGCCGGCGGGACTGCTCGCGCACCGGCTCGGACTGCACGCCGTCGAGGACACCGCGATGGGGCATCAGCCCTGGAGCGACTACGACGCGTTCCGCAACGCGGGGCGGCCGGTGCTGTTCCTCTCCGACGGGCAGAACAAGACCTACCACCAGCCGACCGACGAAGTGTCGCGAGTCGATTTCGCGAAACTGCTGCTCGAGACCCGATACCTGCTGCGGATCGTGAGCGGGCTGGGGGACGCGGCGACGAATCCCACGTTCGTCGCGGACGGCGCCGACTACGCACGGGACGCGGCGTCGGTCCTGGTGGTGCTCGACGCGGCGCTGGCGTCCGGCGGCCTGGTCGATGCCTTGGGCCTGGGCGCCTCGGTGCGGACGAAGCTCGAGCAGGACCGCACGGCGGTCCTGGCGGTGCAGGCGACGCTGGAAGGCGGGGGGACGCTCTCCGCGGCGGAGATCGGAACGCTGCGCACGGCGACGCAGCGGGTGATGTGCCTGGCGGGGAGCACCTACCCCGACGCGTTGTGCATGCTGCTGTAGTTTCGGTCCGGGTCAACCCTGAAATCCGCCATCGTCAACGGCGGATGTCAGGGTTGTTCGACGGGACAAGGTCCGCGCGGGCCATCGTGTGGGGCCGCGAGCGGCCGCGCACTCAACCGATGATCTCGCACTGGACGCCGGAGAGGAGGCCGACGTTGTTGGCCTCGAGGCACTCGTCTTCGCTCGCGTCGGGATCGGCGACGACGTACACGTCGATCGGCGCGGGGCCGAGCGCGGCGTCGCAGGAGACGAAGGCGCAGGCGCCGACCTCGATCGTCGTCGCGACCGTCGACCGGCACAGCTCGAGGCCGTCGGCGCTTCCGCTGCGGAAGGCGACGACGGTGCCGGCGCCGACGGGGAGGAGGCCGCGGTTGCAGACGCGGGCCTCGAGGGTGCCGACGCCACCGGTGCAGGGGAGGCGCACGGGGCCGGCGTCGCCGGAGGACGTGAGGTCGGGGACGCCGAGCGCATCCAGCTCGCCCTGGACGTTCTGGCGAAAATTGTTCAGCTCGGAATCGCGCCAGTTGAGGGTGACGGCGGAGCTGCGCGGGATCTCGCCGCGGTTGCCGACGTGGGTGACGGCGTAGGCGTGCTGGCTCCAGACGGGGCGCGAGGCGGCCCAGCGGTCCAGGACGTCGCGCAGGACGACGATGCCGTGGTTGACGGCGAAGGAGGCCGCGGGAAAGAGGGGATCGGTCGCCGGGCAGCCGAGGGCGCCGGCGTAGTCGTTGACGGCGGAGACGATCTCGGCGTGGAAGTCGCCGTCAACATCGACAATCACCGGGTTCTCGTACGTGGTGCCGGAAGATCGCGCGGCGCTGAAGACGACGGTCCCGGTCGAACCGTCGTAGATGCGGAGGAAGCACTCGTCGGCGTAGACCGCTTCCGCGCTGCCGTTGGCGTCGAAATCGAAGACGGACGAGCAGGTGACCTAGGAGGAAAGGTCCTGGGACGGCTGGATCCAGAGGATGCCGTCGGTGCGGCCGGAGGCGCAGGTGCCGACGGCGCCGGAGGGGCTGCAGTCGAGGTCGAAGACGACGTAGTTGGCGCCGCCGGCGGAGGCGAATTCGCGGCGGCCGTCGCCGTCGAAGTCGGCGATCGTCGGCAGGCCGCCGCTGCCGCCGCCGGGGAGCGCGACGGGACCGAAGACGACGGTGCCTTCGATCGTCTGCACCCGAGCCTGACCGGACGAGACGACGGCGATCTCGGCCCGGTCGCCGTCCGCGAACGAGGCGAGCGGGAAGACGCCGAAGTCGGCGACGGCGACCTGCCCGGCGGCGAGGCTGCCGGGAGCGAAGTACGGCTCCGCGACGAGATCGCCCGCGGCGGGATCCCACGTGTACAAGGCGTTCCCGTACGTCAGCTCCATCGCGCCGTCCTCGTCGACGTCGGCCACGACGGGGACGACGCCGCGGTGGTAGGCGGGGTAGCCGAAGGTGCTCGAGCGGATGCAGCCGTCGGCGTCGTAGACCATGGCGCCGTAGACGAGTTCGGGGACGCCGTCGTCGTCCAGATCGTGGATCGAGGGGCCGCTCCACTGGTCGGAGCCGCCGGTCGTGTCGGGCGTGCGGCCGCCGGAGGCGTCGCAGACGCCGGAGCGCCACCAGCGGGCGAAGGTCGACGTCGTTTCGTCGTAGCGGAAGGCGATCAGGCCGCCGCCGTGGGCCGCGGCGACGATCTCGGCGCGCCCGTCGGCATCGATGTCGCCCAGGGCGACGGAGGCGGGGGCCATGGTGGCGTCCTCGGCGGCAGGGAAGCTCCACTGCTGCGTGCAGTCGGCACCGGAGATCACGCGCAGGACGCCGGGGTTGCCGTAGGAGCCGGAGGTGGGGAACGTGGTGAAGACGATCGACGGGGACAGGGTGGCGGGGTCGTCGTCGAAGTCGAAATCGACGACGACAGGGGTGCTCATGACGTGGACCCAGTCCGGCGCGGCGTCGCCGGCCGGCGGACCCGTCCAGCGGCACTGCACGTCGGGGACGATGGTCTCGATGTCGATCGGCCGGGAGCAGTCGTCGTCATTCAGGTGATCGGCGGGGACCCCGTAGGGCACGCAGATGCCGGCCTCGCACCACGAGTCGGACCAGCAGTCGTCGCCGGTCGTGCATGCGCCGAGGTCGGCGATGCAAACGTCCTCGCGGCACCGCTCCAAGCCGTCGGAGCAGCAAGTGGATGCGCAGGCGGTCGTGCCGGAGGGGCACGAGGAGTCGGGGCTGTCGGCCTCGGCGTCCCGATCCGCATCGCCGCCGACTTCCGATTCGGGAGTGTCGCCTTCGTGGTCGGCGTCGGCGCCGACGTCGTCGTCAAGCGCGTCGCCGCTGGCATCCGTTGCTCGGCAGGCGCCGTCGATACACAGCAGGCCGGGCGGGCAGTCGTCCTGGGTGTCGCAGGCCTGTAGGGAGGGGGAGGACGAACTGCAGGAGAGGGAGAGGAGAAGGACGCAGAGGGCAGAAGAAACCACCGATGGACACCGATGGACACCGATAGGAACGAGGCCGGGAATGGAATCGCTCTTCGGATCCGAACCGCGGGCTTCAGCCCGCGGCTGGACGGCGCCGGACAACGTGGGCAGGGCAGCCGCACGCTGAAGCATGCGGTTCGGCGCTGATGGCCGGCGGCGGCGGAGAACCACGACGGCGAAGGTCCCGAGGACGGCGAGGAGCGTGGCGGACGCGAGGAGCGCACCAGGCAAGCCGCGCATCGGTACCTCCCTCCCGGGCAGAGCCCGTGGGGACAGTATAGCGGGGGAGCCCCGGGCGCGGTACCATGACGGGCGGAGGAAGGCCGATGAAAGCGCACGCTCGCACGTCCGGATGGTGTTCCTGCGTCGGATCCGCGTCCGCGGCACGGCGGTTGCGGGTGCTGGCGGTGTTCGGGACGCTTGGCGCGGGGCTGCTCGGCGCCGGGTGCGACGACGGCCCGACGGGCGCCGGGGCGAACCGTTATCTGCGGTTGGCTCCCGACGTCGCGGTCGCCGGCGTCTCGCTGTTCCAATCCGTCGAGGTGCCGCTGTGGGTCGACGGCGAGGAGCGGACGGAGCTGAGCGCGGTGGTCGTGGACGGGAAGGCGGCGACGATCGTGGTGCGTTTGGAGCCGGGCCCGGAGTTCGACGGCCGGGAGGTCACGGTGGCGCTGGGCGTCGACCGCGGAACGGGTGTGCGCTGGCAGGAGACGTCGCTGGTGCCGAGCGGGCCCTCCTCGCTGGACCGTCCAGACTCGCTGGCGCAGTTCGAGCTGGCGGCGGAGCAGGTCTCCGGCGTGTTGTCGATCGCCGTGGCGGTGCTCGACCCCCTCGCGCCGATGGTGCCTGCGGGCACGCCGAATGCGGCACGGTATCCCGCGGACGGCTCGACGCGAGCGGTGGAGCTGCGGAGCGCCCGCGACCCGGTGCGCCTGGTGTTGATCCCGATCCGCTACGCGCGGGACGGCAACGAGTACGTCCCCGACGTGAGCCCGGAGCAGATCGAGCTGTACCGCGAGACGCTGATGGCGGCCTATCCGGCGGTGGCCTGGGACATCGCGATCCACGAGGAGGTGTTCTGGGACCGCGCTCCAAGCTGGAGCGGCTTCAACTTCGGGGCGCTCAACGAGTACGTCTCCGACCTCAAGGCGTCGGAGGACGACATCCCGCAGAGCCACTACTACTCGCTCGTGGCGCCGGACGTCTCGTTCGCCGCCTACTGCACCCCGGTCTGCGTGGCGGGCGAGAGTTATCTCGTGACCGAGCCGTCGGCGTCGAACGTGCGCGTCGGGGCCGGGATCGGGTTCACGGGCACGGAGTCCGCCTGGACGATGGTCCACGAGCTGGGCCACGTCTTCGGGCGCGGGCACTCGGGCTGCAGCGTGCCACGGGACGATCGGTCGTTCCCCTACGCGGGCGGCACGATCGGCGTGTGGGGCCGGGACCCGCGCGACGGCCGGTTCTGGCCGCCTGCGACCTCGGACTTCATGGGCTACTGCACGCCGCAGTGGGTGTCGGACTACACGTGGAACCTGCTCTTCGAGCGCCTGGAGGATCTGGCGGGGCTGGGCGCCAAGGCGGCCGGGGACAGGTACCGGATGCTGTACGTCGACTTCGAGGAGGGCGTGGCCCGGTGGGGCGCGGAGACCCGCGCCGGACGCCTGGATCGGGCCGACCGCGTCGCGGCGCGCTACGCCGGGGAGGAGCCGGGCATGCCGGAGGAGCTGCCGATCATCTGGCAGAGCGACTACCGGCACGCGGCGATCCTGGTGCCGAGCGAGCGGGCGGTCGACCTGCAGGCCGTGTCGGGGATCGCGGCGGTGCCGGTGCCGTAGGGGGCGGACGGGGCGGGAATCTCGCGCAGAGGCGCAGAGACGCAGAGACGCAGGATATGATGGCGGGGCGAGGATCGAGGACGACGATGCGTACTGAATGGCTTGCTTTTTCGATGCTGCTTGGCCTGACCGCTTGTTCGGGCGGCCGCGGAGGAGGGGACGACGAGGACGGAACGGATGTCGAGCCGGAGGCGGGGGACGAGGGGCCGGACGAGGGTGTGGTCGAGGACGGGCGCTCGGACGAGGGGGCGGACGGGGAGGCGCGGGAAGACGGGGGAGAGGACGGCGGGAGCGAGGACGGGACGACGTGCACGCGGGCGACGGATCCGCTGGCGCTGTGGCGGGAGCGTCCGGAGCTGAACATGGTCGGGTCGGGTCCGCTGACGCGGCTGGGGACGCTCGACGGGCCGTGCGTGGTGGACGGCTACCGGGTGGTGGCGGCGACGGGGATGGTGCTGCGCTTCGAGGCCACGACGGAGGCGGCGGGGATGGTCACCGCGCGTCTGGCGCTGTACGACGCGCGAGCCTTCGGGGGAGGAACGGTCGCGCCGCTGGTCGACGCCGTGGGAGCGCCGGGGTTCACGGCGACGCTGGACGCGACGATCCCGGCGGGCGGGGAATACCTGCTGCTGGTGCACGACCTGGAGCTGCGCGACGCGGGGCCGTACGCGCTCTCTGCGAGCTGCCGCGGCGGGTGCTCCAAGCGGGCCACGCGCTTCCCGATCGTGCTGCTCCACGGCTTCGGCGGCTGGGACACGATCCTCGGGTCGCTGGAGTACTTCTACGGCGTGGAGGACGAGCTGGAGGGCCAGGGATACGACGTGTACGTCCCGACGAGCGACGCGGTGAACGACACGCCGACGCGGGCGCGGCAGTACGCCGCGCAGCTCGACGAAATCCTGGCGACGACGCACGCGCGCAAGGTCGACTTCATCACGCACAGTCAGGGGGGACTCGACGCGCGCTACATCGTCTCCACGCTCGGCTACGGCGACCGCGTGGGCGCGGTGGTGATGATCTCGACGCCGAACGACGGGACGCTGGTGGCCGACGCGCTCCTGGGGGACATGCCGGTGGGCACCGCGGTGCTCTCCGCGCTGTTCGACGCCTGGGGCGCCATCCTGGGCGGCTCGGAGGCGGACACGCGGGCGGCGTTCGAGCAGCTCCGGACGAGCGTGGTGCGGGACGAGTTCAACCCGGCGAACCCGGACGACCCGCGCGTCGTGTACTGGTCGTGGGCCGGCCAGAGCTGCGGGGTCCTGGACTTCTCCTGCCAGGCCGCGAACTCGGGCGAGGTCGTCGACCCCCTGTTGATCGCGAGCTACGAGTTCCTGGTCGGCGACGAACCGGGGCACGGGCCGAACGACGGGTTGGTCCCGGTGGCCTCGGCGCACTGGGGCACGTTCCAGGGGACGATTCCGGGCGACCACTGGGACGAGATCGGGCAGCTCGCCGACTCCGGACCGGGCGGCCCGTTCGACCACCTCGCGTTCTACGCCGACATCGCGGCGCGACTGTGCGCGGCCGGCCTGTGAGGCGAGCCGGGGTGAAGGGGTGGAAGAAAAAACCACCGATGGACACCGATGGACACCGATAAGGGGGGAGGAGAGAGGGAGAAGGACCAGACCGTCCGCGGGGCAGCGGCGCGTGTGGCGGTGCTGTCCCTGGGAATCGGGCTGGGGCTCGCGGCGTGCAGCGCGCTGACGGATTTCTCGCCGATCGACTCGGGGCCGCGGGACGACGGCGGGGCGGACGAGGTCGGGGTCGAGGACGGGGGCGGCGAGGGCGGGATGTCGTGCCACCCGGGACCCGATCCGTGCCCGGCGGGAACGAGCTACGTGCCTTGCGGTCCGGTGCTGCTGGGCAGCGACACGGGGGAAGGGGACGGCGACGAGGAGCCGGAGCACGTGGTCGACGTGTCGGCCTACTGCATCGACACGAACGAGGTGACCAACGGGGCGTACGCGGAGTGCGTCACGGCGGGAGGTTGCACGGCCCCGCACGCCGACGGCTCGGCGACGCGGGCGTCGTACTACTCGCACCCGAGCTACTCGGCGTACCCGGTGATCGCCGTCGACCACGACCAGGCGGAGGCGTACTGCCGCTGGGTGGGCAAGCGGCTGCCGACGGAGGCGGAGTGGGAGAAGGCGGCGCGCGGGGGGTGCGAGATCGCGGCACCGGAGGGTTGCGGGTCGGAGGACGAGCGGACCTACCCGTGGGGCGAGGCCGAGCCGACCTGCACACTGGCGAACTTCGCGGGCTGCGCGGGCGACACGGACCGGGGCGGCGCGCGCCCGGACGGCGCAAGTCCTTACGGCGTGCAGGACCTGGCGGGCAACGCGCAGGAGTGGGTCGCCGACTGGTACGCGGCGACGATCTACGAGGCGTGCCGGGCGGGCGGCTGCGTCGACCCGCCGGGGCCCCCGACGGGCACGGAACGGGTCTTCCGCGGCGGGGCGTGGGAATCCGCGCAAGCGTACCTGCGCAACGCCAACCGCTTCCGCCAGGTCCCCGGGTACTCCGACGAGCACCTCGGCTTCCGCTGCGCGGCGCCGGTGCGGTAGACCCTAGCGAAACTCGATCTCGGCCACGAGGGGAAGGTGATCGGACAGCGGGCCGGCCTCGCGCACGACCCGCGCGGAGATCCGGCGCGCGTCGGCCGGGAACCAGATGTAGTCGAGCCGCCGGTTGGGGACGTCGGCGGGGAAGGTGAACGTCTCGGGGTTCGGGGTGTCCGGCGGGAGGGCCTCCTGGAGGCCGAGCGCGCGGACGGTGGCGATCGTGCGGTCGGTGGTCATGTCGGTCTCGGGCTCGTCCGGAAACCGCGCGCGCAGCGTGGCCTCGGGCGGGATGGCGTTGAAGTCGCCGAGCACGAGGCGGGGGCGGTCGAGCAGCGTGCGGACGCGGCGGACGAGCAGATCGGCGTGGCGTTCGCGATTGCGCTGGTGGAAGGCCTCGAGGTGGACGTTGACGACGTCGAGGGTCGAGCCGCCGCCGATCGAGAGCTCGACGTGCTGCAGGGCCCGGTGGAGGTAGAAGGCGTTGTACCAGAAGGGGTTCTCGTCGGGCTGGGGCAGGAGGTGCCGGACGTTGGAGGTGATGGGGAAACGTGAGAGGACGGCTTGGCCGGAGCGCATGCGGCCGTAGTGCTGGGACGGGGGCCAGTAGGGGAAGGGGAGGTAGCGGCAGTTCCAGGTCTCGACGCGAGCGGCCCAGGGGTAGCCGGCCTCGCGGGCGAGAAAGGCGACCTCGTCGATGCCGTGGGTGCGGGCGGCGCCGAAGTCGACCTCCTGCAGGGCAACGACGTCGGCGTCGAGGGTGCGCAGCACGTGCGCGATACCGACGAGGTTGCGCCGGATGGTGGCCTCGTCGCGCAGATCGCCGACGTCGTCCTTGCGCCCGCGGCCGTAGGCGATGTTCCAGGAGACGACGCGCAGGGGCCCGACGCGCGCGGCGGGCGCGCCGGCCGAGCGGTCGCCGCCGTAGCGCTCCGGGGGCACGCTCAGCGGATCGGTGTCGTCGAAGCCGGAGGATCCCCAGAGGTAGAACGCGACGAAGGCCACGATCAGGCCTCCCAGGACGAGGCCCGCGACGCGCGCGATGCGCAAGGCGAGCCGCACGGAGCCGCCTCCGGCCTCACTGCTCGAAGAACATCGGGACGCGGCGTTTGAGGAAGGTCTCGATGGCGCGGCGGTCGTCGTCGCGGAGGTTGATGAACTTGAGGCCCATGCCGGGGGTGATGTCGGGGGTCTTGGGGTCGTAGTCGCGAACCCAGGAGACGCGGCCCTTGGCGGTGATCTGGCGGCCGCCGGGCAGCTCGAAGGTGAACAACACCTTGGCGCCGATCGGCTTGACGTCGAAGGTGGCGACGAACAGGCCGCCTTCGTCGAGGTTCTGGGTGAAGCCGCAGTAGAACTGCGTCTCGCTGTCGAGGGTGAGCTGCTGGAGGACGTTCCAGTTGATGGTGCGCGCGGGGACGTGCGTGCCGGCGAAGGCGCCCGGGGTGGCGTTGGCCAGGGAGGCCCGCTGCTCGGGCGGGAGCTGGGAAACCCGCTGCTTCTCCTCCTGGAAGCGCTTCTTGGCGTCCTGGACGATGGGGTAGAGCATCGCGAGGCACTTGGCGACGGCGCTGGCGGCGACCTGGGTCGTCGCACCGCCGCCCTGCACGTCCTGGAAGATCTGCAGGGCCTGGGCCAGGTGCTCCATCGACCCCTTCAGGATGCCGCCGCACTCGAAGCTGTCCGGCGCCTCCTTGGTGGCCTGGAACAGCAGGCCCTGCGCCTTGGCCAGCACTTGCGTGAGCCGGCCGAGCTGCGACTCGAGCGCGGGATCTCCCTGGGTCGCTTCGAGCGCCTGCATCAGGTACTCTCGTGCCGTCTGAGCAGGATGCGTCATGGCGCGAAGGCTACAACAGGGCGATGGTGGCAGACAAGTGGGCATTGACCGCGGCCCCCGGGAGCGGCTAGCGGTGCGGGCGTGGGGAGGGGCGGGAAGGCGGTTTCGGCGATGTTGTGCGTGACCGGGTCGGAACGGACGCTCGAGGCTCTGGTGGCGCGGATCGAGCGATTGCCGGAGGCGGCGCTGCACGAGGTGCGGCTGGACCTGCTGGACGAGGCGCCGCTGCGGCTGATCGCGCGCCTGCCGGCCCCGCGGCGGCTGGTGGTCACCGTCCGGGCGGCCCGCGAGGGCGGCGGATGGACGGGCACGGAGGAGAGCCGGGTCGCGCTGCTGCGCGAGGCGATCAACCGGGAGGTCGGGTACGTGGACGTCGAGGCGTCCACGCCGGCGGAGCTGCGCGAACCGCTCCTGGGCGCGCCTGGACCCACGAAGCGCATCATCTCGGCGCACCTCCCGCCCGGGACGGAGGAGACGCCGCTGAGCGCGCTGGCGCGGCTGGGGAGCCTGCCGGCGCACGTGCTCAAGCTGGCGGTGCCGATCGAGGACGCGGCCGAGCTGTGCGCGCTGCGCGACGCCGCGTCCGGCTGCCGGCGCGACGTGCTGGCGATCGGGACGGGCGAGGCGGGGGCGTTGTCGCGCCTCGCCTACCGCGCCTTCGGCTCGAGCTGGACCTACGTCGCGGCCGACGAGGCGGGCCGCACGGCGCCCGGCCAATGGACGGCGGCGCAGGCCGAGCGGGTGGCGATGGGACGGCAGCCGCCGCTGGTCTACGGTCTCCTGGGCGGCGCCTCCGCACTGCGCTCGCCCGGCCCGCGCGCCTACAACGCGCTCCTGCCGCGCTCGGGCAGGCCGCTGTGCTACGTCCCGCTGCCGACGGCGCGCCCGGCCGCGGTGCTGCAGCTTTTGCGGGACGAGGTGCTGGCGGGGCTGTCGGTGACGATGCCGCACAAGGAGGCGGTGCGCGACCTGATCGACGACGAGGCGCCGTCCGCACGGCGCTCCGGTTCGGTCAACACCATCGTCCTGGAGGCCGGGCGGCTGATCGGCCATTCCACCGACGGCGAGGGCGCCGTCGCGGCGCTCGGCGGCCCGGCCTCGCTGGCCGGACGCCGCGTGCTCCTGTTGGGGGCCGGCGGGGCGGCGCACGCCGTCGCCCGCTCGGTCACGGACGCCGGCGCCGCGGTGGTCGTCGCCTCCCGTCGTCTCGGCCGCGCGGCGGCGCTGGCCGAGGCGATCGGCGGCACGTGCGTCGAGTGGCGCGACTCGGGTGACGTGCCGTTCGACGTGTTGATCAACGCGACGCCGCTCGGCACCGACGGCACGACGATCCCGTTCGACGATCCCTCGGTCCTCGCCGGTCGCACCGTGCTCGACCTGGTGCTCGACCCGCCGCGCACGCCGCTCCTGAAGGCCGCCGAGCGCGCCGGCGCGGCGGCGGCGATCCCCGGCGACGTGATGTGGGCGCACCAGGGCGCCGCGCAGATGCGCCTCCTGACCGGCATGGCGCTCGACCCGGACGAGCTGTTGCGCTGCGTGCGGGCCGGGAGCACGGAGTAGCCGATGCCGCCGCTGGACCTGGCCGCCCTGCCCTCCTTCGCGACGACCGGCATCGGAAGCCTGCCGGTGGTGGACCCGGCCGAGGCGCTGGCGATCCTGCGCGGCGCGGAGCTCGACGTGCCGTTCTGGCCGCAGCTTCCGCGGCGGTCGTTCCTGGAGTCCATGGTCCCGCAGGCCGCGCGTCCGATCCCGTTCCTCCGGGTCGACGAGGCCACGCGCAAGGTCGTCGCCGTGCCGCTCGACGAGCGGCCCGGCCGGCTGGCGGAGACGGACGAGGCGCTCCTGGCGGGACGGCACGAGCGCTTCGGTCTCTCGCCGCTGGAGGCGGCGGCCTGGCAGCCGTTCCTGGCCGAGACGGCGGAACGAGCGGCGGTCAAGGGCCAGCTCACCGGCCCGGTCACGCTTGGCCTGGGTGCGCTGGACGAGCAGGAGCGGCCGATCTTCTTCGACGCGGAGCTGCGGGAAGCGGCGGCGCAGGCGACGGCGGCGGCGGCACGGGCGCAGGCCGAGGCGCTGGGGGCCGCGCGCCGGCTGGCGATCGTCTCGGTGGACGAGCCGACGCTGGGAGTGCTGGGGGCGGCCGGGTATCTCGGCGTGCGGCAGGAGGACGCGCTGGCGGCCCTGGCCGGGACGATCGACGCCGTCCACCGGGCCGGCGCCGTCGCGGGCGTGCACTGCTGCGGTGCGGCGGACTGGGGGCTGGTGCTGGAGGCCGGCGCGGACGTGCTGTTCGCGGACCTCTACGGCTACAGCGGATCGCTGGTCGCCGCCGCGCGGTCGCTGGGGCCGCTCCTGGCCCGCGGGGGCCGCATCGGCTGGGGGCTGGTGCCGACGGACGAGGCGAGCGCGGGGGCGACGGTCGAGGCGATGCTGGGGCGCTGGCGGGAGACCGAGACGTCGCTGGTGGCGGCGGGACTCGACCGCGACGAGCTTCGGGCGCGGTCGCTGCTCACCCCGGCCTGCGGGTGCGGGACGCTGGACAGGGGGCAAGCGGTCGCCGTGTTCGCGAAGCTGGGGGAGTTGCGCTCGCGGATGCGGGAAGGAGTTGGCGGGCGGGCATGACGCGGGTGGTGCGCCAGGGGCTCGGAACGCTCTTGGTGGCGGCCGCGATGGCGCCGCTGGTCGGGTCGCTCGACCTGTTCGCGGACCAGCGGATCGTCACGGCGCTGGTCGGGCTCGCGGCCGCGGGCTTTCTCGTGGCGGCGGGAGTTCGATTGCTGGCTGGGCGGGGGCGGGAGTGAGGCGCGGCTTGCGTTCGGTCTTCCATCGGCGGGTCGAACGTCCGGGCGCCGGCGGCTCACGGACCGTGGGGTGTGTCGCCCTGACACTGCTGCTCGGCGCGTGCGGGAAGGGGGAGGAGCGTCGTGCGGCGCCGCCGGCCGGGCGCCCGGCGGCGATCGTGGGGGGCGAGCCGGTGCCGGCGGACTGGGTGAGAGTCGCCGCGACGAGCGAAGGGTTGGACCTGGAAGACGCTCTGGGTCGCGCGGTGGAGGTGGCGGCGATGGGGAGGCTGGCGCGGGATCGCGGGATGGACCGGCTCGCGTCGGTGGCCTCCGAGGGACGTTCGGCTCTCGTGCGCATCCTCCTCGCGCGGCAGGCGGAGCTCGCGGATCCGCCGACGGAGCGCGACCGGGCGGACCTTCTGCGCGCGTACCAGGAGCACGAGACCTGGTTCGTGCACCCGGAGATCCGGACGGTCGAGCACCTGGCGATCATCCTCGACGAGACCGGGGGACGGGGCACGCGCCCGCGGGGGCTCGTCCTGGACCCGGCGGCGGAGTCGGAGGATGCCCGCGAGGTGCTGGCGGGGTTCCTGCCGCTGGCGCAGGGAGCGGAAACCCCCGAGTCGTTCGCGGCCCTGCGACCGGTGCTCGAACAGCGCTGGCGGGAGCGGTGGCGGGCGGCCGGGCGGGCCGACGGGGCGCTGCCGCGCGTCGCGGAGGAGCGGATCGGGCCGTTCGATCGGCAGGGGGGGTACGACCCCGCGTTCCTGGCGACGGCGTTCGCGCTGGCGTCCGAGGGAGCGACGTCCGAGCCGGTGAGGACGGCCTACGGGTGGCATCTGCTGTACCTGCGGGAGGTGACACCCGCGCGGAGCGTGCCGTTCGACGAGGCGATCCCGGAGCTGCTGGTGAAGGCGAAGACGGCCATCGAGACGCAGCGGGCGGTGGGCATCGTGCGGGAGGCGAGCGGACGGCTGGGGGTGCAGGTCCATCCGGAGCTGCTGTCGTTGACGCAGCGGGGGGGGGCGGAGGCCGGGCCGCATTGACCATCTCCCGCCGGTTCGTGCCGCAGCGCGACCTCCAGAAGACGGCGTTCACCCGATCCCTGCGCGAGATGGTCGCCGACGTCCCGGGGTTGCAGGCGGTGGCGTTCTGCGACGAGGAGGGGGAGGTCGTCGACTACCATTCGTACCTGGAACCCTACGACACGAAGATCGCCGGCGCGGTGCTCGGCCTGCTGCTCTCGACGGTGGCGCGGGAGGGTCCGCGCCTGTGCGCGGGGGGGCTCCGCGAGCTGGTGATCGAGACGGACGAGCACGTGCTGTTCGCGCGGCGGATGGCGGGCGACTACTGCCTGGCGGGGGTGCTGGGTCACGACGGGGTGCTGGCGAAGCTGCTGTCGATGCTGGACGAGGTGGAGGCGCGGATCCTCGCGGAGGCGGGAATGTAGGGGGGCTGGTGGCAGGTCGCTGGTAGCTGGTAGCCGGCAGCTTGTCGCAGATCGCTACGGACCCATGAAATTGAAGCCGAGGGTGTAGTCGCCGACGGAGTCGCCGTAGGCGTCGACGATCGCGTAGTAGGTGCCGGCGGCGAGGACGCCGGTGATCGAGGAGTGGTACAGGGCGCCGGCGTCGTCGCTGCAGGCGAGGTCGGGGGCGGCGCAGTCGGAGGCGAGGGACAGGACCGTGTCGGGGAGGCCGGGGGCGACCTCGGCGCCGAGGAGGTCGATGCTCACGCGGGCCGCGACGGCCAGGGTGAACGAGTAGACGACATCGGCCGAATCGTCGAGCTGGCAGCGCGGGGCGTGATCGTCGCCGTCGGTCGCAGCGAGCGTCCCGGTGACGACCACGACGCCGCGGTCGCCCGACGGCAAGGCGATCGCGGCGGCGGACGCGCAGGTGGCGCCGCCGGCGAGGGGGGTCGCGGTGACGCAATCGGCGGCGAAGATGCATTCCACATCCGCGCAGTCGGTGTCGCCGTCGGCGTCCTCATCGATGCCGCCCGTGCAGAGCTCGTTTCCGGTGCACAACCCGTAGGTGGCATCGCAGTAGCCGGTGACGGCGCAGTCCGCGGCCGAAGAGCAGCTCGTCACGCAGGCATCGGCGGTGCCGTCGCTGTCGACGTCGACGCAATCGTAGCCCGGACGGCAGTCGGTCACGGTCGCGCAGGCGCCGAAGCAGCCGCAGGCGCCCGTGCTGACGCAGGCGCACCGGCTGCCGGTCGGGCACGCGATGGCCGTGCAATCGCCCGGGTCGGCCCATTGGCCGACGCAGGTGCCGCCGACCCAGCCCCAGCCGTCCTCGGTGAGGCAGGCGCCGGAGGCGCAGTCGGAGTTCCCGGCGCAGGCATCGCCACTTCCGGCCGAGCCGGTGGCGCAGGCGGCGTCGCCGGTGCAGTCGCGGTCGGCGCAGTCCACGAGCGTGTCGCCGTCGTCGTCCAGGGAGTCGCCGCAGTTTGTGTCGGTGCAGGCGGGGTCGCCGGCGCAGTCGGCGTCGTCACAGTCGGCGAGCAGGTCGAGGTCGTTGTCGACGCCGTCGTTGCAAACCTCGACGCAGGCCGGGGCGTCCGCGCACTGCGGGTCGTAGCAGTCGGCGAGGCCGTCGCCGTTGTCGTCGGTCCCGTTGTCGCAGACCTCCGCGACCCCGCATTCGACTTCCAGCGTGAACGCGCCCTCGGCTCCTTCCCAGCCGTCGACCACGACGTAGTAGAATTCGCTGCCCACCACGTCCAAGAACAGCGTCTCGGCCTCGCCGGCATCGCCGCCGTACGCGGCGTCCGTGCACAGGTCGAGCGAGCAGGTGGGCTGGAAGACGAAGAGGTCGAGGTCCTGGCCGGCGGTGGGTGTCATGGTGATGGTGACGACGCCGTCTTCCGTCGGCGCCAGCTCGTAGACCATTTCGGAACCCGTCCAGCTCGTCCCGCCGCCGCACGCTCCGTAGTCCTCGAATTCGTCGGGCTGGCCGGTCGTCGTCTCGGCGGTGAGATGCTCTCCGCAGGCCAGGGCGGCCGGCTCGTCGCAGCTTCCCGGAACGGCGCCGCCGTCGTCGGCGTCCGCGTCGGCGTCCACGTCCGTGTCGGCGTCCGCGTCGGCGTCCGCGTCGGCGTCCGCATCGGCGTCCGCATCGCCCCCGCCCTCCTCGGTCGCGACGTCGGCGTCGCCGTTGCCCGAGTCACCGCCGGGGCAGCCCCAGGCGCCGAAGGCAGCGCAGGCCGCGAGAGCGCACATCCTGGTCCAGTTCCTGAGCATGTCCGGACTCCTTTCCGTCGCGTCGTCGCCGTCCCGGCACCTTGTCGGCGCGCGGGGCTCGTAGCATGGGCCTTCCGATCGGGCAAGGCGGGGGAGGAGGAGTTGCGGGTTGTTGGTGGGTCGATCGGGAGAAGTCGTTGGTTCGGAGGGGGGGCGGATGCGGGAGTGCGGGGGGTTAGGGAGCGGTGGTGGTGAGGGTGAGGGTGAAGCTGGGGATCGCGGTGGCGCCGGTGGCACGGACGGTGAGCACGTAGGCGCCGGCCGCAAGACTGTCGCCGGTCCAACCCTCGGCGGTCCCGGTCGCTGCGTGGGTGGCTACGGTGCCGCCGGCGTTGGTGATCGTGATGTCCGGATTGCCGGCGGTGGCGAGGGCGGCGCCGTCGAGCAGCACGGCGGCGCTGAAGGTGATGCCGTAGGCGACGGCGGCGCCGCCGGCGAGCGGGCCGCCGGTCTGCGGCGGAATGGTCTCCGCCGGGGCGAAGGTGCCGAGGGACGGGACGCTGGTACAGACGGACGGCATGACGCTGTTGTCGCAGCTCCAGCCGAACTCGACCTCGCAACTGTTGGAACAGCCGTCACCCGGGGTCGTGTTCCCGTCGTCGCACTGCTCGGCGGTCGAGGTGTCGATGGTGCCGTCGCCGCAGGGCACCGGCGTGGCGGCGCTGACGCTGAGGGTGAAGGTGCCGCAGCCCTCGTAGGAGTCGGCGACGACGATGAAGGTGGTCGGCGTGGTCTCGAAGTTGAGCAGCGTGACGACCTCGGCAGCGGTGGTCTCGGCGTCCGCACCGACGACGCAGGAGGCGCCGAGCTGATCGGTGCAGTCGGTGGTGACCCACAGGGAGGCGTCGAAGGTGGTCGCGTCCATCGTGATCGTGACCATCGAGGAGGCCGGGACGGCGAGGCGGAAGAGCATCTCCTGGGCGGAGCTGGAGTAGCCCGTGCAGGTGGAGCCGCTGCCGGCGGCGTCGTAATCCGTGGTGCCGGTGCAGAGGTCGAGGCTGCCGCTGGAGCCGCCGGGGGCGATGGTGGTCGCGGGGCAGGTGAAGGTGTCACAGGTGCCGGTCTCGGGGTTCCAGATGAACCCGTCGTCGCAGGCGCAACGGAAGTCGTTGGCGTCGTTCTGGCACACGCCGGTGGAGTTTGCGACGGTGGTGCAGGGGTTGGTCGGCAGGCAGCCGTTCTCGTAGCAGGCGCCGGCGGCCGAGCAGTAGAGCGTGGAGCCGGGGTCGTTGCAGCCCGAGGTGGCGCAGTCCAGGATCGCCCAGCAGTACTGGACGGTGCCGGACTCGCCGCCGGTCTCGCAGGCCAAGCCGGCGGGGCAATCGGCGTCGGTCGAGCAGTCCTGGGCGCACATCAGGTATGGGGTGCCGAACATGTCGAAGAGGGTGACGCCGACGCTGCCGGCATCGCCGTTGCACGGGCTTCCTTCGGCGGCGAAGTCGGGGCCGTTGGACTGGTAGCAGTTGCCGCCGCCGGACGGATCGCAGAAGGTGTCCATGCCCGGGGTGCCCGAGCCGGGGCAATCGGCGTCGACCTCGCAGGGCCCGCCCCAGACGGCGCCCGGCGGATAGCAGTGGTTGGTCGACTCGATGTAGGTCGCCGGATCGCAGGCGTCGCACGCGGCACAGGCGCCGGAGCAGCCGCCGGTCGCGTTGCAGGACCGGTGGCTGGCGGGGCAGTCGAGGTCGGTGCAGGTATCGTAGACGCAGTCGGTGGCGTCGGGGTTGAGGTGCTCTCCCGTCGGGCAGCTGCAGAACCCGCTGGCCGCGGGGTATGCGTCGCAGTGCCCGGTCGAGGTGCACTGGGCGTCGTCGTCGCATTGGCCCCAGCAGACGCTGAAGTCGGTGAGATCGACACAGGTGTATCCCGGCCGGCAATCGGTCGCGGCCCCGCAGTCGGCGGCGCAGACGTTGACTCCTCCGACCGTCACGCACCAACCCTCGGTGCAGCCGCCGCTGGCGTCGCACTCGTCGACGCAGTACCCGCCGGGAAGGCCGGTGGCGAACTCGGTGCGGCACATGCCGGTCGTGCAGTCCGCATCGGCGAGGCAGGGTGCGCCCACGCCTTCCGCGACGCAGGCGCCGGCGCCGTCGCAAGTTTCGCCGGTGTCGCACGTCGACTGGCACGTGGTGCCGACGCACTCCTCGCAATCGTCGGGGTTGCACGCCGGGTCGCAGGTCGTCTCCGTCTCGGGCTCCACGTCGCCGTCGGCGTCGGCATCCGCATCCGAGTCGGCGTCGCCGCCGCCCTCGGTCGTGTCGCCGTCCGCGACGTCGCCGTCCGCCGTGGAGCTGTCGTCGTCTCCGCAGCCGGCAAACGCGAGGGCGCCCATCCCGAGCAACAGGCCCAGCAGCATCCATGTTTTCGAGGTCATGCTTTCTCTCTCCTTCTTCCGCGAGGGCCCGGTTCGTTCGCGCGAAACGGCGCCGCCCCGCAGGCCACCAGAATTGGAGGGCCTATAGCGCCCCCGGGGCCGGGGTGCAACCCGGAACTGGGGGGAGCAGGCTTCAGGCTTCGGGCTTCGGGGGGACGCAGGCGGCGACGGCCTTGAGGAAGGGGAAGAGGGGGTCGGCGCCGCCGGGGAGGAAGTCGAGCACGGCATCGATCCCTCCGGTCGCGGCGTGAACCTCGACCAGGATCGGCAGGGCGGGGAAGGTGGTGCCGGGTGGGCAGGTCATGGCGGGGTTGTCGCGGAACCCGGCGGCCATGTCCATCCAGCCCAACTCGAGCAGGGCGGGTTCCCCGGCCGTCAGCCGCTCGGCGGGCGGAGTGCCGGCGGCGGCGCCGCCGCCGCGGGCGCGGGAGGCCAGGGCGCGCTGGATCACGCCGGGGTCGGGGTCGGAGGTCCAGATGACGAGGGACGGGCCGACGGCGGCGGAGATGTCCCAGCGCAGGTCGCCGTCGCCGGGCTGGAGCATGGCGGCGACGGGTCCGAGGGCGGCCCGGGGGACGACGATGGACAACTTGTCGACCTCGACGCCGTCCGACCGCGCCGCGGCCTCGGTCCAGGTCACGGTCGCGCCGAGCGAGAATTTGTCGGAGAGGCGGCTCAGGACCGCGGCCAGGGCCACGCCGAACCTGCGGGAGGCGGCGCGCACGACGTCGGCCTGGCCGGCGCCGACGCCCCAGACCAGGGAGAAGGCGCCGCGCCCGTCCGCGAGAGTTCGCATGGTGCCGACCATCCGCCCGTCGCCCCCGACCATCAGCGCGACGGCGGCGCGGAAGGCCTCGAGCACCGGAGTGCGCCACTCCTCGGGCAGCGCCTGCCCCAGGAACTGCTCGGTCGGCGCGGAGATCGCGTCGAACAGGGCGCGGACGCCGGCGGGGCCCATGCGGGCCGCGATCCAGGCGTCGCCCCCGGCGTCGAGCGTCTCGAGCAGGCCGAACGGGGGGGCGCCTTCGCCGAGCAGGGCGAGGGCGGCGGCGACGGGCGAGTCGGTCCGCGGGCGGAGGCCCAAGGTCACGCGCAAGGGTGCTTCCTGCGGCGAGGCGCCGACGCTCAGGCCGAGGGACAGCTCATCGATGCCGCTCACCTCGACGACGAACCGCGCCATTCCGCCGACCACTTCAGCCACCCACGCGGGCATCGGCTCGCTCCCGCTCACGCTGACGGCGAGGGTCTTGAGATCGCCGAGGGCCTTGACCAGGGCGGGCAGCGCGGTGGCCACGGCGACCTTGGCGACGACATCCTGGGAAGCGGGACCCGGTTCGTCGGCAGGCCAGGCCGCCTCGACGTCGGGCTCGACCCCGATCCCGACCAGGTAGCGCCCGTCGGGCGTGGGGAGGCCGACGAGCTTCCCGGAGCGCGCGGGCTCCATCGGCCGCGTGGTCCCCAGGGAGACCACGGCCATCGGAGCGCCGGCGGCGGGGAAGGAGAGGCGGACGCGGACGGGCTGGGAAAGATCGACGGCCGCCGGGTCGCCCAGGCCGAGCACCTCGGCGAAGAGGCCGCCGCGCAGGAGCTGCTCGACCGTCCCTCGCAGCGCCGGGCCGGTGGGAAGCTGGGCGAGCAGCTCGCCGCCCGCGTCGCGATGGCGTTCGATGAGGGCCAGGACGCGATCGATGGTCCGCGAGAGGTTGGGTGCGGTGAGCCACACGGCGGCCCCGCCGGCCGACGACTCCGGAGGCAGCGCCGCGGGCGGGACCTCCGCGTGCGAACGGCGGTCGGAGGACTCCGAGCCCGGGGCGTTCGCGCCATTCCCGGTGCGGGCCCCGGTCGCGGGCGGTGCGGGTTCGGCGGGTGCGGCCTCCGACGTGGTGGGCTGGGGCGGGGACGGAGGCGATTCCTGCCGGTTCTCCTTCTTGGCGCAGGCGGCGGCGAGGAGCGCGACGAGGAACAGGGTCGCGATCCTGGTGGGACGGCATCGGTGGAGTTGCGGCATGGTATCCTCCATGTGCGGCGGCGCCGCCGCGTTGGGGATCTTGCACCGGCGGCGGGGGAAGTCCAGAGCAGCCGGCAGCACTTTACATCCGCGGGGGCGACACCGTATTCTCGCCGGTGGGAGAACGGGGGCACGGGCCGATGCGCGTCTGTCCGCAATGCAACTCGCAGTTCCTGGGCGATGCCGAGCGTTGCCCCATCGACGGATCGCTGTTGCGCGACCAGGCGGACGCGCTGATCGGGCGGGTCATCGGCGGGCGCTACCGCATCCAGGGGCGGATGGCCGAAGGGGGGATGGCATCGATCTACAAGGCGCGGCACGAGCAGGTCGAGCGGACGGTGGCGGTGAAGATCCTGGCGCGGATGCTCTCGGAGGATCCCGTGCACAAGGAGCGTTTCCTGCGCGAGGCGCGGGCGGCGAACCGCATCCACCACGAGAACGTGATCGACATCACGGACTTCGGGGAGACCGAGGACGGGCTGGTCTACCTGGTGATGGAGTACCTGGAAGGGGAAAGCCTGGCGGACCTGGTGACGCGCGGCGCGGTGCCGCTGCAGCGCGCGGCGGAGATCCTGCACCCGGTGTGCCGTGGGCTGCAGCGGGCCCACGAGCAGGGCATCCTGCACCGCGACATCAAGCCGGAGAACATCTTCCTCGAACGGCGGACGGACGGCGGCGAGACGGTGAAGATCCTGGACTTCGGGCTGGCACAGCTCCTGGGCGACAAGCGGCTGACGACGGCGGGGCAGGTCTTCGGGACGCCGGAGTACATCTCGCCGGAGCAGGCGATGGGGGGCGAGATCACGTCCCGGGCGGACCTGTACGCCGTGGGGGTGGTGTTCTACGAGCTGATGACGGGGCGGCTGCCGTTCAGCGGGTCGACGGCGCGGCTGATCTACCAGCACATCCACGAGGCGCCGAAGCCGCCATCGCTGCTGCGGCCGGGCTGTCCGCCGGAGGTCGACGAGATCATCCTCACGCTGCTGGAGAAGGAGCCCGAGCGGCGCTTCGCGACGGCGAAGGAGCTGGACGGGGCCTTGCGGGACTGCGAGCAGCGGGCGGCGGCGCGGATCAAGCAATCGACGGTGTCGACCGTGCGTTCGACCGGTGTCGATGCGAAACAGATCCCCGGGGACACGGTGCCGAAGCTCCGCCAGCGTCTCGCGGCCTGCCGGCAGGTCTGGGAGACCGCAGGGGCCGCGCGCGACCACGCGCTGGGCGGCGAGCTGGATCGGGTCGCCGGCCTGATCGAGGGGCTGGGGCGGACGCAGGCGGCGGCGGACCGGGCGGAGCGCGAGTACCACGACATCCTCGAGCACGGGCGCGGGACGATGGAGCGCCTGCGGCGGGCGATCGACGAGCTGTCGCAGGACGAGGCGAAGGCGCGGCGGGAGATCGAGAGCCTGCGCACGGCGCTGGCGAAGACTCACGCCACGGCACGGGACGCGGAGCGCGACTTCCTGCAGGCACGCGAACAGCTCGCGCGGTTCGACGAGGGCGACGGCAGCATGGTCAGCTCGGTCGTCGTCTTCGAGACGGCCGGCAAGGCGGCGCGGCGATGGCGCGACGCTTCGGCCGAGGTCGAGGCGCTGGAACGCGACCTGCGGACGAAGACGGAGGAGCTGGAGGAGATCCGATTCCAGATCGGGCAGTTCCGCGGGCGCATCGCGGCGCTGGAAGTCGACGCCGGCGCCGGCGCACCGGCGTCGCCCGCCGCGCCCGACGCGAACCTCCATCATCGCCGCGTCCTGGATGCCCAGCGCGCCTTCGGCGCGCTGCTCGACGAGATCGGCCGCTCGTTGCAGACGATCGAGCGCGGGGTCGGCCGGCCCGGCGGTTGACCCCGCACGCGCGGCCCGCTAGGGATCGGGCCGATGGACGGCAAGCGCGCATTCCTCATCGTGCTCGACTCGGTCGGCTGCGGCGCCCTCCCCGACGCGGGCGCTTTCGGCGACGAGGGCACGGACACGCTGGGACACGTCGCCGACTTCGCGGGCGGCCTCGCCCTCCCCCACCTCGGACGCCTGGGCCTGGGCAACCTGCACGCGGTGCGCGGCGTGCCGCCGGTCGAGCGGCCGGCGGCCTGCTGGGGCCGCATGGCGGAGCGCAGTCCGGGGAAGGACACGACGACGGGCCACTGGGAGATCGCGGGCGTGGCGAGCGACCGCGCGTTCCCGACCTACCCGGACGGCTTCCCGCCGGAGATCGTCGAGCCGTTCGTCACGGGGACCGGACGCGGGGTTCTGGGCAACAGGGCCGCCTCCGGCACGGGCATCATCGAGAAGCTGGGGCCGGAGCACCAGGCGACGGGCAAGTGGATCCTCTACACCAGTGCCGACTCGGTGTTCCAGGTCGCGGCCCACACCGCCACGATCCCGCTGGCGGAGCTGTATCGCGCCTGCGAGCTGGCGCGCCGGATCCTCGACCCCTTCCACGTCGGCCGGGTGATCGCGCGCCCGTTCGAGGGGGCGCCGGGCGCTTTCCGGCGCACGTACGACCGGCGCGACTACGCCATGCCGCCACCCCGCGCCACGGTGCTCGACCGACTGGCGGCCGCGGGGATCCCCGTGATCGGCGTGGGCAAGATCCACGACATCTTCGCGGGGCATGGCGTGACGGAATCGATCCATACCGAGGGCAACGACGACGGATGCGTGCGCACGCTCGAGCTGGCGCGGAAGGTGGAGGCCGGCCTGGTCTTCGTGAACCTCGTGGACTTCGACAGTTCCTACGGGCACCGCAACGACGCGCGCGGGTACGCCCGCGCGCTGGAGGCGTTCGACCGGCGCCTGGGGGAGCTGTTGCCGCTGCTCCGGCGCGACGACCTCCTGATGCTGACGGCGGACCACGGCTGCGATCCGACGACGCCGGGGACGGACCACACGCGGGAGCACGTGCCGCTGCTCGCGATGCTCGCGGGCTCGACCGCGGGCCGGGACCTGGGAGTGCGTGCGACGTTCGCGGACGCCGGCGCGACGGTGGCCGAGCATTTCGGGGTGAATGGGCCGGGCGACGCCACGTCGTTTCTCGGGGAGTTGGGGGGGAGGGAATCTCGCGCAAAGCCCGCAAAGGAACGCAAAGGACGCAAAGAGGATGCATAGGGTCGGGACCGAAAGCGGGCCCATGGCCAGGACGGCCGGGTGGGCGTCGATCGTGCTCGTCGCAGCCTCGATCTGCGCTTGTTCGAAGGGCGGGGGCCGGGGGGCGGGCCCGGGTGAGGCCGGGCCGACGGTCGACGACGACGCGGTGGGGCGGATGGTGGGTCGGTTGCGGGACCCGGGGACGCGCGAGAGCGGGTTGCAGGAGCTGGAGGGGCTGCTGGCCCAGATCGGCTCGTCGCAGGATCCGGGCATCCGGCGCGACAGCTTCGGCTCGCTGGCCACGCGCACGACATCGGCGCTGATCGAGGCGTTCGTGGACGAGCGGACGAGCGCGGCGGTGCGGGCGCGCATCGTCGTCGCGCTCGGGATCGTGGAGCCGCACGACGGCGACGCGGCGCGACGCGGCGCGGTGCTCGACCGGGTGTTCCTGCCGACGCTGGGGGAGCGGTTCGCGAGCGGGGCGACGGCGTCGGAGGCGCACGCGGCGCTGCTGGGCCTGCTGGAGCTGGCGGCGCCCTCCGCGGGTCCGCCGGTTTCCGGACCGGCGCTCGTGCGGGCGGCGGAGGCGGTGCGGGGGGCCGTGCGGGAGCTGTTGCGGGGGGATCGCACGCCGGTGCCGGCGGAGACGACGCCGGCAGCGGGAGTGCCGTATGTCAGCGAGGAGGATCTGCTGCTGGCGTGCCTGCACGCCACGGAAACGCTGCTCGACGTTCCGGGCGGGAGGGTGGCGGAGGCGGCGGGGCTCGAGACGGTGGGGGCGCCGCTGCGGGATTCCTCGCCGGCGGTTCCGGTGTCGGCGCGGCTGGCGGCGGCGGAGGCGGCGGGGCGGTTGTCGCAGCGGGTGAGCCAAGAGAGTGCGCCGGCGACGGCGGAGGCGCTGGTCGCGGGACTGTTCGTGCCGGCGGGCGGCGCCGAGGATGCGGTCGAGCTGCGGCTGGCGATCCGCAGGGCGATGATGCAGGCGAGCGCGCGGGGCGCGGGTTGGCGCGACGCGGTGGTCCGCGAGCTGTTGCGGGTGCTGGCGGCGGTGGCGGATCCGGCGCTCCTGGAGCGGACCGAGGCGTGGAAGGCGATGGGACCGAACCGGGACGTCGCGAGCGTGGCGGCGCCGGGCGTCATCCTGCGGCGGGCGACGGGCGCGCTGGCGGACGTGCTTCCGCGGGGCGGGGAAGACGGAACCGACGCTCCCGCGGACGCGCCGACGGCGCTCGCGGTCTCCGTGCTGCGATCGGAGATCGTGCTGGCGGCAGGCGCCATCACGCGCGGGGGCGAGGCGCTGGCCGGGGACGCGGGCGAGGCCACGATCGCGTGGGCCCTTGCCGCAGCCGACACGCTGGCGGCGGTGGGCGCGGCGGGGCCCGACGGCCAGAACGTCGACCTGCTGGCATCGCTGGTGCGCGCGGCGGCGACGAACCTGCGGGCGCTGCCGTCGCCGCCTGCGGCTCTCGCCGGCGGCGCGGCGGTCCCGGGCGCCGGGGGGCGCGCCGTCTTCGCCGGGCTGCTCGAATCGCTGATCCGCTTCGGCCGCCCGACGCCGCAGACGCTCGTCGTGCTGGCCGACCTGGCGGCGCGCCCGAGCCTGACGGGCGTCCGCGAGGACGCGATCTTCCCGCCGTCGCGGGCCGAGGGTGTGGACGAGGACGCGGCGTTCGTTCGTGGCCGGGCCGCGCGAGCGTTCCTCGCGCTGTACCGGCGGGGCCTCCCGGGCACCGCGGAGGCCGAGCCGCCGGCGGAGGCGCTGCGGCTCCGCCTGGAGCGGGTCGAGCCGCTCCTGGCGCTGGAGCAGACGGACGCCGCGCGGGCTCCGTTCCGGCTCTGGCCGCCGCCCTTCGCCGTGGAGGAGGCGCCGGCGCCCGGGGCGATCGACTTCGCGGACTATGCCGACGCGCTGGCGGCCTGCGCGCTGCCGGCGCCGGAGAACCCCGGGCACGTCGCGGCCTGGCAGGCAATGTCCGACGCCGACCGGGAGCGGTACTGCCGGGTCCGGATCGAGTCGTTCGGCCGCGAGCCCGCGCCCCCCCAGGAGGGTTTCGTGCCGGATCCGATGGAGCTGGCGGACGAGCGCTGCTGGGACGTGATGCGGCGGGCGTACCAGCGCGAGGCGCAGTTCTGTTCGGCGCGGGATGCGCGGCGGACTCCGGACTTCGAGCTGCCCTTGACTGCGCCGCAGTGCCGGCAGGTGATGCTTCGCGAGAGCGCGCTGGGGACGTGCTTCAGCCTGCCGCGGCATCCGGACCGGCTGGAACGGGGGCAGCCGTCGCTGTGGGCGTGCTACGAGCGGTTCCCGTGGCTGCGGGAGCGCGAGCCGGTGGGTCCTGCCTGCCGCGGCCTGGCGGCGCGGATTCTCGCGGCGCGGCTGTTCGTCCGCTTGCGGGAGCAGACCGGGACGCCGGCGGCGGACGGTGCGACGCCGGCGCGACTGGAGGCGATCCTGCCCTTCGCGGACTTCCTCGCGCGCCTCGCCTCGCCGGGGGCGGCCGGCGACGACGCGTTCGTGAGCGCGCTCGAGCGGACGACGGCGGTGCTAGCCGAGGTGCAGCTCGACGTTCCGGTGTTCCGCCCGCCGCAGAGCCCGATCGAGCGCGTGGTGCTCAACGTTCCGGCCGGCGCGTCGCGGGAGGCGACGGAGGACGAGGCGGAGCTGATTCCGGTCCCGTGGTACGAGCGGCCGGGATTCGTCGAGCGTCGCGCGACGACCTTCGCGGCGTTGCGCGAGGACTTCCGCAGGGCCTGCGGCGCGCCGGCGGACGACCCGCGGGGGCCGTGCGCGCCGGGCGGCGGAAACCTGGACGAGGAGCTGCAGGCGCCCGGTCCGGACGCGACGGGCGGCTCGATGGCGGCGGTGCTGGTCGAGGAGAGCCTGCCGGCGCTGCTGGCGGCGCTGGCGGCCACGGACGCGATCGACCTCCGCTGCTTCGCGGAGGGCGCCTACGGCGCCGAGTGCCTGCACGGCGTCATCGTCGAGCGGGCGGCGGCGAGCGCGGAGCGCGAGCGGGCGCTGCGACTGCTGCTGGCGCTCGACTTCGAGGACGACGTATCGCTGCGCGAGGCGTTGCTGGGATTGGCGGCGGCGCCGGCCGACCCGCTGGTCGAGCCGCTGCTGGGGTTCGCGCTGCGGCGCCTGGCGGTCGAGTGCCCTGCCTGCCCCGGCTCGCCGGGGTGCGGGGCGGGGCGGTGCGAGGCGTTGCGGTTCGGGGAGTGAATTCCGCGAGGTGAGCCATCCGATTCCGGAGTTCGCGCAAAGGGCGCAAAGGGACGCAGAGGGCGCAAAGGGGGGCGGCGGGGGGAGGGAACAGGGAACAGGAAACAGGAGACGGGAGACGGGCAGTGTTCAGGGGGGCGGCATCGGGAACTTCCCGGCGGCTTGTCCGGACACGGGGCGCCGTGTTACGGATCACATCGTCCCGGCAGCACGAGGACCGGGCAGGAGGCCGGCGTGATCGAGCAGATCTACGTGGTGAACTTCGGCTGCCTCCGGGTGGTGAAGGCTCGACTGACGCCCCTTCATGCGTTCATCGGTCCCAACGACACGGGCAAGAGCTCGATGCTCCGGGCGCTGGAACTGGTCGTGCTGGCGGCCGGTCGATCTCCGTCACGGCCTTTGGTCGGCGTCGGCTACAACCGCTTGGCGGCCCAAGTAGAGGATCGACTGGTTCAGGCTGGCGTTCCCGGGGGTGCTTCGTACTCCGTCGGGCGGAATGGCAAGCGCCTTTTCGAGGGTGTGACTGCGCCGAGCGGCGGTGGCAAGCAGGAGCCGATGGCCGACCTGATGACCTCGCAACTGCTGGGTGAACTCGGGGCGGCCGGGCCGTATCGCGTGCTGGTGGAGAATCTTCGCGGCGTGCGCCTGCTGCGGCTCGATCCGGACGCGCTGCGGTTGGCGAGTACCCTGCTGCCGGAGGGGTCATCGATCGGTTTCGCCGACGAGCGGGGGAGCGGGCTGCCGGGCGTGTACGACGCGATCATGAATCGTGGCGACGATTCCTTCCGGAGCGTTGCGGACGACGTCCGGACGCTGTTCCCCACGGTGAAGAACCTGCGACTCAAGACCATCTCGCCGTCCACGAAGGTGATCGAGGTGGAGTTGACGGATGGGAAGAAGGTGACGGCGGACGAGATGAGCGAGGGACTCCTCTACTACCTCGGCTTTGCCGCCATCGGGTACCTCGAACCGACATCCCTTCTGCTCGTCGAGGAGCCGGAGAACGGCCTGCATCCGTCCCGGATCGCGGATATCATTCACGCCTTGCGTGCGATCTCGGAGCGGGGCACGCAGGTCGTAATGGCGACCCACAGCCCGCTGGTGATCAACGAATTGCGACCGGAAGAGGTCACGGTGTTCACGCGCGACGCCGAGAAGGGCACGATCGTGACGCCGATTCTGGAAACGCCGCGCTTCGCCGAGCGCTCGCAGGTGTACGGTCTTGGCGAGTTGTGGCTGGCCTATGCGAACGGCAAGGACGAGGGTCCGCTGCTGGGCGGCGAGGGAACGTCGGCGTGAGAGTGCTCCTCGCTGGCGAAGGGCCCACCGAGCTGGGTGATTGGCACAGGGAGCGGGCGTGGCGGCCCTCTCCGTGCGCTCCCGGCGTCGTCGAGGCGCTGGCGCGGGGGGTCGGCGACGGCGACTGGGTGATCGCGGACGCCGTTTCCTGGAAGTCCATCCGCAAGTACCGCCCGGGCGGGCACCGCCACGCGGAGGCGCGCAACGTTCTGGGGGTGGTCCTGATGGCCCGGGAACGTGGCATGGACGCCGTGTTGTTCGTGCGGGATCGCGATGGGCTGCCGGAGCGCGGCGCCGACGTGGAGACGGGAATGCGGGCGGCCGCCGGGAACCGCGATTTCAGAGGTGTGGCGATCGTGGGTGGAATCGCGGTCGAGGCCATCGAGGCATGGCTGCTCGCGTGGCTGGGAGAGCCGCGGACCGAAGAGGCGACAAACCCGAAGGCCGAGTTGGCGCGGCGGGGTTATGGAAGCTGCGAAGCCAAGGTCAGCCTGGTCCGCGAGCACGACGCGGCCGGCATACCGGAGGACGCGCAATCGCTCCGCACGTGGCTGGACCGTGTCCGACGGGTGTTCGGTCCAGCCGCGGAGCCGGTCTCCGGCTGACGGCCGTGCATGGACAATTCGCCCTCCGCTCGGCAGTCGTTGACGTTCCGCCGGAACGCGGGCGCGGATCCGCGACCATGTTCTGCGGCGCGGTCAAAAAGCGGTCGGGGTGCAGGCCGGAGACCCGTTGCTACGGCGGCCCGACGGGGAGGGAGAGGGCGCAGGCGGGGTCGGCGAAGGGGTAGAGGTCGGCGACGGCGCGGAGCATGGCGGCGGCGTCGGTTCGGACGCGGTCGTGCAGGAGGGTGCGGCGCGCCTCGAGCGCGGTTTTCGCGGCTTCCTGCTCCTGGGCGGTGGTTTCCCGCCAGTCGCATTGCTGGCCCATGTTGGGCAGGACGCGGCAGTCCTGGACGCGGTTCACGCCCGCCAGCTCGCGGTCGATCATCCAGTCGATGTTGGCGAGGGCCCGTTGCGAAAGCTCGGCTTCGCTGCCGAGGGCGCCGGCGGCCAGGTCCGGCGTGTCGCCGACGGTGAACTGCGTGGCGCCGTTCGCGTCCTTGAACTCGATCTGGAACCGTCCCGGGGCCTGGGCGAAGGAATCCTGCTCGACGTACAGCTCGACGGTCCCGTCGGGCTCCAGCGGGTGGCGGGCGCGGGCATAGAAGCCGTCGGCCGGCTGGGTCTCGAAGGTTTCGTGGTTCGTACCCACCTCGATGCCGCGGCTCGTCCGGTCGTTGCCCGCGACGCCCGCCTCGCGCTTCAGGTAGCCGCCGGCGCGGCTCCAGTCGAGCGCTTGGGGCTCACGGCCCGCGTCCCGCTGGTGCGCCGACCAGCACTCGACCACACGCTGGATGTGCTCGGACGTCCGGCGCGTGACCGGCATGTCCAGGATCGACAGCACGTCCGGATCAGGGACACCCGCGTCCGCGGGCGGCCGGAAATCGCGGCTGCAGTTGACGGCGTTGTCCCGCCGCGCGCCGCCGATGGTCGCGCCGAGGTGCACCATGAGGCGGCCGTTCTGGACGTTGTAGCCGAGGTTCATCCCGCTGCAGTCCTGCGTCGAGGAGATCCAGTCGCGCTCCGGATCCTTGTACCGCTCGTCGCAGACGAATCCGTGCCCGGCGCCTTCGTCGATCGTGCCGACGACCCAGCCCTTCACGTCGGCGGGCGGAGCCAGGAAGAAGGTGAAGTTCGCGCACCAGACGCCCTCGAGCGCCTCGCAATCCATCATCTGGACGGACTGTCCCGACATTCGCTGCGCGAGGAACTCGGGCACGACGGTCGTCCGCAGCCGCAGGAGCACCATCGGATACGGCGCGAACGCCTCGGTGAAGGTGCCGAACGGGGGCGCGGGCAGGGCCAGGCCGTACTCGAGCGTCACCGACGCGGGGAAGGTGCAGGGCGGCGTGCAGCCCGGCATTTCCTCGTGGTGGGCGTCGCGGCAGGTGAAGGCGACGACCCGCTTGATCCCGCTCACCGTTGATTCGTAGGCCGTCTCGCCCTCTTCGGATTCGCCGGGCATCGGGGAGAAGCCCGCCGCGGCCAGCGAAGCACGGACGGCGGCGGCGAGCTCCGCGCACGGCTCGCGCTCGGGCACGGTCTGGAGCCTCGCGTGCGCGACCAGGGAGTCGGGCGTGCGCGTGAGGTCAGGGGCGGCGCCGGCGACCGACGCCTGCGGCACGGCGGCCGCCCGCATCACATCGACGGCCCACGCCGGCGGCCACGTCTCGCCGCCGCCCTCCAAGCCCATCAGCCAGCGTGCGTAGGGCTCGGTCGTGGCGGCGGCGGCCTGGAGCCGCCGGGCCAGCTCCGGATCCTGCACGGCGATCGGTGCGGGCGTGCCGGACTCGGTGCCTGCGGCGCCGTCGGCTTCCAAGGGCGGAGGGGGCGGGACGTCCGCGGGGGCGGCGGGACCGGCCTGGTCGGCGGCCGTGCCCGGCTTCCGGGTGCAGGCTCCGCAGCTCGCGCCGAGCACGAGCAGCCCGAGCGCCGCGACGGCACGTCGATTCCGCAGTCCCGCGGCACCCTGTACTTCCGGCATGACCGATCCTCCTTGTCGCCCGGACCATCGCATCGAAGCGCGCCGGACGGCAAGGTCCGCCCGGCTCCGCACGCGACGTCCGGATGGCGACGACGCCCCGACGGCGAACGCGAAGCCGAGGTGTTCGGGACCGCCACGCGCCCGCCCGTGCCGAGTCCCTCTACGGCGCGGGCAGCGTGACCTGGCCGCCGGGCTCGAGGGTGAGGCGCACCTCCCCGGCGGACTGGAGCAGCAGCCCCTCGAGGTGGACGAGGTCGTTGACCACGGTGCCGTTGACGGCCCGGACGACGGCGCCGCCGGCGATCCCGGCGGCGGCGGCGGGCTTGCCGGGGGTCGCCGCGCCGACGCGCACCCTTCCGCCCTCGACGGACTGCATCGTCAGGCCCCAGGTCGCGATCTCGACGGCCTCGCCGACCGGCCGTTCGCCGAACACGCCCTCGTAGCTCACGCCCTCGGGCAGCTCGACGGGCTGCAGGACCCGCAGCGGCTGTCCGTCGCCCACCACGCGCGACTCGTCCACCGCCACGAAGGCGGTGTAGGGACTCATGAGGCGGAATTCGAGCGCGACGTCGGTGATCTGGCGCTCGAGGTTCTCCGCGTCGGCCGCGGTTTCGCTCCGCGTGCCGGACAGCTCGGCGATTTTCCAGCGGGCCCACAGGGGCGCGAGCGCCTCGTTGCCCGAGTCGTCCGCCGGCAGGTCCACCTCGATGGGGAACTGGACGGTGCGGTCCCCGACCCTCCCCTTGACGTACGCCGTGCCGCGCGCCTCGCGGGAATACCGGGCGACCACGGCGATCGTCTGCCCGGCGAACAGGTCCCCGATCTCTCGCGGGAAGACGTCCTCCACCGGGAGGCCGTTCCAGTCGATGGAGACGTCCACGAGCACGGGCGAGTCGATCAGGTCGAACAGCCGTCCGGCCGCGCGCTCCTCGTTTTGCCCTTCGCGGGGCAGCACGACGTGGGAGGCGCCCTTGCCGAACTGCGCGATGCCGTCGATGAGGTAGCGGTTCACGCTCGAGCCGATCCCGAAGGCGAAGAAGCGGGCCTCGCCCCTCTCGTCCCGGATCGCCTCCAGCACGCTGTCGTCATTGCCGATGAACCCGTCGGTGAAGAACACGAACATCTGGAGGCGACGGCGGTCGTGCTCGCCGTGCAGCGCGCGGCGGATGCCGTCGAGCATCTCCGTGCCGCCGCCGCCCTCGAGCTGCGCCAGGAACGCCTTCGCCTCGGACACGTTCGCGACGGTGTTGGGGCGCGGCGTCTGCCACAGCTGCCCGTTGCCGCTGGCGAAGAAGAAGATGTTGAACAGGTCGTCCGGTCGCAGAGCGTCGAGCGACCGGCGCACGACCCCCGTCGAAAGGTCGAGCGGCGCGCCTTGCATGCTGCCGGAGACGTCGAGGAGGAACGTGATCTCCCGCGGCATGACCTGCGCATCGGACGCCTCCGCGGGGGGCTGGGCCATCAGCGCCAGGAAGCCGCCTGCCTCGGTGCGGTGTGTCAACATCCCGAGTTGGAGCGTCTCGCCATCGACGCTCCAGCGCAGCACGAAGTCGCGGTTGGGTATCGTGTCCCTGTCGGATAGCGAGACAACGCGCCGGCTCACGTCGTATTCGTCAATCTGGACGCAGTGCGTCGGCGTCACCAGGTCGCGGATCGGCAGGCCGGCGTCGAGCTTCACGGTGATCCCGATGTCGTGGCCGCTGCGCTGGTCCGGCCGCAGCACCGGCGGAGTGATCCGGTCGGCGTCGTCGACGAGATCCGTCGCCGGTGACGTGCCGCCCCCGCCCGCCGGGGAAGCGGCCCCGCCGGTTTCCGCCGCCGCCTGCGGCGAGCCGGGGATGTACCGCGGCCCGACGACCATGGGGAACACGTACTCGTAGTGCCCTTCCTCGTAGAGCAGGCTCTCGAAGTAGGTGATGCGGATCCGCACTTCGCCGCCCGGCTCGAGGTTGGCGACGCTCTGCGTGAAGATGTTCGGCCGTTCCTGCGTGAGCAAGCTGGCGGTCTGGCCCCGAGCACGGGCCTCGGCGTAGATCCGCTCGGCCTCCGCCCGCGGCCGGACCAAGCCGACGATCTTCCGGTCGCGGACCTCCATCACGAAGTCGTTCACCGCCGACATCGCGGGCAGGGGGAAGACGTACACCGCCTCGATCACCTGCTGGAACGGGTTGGTGTACTGCTGCTCGACGACCGTCCGCGCGAGGAACCCGCTCACCTCGGCCGTGACCTCGGTGTGCTTCAGCGGGAACTCGCCCGCCTCGGTACCGTCGTCCTTGCGTCCCTGCAGAGTTCCCTGGGTCGGTTCGGCCGGGTCGATCGACTTGCAGAAGGACGCCTCGGGCGTCCACGGCTCCTTGCCCTCCTGCTTCTCGACGACAATCAGCTCGTCCGCCTGCTGCAGATCCGTGAGGGCGCCGACCGCGCCGAGGTTCGCGACGGATTCGAGCATCGTCGTCCGCGCCATGTGGGGGTTGGGGAGGTCCGTCGGGCCCTGGACGCCCGCCATGCGGTCGACCTCCTCGGACTGGCGACCCATTTTGCCCTCGCCGCCCGCGGCACGGGCGCCGGTGCCGCCCTCCTCTTCGTCGTCGAAACCTCCGACGTAGGCGTCGCAGTCCGGTTTGGGAACCGACGACGGGCACAGCGAGTAGGTCTTCGCGGGAGCTCCGCCCCACGCCTGCGCGACCGGACGCCGCGCGGGAGGCGGCGAGCCCTGGGGCGACCGCCTGCAGGCGGGGGCCGACATGCACACCAGCATCGCACATCCGAACATCACGGCACGGAGCATCACCACCTCCCCACCGGCGACAGGGTGCGGACGCCGGCCACGCCTAGACGACCCGTCGGCCGGGAGGTTCCCGTCGACGCCGAAGGTATGTCAAGGCAGCGGCTGGTCAGCGGCGGCCGGGGGGCAGGGAACGCGGTACGAGCAGGTCCACGGGGCGGCGACGGGGGGGGAGGACTCGATCGCGGCGCGCCAGGCCTCGTCGGCGAGGCGCGAGGCGATCGGCGCGCGGAACTCGAAGTAGGACAGGACGGGACCCGCGGCCAGGAACAGGGCGGAAGAGCCCGGGACCCGCACGGCGGCGACGAGGAGCTCGAGCGGTCCGCTCGCTTCTTCCAGCACCTCGTTCGCGTCGACGTTGGTCATCACGTCGGCGACGAGCGTCGTGCGCAGGTCGACCGCGGGGCGGCCGTCGCCGGTCGCCAGCAGGTGCGCGACCTGCGCGAGGAGACCGCCACACACGCCGGGGAGGGACGCGAGGAATGCGCGATCGTCGGCGGTCGCGGGACGGTCCTCGACCTCCGCGACGGCGATGGCGGTGAGCCGCCCGAACAGGCCGTCGAAGGCATCGAGCACCGCGGCGGCCTCGCCACCGTCCTCCACGAGGCGCATGTCGGCCAGGGCGCGGAGCGTCATGCGCGTGAGGGCCTGGAGCTTCGCGAAGACCTCGGGATAGGGATCGACGAACGCGGGCGGCGGCTCGGCCGCCGGGGGGACCGGCATTCCCTTCGGCGCCGTCGCCTGCTTGACGTAGAGGATCGTGTCGTGGCGCAGCGTGGCCCAGGAGGCGAGCGCGCCGTCGAGGAGGCGGTCGCTCCACGCCGGCGTGGTCTGGAACGCCTGGGTGGCCGGCGCGGCCGGCCCGACGGTCTCGCGCAGCGCGTCGAGCCACGCCCAGTAGAGGTTGGAGTGCCAGCGCACGTCGCCCGCCGGCGGAAACACCTCGGCCGCCCCGGCAAGCGCCGCGTCGTACCCGTCGTACGCGTCGTCCCCCATGCTCGCGAGATGCCCCCGGGCCGTCGGGGCGCCGAGCAGCGTCATCACGTCCAGGCCGCGACTGAAGCCGCGCACCGGACCGGCGGCGCCAGCGACGAGCGTGAACGGGGTCCCCTCGCCGCGGTGGAGGGTGACGTTCGGGAACGCCAGCCGCGCCATCGCTTCGGCGTCTGGGACGTAGCGCTGGCCGAAGAGGCGCAGGCCGACGTAAGGGAGGATCGCCTGGTCGGCGGGGGTGAGCTGTTCGGCGAGCGGTGGAGGTTCGGCGGGCGCCTCGCCCTCCTCGAACACGACGCCGCCCTGGAGCTTCGGCACGCGCTGGGCCGCGATCTGGAGGCGCAGGGCTTCCAGGCGATCGGGCTTGTCGAGGGCGGAGACCGACCAGAGCTCGCCGAGCGCGCGCTCGGCGGCGGCGGCGACCTCGATCGGCGTCAGGTCGTCGGCGAAGCCGGCGAAGAATGCAGTGGTGCGGTAGATGCGCGACCACGCGTGCAGGGCCGCGGTGCCGTCGACTTGCGCCTCGCGCAACCACTGCACGAAGAGCAGCGACTGGGCGGCGAAGCGCCGCGCGAGGGGCCGCGAGACCAGTCCGCGCGGCTCCGGGTCGTCCTCGGCGCGCACGAGGAACGTCATCCGGCCGAGCCACATCATGGCGCGGAAGTAGCGCGTCAGGGCCTCGGTGCGCGTGTAGTGCCCGCGCGGCACGTACTGCGTGTAGTCCTCGTCGATGCCGAAGACCGGGCTGGGCGCGGAGCCCGCGCGGGCGTCGATCAGCGCGACCTCGGCCTCGACGTCGGCGCGCACGCGATCGTCGGCGGTCGCGGACGGGTTGAGGAGCCGGCGGGCGGTGTCGAGGACCGCGAGATTGCGCAGGGCGGCCTCGCCGACGATGCCGGCCGTCGCCGAAGCCTCCGCGGCCCGGGCGCGCAGGGCGTCGAGCAGCCGGCCCAGGAGCGGGGACAGGGATTCCGTCTCGAGCTTCATGAGCAGGCCGTCGAAGGCGAGGTGGTACAGGTGGAGGGCGGCGTCGACGGAGACGTAGAGCGGCAGGTCGCCCGGTGCGGCGTCGAGCGACTCGAACGCGTCGCCCAGGTCGTCGAAGCGGAAGCCGGGATTCGAGGCGACGACGACGAAGCCGGATTGCCGCAGGCGCTCCAGCGCCTCCGCGTCCACGCCGAGGCCCGCGAGCGTCGTGTCGATGGCCGGGTTGCGCGGAAGGTCCGCCAGGGGCAGCGGCGGCGGCGCGCCGGCGGCGCGATAGGCGGGCGCTTCGTAGGCGTAGAACTGCTCGAAGCCGGACGGGGCGCCCATGCCTCCGTGGACCGCCTGGCCCAGCGATGCGGGCGGCTCGGCCGCCGGGGGAACGCCCCGACCGGCGTCGCCCTTCCCTTCCGCGGCGTCGGGCGGCGGGCCGGCCTCCGCCGGCGGCGCGGCCTCGGCGGCTCGCGCCGGCGGCACGTCGGCCGACGGCGAGACCTTGCGGGAGCAGGCGGCGGCGAGGGCGACGAGCAGACAGGCAAGAAGGAACCGCATGCGCCTTCGCCTACCGCCCGGGGCCGGGCTCGTCCCAGACGAAGAGCCATTTCACGCCGAGGTAGACGCCGTAGAAGATCCAGCCGAGCGGGCCGGGCGAGGATTCCTCGGGCGGTTCGTACTCCTGGACGAACCAGACGGTGATCGTGGCGTCCTGGACGCGGTCGCGCAGGAAGCGCAGTTTCCCGCGGAGCTCCTCGATCTCGAGGGTCACGCGCTCCAACTCGCGTTCGACGAGCAGCGCGTCCTCGACGGTCTCGGCCATTTCCAACAGGGCAAGGTAGCGCAAGCGCACGGCCAAGGCGTTGCGGAGGCGGACGTTGAGGTCGAAATACTGCTCGGTGACGTCCTCGCCGCTGACCTCGCGCTCGACCGCATTCCCGAGCTGCGCGATCGCCTCGAGGACCTGCTCGAACGACTCGTTCGGGACGCGGATGACGATGGAGGTTTCGGACGAGGACGAGACGTAGCCGCCGAAGCGGCCGGCGATCTCGGTGACCTTGGCCGGACCGTCCTCGGGCGGGTCCAGCTCGAGGCGCAGCGTCCCGGTCTTGATCACGAGCCGTTCGGACGGCGGGGTGACCTCGGGCAGCGCGATTTCCTCCCAGGTCTGACCCGGGGCGCCTTCATCCGGGGCGCCGGCCGCGTCGGTCGCGACGCTTCCATCGGCGCCGACGGTGCCCGGACCCGCGGGCCCGGTGGGCCCGGGCGCGACGCCGGCCCGATCCCCGGCGGCCTGGTCGACCTGCGCCAGGACCAGCGCATCGGGCTCGGAGTAGCCCATGCCCGGCAAGGCCCACGAGTCGTAGCCGCCGGCAGTCTCCTGCATTCCGTAGGTCGCCCGCGTCGCCTCGCCGGCGTACATCGGCCCGGCGCAGGCTGCGAGCGACGCCGACGCGAGCAGGGCGGCGCAAGGCGCCGCGACGCAATCGAGCCACGACCGTTTCGCGTCCATGACCGGACCTCCCTGGGGCGCCCGCGGTGGAGCGTGTCTACGGTGTAGCGAAGGACGGGGCGGGGTGCAAGGGTCGAACCCGGTACAGGCCGAACACCGCGCGCTCGGGCAGCGAGGGATCCGCGTAGCTTCCGCGCAGGGTCGCCGTCGTCTCCTCGATCGGGGACAACCGGACCGCCGCCTCGAAGGTCGCGCAGGGCTCCCGGAGCCGTCCGACACGACCGCCGTCCGGCTCGGGGAGGCCGTTGGGCGGGCGCCAGCACATGCCGCTGCGCAGGTAGAGCAGACAGCCCCCTTCGCGCGCGGCGGCGACACAGTCCCGGATGCTGCAGTCGATGCCGCGGACGTTCGGCACGACGACCTCGGGGTTGAACAGCCCGCGATCGCCCGTTCCACGGACGAACGCCAAGCGGCATTCGCCGCGCGGCAGCCCCGCCACGTGGTCGGCCAGCAGACGGTACTCGGTGTTGAACGCGTACTCCTGGAACATCACGGGGGCGCCGAGCAGCGCGACCGACGCGACGGCCGCGGCCAGCAGCGGGGGGCCGGCACGTCTTCGCCATTGCGGGGCCAGCCGTTCGACGAGCCACGCGGCGCCGACGCCGGCGACGGCGACCTGGAGGAGGAAAGCAGGCGAGGCGCGATGCATCAACAGGGGCGACATCACGCTGACCTGCCGCAGGCCGACGAGGGCGACGAGGAGCCAGCCGCCGGCGAGCCACAGGACGGCGCGTCGGCGCCGGTCGAGGAGCCCGGCCGCGAGCCCGGCGCCGAACAGCGCGCCGAGGACGGGACCGCTCCACGGCGCCTCCCAGCCGGCGATGCGGATCGCGCCGAGGAGGCGCGCCTGGAGACCCTCGACGCCGGCCTCCCGGGCCAGTCCCGTCGTGAACGCCTCGACCTCGGTCGACCAGCGGGACAGCTTGTAGAGGTACTGCAGGCCGACCAGCACTGCGATGATCGCGAGCCCCGCGACGAGCGCCCAGCGGACGGCGAGCAGGCGGCGGAGGGCGTCCCGGCCGAGCAGCAGGGGGGTGACCGCGAGGTAGATCGGGCCCTCGACGCGGAACGTCGCGGCCAGGGCGAGGAACACGAGGCCGGCGAAGGCGCGCCGGCCGTCGAGCTGCCGGTGCGAGAGGATGGCCAGGCCCGTGCACCAGCAGAGCAGCAGCAGAGCGAAGTGGGCGTCGGTGGGTGCGATGCGGACGAGCGTCGGATGCACCGAGAACAGCAGCGCGGCGGCCAGGGCGGCGAAGCGGTCGTCGGTCCGGCGGAGGACGAACAGGTACAGCGGGGCCACGGTGAGCGCGCCAGCGACGGCGTTGAACCGGAGCAGACCGCCGAGCGGATCGGACGTGAGGATCAGCGACATCATCTTGAACAGCGGGTAGACGATCGAGTGCTTGTCGGAGAAGAGGCCGTCGAGAGACGGCGGGTCGAAGTACAGGGTGACGTCGCTGTTGGCGTGGCGCGCGAGGAACAGGCGCAGGACCAGGGCGACGGCGAAGGCGCCGAGCAGGGCCAGATCCCGCCGCACGAAGTCCGGGCGCCCGAGCATCCCGGTCGCGCACGCCCAGAGAAACGCGCAGAGCAGGCCGAACAGGCCGAGCATCAGCCACGAGTTCGCCTCCGCGCCGGCGAACCGTTCCACGCTCCCGGCGAACGAGTCGCTTTCCGTGATCGCGTACGGAAAGCGGAACGGAGGCTCGGGGAACAACGTGTCCAGGACGCCGCGCAGGCGCCGGAGCAGATCCTCGCGCCGCTCGGGCGTGACCGTGCCGGTCGCGCGGATCCGGTAGCGTTCCCCGCCGCCGGTGGACAGCCAGAGCTCGACGGCGAGGGCCGCGGCGGGCGGGCAGCGGAAGTCGAAGTGGAACGTGTCGAGTTCGACGGCGACGCCGTCCAGCCGGCAACCGCCCCAACGTTCGTCGGGCTCCGGCGTGGAGTAGGGAGCGAAACGCTCGGCCGTGCCTTCGGGCAGGACCAGGCCGGAGGTCGGGGAGAACCCGCCGGCGCGGCGGAACGGTCCCCGGCCCCAGGCCAGACCGGTGAGCAGCAGGGCGATGGCCAGGAACCCCGCCACGCGCAGCACGAGCAGGACCACGGCGCGGCGGCGGGAGCGTCGGTCGCGTCCGTCGTCTTCCGCAGGGTGATCCGCGAGCGTCGTCACGGAGGTCGGGCTCAGGAGAACGAGACGCCCTTGTACGTTGGGGCGGGGACCGGAGGTCCGTCCCAGTGCGGCGGGGGAGGAGGAGGAGGCGGAGGAGGCGGAGCGGCCTCGAGCGTGACGCCGTCGGCGTCGGTTTCCCCGGGCGCGCCGCCCGCGACGTCCGCCGGAGGCGGCGGAGGAGGAGGCGGAGCCGCGAGGTCGACCGCTGCCGTCCCGGCATCGGCCTCGGGAGCGGGGAGTCCGCATTCCGCGCCGGGTTGGAGCATCGCCTCGAGGGTCCTGGCAATCACCTCGGGGGTCGCCTCACGAAACAGCGCCATGAGATCGGTGTGCCGCTGCGGTGCGAGGTCCGGGACGCACGCGCGCAGGCCGGACTTCTGATCCTCGGTCAGTGTCGATTGCTCGACGTACGCGGACAGCGAGGTCATGGGCGGCGCGACGTCGGTCGTGGAGCCGTTGCCCGTGGACGAGCGTTTGCAGGCGAGGCCGCCGCCGAACAGCAGCAGGCACGCGGCCAACGGCGCGCTCAGGCGCGGCAGCACGCGGCGCAACGCTCCGGGCTCCGGACGGGACGGCAATCCGCCGAGCGCACGCTGCAACTCCGCCACGAGGTCTTCGACGCGCGCCCGGCCGAGCAGCTCGGCGGACGGATCGGCGAGCCCGGTGCGGGGATCGCGCGCGGCATCGGCGCGCAGCTCGTCGACCAGCGGGGCGAAAGCGCGCCAGAACGCGGGATCGTCGCGCCGTGCGTGCAGGGCGACCCACAGCGCGTCCAACACGTCGTCCAGCGTCGCCCACGCGGGCATCGGCTCTCCGGCATGCCCCAGGAACCCTCGCAGCCGCTGGGTCACGGTCGGTCGCAGGTACGGTCCTTCGTGCATCGCGACACCCCTTTCCGCTCCAGTCGCCAGCGTAGGCCACTCGGGCGTTGACGTACAAGACCGGCGGGACTCGGCGCCGATGGGGACCCGGCGAGGCGGACGCCGTCCGACGCGCCCCGGACGGCCGCGCGCACGCGTGCGGCCTGCTAGGCGCCGGCAGCGAGCGGAGCGCGGAGGGTCACTCGCGTGCCGCGGCCGGGCGCGGACTCGACCACGGCGCCTCCGCCGACGTGGGACAGCCGTTCCTGGATGCTGAACAGGCCGAAGCCGCGCGGTTCGGCCAGAATCGACGGATCGAATCCGACGCCGTCGTCCGCCACGACGAGCCGGATGCTCCCTGCCTCCCGCGCCATGGTGACCGTGACGGCCCTGGCGGCGGCGTGCTTCAGCACGTTCATCAGCAGTTCCCGTACGGCCCGGAAGAGGACGCCGGCGATCGCTTCGCCGAGAGGCTTCGCGCCGCCTTCGTCGACGCAGCGACAGGGCAAGGCGTGGAGTCGCCCGAACTGGTCGCAGAGGGACGCCAAGGCCGCCTCCAGGCCGAGCATCCGGAGGGATGGGGGCTCGAGTTGCTCGGTCAAGCCGCGGATCTGCGCGACGGCCTGTTCGAGCAGGCCGCGAACGTCGTCCAGGTGGCCGGCCAACCGCGGGGACGTCGCGTCCGAGCGCAGCTCCCCGAGCCGCAGCAGGGCCAAGGCGAGGTTTTGCGCCACGTCGTCGTGGAGCCGTTCGGCGAGTCGGGCCTGCTGCCGCTGTTCCACGAGAGACAGTTCGTAGTTCAGGGCGCGGAGCCTCCGCCGGCTGGATGCCAGCTCGAGCTCGGCCTGCTTGCGGCGCGTGATGTCGGTCGCGACGCCGACGCCGCCGACGACTCGGCCCTCCGCGTCGCGCAGCGGGACGAACTGGTTGTCGAAGATCCTGCCATTCAGCTCGGTCTCCGCGGAGATGGTCTCTCCGGCGAGGATCCTGCGCAGCACGGTGCCGCCGTCCGACGTGACCCCCGTGTCCAGCAGGAGCGGGAGTCGATCGTAGAGCGCGAAGGCCGAAACCCCGACATTGTCGCCGGGTTTCATCCCGGTCCCCGCGATGGCCCGGCCCTCGTGCAAGGTGAAGATGCCCCGATCGTCGAAAGCGAAGATGCTGACGGGGGCGCTGTCCAGGACGAGGCGGAGCTGCCGCCCCGGCTCGAGCAGAGCCTGCGACTCCCGCTCGCGCTCGGCGGCCGCCACCTCCAACTCGGCCACCCGCGAGCGCAGGGCCGCGAATTCCTCGTCGATCGGCTTCGGGGTCCTCGAGTCGTCTGTCATGGTCCCGCCCTCCCCGGTCGCCGTGGGCGCGCAGCCCCGGAGCGACCGCGCCCGGAAAAGCCCGGGAGCCGCTCCCGGCTGTACCACCTGAGGCGCGACACGCCAAGCTCCGCCCACGGAGGCACCGCGGAGCAGCGATTCGCCCGCGGGCCGGGCGATACGCGCCCCTGGGAAGCCTGGCGGCGTCCTACGAACCCAGCGATGCGAGGCCCTCCCGTACGGCGTAGCGGGTGAGGCCGGCGATGCTGTGGATGTCCAGCTTGTCCATGATGTTCGCGCGGTGGGTTTCGACGGTCTTGACACTGACGTGCAGCGCGCCTGCGATCTCCTTCGCGCTCATGCCCTCGGCCAGGAGCTGCAGCACCTCGCGCTCGCGGGCGGAGAGCACCGAGAAAGCGGAGGTCCGGGGCGAGGGTTCCTGCGTCTCCGGGCAGGATGACAGCACCGTGTTGGCGACCGCAGGGCTGACGAATCGCCCGCCATCGGCGACGGTGCGGATGGCGGACGCCAGCTCCTCGCCGCTGGATTCCTGGACGACGAAACCGGAGGCGCCGGCGCGGAGCATTTCCGCGAGCAGCGGTGTCTCGGCCTGGGCCGACAAGGCGACGACCCTGGTTCGCGGCAGGTCGGCCAGGACCCGCCGCGCGGTGTCGACGGCGTTCGCCCGCGGCAGGATGAGATCGATCAGAACGACGTCCGGATCGAGGTCGTGGGCGAGCCGCTCGGTCGCGGCGCCGTCCTCGGCGAGCCCGACCACCGTCATGTCCGGGTGGTTCGCCAGCAGGCTGGCGATGCCCTCCCGGGTCAGGCGGTGCCGGTGGGTGAGGAGGACGGTGATGGGGCGATCTCGCATCATGGGGTCACGACTCGCTCCGAAGCATGAACACCGAACCTACGGCATTGAGTCCGTCCGCAGGAATCGGGGAATCCCTGATTCGGTGCCGGCGTCTAGCGTTCGAGCGGGGTGAGCCCCTCGCGAATCGCGTAGCGGACGAGCTCGGCGAGCGAATGCAGTCGCAGCTTGCGCATGACGTGGGCGCGGTGGGTCTCGACGGTCTTGACGCTGAGGCCGAGTTCCCCCGCGATCTCCTTGACGTTCCTTCCCTCCGCCAGGCGCTGCAGCACCTCGCGCTGTCGCGCCGTCAGGAGGGAGAACGCCGACGCGGCGCCGTTGGATTCCGCCTGCGCCAGGCACTGCGTGATGACTTCCCGGGCCAGCCGCGGGTCCAGCAACGGCATGCCGCCAAGAACCGTGCGGATGCCCCGCACGAGCTCATCGTACGCCGCATCCTTGAGCAGGTACCCGGAGGCGCCGGCCCGGAGCATTTCCATCACGAGGCGCTGCTCCGAGTGCATCGACAGCGCGATGATCCGCGTGGCCGGTGCGACGGCGAGAATCCGGCGAGTCGCATCGATGCCGTTCAGGTCGGGAAGACCGACGTCCATCAGCACCACGTCGGGCGCGAGATCCCTGGCGAGGCGCTCGGCGACGCGTCCGTCGCCTGCCTCGCCGACGACCGCGAACTCCGGTTCTCCGCGCAGGAGCGCGGCCAAGCCCTCCCGGAGCACCCGATGATCGTCCACCAGCAGGATGCGAATGCTCACGCCACGGCCTCCCCCTCCGTCACGGCCCGCGTGCCCACGATGTACGTCCCGGACGACGCGTCTTGACCGCGTTCGTCCCCGTGTACCGCAATTCACCTTCGTAGTCCGAACCGGAAGCTCGGTCAACCCGCCGTTCCTCCGGCGGGTTCGTGCTGCTGCTCCGGACGACATCAAGAGACCGGTTCGACGCCGGCGCCGGGCGGTGGTAGCCTGCCGGTGGGGTGGGGAGAGTGAGGGGGTCCTCTCGATGGCGTCGAATGCACCATGGTGGGTCGTGGCCGCGCTCCTGGGCGCGGGATGCGCGAGCGACGACACGTCCGGCGACGCCGACACGGAGACCGAGGCAGAAGCCGAGGCGGCCGACGCGAACGGCGACTCGCCCACGGGAGCATGCCCGGCCGCACCGGACCCGTCCGAGGTGGTGATTCGCATGGAGCACCTCGCCATGACCGCCCCGCCGGCCATGGCCGGCGCGATCTTCACCGACTTGATGAACGATCTGCTCCAGGCCGAATCGTTCGTCTGGCTGACACGGTTCACGGGCCTGGGCACCGGCACGCTGGCCGTCACCACCGGCTCCGGCCACAAGGTGCCGGAGCGCGACTGCACGTACGCCTACCTGGCGACCGAGTACCCCCCGGCCGACACCTCGATGACGGAGTCCGGCCTCGAGTTCGCCATGGCCGGCGCACCGATACCCGTCGCGCGAGTCGCGCTGTGGGCGCGCGGCACGGCCTGGCCTCGCGAGCCGTTGACGGTCCTCCCCCTGCGCGAGCTGTCGATCCACGGCACGTTCCTGTCCGGGCGGCTCGCCATCGGCTCGTGCGACGAGGTCGAGGGCACGTGCGTCGACGCCGGCGCGCTGGAATCGCGGGTCACGGTCTCCGACGCAATGGCGACGCCGATCCCGACCCTGGGCATCACGCTGTGCGGATTGATCTCGGGGGACGTCGGCACGCCGGCCGACATGACCGACGATTGCACGAGCCCGCGGCCCTGGGACGACGAGCCCGACACGACCGTGGGCGGGGAGGAAGCCTGGACCCTCACGGGCACCTTCTCCGGCTCCGCCGTGAACGTCGAGCCGTAGGGCCCCGCCGCCGTCGCTAGGCCGACTCGCGCCCGATCGCGATCGTCATCCCGCGGTCCTGCAGGTCGAGCGCCTTGGTCAGCGCGTCGACGTGGGCGCGACGCGAGCCGCGGGCCGCTTCCGCGTCGGAGTCCGCGCGGGACGAACGATCCTGCGCGAGCTGCGCCAGGTCCGTATGAACGTCCGCCTCGATCGCGTGATCGCTCGCCGCCCATGCGTACGGGTCGATCGCCTTCCCCGTCCCCTGCAAGAGCTTGTCCGTGATCGCGCACGCGTCGGCCGCGGCCTGCGCCGTCGCCGCCTCCGCCTGCAGCGACGCCTGCAATGCCGCGTCGCCGGCCTGCGCCGCCTCGGCGGCTCCCTGCGTCGCCGACGTCGCCGCGGCCCCCGCTCCCGCGGACACGGCCTGCAGCGCCGCCGAGCCGAGGCCGATGCAGAGCGCCTGGATGGCCGAGCCCATGTTGTCGTCGGCCGCCTCCCGCTTCTCCGCGATCGCTTCGAGCCGCTCGCGATGCGCGGCCTCCGAGAGGCTTCGCGCCGTCTCGCGCGCCGCCTGCCGCTGCTGCCGATCGGCCTCGACCATGACCTCCGCGACGTCCGCCACCGACGTCCCTCCGATCGCCGCAGGCTCCCCGGTCCCCTCCACCGCTTCCGAGGCTCCCCCGTACCCCGTCCCGCTCGCCGAGCCCACCGCCCCGATTCCCATGACGACTCCTCCTCCCCTCCCCCTCGGTCCAATCCCTTCCAACCGCCCCGTCCCCCACCTCCGAGACCAATAACCAAGAACCAACAACCAACAACCATCACGCTACCGCGGCACCGACACGCTCGCCTGCCTGCCGCCGTCCTCGTTGCGAATCCACGACAGCGCCTGTTGCCGCAACGCATCCTCCGTGTCCACGATCGCCTGCGCGAAGGCCTGCGCCTGGCCGAGCTGGTCGTGCGTCATGGCCATCGCGTCGTCCACGGCCATCTCGTCGGCCTGGAGGTTCGCGGCGTCGGTCCCCAGCGACGCGGCGCCGAAGTGCGACCCCGCCGCGACGACGCCGGCTCCGGCTCCGGCGATGGCAGACCACATCGCGACGGATCCGGCGAGCCCCAGGGGTGCGGCGCTCCCGAACGACAGCGCCGAGGCGACCACGCTCCCGATGGTGGCGATCGCGGCCCCGATGTACGTGAATGCTTCGCCGATCTTGTCCCAGAACGACTTGTTCGCCTGCGCCTCGGCGATCCGCTTCTGGATCTCCCGGATCTTCGTCCGCTGCTCGATCCGACGCTCCGCCGCCTGCCGTGCCGCCGTCTGCGCGTCGTGCGTCGCGGCGTCCGCGAACTCCGACTCGCCGGCCAGCACCACTTCCATGGCCCTGTCCGCCACACCGTCCGCCTCGTCGAGCGCCATCCCGCCGTCCACCCCGCCCGCTCCCGGCTCCTCGACCTCCGTTGTCGCCGACCATCCGGCGCCGATCCCCACGGCTCCGATCGTCATCGCGTACCTCCGTCCTCCGGTCCCACGGCGCGCACGAGTGCGGCCCGAGCCCCGTCGTCCTCCGGCGCGAGCCGCCACGCCACCTCGCGCCACCGTTCGGCCGCCTCCTGACTGCCGTCCGCATCCGCGCAGAGCTTCGCCAGTACCGCCCGTTTCCACGTCGGCTCCAGCGCGAGCGCGGCCGCGAGCGCCGTCCAGGCCTCCCGCGGCCGCCTCAACGCGAGCCTCGCCGCCCCCAGCAACTCCCAGGCTTCGGCGTCGTCGGGCGCCAGGAAGCAGGCGTACGCGAGGATGTCGTTCGCCGCTTCCGCCTCGCCGGCCGCCAGCCTGGCCCGGCCCAGGACCCGCCACGCGCGCACCTCCGCCCGGTCCATCCCGACCGCGCCGGCCACGTCGAGCGCGGCGAACGCGAGGAGTCCGTCCTTCGTCGGTGGCTGGTTCGCGGGCATCGCGCTCACCGTTCCATGGTCCGGACCGCGAAGTCCTCGGGCGTGAGCCGCGCTTTCGGCGCGCCGCCCGCCGGCCGGGCTGTTCTCGGCCGCGGCCGCGGCGCGTCGGCCTCGAGTTCCCTCGACAACGCCACCTGCTCCCGTCGCGCCGCCGCAAGCACGCCCGGCGGACACGAGCGCATCCAGCGCTCGAGGTCACCGCCGGGCGCCGCCTTGACCGCCAGTGCCCGGCCCGCTTCGACCGAGTTCGCGTAGTCCACCCGGAACCGCTCGAGCCTCTCCCGCAGATCGTCCTTCTCCATCGCCCGATCCTCCCGGCCGGGGGCCCTGCATCGCCGCCCCGGGGCGCAGGCATCCATCGCGCAGGGCGCTCGAAGCGTTGCGTCCCGTCTGGTCGATTGCACGTGCTAGCGGGACTCGTAGACCAGGCGTGCGGGAAGCTCGAAGCCGCTGAGGAAGCCGCCCTTGCCGCAGCCGGTGTCGAGCGCGGTGACGTAGTCGCCGGCCCAGAGATCGTTGGGGTCGGCGGGCGTGTACTTGCTCAGCTCCTGCGGCAGCTCGTTCGTCGTCGTGTGCCCGATCACGACGTGCTTGCCCCGGTACTCGCGGAAGAAGATCTCCTCGCGCACCCACAACATGGCCACCGCGGGGTTCACCTCGGAGGGATGCGGGAACCGCCCGTCCTGCTGCGGCAGTCCCGCGTGGACGTAGATCGCGTGCTCGTCCTCGTACCACAGCGGCAAGGCGCGGAACCACGCGATGTGCTCCGGCGGAAAGAACCCGCCGCGCACGATCGCCACCTGCTCTTCCGCCGTCGGCGTCTCGCCGGGCTGCGGCTGCGGCCCTCCGACGTACGAACGGTAGCACTCGAGCACGCCGTTGCCCGGCGGGTAGATGAACTCCGGCCAGCCGAAATCCACCACCCGCACCCACGCGTCCTCGTGGTTCCCCGCCAGGGCGACGATCCGCGCCGGCGTCCGCTGCGGCAGCTCGCTCCGCACGAAGTCGACGCAGCGCCGCGAGTCGGGCCCGCGGTCGACGTAGTCTCCCAGGAAGACCAGGGTGTCCTGCGCGTCGAGCGGCGGGAAGCGCGAGAGCAGCACTTCCAGCGGCGCGAGGTCCCCGTGAAGATCCCCGATGGCGAAGGTGCGTCCGGCCATGGCCGGTCCTTGTACCGCGACGGACGGCGCCGATCAATCGGCGGCCCGCTGCCGGACCGCCGCGACCGGGACAGGCGGAACCACCGATGGACACCGATGGACACCGATGAGGCTTCAGGCCGGGCTGCGGTTCGCCCGCTGTCATGGCGCAGCGTGCAGCGGAATGTTACCCTCCCGCCCCATGAACTCGCCCTCGGGAAGCCGTTGGTGGCCGGTTCTCTGCATCCTCGCATCGAGGGGCCTCGCCTGCGACGACGGCGCGACGCCCGCGGCCGATGCCGACGTGTCCGCCGAAGCGGAGGCGGAAGCGGGGGCGGACGCGGATGCGGACGCGGATGCAGACGCCGGTGCCGATGCCGATGCCGATGCCGACGGCGGCCCGATCCCCCCGGATCCGTCGCGCGACATCCGCCACACCGCTCTGGCCGTCGACCTGGCGACGCGCGAGGCGACGGCGAGCATCGAGCTGGCGCCGGCGGAATCGGCGAGCGCGTCGTTCGAGGTCGGGGCACTCGACATCCACGAGGTCCGGGGTCCGGACGGTCCGCTGCCCTATGCCCTCGTGGACGCGCACCTCGACGTCCTCCTCGGCGATGTCCTCGACCTCGTCGTCGCGTACTCCTTCCCCGAGCGCCCGGGGACATTCGACGGCTGGATGCGCAACGGCTCGACGCTGATCTGGCCGTACTACTGCGGCAATCTCTTCCCGTGCCACTCGGATCCGTCGGACGGACTGACCTTCGACCTGGCGGTCGCCAACCCCGGAGAGGGGCTCGTCGCCGTCTACCCGGAGACGATTCCGACGGACGCACCGTCGTACCAGGTCGCCTGGGCGGTCGGGGACTACGCCTACGAGTCGTTGGGCACGACCCCCGCCGGCACCGAGGTCGGGGTGTGGACGCTGCCGGGCGGGGAGACCGCAGCCGCGACGGGCACCGCGGACCTGGTCGCCGTCTTCGACTGGTACGAGCGGACTCTGGGACCATACGCGTTCGGCGCTCGCGCCGGCGCGGTGGCCGTCGACTGGCCTCCCGGAGCGATCGGCGGGATGGAGCACCACCCGTACTGGCACGTCGACGTGCTGGCCATGGCGATGCCTCTCGTGCACGTCCACGAGGCGGCCCACGGCTGGTACGGGGACGGCGTCCGCATCGCCTGCTGGGAGGACCTCGTGCTGTCGGAGGGGACGGCGACCTATCTGGCGGCGCGGGCGGCCGGGCAGGCCATCGGCCCGGAAGCGGAAGCGGCGGCGTGGGCGGAATACGACGGTCGTTTGGACGCGGTCTTCCGGAGCGGGGACATCGTGGTGCTGCCCGACGGCTGCGGCGAGGTCGACGTCCTGGCCGACGGGCTGTTCTCCGACGCGGTGTACGTCAAGGGCGCGTTCTTCTTCCGGGCGGTGGCCGACGCGATCGGCGCGGACGAGTTGGATCACGTCCTGCGGGTCTTCTTCTCCGGTCACGTGGGCGAGGCCGCGCGGATGAACGACCTTCTGGACGCAATCCGGACCGAGACGGGTTTCGATCCCACGGCCCTCGCCGACGACTGGCTGCGGAGCCTCGGTCGCCCCTGATCAGCCCCCGACCCCCCGCCCCCTCAAGGCCGCGATACCGTCACCTCGATGTTCACCGAAGCGGCCTCGGCGCAGTCGCAGCAGCCGTCGCACACCGAGCCGGACTGCCACGAGATCGTCCCGGCCGCGGGATCGACGGTGCACCAGGTCGGGATCTCCCGCCCGCCGCTGGCCAGCGTATCGAGCGTCACCTCGCAAGCGACCGGCGGCATCACGATCGTCCACGGAGCGTAGACCCGGATCTCGCCGGCGTTCACCGCCTGCCCCCCTTCCCCGCAGTCGCGATCCGAGACGCCGCGGACCAGGAGGCGGACGTTCCGGTCGTCCACACGCTTGCGTTCGATGTCCCACCCGCCGGCGACCGTCCGGGGAGCCTCGCCGCGGCACGGCGTCGTCGTGGTGGTGTAGGTGTCGTCTTCTTCCGAGCCGCCGAGCGCGGCCCAGACCCACACGTCATCGACCACGTACTGCCCGAAGATCTGGACCGCTCCCGCCTGGACCTCGAAATCGCTCTGGTGGAACACGGCCCCCACCTGGCCGCAGGCGCGGCAACCCAGCCAGTCGCCCCACTGGCAGGTCGAGGAGCAGACGCGCGATTCGGTGTCGGCCGAGTCGCACGAGCACGCGCGCGACTCGGTCTGGTCCGCGGTGCAGGATCCCTCGCCCGTGCACGCGCCCCAGCCGCTCCAGGCGCACGAGGCGTCGCAGGCGCGCGACTGCGTGCCGCACCGGCCGCACGGCGTGGTCTGCGAGCCGCCGGCGATGCACGCGAAGCCGTCGTCGGTCCCGCTCGCGCAGTCGTCGTCGACGCCGTTGCAGACCTCGGCCGCGCCGGGATGGACGTCCGCGGACGCGTCGTCGCAGTCGTCGCCGCCGCAGGCGGCGTCGAGCGACGTGTCGCCGTCGGCGTCCGGTGCGTCGTGGACGCAGCCGCCCGGAGCGCTCGCATCGCAACGGTCGGCAGTACACGAGTTCCCGTCGTCGCAGCTCGGCGGCGTCCCGGCGACGCACCCGCGCGTCGCGTCGCAGGTCTCGACGCCGGTGCACGGGTCGCCGTCGCTGCAGGCCTCGTCGAGGGGGTCGTTCCGGCAGGCCCCCGTGGTCGGATCGCACGAATCGACCGTGCACGCGATCCCGTCGTCGCACGCCGCCGCGCACCCGCCGTCCTCGTCGTTCGGCTCCGGCGGCGCGAAGATCACGCTGCATCCGCCCGCCAGCAGGACCAGGGCTGCGATGGGGAAGTCTCGCGCAGAGACGCAGAGACGCAGAGTGGCGCCAGGACGGGCCGGACGGGGCCGGCCGGCACGGACGGCGTCGCGTAGAACCCCTACCACGTAAGCACCAGACCCATCGGGCCGATCGCGACCGCGGGCCCGCCCCCTTCCGGCGGTTGTTCTTCCTCTTCCACCAGGAGTCCCACCAGCAGCGCGGCGACGCCGGCCGCAGCCGTCAGTCCGATCATCACGTCCGTCGTTACCTCCAACGCCACGATCCGGTCGTACGTGGCCCGGTCGCGCGTCGACGAGTCCTCGTAGTCCGACAGGTCTGCCAGGGCCGCGGAGCCGGTCGAGATCGCGATGACCCCCGTCGCGGCCCCGACGCCGATCGCCGCCCAGAACCAGGGGCTCAGACTCCCGCCCGCGGCGGTCTCGTCCTCCTCCCCGGCGCCCGTCTCGGCGCCGGCCCCCTGCCCGCCCTGCCCACTCTCCCCGCTTTGCCCACTCTCCCCACTCTCTCCGCCTGGCCCGCTCTGTCCGACCTGTCCGCTCTCCCCTCCCCCCGTGCCCTCCTCCCTCTCCAACACGACCGATACCGTCACCGACTCGCCGCCCGGCAGGTCCAGGTTCTGCGTGTGTTCCACGAACCCCGCCAGCCGCACGCGCAGGGCGTGGGTCCCGCCCGCGACTTCGACGGGGATGGCGAGGGGGGAGACGCCGCGGACGAGGTCATCGACGAAGACGAGGGCGCCCGGCTGGTCGACCTCGACCATGAGCGAGCACGGGAGGGCATCCATCTCCTCGAGCGACCGCTCGGCCTCCCCGCGCAGTCGGGCTTCGGCGCCGCCGGCCGTATCGGCCAGGAAGCGCCGCAGCGTCTCGCGGGCGCCGTGGATGTCGTCGAGCATGCGTTGGGTCGTGCCGACGTGGTACAGCGTCGCCGGCCGCGGGTTCAGCTCGTACGACTTCCGGAACGCCTCGAGCGCCGCGGCGTAGTCCTGCCGTTCGAACGCCTCGGTCCCCCGCTCGAGCTGAGCTCGCGCCTCGCGCTCCTCCGCCCGGGTCTGGCCCGCGGCCGCGGCCGGCCAGCCGAGCAACGCCACCGCGAGCAGGGCCGGCACCCATGCGCCCGCGAGCCGCGCGCTCCCCGGCACTCGACTGCTCCGCGGGCGACCGACTTCCGCGTCGCCCGACCCACCGCAACCTGACCGTCCGCTCCACCGGGTCGTCATCGGCACGACCTCCTCCCGCCGCTCGGCCCCCTCCACGCGCGTGCGGGCCGCCGCAGCGTCGCCATTCGTCTACCCTACCACACCGCACTCCGCAACCGCGCCCGCCCGCGGCCTGCCCAGGCCTCCGCCCGGACCAACAACTCGACCCGGACGACCAACCAAGAACCAAGAACCAAGAACCAAGAATTCTTCCACCATCGACTCCCGATCGTTGATCCCGCCCCCCTTCGCACCTACACTGCCGGACGGCATGTGCGCTCCTGCGGCTCGAAGCGGGGGCCGGTTCGATACCGTCGAGTCGCACATCAGCCCGCGAAGACGATGACCGAACCACACCGCAGCCGCGTACCCCCCACGATTCCCGGCTACCGGCTCGTCCGGCCGCTTGGACCGCCCGGGATCTACGAGGCCGAGCATGGCGAGTCCCGGAGCGCCGTCGCCGTGCAGGTCGTGGACCGGGACGTGTCCACCGGTGACGGTTTCCTGGCGCGTTTCCAGCGGGAGGCCGACGCCCTCAAGTCGGTTCGGCACCCGCACGTCGCGGAGCTCCGCAGCCTGCAAGCGCCGACGGCCGAGGCGACGGCCTTCGTGGTGCTGGAGCCGCTCCTGGGCGAGACGCTGGACGATCGGTTGACGCACGGACCCGCGCTCCGCGAGGCGGCCGCCGTCCGCATCGCGATCCAGATGCTGGAAGGCCTGTCGGCGGCGCATCGCGGCGGCGCCGTCCACCACGACCTGCGCCCCGAGAACGTGTTCCTCGTCCCGGGTCCGGACGGCAAGCCCCGCGTGAAGCTCGTCGGCTTCGGGCTCGGCCGCCCGGTCGCGACCGCGGACCTCACGGACCAGGTGCCGGAGTCGGCCGGTACCGTGCTGCAGCCGGGCTACGCGCCGCCGGAGGCGTTCTCCGAGCGACCGGCGGACGTCACCGGCAACGTCTTCAGCGCCGGCATGATCCTCTACCACCTGCTCGCCGGCCGCCTGCCGTTCAAGGCGAGCAACCCCGAGGCGTTGTGGGTCGAGCGCCTGTGTGACCGCGAGGGTTCGGGCGAGTACCGCTCGTCGCGGGACTGGATCGCGACCATCCCGCCGATGCTCTCCGAGGCGGTTTCGCTGGCAATCCGGCGACGACCTGCCGAGCGCTACCCGTCCGCCGAGGCGTTCCGCCGCCGGTTGCTCGAATTCGAAGCCTCGACCGGCGAGGGGCGCGCCTCGCGACCGTCCGTCCGACCGCCGGCCGGCACGGACCGCGCCTCGTCCGCGGGTCGCGCCGTCTCGTCCGCGCCGTCTTCCGCGGCGGCCGATCGAACGTCCTCGAAGCCGCCGGCGGCCCCGGCCCGCACGTCCTCGAGGCCGCCGGCCGCACCCCTCCCCTCTTCGGGGCCTCCCGACCCGACGCTGCGAAGATCGGAAACGCCGCCCGCGACCCTCCGCCCCTCCTCCGAACCGCCCGGACCGGCCGAGCGAAGGTCGTCGGCCCCCCCGCGGCGACCTTCCTCACGACCGCCCACCCGCCCTAGTCTTCGCCCGCTCGACCGCCTCGTCGCTTCCGAACCACCCGGTGAACGCGAGTCGATGCCCGCGGCGCCGCGCCCCAGCTTGTCGCCCCGCCCGCGGGGCCAGTGGATCGACCTCGCGCTGGGCGTGGCGGCGACTGCAGCGGCCGTATTCCTGCTTCTGCGGGCGAGGCCATCGGGCGTCTCGTCGGGGACGGCCGGCCCGCCCGCCGGGACGACCGACGGGGATTTCGTGGCGGTCGGGCCTTCCGCGCGAGCCGGCGCGGGGACGGCCGGGTCGGCGGCCGATGCCGGGTTCGTCGAGGCGCCGGGAGACGCCGGGCCTGGGGCGCCGCCGCTCGAGGCTTCGGGCGGCGCGGCCGTGTGGGAGGATCCCCTGTCTCCCTTCGCGGTCTCTGCACTGCCGCCGGTCGCGGCTTGGCCCGACGGCCGCGGGGGGCCCGACGGCCTGGCGGAGCCGTACGAGCCCGCCTCGCCTCCCGGGGTGACGCTGCCTGCGCCGGCGCCCGGGATGGTGCGCCTGCGTTTCGCCGTTCGGCCGCCGAACGCCGTCGTGCACGTGGACGGCCGGCCCGTGGGGGTCTACAACACGATCGACCTGCCCCGGGCGGACCGCACGTTGACCGTCACGGTCGAACCGCCCGACGACCGCTTCCTGCGGTACGAGGGCTACTTCGTGGCGCTACGCAGCCGCACCATCGCCATCCGCCTCGAGCAACGGGAGTAATGAGGCGGGGGAAGTCGTGAGTCGTGAGTCATGAGTCCGGGCACGGGCGCGGGCCTTGCCGTGGTATCCTTGGCGCCCAGGAGGAATGCCATGCACGGTCAACGCTGCACGTCCGTCCGGCTCGCGCGACTTGCGCCGGTCCTCGTCGTCGCCCTCGTGCAGGCCCTCGCGGGCGCGGCGCACGCCCAGCCGGCGGACCTGATCTACGACGACGGCACGCCCTCGGGGTCCCTGCGCGATCTGGCGCCGGGGGACATCGAGGTGACGCGGATGACGCCCGAGCATCCGGCGCGCCTGCTGTCGGTCGAGCTGTACACGGTGGCCGGGGGCTGCACGCTGCACGCCGCGGTGTGGCCGGACGACGGCGGCAATGCGCCCGACGTCGACCATCCGCTGTGGGAGGAGGAGCAGACGGTCGATGCCGCGGGGTGGGTTTCCTTCGATCTCCCCGCGGGCGCGGTGGTGCTGGACCCACCGCATCACTTCTACGTCGGCCACGTCCTGCAGGACCCGGCGTGCCAGTTGTCGTGGGACGGCAGCGGCTCGGACGAGCCCCGCAGCCTGGCGCGGATCGGCGGCAACTGGTACCAGATCATCGATTCGTCCACTCCGCCGAGGTACCTCGACGCGCTTGCCCGCGCGCACGTCGAGTACTTCGACGTCCGCACCGAGTTCGATTTCGAGGACGCCACCGCCGCGTCGGGCCTGCCGGCGGGAATGGGGCGCATGGCCTGGGGCGATTGCGACGGCGACGGCGACGACGACCTGCTGGTCGACGGCGGACGCCTGTTCCGCAACGACGGCGACGCGTCGTTCGCCGACGTCACCGACGCCGCGGGCATCGGCGGCCACCCGACCAACGGCGGCGTGTGGGCCGACTTCGACAACGACGGCGATCTCGACTTCTACGCCACGGTCAACAACTACTACCGCGACTGCACGGAGGATGCGGACTGCACGTGGTGCACGATCGTCACGAACCCCGACGGCACCTATGCCTGCGGCGAGACGCACGACGATCACACCTGCTCCGGCGGGTTCTGCCTCCCGCCGTCGGGGGTGCGCGAGCACGACCGGCTGTGGCGCAACGAGGGCGACGGCACCTTCACGGACGTGTCGGAGGAGGCGGGCCGGCCGTACGACTACCTGCCCAGCGAGGCGGCGGCGTGGGGCGACTACGACGGTGACGGCTTCGTCGACCTGTACGTGGCCAACTACGAGAAGCCCGTGGAATGGTCGGCCGGGGCGCTCTCCGTCGGCACGCCGGATCAGTTGTGGCGCAACCAGGGCGACGGCACGTTCGCGGACGCGACGGCCGCGGCCGGCGTCGTCGCGACGCGGGCCCGGTGTGGCCGGGGCGTGTCGTGGGCCGACTACGACCGCGACGGCGACCTCGACCTCTACGTCGCCAACTACCGCCTGAACCCGAACTTCTTCTACCGCAACCGCGGCGACGGGACCTTCGAGGAAATCGCGCGAGCGAACGGCACGGAAGGCATCCCGGCGAGCGGAGCCTGGGGCCACTCGATCGGTGCGGCCTGGGGCGACGTCGACAACGACGGCGACTGGGACCTCTTCGTCGCCAACCTGGCCCATCCCCGCTTCATCACCTTCTCCGACAAGAGCATGCTCTACGTCTCGTCCGGCGCGCCCGACTTCCTGTTCACCGACATCCGCGAGGAAGCCGGCATCGCCTACAGCGAGACCCACTCCAACCCGGCCTGGGGCGACGTAGAAAACGACGGGGACATCGACCTCTTTCTCACCGACATCTACGTCGGGTACCGCTCGTTCCTCTACCGCAACGACGGAGACAACACGTTCACCGACGCGACCTACCCCTCGGGGATCGACGTGGACAACGGCTGGGGCTGCGCCTGGGCCGATGCCGATCGCGACGGCCGGCTCGACCTGGCGACCCGCTCGTTCTGGCTCAACCGCACGCCCGACGCGGGGCACTGGCTCGAGGTGCGCCTCGCCGGCACCGACTCGAACGCGGCAGCGATCGGGGCCCAGGTCGCCGTCACGGCCGGGGGTCGGACGATGCTGCGGCAGGTGGAAGGCGGGAGCGGCACGGGCGTGCAGAATTCGCTCATCCTGCACTTCGGGCTGGGAAGCGCGACCCAGGCCGCGACGGTCTCGATCCGCTGGCCGTCGGGGCTCGTCGAGGACTACGCGGACGTCGACGCCGACCAGGTCGTGACCTACCGCGAGGGAGACCTGGCGAACCCGCCCGAGGACGGCGGGGACGGCGGCGAGGTGGACGGGGCGGAGGACGTTCCGGACGAGGCGGGCGGCGACGCAGGAGCGCCTTCGGGCGGCGGGGGATGCTCGTGCCGGGCCGCGGGCGGAGGAGTGGGGGGGGAGTTGTTGTTGGTTCTTGGTTGTTGGTTCTTGGTCCGGACGCGGACCGGGTGCAGGTCGAGCCGTCGGACCTGAAGCGGCGGTCGTTCTCTCTTCCGAATTGACGGCGCCCCTGGTATGAACCAGACATGCCGCTGGGCTGGCGGGAGATCACCCAACGCGCGGTCCGCTTCGGCCAGCAATGGTCCGAGGCGGGGAGCGAGCGGGCCGAGAAGCAGACGTTCTGGAACGAGTTTTTCGACGTGTTCGGAGTGCGCCGCCGGACGGTGGCCAGCTTCGAGGAGCCCGTGCGCGGCATCTCCGGTCACTACGGCTACATCGATCTGTTCTGGCGCGGGATCCTGCTGGTCGAGCACAAGAGTCGAGGCTTGGATCTCGGCGCTGCGCGTTCTCAAGCATTCGCCTACATCCAGGATCTGGTTCGCGACGGTCGCACCGAAGAGGTCCCGCGCTACGTCATCGTGTCGGACTTCGCGCGCATTGCGTTGCACGACCTGGAGCCGGAGGAGAGCGGACCCCATCCCAAGGTCGGCGACTTCTCCGTACAGACCCTGGAATTCCCGCTGGCGGATCTGCACCGATGCATCAGGGCCTTCGCGTTCATCCCCGGCTACAAGCAGCACAAGTTCGAGGACCAGGATCCGATCAACCTCCGCGCGGTGGCGATCATGGGCCGGCTGCACGACGCGCTGGCGGAGGGCGGCTACCGCGGCCACGCGCTGGAGCGGTTCCTGGTGCGGATGGTGTTCTGCCTCTTCGCGGAGGACACGGGGATCTTCGAGCGCGACGCGTTCCGGCTGTTCCTGGAGCAGAAGACGCGGGAGGACGGGTCCGATCTCGGTTCCCAGCTCGCCCACCTGTTCCAGGTGCTCAACACGCCGGTGCACGAGCGCCAGCGGAATCTCGACGAGTTGCTCGCGCCGCTGCAGTTCGTGAATGGGGACCTGTTCGCCGAGGACCTCGGCTTCGCCGAGTTCAACCGCGACATGCGCAACGCGCTGCTCGCCTGTACGAGGTTCGACTGGTCGCGCATCTCGCCTGCGATTTTCGGGTCGCTGTTCCTGGAGGTAATGGAGCCGCGCGAGCGCCGACAGCTCGGGGGACACTACACGAGCGAGCGCGACATCCTGAAGGTCATCCGAGGACAGTTCCTGGACGAGTTGCGGACGGAGTTCCAGCGGGCCAAGGGCGACAAGACCACGCTTCGCCGCTTCCGGGACAAGCTGGCGTCGCTGCGCTTCCTGGACCCGGCCTGCGGCTGCGGGAATTTCCTCGTGGTCAGTTACCGCGAAATGCGGCTGCTGGAAATGGAGGTGCTTGCGCTCCTCAACGGCAAGGGCCAGCAGGAGCTGCCGTTGCCGATGGTGGACGTCGACGCCTTCTTCGGGATCGAGATCCTCGAGTGGCCGGTACGGATCGCCGAGGTGGCCATGTGGCTCATGGACCACCAGATGAACCTGCGCTTCTCGGAAACGACCGGCGAGCCGTACGCCCGGCTCCCGCTCCGCAAGTCGCCGCGCATCGTCCAGTCCAATGCCCTGAGGATCGACTGGAGCGACGTCCTGCCGGCCGCGCGGTGCACCTACGTCCTGGGGAACCCGCCATTTGTCGGCAAGAAGGAGCAGAACCCGCAGCAGAAGGAAGACCTGGCGGGCCTGTTCGGCGACGTCCAGGGGGCCGGCGTCCTGGACTACGTCTGCGGCTGGTATCGCAAGGCGGCGGACTACATCCGCGGCACGAAGGTGAAGGTCGCCTTCGTGTCGACGAACTCGATCACCCAGGGCGAGCAGGTCGGCGTGCTGTGGAAGGCCCTGCTCGACCGGTACGGGCTGCGCATCCACTTCGCGCACCGAACATTCGCCTGGGAGAGCGAGGCGCGCGGCAAGGCGCACGTGCACGTGGTGATCGTCGGGTTCGCGGCATGCAACGCAACGCGCCGGACGCTTTACGAGTACGAGGACCCGAGGGGCGAGCCGCACGTCTTCGCCGCGTCCAACATCAATCCCTATCTGGCCGATGCACCGAATGTCCTCCTGACCAAGCGCTCGATCCAGGTCGGCGGAGGTCCGCGCATCTCCTACGGCAGCATGGCCAACGACCGGCGCAAGGGCGACAAGGGACCGGGGAACCTGATTCTGACCGAGGAGGACCGGAGCCGGATCCTGGGCGAGAGCCGGGCGTTGGGGCCGCACATCCGCCCGTTCGTCGGCAGCGAGGAGTTCCTCAACGGCACCCGGCGCTGGTGCCTGTGGCTGGTTGATGCCCCGTCCTCGCTCCTGCGCGAATCGCCGACCGTCATCCAGCGGATCGCGGCGGTCCGCAGGGCCCGGAGCGAGAGCGGGAGGGCCGAGACGAGGGAGTTGGCCAAGGTACCGCATCTGTTCGGCGAGATCCGGCAGCCGCGAACCCGATACCTGCTCATCCCCAAGGTTTCCTCCGAGACGCGGTACTACCTCCCAATCGGCTTCTTCCCGCCGTCCGTCATTGCCAACGGCAGCGCGCTGATCATCGCCGACGCGACGCTGTTCGACTTCGGCGTCTTGTCGTCCGCGATGCACATGGCATGGATGCGCTACACCTGCGGGCGAATGAAGTCCGACTTCCAATACTCGAGCCGCATCGTCTACAACAACTTCCCATGGCCTTCGCCGGCATCTGACAAGCCCCGCCGCGCGGTGGAAGATGCGGCGCGGCGGGTTCTTGCCGCGCGCAAGGCGGCCCCGGCCGACACCCCCGCCGAACTGTACGACCCGCTGTGCATGGCGCGCGATCTGGTCAAGGCGCACCGCGAGCTGGATCGCGCCGTCGACCGCTGCTACCGCCCGAAGTCCTTCGGGTCCGAGCAGGAACGCGTGCGCTTCCTGTTCGCGCTGCTGCAGACCTTGCTGTCGCGGTAGGCGGCCACGCAGGGCCGCGAACGCATCACGCGAGGTTTCCGAAGCACGTAAGTCCCCCCGGCACTGTCTACCCCTGGCTCGGACGTTCGCGCGACGCAGCCTCGAGGTACGTGATCAGGGAGGCGACGTTTTCGGTCAGCGAGCGCAGCCGGTCTTCGACGACCTGAAGGCGCGCTCCGAATGCCTCCAGCTCGCGGGTCAGCTCCGCCACATCTTCGGGCCGGACGCCGCCGCCGACGGTCGCCGCCCCGCGCACGGCCTGCGCCATCTTCGCGGCCAGCTCGGCGAGCCGCTTCGGGTCGCCGAGCAACCCCTGCCAGAACGACTCGAGCACCTTCTCCCAGGCCTGGGCCATCTGGACGCCGACCGCAGCGAACTCCCCGAAGGGCGACTTCCGCTCGCTCATGACGCTTCTCCCCGGCGGGACCGAGACGCCGTTGCCGCCGTCGCCGCGGACTGTAGCACGCCCCAGGCCGCGTTTCGGCCGCGGTTGCAGCCCGCGTCCCGCTCGGTTAGGTTGGAGCGGCGCCGCAACGCGAGCGGCGGACGGACGAGGGCGATGAGCGACGGCGACCGGGCGGAGAACGGCACCTTCCGGATCAAGAAGTACGGCAACCGCCGGCTGTACGATACCCATCAGAGCCGGTACATCACGCTCGAGGAGCTGGCGCGCATCGTCCAGGAGGGCGCGGCCGTCCGGGTCGCCGACGCCGCCTCCGGCAAGGACATCACCCGGCAGGTCCTGACCCAGGTGATCCTCGAACGCCAGGAAGCGCTCGATATGCTCCCCGTCGAGCTGCTGCACGTGATCATCCGCACCCAGGGGACGATCGAACAGGCCCCCTTCGCCGCGTTCCTCGCCGCGTTCACGCGCCAGATCGTGACCGCGGGACAGCTCTGGACCCAGCCCGTCGCCAACTTCCTTCGCGGCCTCGCCCACGCCGTGCCGGGCGTGGGCGGCCCCGTCGAGCCAGCGACCGACAAGAAGCCCACGACCCGCGACGAAACACCGGCAGGCGACCAAGTGCGCGACGGCGAGCCGTCCGTCGGCGCGCCCGACGGCGACGAACCACCCGAGAACGCTTCCGCAGCCCCCGACCCACCCGCGGAATCGCCGCTCGCCGAAGAGCCCCGACCGCTCGGCCGCTCACCCGGTCCCGACGGCCTGCGCCCCCGCATCGAACGCCTGTTGCGGAAGCTCGGCCCAAAGGCTTGAGCAGGGCGCCCTCACAGCCACGAACCGTAGCGTGGTCGTGGTCGTCGTCGTCGTTCACGCATTCGCAAAACGACAATCCTCCGCCTTGCTCAAGCTCCGCACACCCCACATGGCGGTCTATCGTGTCCGTATGTGCATGTTATTCAACGGACATCATCAACGATGACGGCAATGCACAATCCAGTTGACAACGGCCGCACCATGACGCATGTTGCAGCGCATCAAACACCGGGGGAATGACCTCCCCGCGGGTGGAAGGAAGGGAGGAGAACGATGAACGAGAAGATCAACGACACGATGAACCAGACGAAGGCGGCGTTCGCCGAGTGGAAGAAGGTCGCCGACGAGCAGTGGTCGCGATGGGAGCAGCTCGTGACCGACATGGGACGCTTCCAGAAGCAGGGCGTCGAGCACGTCGGCGTGGCGATCGACGAGGTGGCTCGGGCGATGAAAGGCACGCTGGAGCAGGCGAGCCAGATCGCCGAGGAGCTGCGCAAGGCCGCGACCGAAGCCTCCAAGCGCGCCCGCGAAACCGTCGCCGCGATCGGTCCCACCGTCCCCGATCCGACCAAGAAGTAGGGAAGTCAGTCGATCGACAGGTGTGCCGTCCCCGTGCGGGCGCGAATGTCCGCATGGAAGAGCGCCAGCGCCTCCGCGGCCGGCAGGGTCACCTCCTCCTCGCGGTCCGCCGCGATGCGGAACGCCGCCTCCATCCGCGCGCGGATCGAGACGTAGATCCGTACCTCGTCCCCGACCAGGTCGTAGCCCGCGACGTCCCCCCTCTCGACCAGCGCGTCGAGCGACGAGCGTTCGGCGTGCACGAACGGCGGGAGGCGCTGCACGAGGACCATGGGACCGACCGCGCCCTCTGCCTCCGCAAAAAGCGTGATCGTCGCCGGCACGCCCGGCGCCATCGTCCCGACGGCCGCGCGCGAGACGGCAAGCCGGCGGCCCCCCGCGGCCGGCGAGGACGAGGCGGACGCGTCGGCCACCGCCCAGCGCTCGAGCTCCAGCCGCACCCGCGCCTCCGGGCGTCCGTCGAACGCGACCGACACCTCGTGGCCGCCGCCCGCGGCCAGCTCCAGCTCGAGCGACCGCAGCGCGAGCGCGTCGGCGAACGAGTCCGCCGGGGAGACGTCCACCCGTCGCACCTCCCGCCCGTCGACCGACACCACGATCGCCCCGGCGGCGCCGTCGGGCGCCGGATCGAGCGCCAGCAGGGCCCGGATGGCGAACGCCGCGCTCCGCGAGTTGTGCCACTCGCCCCACGTGTCGTCGAGCGACAGCAGGAACCCGACCGCTTCGCGGCGCAGCGACTCGTAGGCATCCGGGGCGACATCGGAGAGCACCTCCAGCCCCACCGCGGCCGCCTCGACGCGGCCGCCGTAGGCCTGGAACCAACCCGGCTCCCAGTGCGCCAGCTCGTCGAGCCGAAGCAGCCGTCCGGCCAGCTCGCGCAGCTTCGCCGCCGGCACCAGGTCCCCTCCCAGGCGGAACAGGCCGCCGACCGAGTGGGCCATGGTCGGCAGGTCCGGCGCCGGGGCGTCGATCGTCTCCAGCATCCTCCCCACCAGCCCCGTCCAGCGCTCGTCCGAGGGCCGCAGCTCCGCCGGCAGTCGCGTGAGCACGTCGAAGATCTCCGCCGTGCCCTCCAGCCGGATCCGCTCGTCCGCCCCTTCCCACACGGCGATGCCCGAGACGTCGAACAGGTGGTCCGGCCCGAGCCCCGCGAGCAGCGAATCGCGGGCCGCGAGGAGCGCGTCGTCCGGAACGGGAAAGTCCAGCTCGCGCAGCTCCAGCAGCCCGTGCAGCACGAACGCCGTGATGAACGGCACGCTCCCGGGGTCCCAGAACCAGCCCCAGCCGCCGTCGTCGTTCTGCGCCATCAGGATCGCTGCCAATAGCTCGGCCAGCGTCGTCCGCATCCGTTCACGCGTCGCCTCGTCGAGCTGATCGTGCCGCTCGAGCCAGCGCATTGCCGCCGTGACGGCCAGCAGCCGGCTCGCCGCCGGATCCGGTCCGAGGTACTCCTCGTCGAGCAGGTCGAGCAGGCCCTGGAGGGCCGGGATCACGGTGGGCAGCGAGACTCCCAGCCGCACCACTCGGTACTCGCCGGCCGCGGGCGCGGCGACGGTGTGCCGGAACGGCGCTCCCGGTCCCGCCGTCCCCTGGACGGTCTCGACCTGCGACGCTCCGGCCGGGCGCACGAACAGCGTGCGGCGCACGACGTCGCGCACCGGATCCGGGACGCCGAACGACTCGGCCGAGACCTCGTACGCGGCTTCGCCCGGCGCGCCGCCCGTCACCTCGAACCACGCCACGCCGGTGCCGTCGGCCGGCACGTCCAGCTCCTGCGCCTCACCTTCGACGGCGAGTTCGGTGGATGCGAGCGCGACGCGCGCCTTCACGGCTTCGGCCGACAGGTTGCGCACGGCGACCCCGACCTTGACCCGGTCACCCGCAATGAGCGACGCGGGCAGGTCGCTGCGGGCGTACAGCGGCTGGCGCACGGGAAGCTGCGCCCGGGCGAGGCCGACGCCTCCCTCGGCGTCGCTGGCCACGACACTGACTTCCTGCACCGTGATGCTGTCCGGCAGCGCGACGTCGAACGCTCCGCGGCCATCCGGCGCCTCGAGGCGCGGCAGCCACAGCGCCGTCTCGGCGAAGTCCGTGCGCACGATCACGCGCGGCTGCGGGCGGACCTCCAGCGCCCGGACGTCGCCCGAGGGGCCGGGGCCGGCGTGCGACGACGGCAACCGCGCCATCAGCATCTCGCCGTCCGGACGGATCAGCTCCCCTTCCACGATGTCGTCGGAGAACTCGAATTGCATCTGGCCCGGCTCGACGGGCTCGGGCGGAGGCGGCCCGTACGAGGATTCGTAGACCGTGTACTCCCCGCCGCCCCCTTCCCCCGTGCCCATGATGCCGAGTCCGCCGTAGCCGAACGCCGCGCCGTAGCCGTAGCCGCCGTACCCCTCGCCCGTGTGGAAGCCGAAGGTCGCGGGCCAGCCGATGTCGTAGGAGTCGTAGCCCCAGTTCTTCTGCACCACGGGCCAGGAGAGCGTCTGCGCCCCGGTCGACGCCAGCACCTTGCGCTCGGGGTTGTAGAACCGATCGACCGGGGAGCGCTCCAGCGGGTCGAGCAGCGAGAGCACGGCGGCGTCGACGACGGCGGCGCCGAGGACCGCGTCGCGCGGCGCGCCGTCCGGGCCGCGCACGTCCGCGGTCACGCGGAAGCGGTCGCCGGGCGCGGCCTGGTCGGGGATCCCGTCGAGCGTGATGCGCAGGGCCCGGTCGGGGTGCACGGCCAGGTTCTGGCCGTCGGTCACCAGTCCGACGTCCCCGCCGTCCCGCGCCAGGCAGAAAAGGGTGAGCAGCATCGAGCCCCAATCGGTCGCCCGCGTCTTGGTGCGCGCGACGAACTCCCCCTCCTCCTCGAAGATGGGGATCAGGAAGGAGTGGACGATGGCGCCCGAGCTGTCGACGACGTCCGCGTGCACCACAGCCTCGACCGGCTCGATGTCCCCCGGGAAGACCACCTCGATCGAGACGTCCTCGCCTTCCGACGCCACCGTGTCGGGCACGGCCGAGCGCATCGGCACCGGGGATTCGCACGGCAGGTCGGCGTACGCGACGGCCGAGTCGACGTCGTCGACCCAGGCGGAGACCGGCACCCACGCGCCCAGCTCCACGTCGGGCATGTCGAAGGCGAACGACGCCAGCCCGCCTTCGTCCGTCGTCTCCTCCAGCGGATGCACCGAGCCCTCGACCTCGAGCCGCACGCGCCGGTCGCGCACCGGCACGTGGTCGAGGTCGACCAGCCGCACCATGGCCTTGACGGGATCCCCGGGGGCGTACCGCGTCCGGTCCAGCTCGATCACGGCGATGTACGGGTTCGTCTCCCAGCGCAGGTCGCGGCGCACCTGGTCGGAACGCTCGTGCTCGTCCTGCGCACGGATCGTCACCCCGACGATCGAGCCGTCCCCGGCGCGGTCGCGGATCGCTCGCAGCGGCTCTCCACCGAGCACGAAGCGATGAGGGCCGGCGCCCTCGACCTCGCGCGACTCGCGGTGCACCTCCGTCCCGTCGACGGCCACGGTGATCGTCAGCTCGCCCCGTCCGAACGCGCCGCCCCCGAACATGCCCAGGGTCACCTCGAACGGCAGCTCGTCGACCGCCGGAGTGAGGAAGCGCCCGAGGTCGTGGCGGATCTCGATCGCGGGCGGCACGAAGCGCTCGAGGCGCACGTCGGCCTCGGCGCGCTCGCCCTCGAAGATCGCGGCCAACCCGTAGCGTCCCTCGTCGGCGTGGCGGGGAAGAGGCAGGTCGAGCGTCCCGACGCCCCAGCGGTCGGTGGTCATGACGCCGCCGCCCACGATCCGGCCGTCGTCGTCCTCCAGGTGCAGCTCGACGCGGGCCTCGGCGAGCGGGCGGTACTCGCCGCGCAGCTTCCAGGCGAGGGCCCGGACGTGGATCGTCTGGCCGGGGTTGTACACGCCGCGATCGGCGTAGACGTAGACCGTCGGCTGCTCGAAGGAGCTGGTGCGGGCATACGCCTGGTAGGAGACCTCCGCGACGCGGTCGTGCCACTCGACCCGGATGAGTCCGCCCGCCGGAAACTCCTCGCCCCGGGGCTCCTGACGGAAGACGAGCGTGCCGGAATCATCGGTGCGGCCGATCTTGCGCCCGTCGAGGAACACCGCGGCCCCCGCGGCGGGCTCGAAGTCGGGGGTGAAGGCGACGAGGTGGACGTACGTGCCGTCGCCGGCCCAGCTCTGGTAGGGAGCATCGACGACGAGCCGCAGGCGACTCTCGTCCTCGGGGCTCGCCTCGCGCGCGTCGTCCGCCCCCGCCTCGCCTTCGGCCGCGGGCTCGCCGATGAGCACGGCAGTGCCACCGGCGCCGGACACCGGCGCCGTCCTTCCGATCGGTACCGACACGTTCGGGCGCGACGGGCAGCCCGCCGCCAGCATGGTCGCGAAGATCGCCGTCCATCCGTTGAATCGCATGACGTCCTCCGTGTCCGCGCGGATGCCTTCGTTCCGGAGCGGCACGGAAAAGGAAACCACAGATGAACACCGATGAACACAGCGCGGCCAGTGGCCGCAACCAAAGCGGCCCCTGGCCGCGGTCGAGGGTCGAGCGCTGAGGGTTGAGAGTCCGACCGACCCGTTACTTGTTCTGCTCCACCTTGGCGCG
>JACRCX010000002.1 GCA_016218815.1 Deltaproteobacteria bacterium
GCGCTGGACCTGCAAGAGCAGGGCGAAGCTGTCGGCGGCCCTGTCGAACGAGGGTCTCGCGGTGAGTTCCACGACGGTGGGTCGCCTGCTGCACCAGCTTGGCTACAGCCTTCAGTCGGTGGTCAAGAGTCGTGAAGGCGCGTCGCACCCCGACCGCGATGCGCAGTTCGAGTACATCAACGCCACGGCACAGGCGTTCTTGAAGCGCGGCCAGCCCGTGATCTCGGTGGACACGAAGAAGAAGGAGTTGGTGGGCGATTTCCGCAACGCCGGGCGCGAATGGCAGCCGCGGGGGGCGCCGGAAAAGAGCTTGGTTCACGACTTCCCGACCGATGGACTGGGCAAGGCCATCCCGTACGGCATCTACGACATGTCCCGCGACGAGGCGTGGGTCAGCGTCGGCAAGGATCACGACACGCCTGCCTTTGCGGCGGCATCGATCCGGCGGTGGTGGCAGATGATGGGCAGGCGCGGACACGCCGGGGCGAAGCGGCTCTTCATCACGGCCGACGCTGGCGGGAGCAATGGGTATCGGTCCCGGCTGTGGAAAGTCGAACTCCAGAAGTTCGCCAACGACAGCAACCTGTCGATCCGCGTCAGCCACTTCCCGCCGGGCACCAGCAAGTGGAACAAGGTCGAGCACCGGTTGTTCTGCTTCATCACGCAGAACTGGCGCGGACGACCGCTCCGCACCTTCGAAACTATCGTCGACCTCATTGGCAGCACCAGCACTCGCGCCGGACTTCGCGTGAAGGCCGCGCTCGACAGGCGCAGCTACCCGACAGGCGTGAAGGTCACCGCCGCACAGTTCCGTGAACTCACATTGATCAAGGACGCCTTCCATGGTGAGTGGAACTATGAACTCAAACCACGTAAGTTGGCGAAATAATATCGATCAGCCGCCTAACCCCCGGCGCCGGCGTTCCTCGCCCCCCACGTCGCCACCGTCCGGCCTGACGCCGGGTAGGTCGAGCACACGCGTCCGCCCCGGGCCGTGACGGACGAGTCAACCAGCCCACCCCGCCGCATCCTGCCCGCTGCGTCCGCCCCGGGCCGTGAGGAGCGCGTCCGCCCTGGCACACCTGTCCGCTGCGTCCGACCCGGGCCGTGAGGAGCGAGTCGGCCGCCGCGTCCTTGACGCCCTCGCTCCTCCCGCCCAGACTTCAGGTCGTGGGTCGACCGGAGACGGCCGGGGTGCTGGGGTGGCCGACGTGCGTCGGGCTGGTGGTCGTGCTCGGCGCAGGCAGCTGCTACTACAGCTTCAGCGACCCGGGCGACGGCGACCACGAGGCGGAAGCGCTGGTGGAGGCGGAGGCGGGCGACGAGGTCGCCGTCGATGCCGCCTCCGACGGCGAGGCGGATGGCGATGAGGACGTTGCGCCCGAGGTCGACGCCGCAACCTGCGCCGACGGCTGGTACGACCTCACGACCGGCCTCTGCTGGCAGGACCCGCCGGACCCGACCACGCGGATCTGGGACGACGCCGTCGCCTACTGCGACGGGCTCGTCCTTGGCGGACGCAACGACTGGTACCTGCCGACGATCGATGAGCTGCGCTCGCTTATCCGCAACTGCCCGGCCACCGAGACCGGTGGCTCGTGCAACGTCACCGCCGCCTGCCTGGGTTCGGGCTGCCGCAATCCCGCATGCAGCGGATGTTCCTACGGCGAAGGCCCCGGCGGAGCGTACTGGCCCGCCGAGCTGCACGGCCTGGCGTTCTGGTACTGGTCGTCGTCGCGCTTCGTCGGCGACGCGCCCAATGCGTGGGAGGTCGACTTCGACGGAGCCTGGGTCCACCGCGAAGACCTCTCGCGCCTGTTCCTCGTCCGCTGCGTCCGCCCCGGGCCGTGAGGAGCGGGTCGGAGCCGCGACATGCGCGCCCCGGCCTTGGGGGACGCAACTCGCGGGTTGGAGCCGCTTCGTCACGGGCCACGACGAATGCACGCAGCGTGCACCGAGAGGAACTTGGCCTGGTCGTACGCGGAGCCCCACCCGAAGCCGACGGTCCAAGCGTACGGCGCGTCACCGGTCTGAGACGACGACGACCAGTACCAGAAGCACCAGCCCTCGATGGATGCGCCCCAGTAGCACCCCCCAGCGCCGGGTCCGCCGAGGTACGGGCAACCCTCGCAGGCAGTCGACCAGCATGAGTCGTCGACGCAAGCATCGCCGACGCCGCATGCTCCGCCGGTCATCGTGTCGGGGCATCCGCGAATCAGAGAGCGCAGCTCGCCGATCGTCGGCAACACCCAGCTCCCGGCGGGCAACTCGCACAGCGTGAGCCCGTTGCAGTACGAGATCGCCTCGTCCCAGGTCAGCCACCTCTCCGAGTCTGGGTTCCCCCAGAGGTACCCCGTGGTCGGATCGAGCCAACTACCGTCGCAGACGTCCGCGTCGCCCGCGCCGACATCTGCTTCCGCCCCGCCGCCGCCGTCGTGGATCACGTCCGTGTCGTCCGCCGCACCGTTGTCCGCATCGAGAACATCCACGTCGCCCCGCGCGTCCACGGCGGCGTCGACCGGAGCGTCAGGAGCGCCCGCGTACTCCCGGTAGCTTTGCCAACAGCCCGTGAGCACGACGGCGCACGCCGCAGCAGCCCACCACCCAACCTTCGTCGCCGTCGTCGTCATCCCCGACCTTCCGCCCTGATCGTCCCGGACGCGGCGGCGGGCGTCAAGGGCGGCGGCTGGGCCACCCGCGGCTCGCCCCGTCTTCGGTCCGGCAACCCTGGCCGAGGGACACCTCCCTGGAGTCCGCCACCCGGGAGGGTCAGACCTACGCCGACCGCCTCGTGGTCCTCCGCCGAACGACGGACGACCGGTCCGCACCTGTCCGCTGCGTCCGACCCGGACCGTGAAGAGCAGGGCGACACCGACGACACCGCGCGCACCTCTCCTCGACGCCCGTGTCGCGCCCTCCCGAATCTCGTTCGGCCGTCCCCTTCCCCTACTCGCACCGCCCCAGCGCCTCCACGTCCGACGCGACGATCCTCTTCAGATTCCTCGTGATCTTCTCGACGGGCCAGTCCCACCAGGCGATCTTGAGCAGTGCGTCCACGACCGCCACCGGGAACCGCCGACGGACGGCTCGAGCGGGGTTGCCCGCGACCACGGTGTACGGCGGCACGTCCGCCGCAACCACCGATCGGGCCGCAACGATCGCGCCGTCCCCAATCTTCACCCCCGGCATGATGAGCGCCTCGAATCCGATCCAGACGTCGTTGCCCACGACCGTGTCGCCCTTGTACGGAAGCTCGTCGGCCGTCGGAACTACGCTCTCCCAGCCGTTGCCGAAGATCGAGAACGGATAGGTCGACGCGCCCGAGAGCTTGTGGTTCGCACCGTTCATGACGAATCGGACACCGGCCGCGATGGCGCAGAACTTCCCGAGGATGAGTCGGTCGCCGACGAACGGGTAATGGTACAGTACGTTGCGCTCGAATCCCTCCGAGTCGTCCGGGTCGTCGTAATAGGTGTAGTCGCCGATGACAATGTTGGGGTTCGTCACCGTGTTCTTGATGAAGCAGACGCGTGGAAATCCGGCCATCGGGTGCTTCTCGGCGGGATCGGGTCCGTTCATCGCAGCCTCCTTGCACCAGCACCGGCTGGCTCGAACTCGCGTTCAGGGGCGGACGTGTACCGCTGGCGCTTCCTGCCCGCAAGCCGTCCGGCGCGCCCATGGCAGGTCGACGCGGCAGTCGGCGCGCTACCACACCGATTGGTGCAATCCCGACTCGGACGGGGACACCACGTTTCTCGACCGCTACCCGGACGTCCTCGAAGGTGAGGCGGTGTGCTTCTCGGTGGTGGCGAAAACCAACACGACCGTGCCGGAGACGGAGGACCTCGGAGTCCACCCCGTCACGCCGCGGTTCCTCACGGACGGCGTACCTGCGGTCGAGCGGAGCATGATCTTCCTCGTTCCGGCCATCATCTGAAGAGCGCCGCGCCAATCTCCGCTGGTCGCCGCCTCGCCCAGCACTCGCTCACCGCCGCGACGGACAACACCCTACTCGGCGACGAGCACGAAATCGAAGCTCGCGGTCAGGGATCCGTCGGGCAGCGCCCCGGGCACGAGCGCCAGCGAGGGCACGTAGTACGGATCACTCTCGTTGTACGGGTCGCCGGCGAAATAGAGCTGCGTCGTGAGCAGAACGTACCCCGATGCGCCGACCCGCACGTGGATGTGCGCCGGACGGAAAGTGCCGCCCGTCGCGTACCGTCCGGGCACGATGGTGTGCACCTTCCAGACGCCATCGGCGTCCGCGCGGGACCAGCCGCGCAGGAGCCAGCCGGCGTTGTCGTACACCCCGTCGGCATCGGCCTGCCACACGTCGACCACGGCGTCCGGAACGGGCGCGCAGTCCGGGCCCAGCACCCGTCCGCTGATCGTCAGACGCGTGCCCGCCATCCCCGGCTCGACCAGGTCCCAGCGTTCCGGCGCGCCCGCGATGTAGTACGGGCCCAGGATGTTGGCCGCCGTCGGCTCGCACACCTCGCCGTCCGGCGCGTCGCCGGGGACGTCGCCCGGCACGACGTCCTCGCCGTCCCGTACGGCATCGTCGGCACGCGCCTCGGGGCCCACGACATCCGCGCTGTCGAAGACGTCGGCCTGGTCGGGCTGCTCGTCGCGCGCATCCGCTCCGTCGTCGGCCGAGTTGGAATCGCAGCCGAGCGCGAAGAAGGCCACAAGGCTCAGGACCCCCGCTGTCATCGTCATGTCCGGTCCTCCACGGGACCATGCGTAGACACTCCGGCTGCGACTGTCAGGCCAGGGGGCAGCGGCAGGCGCGAGGAGCGAACAGGCGCGGACACACATCAGCGAGGAGCAACGCCGCCCTGCAAGACCGCAACCTTCAGCACATGAGCACGAACGGCCGGAGATCCCCTGGCGCGGCGCCCCGCCGCGCCAGGGCATCTTCACCCGCGCCCTCCCCAACTCCCCAGCCGGCCTCCCCACCTCTCCAAGTCCGGGTCCGGAAAAGGCCGCCGCGCCGTCGGCAACCGCGGCATTCGTCGTTCACCCCGGCGGACGCCGGACGGCACGGACGGCGCGGATGGCGCGCAGCAGCGCCTCCTCCCCCAGCGGCTTGGCAATGAAACCGTCCATCCCCGCCTCCAGACAGCGCCGCCGGTCCGCCTCTCCCGCGTGCGCGGTCACCGCGACGATCGGCAGGTAGCCCCCGGAGTCGCGCTCCGCCGAGCGAATCCGCCCGGCCACCTCGAAGCCGTCCATCTCCGGCATCTGCAGGTCGAGCAGCAGCAGATCGAATCCCCCGGGATCCGCCTCGACCGCGGCCAGCGCGGCCAGGCCGTTGATCGCGGCTCGCACGCGGTGCCCGTGGCGCTCCAGCATCCGGACGACGAGCAGCCGGTTGCTCGGGCTGTCCTCGGCCACCAGCACGCGCAGCGGCGGCTCGTCCGGCGCCGGCGGCGGCGGGCGGGACGACGGGGCGGAGCGCTCCGGCTCGTCCTCCGCGACGGCGCCCGGAGCGGCCCGGCCGAAGCGCGCCGTGAAGTGCACCGTGCACCCGCGCCCCTCGGCCCCGTCCAGGCCGATCGTGCCGCCCATCATCCGCACGAGCCGCGCGCAGATCGCCAGACCGAGGCCGGCGCCGCCGTGGCGGCGGGTGTTCGAGGCATCGACCTGGACGAAGGGCTCGAACACCTCGGCGCGACACGCCGCGGGAATGCCGATCCCCGTGTCGGCTACGGTGAAACGCAAGCCCACCCCGTCGTCGCCGGCGGCCTCGACGCCGACCTCGAGCGTCACGGCGCCGGCGGGCGTGAACTTGAGCGCGTTGTCCAGCACGTTGAGCAGTACCTGCTGCAGGCGGCCGCGATCGCCGAGCACGATCTCGGGCACCTCGTCGGCGACCCGGCCGGTCAGCTCGAGCCCCTTCTGGCGCGCGACCGGCTCGACCCGCCGCAGCACCGCATGAACGGTCCCGCGCGGACGGAACGGGCGCACCTCGAGCGCCAGGCGGTCGGCCTCGATGCGCGACAGGTCGAGCAGGTCGTTGACGATCCGCAGCAGCTCCTCGCCCGCTTCCCGCGCCACGACCGCGCACTCGCGCTGCTCCGGGGTCAGCTCGGACTCCAGGAGCAGGCCGAGCATCCCGAGCACGGCGTTCATGGGCGTCCGCAGCTCGTGGCTGGTGTTGGCCAGGAAGACCGACTTCGCGCGGCTCGCCGCTTCGGCCGCTTCCCTGGCCTTCGCCGACTCCTCCTCCGCGCGCTTGCGGTCGGTGACGTCCAGCGCGAAGCCGTCGTAGCGCATCTCGCCGCTCGCCAGCTCCTCCGGCTCCGACATCACCTGGAACCAGCGGGTCTCGCCCGACCCGACACGCACGCGCCCGCTCCAGCGCCACGGTCCGCGCGCGGCGGCGGATGCGCGGATCGAGCGCCAGAACTCCTCGCGATCGTCGGGATGCACCAGCTCGAACACCCGCTCCGAATCGCGGTCGATCTCCTCGAGGTCGAAGCCCGCGATCTCGCGCAGACGGGGACTGACGAAGGTCAAGCGCGTGCGCCCGTCCGCCGACACGAGCGCCTGGTACGTGACGGCGGGAAGGTTCGCCGCGAGCTTGCGGAAGCGCTCCTCGCCGGCCCGCAACGCGTTCCTCGCCTCCCGGCGCAGGAGCGCGACCGCCGCCTGGTTCACGAACGTCTCCAGCGTCGCCGCGCACTCCAGGACGCCGCCCGAATGGGTCACCAGACCGACGTTGCCCAGCAGCCGCCCCTCGGCCACCATGCCCATCGACCAGATCCGTCCGATGCCGAATCGCCGCTCCATCGCCGCGCAGCGCTCCGCGTCGGCGATCCCGAAACTGAACACGTGCAGCCCGCCGGGAACCTCGACCAGCCGTCCCAGCAGCAGCGGTGCCCGGGCCGGCTCGCCGATCGGGATGGCGGCCGACTCCACGGGCACGGGAATGGCGTCGAGAAGGCTCCGCACCTCCTCCTCGGGCCCCAGGATGCAACGCGGACGGAAGGCGTCGCCCGCGATGTCGAACGACGCCACGGTGACCATGGCGTCCGGCACCAGGGTCCGCAGCCGCTCGGCGATGAAGCGATGGAGGTCGTCGTCGGGTCCGAGACGGAGGAAGCCGCTGGCCGAATGCCACAGAAACTCGAGATCGTGCGTCCGCTCGCCCTCCGGTCCCCGTCCGTCGCTCGTCACGTGCGCCGTTCCTCCCGCGGCCGGGCCGGACCCCGGCGGCGGCGGAGTCTACCATGGACCGGGCACTCACTTGCGGTTCGTGCGAGACGGGGTTACGTCGTGGGCGTGGCCGTGACGCGCCGTCTGGGGCTGGCGACCGCGACGCTGGTCGTCGTGGCGAACATGGTCGGGACGGGGGTGTTCTGCACCAGCGGACTGCTGCTGGACTCGCTGGCGACGCCGGGCGCGGTGCTGCTGGTGTGGCTGGTCGGCGGCCTGGTCGCGCTGTGCGGCGCGTTGTGCTACGGCGAGCTGGCGACGATCAGCTCGCGCAACGGTGGGGAGTACCGCTTCCTCTCCGACGCCTTCCATCCCGCGGTGGGCTTCGTCGCCGGCTGGCTGTCGCTCGTCGTCGGCTTCGCCGCGCCGATCGCCGCCTCGGGACTGGCCTTCGGGACCTATCTCCACGCCGCCGCACCCGCCGTTCCGTCCGTCGCCGCCGGCGCCGCATTGGTGCTGCTCGCCTCGGTCGCGCACGCAGCCGGGGTCGTGACGGGGGCCCGCCTGCAGAACGCGGTCACCGTCCTGAACGTCGCGTTCATCGTCGCGTTCACGGCGGCCGCGGCGTGGGTCCTTCCCGCCGGACGGCTCGAGCGGCTCGCGCCCTCGGGCGACGCGGTGACGGGCTCCGGCTTCGCCGTCGGCTTGATCCTCGTCTCGTACGCCTACAGCGGGTGGAACGGCGCGGCGTACCTGGCCGGGGAGATCCGCGAGCCGGTGCGCACGCTGCCGCGGGCACTGGCGCTGGGCACCGGGATCGTGACGCTGCTGTACCTGGCGCTCAACGCCGTGTTCCTGCTGGGTCCCGCGCCCGGCGAGCTGCGCGGCGTGGTCGAGGTCGGGCACCGCGCGGCGGCCGACATCTTCGGCCCGGGCGCCGGGCGCGTCGTCTCGGCGCTGATCGCGTGCGTGCTCGTGTCCTCGGTCGGCTCGCTGGCGATGGTCGGGCCGCGGGTCTACGAGGCGATGGGCGAGGACTACCCGGCGCTGCGGTTCCTGCGCCTGCGCGGCGAAGGCGGCGGACCGTGGGCGTCGATCGCGCTGCAGGGCGCCTTGGCCCTGGCGCTCCTTCTCACCTCCTCCTTCGGCGCGCTGCTCCTCTACGTCGGGATCCTGCTCTCCGCGATGGCGGCGCTGACGGTCGCCGCCCTCTTCGTGCTCCGCCGGCGCGGCGCCGGCGCGGCCGGCGGGTACCGGACCTGGGGCTATCCGCTCACCCCGGCCGTCTTCCTGCTGTTCTCCGCCTGGGCCATCGCCCATTCCCTGGTCGACCGCCCCGTCGTCGCCGCCCTGGCCGCCGCCACCATCGCCTCCGGCCTCCTCCTGTACCGCCTGGTCCGGACCAACAACTCGTCCCGGACGACGCACCAATGACCAACAACTCCCTTCCCCCCCGCCTCGCTCCTGCGCTACCGTCCGCCGCGTGCCGCGGAACGGAGTCGCCGTCGTCGCCCACATCTCGGACCTGCATCCGACCGGCGTGGCGCGTCCCACGCCCTGGGACCTGCTGGGCAAACGGGCGCTGGGCTGGGCGAACCTCGCGTTCTTGCGACGCCACCGGCATCCGTTCGCCCTGCTGGAACGGACCGTGGCGGACCTGCGGGGCGAGCCGCCCGATCACCTGCTGCTCGGCGGCGACGTCGCCAACCTCGGGCTCCCCGCCGAATTCGCCGCGTCCCGCGCGGTGCTCGCCGCCAGCGGCCTGCCGCCCGAGCGCATCTCGGCCGTGCCGGGCAACCACGACCGCTACACGGCCGACGTGGAGCGGCGCCGGCTGTTCGAAACCTACTTCGGCGTGTTCGCCGCAAGCGAGGCGCCTTTCGGCGACGGGTTGTTCCCGTTCCTCCAGCCGCGCGACGGCTTCACCGTTCTCGGTCTCTGCTCGGGCTGGCCGGCCTCGCCCATCCAGGCGCGCGGCACGATCGGCGATCGGCAGCTCGTAAGACTGCGCGAGCTGCTCGCCCATCCGCGCGCCCGCCCCCCGCTGCTCGTCGTGCTCCACCATCCGCCGCTGCCCTACGAGAGCGCGCTCGAACAGTGGCTCAACGGCTTGCACGACTGGCGGGAGCTGCTCGGGCTCCTCGCCGGCACCGGCGCGACGGTCCTCCACGGCCACCGCCACCTCTCACTGCACGCGCTGGTCGAGACCGACCGGGGGCCGCTGCGCGTGCTCGGCGTGCCATCGACCAGCGACCGCGGCGGGCGGAACGAGCGCTCGGGCGGGTACCACCGCTACCGCATCGGTCCGGACGGCTTCGCCGGCGGCGAGCGCCGCATCTGGAACGACGCACGAGGCGCGTTCGACGTCCGGGACTTGCCCGCGCCCGTGCGGGTGACGCTCAAGGAGGTGCCACGATGAAGAAGGTGTGGCGGACCGAACAGGCGCCGGCGGCGATCGGGCCGTACAGCCAGGCGGTCGAGGCCGGCGGTCTCCTCTTCCTCTCGGGACAGATCCCGCTCGACCCCGCCACCGGCCAGCTCGTGGAGGGCGACGTCGTGGCCCAGACGGAACGCGTCCTGGACAACCTGGGCGCGGTCCTCGCCGCCGCGAGCCTCGGCTTCGGACACGTGCTGAAAACCACGATCTACCTCACCGACCTCGCGGCGTTCCCGCTGGTCAACGAGGCGTACGGCCGCCGGTTCGCCGCCGAACCGCCGGCGCGGGCCACCGTCCAGGTGGCCGCCCTGCCGCGAGGCGCGATGGTGGAGATCGACGCCGTCGCGCGGCGCGATCCGTGAGCGGCGGCATGGCGGCGCTGCGGCGGGACGAGTTGCTGGCGCTGGCCGACGCCGGACGCGTCGACGAGCTGCGCCGGGCCGCGGGCGAGGCGGCGCCGGAAGACGCCGCGGCGCTGGTCGATGCGTTCGCGGCGCGCGGCGACCCGGCCCCCCTGGCGACGCTGGACGCGGAGGGCGTGCCCAAGGCCGTCCGCAAGGCGGCGCGCAAGGCGTTGCACGGCCTGCGGGCCAGGGGCGTCCGCGCGCCCGAGCCGGAGCGCATCGGACGGCTCGGCCCGGTGGCGCCGGATCCCGACGAGGCGCCCCGCGCCGAAGGGTACGTCGCGGTCCAGCCGCCGCTGGTCGAGCTGCTGCTCGTCGTGCGCACGTCCTCCGAACGCCACCTCTACGTCGGCATCCTCGACGAGGAGGAGCGGGTGATCGAGGGCGCAGCCTTCGGGGGCGCCACGAAGCAGGGCGTGCGGGATCTTCTGGCGCGCAAGCGGAGCGAGGCGGACGCCTACGTGCCGATCGCGGCGGGCCACGTCGCCGCGCGGCTGCGCGCGGCCGTCCGCCGGGCTCCGTCGCCGCATGGGAAGAAAGCGGGGATGGGACGCGCGGAAATCGCCGAGCGGCTGGCGTTCTGCGAGTCGCTCGAGGATGCCGACCACCCGGCGCTGGCGCTGGCGCCCGAGGATCCGCCGGAGCTCGAGGCCGAGGCGGGATGGGTGATCGAACGGATGGCCGCGCGCGACCTGCCCTTCGCCCTGTCGCGAGAGCAGGTCGCCCTGCTGACGAAGCGGCTGAACCAGGCGCGCGAGACGCCCCTCATCGTCGTGCCGGGCGCGGAGGCGAATCGCGAGGCTGAGGCCTTCCGGGCCTTCGTCGAACAGGATCTCCCTCCCGACCTCAAGGGGGCGTTGGCCTTGCGCCTCCTGGATCGCGCGTGGCTCAGCCGCAGCCGTCGCGAGGAGCGCCAGGCGCGGGGCGAGGCGGCCTGCGGCTCCGTGCTCCTGCGCCGCCCGGATTCGAGCGTCGCGCAGGCCCTGCTCCTGCGCTTCGCGGCGCTCCACGTGCGCCCCCCCCGCGGCGCCGGCAGCGAAGGACGCGACGACGAGGCACCGCCCGAGCGGCGCAGCGGCGGCGGCATCATCCTCCCCTAGCGCACCGCCAGTTCGAATCCATCCCCACCTCTCCAGCCGACATCTCCACCTCTCCTCGTCCGGTCCGGAAAAGCCTGACGCGCCGTCACCAACCGCGGCCTTGGTAGCTCAGGCGCCGGCCGCAGCTCGCGCCCGCCGCGCGGTCAGATCCCCGACCACGTGGAAGGTGAAGCGACAGAGCGGCGCGCCGCGGGCGATGGTCATGTCGCGGACCAACACGAGCTGCGGGTCGGCGCGGGTGAGCAGGGGCGACTCGGCGTCGCAGAAGCACGACGTGACCTCCGGGGCCCCTGCCGCGTGGCAGATTTCGTGGATCCGGCACCGCAGGATCTCGAGCTGCACGGTCCCGGGTGCGCCTTCCAGCCAGCGGACGTCGTAGATCCCCAGCTCCTGGCCCGAGGAGAGCGTGGCCTCGATGGCCTCGGCCAGCGCCTCCAGCGGGTCGTCGTCGGGTGTGCGAGGCGACGGGAGCGCCAGATGCCGCGCCGCCGCGACGACCGCTGCCCGGATCGTGCCCAACGCCCGGTGCGGACCGATGCTGCGCACCAGCGCGTGGTAGCAGGCCACCGCGCCGACCGCGGCGTACAAGATGGGGCTGGCGCCGACTCCCGCCAGCGCCGCCTGCCGGCGGAACGTGGCAGGGGCCGAGAGCGCCGCGATCGCGCGCGCGGCGGCCAACACGCCCGCCTTGCGCCGGATCTCCTCCAGATACGTCGCCAGCAGCCGCGTGCGGCGCAGCGGCGACGGATGGAAGGGATCCAGCGGCATCGGATCGGGACGCTACAACCGACGCCGCGCCCTGGCAACCGCGTCGCGACGCGTCCCGGTATCCGAACCGCGGGCTTCAGCCCGCGGCTGCCTCTCCGCCGGAGCTCGTGGCGCTGCTTGCCCCGGCGCTCAGTCGGTCTCCTCGAACACGCCGGTGGCGCGGTTCTTGCGCACGTTGCCGGCGTCGAACGTGCGGCCGTTCATCACCACGTAGACCCCCGGGGGGAGGACCTGGACGAAGGCCAGCGCGCTGCCGAGATTGAACAGGCCGTCGGAGCTGCCGAAGGTGTAGGGGATCATCGCGCCGGTGAGGACGACCGTCTTGCCGGGGACGCGACCGGTCAGGAAGCGGGCCGTCTCGGCCATCGTGTCCGTGCCGTGCGTGACGACGATCCGCGAGTCGTCGCTCTCGGCGCAGCTCTTGCGGATGAGCTCGCGGTCGGCCTCGGTCATCTCGGTCGAGTCGATCATCATCAGCGTGCGGATGTCGATCTCGACGCGGCAGCGGCCCAGCCGGAGCATCTCGCGCAGATGAGAGTCCTGGAAGAAGAGCTTGCCGGTCAGCTCGTTGTATTCCTTGTCGAACGTGCCGCCGGTCGCGTAGAGGCGGATGGCCATGGGTCGGACGGGCTACTCCAGCACGTGGATGTTCTTCGCGGCGCAGATCTTCTTGAGCTGGTCGGGCCACACGGTGACGGTGACTTCGCCCAGGTGCGCCTTCCGCAGCAGCGCCATGTACGTCCGGGCCTGGCCGATGCCCCCGCCGACGCTGAGCGGGATCTTGTCGTTCAGGATCGCCTGGTGGTACGGCAGCTTCAGGAAGTCCTCCTGCTTGGTGATCTTGAGCTGCTCCTTGAGCGTCTCCTTGGTGACGCGGATGCCCATCGAGGTCAGCTCGTGGCGGCGATGCGTGACGTGGTTCCAGACCAGGATGTCGCCGTTGACGCCGTGCGTGTCCTTGCCGGTCTCCTTGGAAGTGTCGGTCACCCAGTCGTCGTAGTCGGCCGCGCGCATCTCGTGCGGGTAGCCGTCCTTGAGCACCCAGCCGATGCCGATGATGAACACCGCGGGGACTTCCTGGAGGATCCGGGTCTCGCGCTGCTTGCGCGGCAGGTCGGGGTACTTGGCCAAGAGCTCCTCGGCGTGGATGAAGGTCAGTTCCTTGGGCAGGCTGGGAAAGCGCTTGTCCTTGAGCTTGGGGAACATCTCCTGGACGCACTGTTCCGCCCCGACCAGCACCTTCCAGATCCTGTTGACGATCTCCTTGAGGAACTTGACGTTGCGCTGCTCGGGCGTCATCACGCGCTCCCAGTCCCACTGGTCGACATAGGAGCTGTGGTCGTGATCGAGGAAGTAGTCCTTGCGCACGGCGCGCATGTCGGTGCAGATGCCCTCGCCGACGTTGCAGCCGAACTGGGCCAGCGCCATGCGCTTCCACTTCGTCGCCGCCTGTACGACCTGCGCCTCGATGCGCTTGGGCAGGCCGAGCCCGCACGGGAAGTCGATCGGCGTCCGCGACCCGTCGCGGTCAAGGTAGTCGTTGACGCCGCTCTGCTTGGAGACGATGAGCGGCACCTGCACCATGAACAGGTTCAGCTCCTTGCACAGGTTCTTCTCGATGTAGTCCTTCGCCGCGTAGATCGCCTTCTGCGTGTCCTTGCGGTCGAGCAGCGACTCGTAGCCGGAGGGGAGGATCTTCTCGACCTCCTCGTACGTGCTGACGCCGGGTCCCGCCAGATCGGCCTTCTTGTCGGTCAGATTCTCCGCCATGCGCCTTCTCCTCTTCCTCTTCTTCCTCTTCCCTCCGGGCGTGCCGCCCGGGGAATCCCCTCGTCCACCGGGAACGAGCGCGGAACCGTTAGCATCTGCCCCACGGGGGGTCAAGATCGGGCGGCGGACGACGGTGGCGGACGACGGTGGCGGACGACCAGGTGGACGAGACCGCGAGCTCGACTCATCGGGTTCCTCCCTCTTCCTCGTCGAGCAGCCGGCGCTCGCCCTGGAGCGCTCGGATGCCGGTGACGTCCTGGCTCACCTCGAGCGTCCCGCGGTAACGTCCCTGGGGATCCCGCATCGCGAAGTAGCGGATGTGCACGAACCGCCCCTGAAGCGTGATCCAGAACTCGGCGGTGCTCCGCGTGCCGTCGCGGAAGCCGTCCAGGATCCGCTGCACCGCGTCCAGGCTCTTGGGCGGGTGGCAGTTCTGCACCTTGCGCCCGATGATCCCGGGACTGCGGGGGAAGATCCGCTCCTCGCCCCGCGAGAAGTAGCGGACCTCGTCATTCTCGTCCACGAACGTGATGTCCACCGGCAGGTGCGACAAGAGGAGGTTGATCTGGTCGAGACCCAGGAGGCCCGTGTCCAGCGGCAGGCGGGACATCGCCTTGCCCTCCCGCGCGGCGGGCGCCGCCGCTGCCGCGCCCGGCGGCGGCCAGTCGACCGGCGGCTCGATCAACGCCCACCCGACGTCCGCCTCGCCCCTCCGGATCGCCGCCCACTCCGCCTCGTCGAGCAGCTCCAGCGCCATGGGGAAGAGGATGTTCTCCTCCTTGTAGATCATGTCCGTCACGGTGCGCACCAGCGTCGTCGAACGCTCGGGGAGCACCTTGGTCTCGCCCCCCTCGAGCGCCCCGCGCACGGCCTTGAGCAGCGCGCGGACCTGGTCGTGCACGGCCCACATGACCTGCGGCGGGGCGGACAGCCCGTACTTCTCCAGGTACGGGAAGAGCTGGTTCTCCTTGCGCACGTAGTGCTTCTCGACCTGGGCGAGCAGGTCGAGCGTCGCGGCGAGCTGCGCGCGAAGGTCCGCCGGCGCCGCGGGGGACGGCGCCCCAAGCCGCGCGACGGACTCGGCCAGGGCCAGCGCGACCTTCTCCAGCGCCCGGTTCTCGGCGAGGAACGTGTGCACGGGATGGCCGGCCGGAACGTGCAGCTCCTCCTGCTTGTCCAGCGCCGCGCGGAAAACGTCGACGTGCAGGTCGCACAGCCGGTGGATCTCCTCGGGCGGCAGCCCCTCGCCGACCAGCTCCTGCTCCAACGCCGGGATCTCCGCCGGACCGACCTCGGCGCTCAGGGCCGCGAAGCGCTGCTTCAGCTCCGCCATCGGCTGCCCGGCGTGCAGATCGCGCAAAATCCCCTTCAGCGTCGCGACCCGACGCTCGTGCTCGACGTCCGCCGGCGCGGCCGGGGCGTCCGGGGCCCCCGGGTCCTCCCCGGTCTTCTCGAGGATCGCGGCGCGAAGATCGGCGACGAGGCGCTCGACGGGCAGGTGGCCCATCGAAGCGGCCATGTCGAGGGTTGCGATGCGGCCGACGGTGTTGCGCAGCACGGGGTTGCGCAGCTTGCGGAATTCCGGCGCGTACTCCGCGAGGAAGTCGAGCAGGAACGGGTAGCGGGAGACAAGCTCCGAGATGCGCGTCTTGTTCGTCAATTTCACGTCGCACCATCCTCCCTGGATTGCCAAGCCACCCTAAGCACCGCGACTCCGACGGTCAATCCCGCCCGCTCCCGCCGCCGGGCCGGTCGCCCACCTCTGCGTCTCTGCGTCTCTGCGCGAAAATTCCTCTTCCGACCGCCCCCCGTTCGGCCCCGCACGAGCGCCGCGACCGCCCCCCCGCTCGCATGGCGGGCCGCCACCCGATCTGATAGCGTCCGGGCGCGGGGAGGCTGCCGGAGCGTCGGACGCCGTGGTGGAATCCGCCGGGACAGAACCGATCCTCGAACGGTCGGCGGGCGGGGCCGGAGCTTCGGCGGCGGCCCGACTCGCGCGTGTGCTCGTGGAGCCGGCGGCGGTGCTGACGGACCTCGAAGTCCGGTGGCGCGCGAAGCTGCTGTCCACCGTCCTCCTGGTGCTGCTGCCGTTCATGGCGCTGGGCGTCGTCGGAGGGGCCGCGTTCTCGCCGTCCATCGCCGCAACCCTCGGCGTGGCGGCCGCCGGGCTGGCGGCGGCGTACGCCGTCAGCCGGACCAGGCACCACGTCCCGGCCACCCTGCTGGCAATGGCGATCGAGGTGCCCCTGCCGTTCGTGCTGTACTTCCAGGCCCTGGACGTCCTCCCGTCCGCCGCCTTCGACGTCCTGGCCTGCGTCCTGCTGAACGTCCTCCTGGGCAGCCTGCTCCTCGGGGTGCGCGGAATGCTGGCCCTGGTCGCCGTCAACATCGCCGGACTCCTGGGCGTGTTGGCGATCTCCGAGCCCCGGAATTCGCCGCACATGATCGTGCTCCTGCTGCTCAACGGCGCCGTGTGCAGCATGCTGCTGCTCTCCACGCGCCACCGCGACGCGCTCGAGGCGATCCGCCTGGGCCACCTGTCCCGGACGAACCGCGAGCTGGAGCTGCTGCGGGACCGACTGGAGGAGCGCGTCGTCGAGCGGACACGGGAGCTGGCCGAGGCGAACGACGCGCTGCGCCTGAACCAGGACCGCCTGCTGGCCGCGGAGAAGATGGCCTCGCTCGGCCGCCTCACCGCCGGAATCGCCCACGAGATGGGGACGCCGCTGGCAGCCGTCCGCTCGTCCCTCGCCGTGCTCGACGGCCTGGTCCAGGAGCAGCAGCGCGCGATCGACGACCCGGAGGTCACCCCCCAGGACCACGCGGAAATCGCCCGCGAAATGAGCGAGTCCGTGCGGATGGCGGGGACGGCCGCGGAACGCGCCGCGGCGTTCGTCCGCGGCATCAAGCTCCAGACCCGCGGCGCGGGAACGGAGGAGCGCGTCCGCTTCGACGCGTTGGATGCCCTCCGCGATGCCGTGCTGCTGCTCGATCACGCCCTGCGCAAAGGCTCGTGCCGGGCCTCGGTCGAGGCGGAGGCCGGTACATACCCGCTGCTCGGCTCGCCCGGACGCTTCGCCCAGGTCGTGACCAACCTGTTCACCAACGCGATCGACGCCAGCGCCGCGCGCGGCGGGGGACCGATCTTCGGCCGGCTGCGAAGGGTCGGCGAGCGCCTTGAGCTGTCGGTCGCCGACGAGGGTGCCGGCATCGCCGCCGCGGACCTGCCGCGGATCTTCGATCCCATGTTCACGACCAAGCCGTTCGGCCAGGGCACCGGCTTGGGCTTGACCATCGTTCATGACATCGTCACCGGCGACTTCGGGGGGACGATCGAATTGGCCAGCGAACAGGGTCGCGGGACGACCTTCCGGGTCCTCCTTCCCGCGGCGCCCGGAGGCACGGCATGACGCGAAAGGCGGGCATCGTCCCCACTCAGCGGACCATCCTGCTGGTCGATGACAGCCCCGACTACACCGAGGCGTCCCGCCGGCTGCTCGAGCGCGAGGGCCACACCGTCTTCTGCACCGGCGACGGCGCGGAGGCGATCGAGGTGCTCCGGTCGCACGAGATCGACCTCGTCCTGCTCGACTACTACATGCCGGGCCTGACGGGCGAGGAGACGGTGGCGCGGCTGCGCGAGTTCAACCCCCACGTCCAGGTCATCCTCCAGACCGCCTACGCCGGCGAGAAACCGCCGCGGGAGATGCTGCGCCGCCTGGACATCCAGGGCTACCACGACAAGAGCGAGGGCCCGGAGAAGATGCTCCTGTGGGTCGACGTCGGCCTCAAGGCCGCCTTCGCCGTGCAGCTCCTGCACAAGAGCCGCAAGGGCCTGCGCTACCTCCTCGACATCGCCCCCGACCTGCACAAGTTCCAGCCGCTCGACGACCTCCTGCAGGGCGTGCTGTGGCAGGTCGCCGGGCTGCTCGGCGTCACCAGCAGCTTCATCGCCGAGGTTCCTCCCTCCCCCGCGGCCACGGGCGCGCCCGCGGCACAGGGCTTCGTGGCCATCGTCGAGGGCGAGGCCGAGCTGGTCGTACGCGCCAGCACCGGCCGCTTCACCACCCGCTCCCGCGTCGAGCACTGCCTGCCGTCCCCGTCGCTGGAGGCCGTGCGTCGCGCAATGAGCGAAGGCCGTATCCTCGTCGAGGAGTCCTCGACGATCGTTCCGCTGCGCGCCGGCGAGACGACGATCGGCGTGATCTTCCTCGACCAGCCCATCGTGCTCGACCAGCACGTCGAGCTGCTGGGCATCTTCGCGAACCAGGCCGCCCTGGCGGTGCAGAACGCCCGCCTCTACGCCCTGGCGACCATGGATGGCCTGACCGGCGTCTACGTGCGCCACTTCCTCGAGCAGTCGCTCGTGCGCGACCTGCGCCTGGCCTTCCGCGCCCGCTTGCCCCTGGCGCTGCTCGTCGTCGACCTCGACGACTTGAAGCGCATCAACGACGCCGCCGGACACGGCGCGGGCGACGCCGCCTTGCGCCGCACCGGCCGCGTGCTGCGCGAGGCGATCCGCGGCAGCGACATGGCCGGCCGCTTCGGCGGCGACGAGTTCGTCCTCGTCCTGGGCCAGACCGACCTCGACGGCGCCGAGCTGGTCGCCGGGCGGATCCTGCAGCTCGTCGGCCAGAGCAGCGTCACCGGCCCGCTGGGCGAAATCCCCCTGCGCTGCAGCATGGGCGGCACCGTCGTGCGCCCCCACGAGTTCGCCTTGGACACCCTGCCCCGCCCGCTGCCGCACCAGTACTTCCACCGGACGTCCCGGCGACTCCTCGCCTCGGCGGACGAGGCGCTGTACAGGGCCAAGAAGGCCGGCGGACACAGGTACTGCGCCGGCCAGATGGTCGATTGGGCGCCGCTGTCGGAGGAAGGGCCGACCGGAGGCCCGACCGGCGCCTGAAGGCGCCGGCAAGACCACGAAGCCCACTTCGTGGGCTGGAGAGGAGTTGAGTGCCACGGAGCGCAAGTTCTCGGTAGGGGACGGAGCACCCGACAAGGCGACTCCTCTCGCCATACTTGTTGCAGCCGTCCTCCTCGCCGGCCTGCTCGCCCCCGCGCCGGCTCGCGCCCAGTCGCCCGAGAGCGACAATACCGGCCGCGGCTGGTGGCGCGCCATGGTCAGCGTCGGCACCGTGCTCAACCTGTCGGGGTGGGACGGCACCGAGGTGGAGCTTCAGGACGCCGCGAGCGCCCAGCCGCTCACTCGCACCTTCGACGGCGAGAGCGGCTTCGCCAGCGGCGCGTACGCCGCGGCGTACGCCGGCCTGGACCGCCACTTCCAGCTCGGCGGCTTCCTCTACTTCCTCGGCATCGGCGTGTCCGCTGCCCACTCCGGCGACGGCGACGAGTTCTACCGGGCCCAGAACGTCGTGGGGCTCGGCCTGTCGGCCAAGGGTGGAGGCCGCATCCACCGCGTCATCTGGCTCGGCGCCGCCCTCGACGTCGGCCTCGGTATCGTCCTGCCGCGCAACACCGCCCTCTCGGACAGCGGCGGCCATCTGGAGCTGGACGACTGGTACGGCATGTTCCTCTTCCCACGGCTCCACGCCGATATCCTCGCCACCGGCGCCCGCGACGCCGGCGTCGGCTTCTTCTGGGACTTCGGCCCGATGTTCCTCCCGGTCGCCCGCGGCGCCGGCCGCAGCCGCGACGGCGCGACCGAGCTGGGCTTCTCGACCTGGGCCGCCTGCCTGCAGATGGTGATGGGCTTCTCCTTCGGACTGTGAGCCGGCGCGACGCCCGCCAACCCGCGCGAATCCGGGACGCCGCACGCCTGCCGGGCTTCGCCGCCGGCTCCGGCAGGGCGTTCTTCGATCGGTCGGGCTCGAGAGCGGGTGATCCCGCCCCGCTGGATCGCGGGGGAGGAGGACCCGTTGGCGTGGACCGGCCCCCGGTGTTAGGCTGTTCGAGGAGGTCGCGGGAGCGTGCCGGAAGTCAGTCGGTTCTTCGGGATGGTCATCGCGATGTACTTCGACGACCACCCGCCGCCGCACTTCCACGTGACCCACGGCGACGACAGGGCACAGATGCGGATCGATCCTCCCGGTCTGCTGAACGGTGCGCTCTCGCCGAGGGCGCTCGCGCTGGTCGTGGAATGGGCTGCTCTGCATCGCTCCGAACTGTTGACGAACTGGGACCGCGTGCAGGCTCGGCGGGCCGCGACGAGAATCGAGCCTTTGAGGTGAGGAGGTGAGGACGATGCGACCCGCCGCAATCACGAAGGTGGAGATCCTCGACGGCTACCGGCTGCGCCTGACCTTCGACGATGGCGTCGTGGGCGACGTCGATCTGCAGTCCCGCATCGTCGGCCGCGGCGGCGTGTTCGACGCCCTGGAGGATCCGGCCTTCTTCCGGCGCGTCGCGGTCCACCCTGAGCTGGGAACCATCGTCTGGCCGAACGACGTCGACTTCTGCCCCGACGTCCTGCGCCACTGGGCGACGGGAGAGCCGCTGCCGCAGGATTCGTCGACCGGCCGCGGCGCCTGCGTGCACGACCACCCGTGACCGGCCCGCCCCCCCGGGGGGCGGCCCCTCCGGGCGCGCGTTCCGTTCCCCTGGACGACGACACGGCGCCTTGATCCGCCTGAGGAACCGCGAGAAGGCAGATGTGCGGCTTCCGGCCGCCGAGGCGCCCACCGGCAAGGCGCAAGGCGCGCCCGTCGCGCCCCCGACGGATTCCGCTTGTGTGCAACCGGGTACACGGTTATATGACGAAGGATGGAGGGGGGAGGGAGGATGCGATGAGGGACCTGGCGGGGATGTTCCGGGCCCTGGCGGACGAGACGCGGCTCAAGATGATGGGGCTGCTCCTGCGCCGTCGCGAGCTCTGCGTGTGCGATTTCGTCGAGGTGCTGGGCGTCACGCAGTCCAAGGCCTCGCGGCACCTGCGCTACCTGTTGCACGCCGGCCTGGTCGAGGATCGCCGGGCCGGGCTCTGGGTCCACTACCGCGTGGCCCGTGAGCTCGACCCGGACGCCCGCGTGGTCGTGCGCGGCCTGCGCGCCATGCTGGGCGGCGAGCGGCTGCGGGGGCTCCAGGCGAATCTCGAGCGGTGGCTGCGGCAGAAGGCCGGGCTCGCCGGCGGAACGTGCTCCGCGCCGCGGCCACGGCAATCAGGCGGAAGGAAAGGAGCCGCCCGATGAACGCGGCGCAGGCCGGTGTGGCGGGCAAGCTGTCCTTCCTGGATCGCTACCTCACGCTCTGGATCTTCCTCGCCATGGGCGTCGGCGTCGGCGCCGGCTGGGCCTTCCCCGGCATCGTGCCGTTCCTCAACAAGTTCAGCGTCGGCACCACCTCCATCCCCATCGCCATCGGCCTCATCCTGATGATGTTCCCGCCGCTGGCCAAGGTCCGCTACGAGGACATGGGCCCCGTCTTCCGCAACGGCAAGGTGCTCGGCCTGTCCCTCGTCCAGAACTGGATCGTCGGCCCGATCCTCATGTTCGGCCTGGCCGTCCTCTTCCTGCACGACAAGCCCGAGTACATGGTCGGCCTGATCATGATCGGTCTCGCTCGCTGCATCGCCATGGTCATCGTCTGGAACGACCTGGCCAAGGGCGACGCCGAGTACTGCGCGGGACTGGTCGCCTTCAATTCGATCTTCCAGGTCTTCCTCTACTCGGTCTACGCCTACGTCTTCATCACCGTCCTCCCGACCTGGTTCGGCCTCCAGGGCGTGAAGGTCGACATCACCATCGGCGAGATCGCCCAGAGCGTCTTCATCTACCTCGGCATCCCGTTCCTCGCCGGCGTCATCACCCGCTTCTCGCTGATCAAGCTGAAGAACAAGGAGTGGTACCACACGAAGTTCATCCCGAAGCTCAGCCCGCTCACGCTCCTCGCCTTGCTCTTCACCATCATCATCATGTTCTCGCTCAAGGGTGGGAAGATCGTCGAGCTGCCGCTCGACGTCGTCCGGATCGCGCTCCCGCTGCTCGTCTACTTCGTGCTGATGTTCTTCCTCTCCTTCTTCATGTCGAGGAAGGTCGGCGCGACCTACGGCCAGGCCACGACCCTGTCCTTCACCGCGGCGTCGAACAACTTCGAGCTCGCCATCGCCGTCGTCGTCGGCACCTCCGCCCTGGGCATCAACCACGGCGCCGCCTTCGCCGCCGTCATCGGGCCCCTCGTCGAGGTCCCGGCGCTGATCGGCCTGGTCAACGTCGCGCTGTGGCTGGGGCGCAAGTACTACCCCGACGATCCCGCCAGGCTCCGGGCGGTTCTGCCGTGAAGTCCGGGTTGCGCCTCGAGGTCCTGGCCTTCGAGGGTTGTCCGCACGCCGGGGCGGCCCTCGACCTCGCCCGACGGGTCGTTGATCGCCTGGCCTCGGGGGCGACCCTCGAGCGCGTCGAGGTGGACACGCCCGGGAAGGCGGCCGCCATCGGCTTCCTCGGCTCGCCCTCCATCCGGGTGAATGGAGTCGACGTGGAGGGCAAGCGCACCGCGCAAGGCATGATCGGCTGCCGGATCTACGAGGGCGGTGCCGGGGTGCCTCCGGAGTGGCGGGTCGAGGCCGCGGTGCTCCGTGCCCTCGAGCCGCGCGGGATCCTGTTCCTCTGTGTGGCCAACTCCGCGCGCAGCCAGCTCGCCGAAGGCATCGCCCGTTCGCTTGCCCCGCCGGGAGTCAAGGTCTTCTCGGCCGGCTCCCGCCCGACCGCCGTGCGGCCGGAGGCTATCGCCGTGCTCGCGGAAATCGGCATCGATATCTCGCACCATCGGTCCAAGCCTGTCGGCGAGATCCCGGCGGCGGAGGTCGACACCCTCGTCTCGCTGTGCGGCGAACAGGAGTGCCCGCTGTTCCTCGGCGAGGCGCGGCGGCTGCACTGGGGCCTGCCGGACCCCGCCGCGGTCGTCACGTCGCAGAGCGAGCGGCTCGCCGCCTTCCGGTCCGCAAGGGACGAACTGCGCCGTCGGCTTGGGGCACTGTTCACCGGCGTCACGACGGAAGGAGACCCATCGTGAATCCGTCGGGCGCATGCTGCACCTGCGTGCCCGAACCGTCATCCCGGGGTGGGACCGCCGGGCAGCCGCCGCGATGAAGGAACTGACGAAGCTCGGGTTGATGGTCGCGGTCGTCGCCGCGGCCTGGGCCATGCCCATCGGCGAGCCCCGGGTGCAGGGGGCGATCTTCGAAGCGTTCGCGATGCTCCACGAGTACGCCCGGGACCACATCCTGCTCTGCCTGGTCCCCGCGTTCTTCATCGCCGGCGCGATCAGCGTCTTCGTCAGCCAGGCGTCGGTCATGAAGTACCTCGGCGCCGGCGCCTCGAAGTGGATCGCCTACCCGGTGGCCGCCGTTTCGGGCACGATCCTCGCCGTCTGCTCCTGCACCGTCCTCCCGCTCTTCTCCGGCATCCACAAGCGCGGCGCCGGCCTCGGGCCCGCGACCGCGTTCCTCTACTCGGGTCCGGCCATCAATGTCCTCGCCATCGTCCTCACCGCACGCGTCCTCGGTCTCGAGATCGGGATCGCGCGCGCGGTCGGCGCCATCTCGTTCTCGGTGATCATCGGGCTGCTCATGCACCTCTTCTTCCGCAAGGAGGAGGAGGCGCGCACGAAGGCCGCGGCGGTCATGCCGGAGGCGCTCGCACCGACCCGCCGGCTGTGGCAGGACGGGTTCTACTTCGCCGCGATGGTCGCCATTCTCGTGTTCGCCAACTGGGCCAGGCCCGTCGGCGAGACGTCGGGGGTCTGGTACGCCGTCTGGAGCGTGAAGTGGTTCGCCACCGGGTCCCTCGCGCTCGCCCTGGGCGCCATGCTCTGGCGGTGGTTCAAGAAGGACGAGCTCGGCGACTGGGTGTCCTCGACCTGGACCTTCGCCAAGCAGATCATGCCCCTGCTGCTCGGTGGCGTGCTCGTCGCCGGTTTGCTGCTCGGCCGGCCGGGCCGCGAGGGCTTGATCCCCTCCGCGTGGGTCGCGCGGCTGGTCGGCGGCAACTCGCTCGGGGCCAACCTCTTCGCCGCGGTCGTCGGCGCCTTCATGTATTTCGCCACCCTCACCGAGGTCCCGATCCTCCAGGGGTTGATGGGCTCCGGGATGGGCAAGGGGCCGGCGCTGGCGCTCCTGCTGGCCGGACCGGCGCTGTCCCTGCCGTCGATGATCGTGATCCGCAGCGTGCTGGGGACGAAGAAGACCGTGGTCTACGTTTCGCTCGTGATCGTTCTGTCCACGGTCGTGGGGATCGCCTACGGGGCGATCTTCTAGCAAGGAGGCGTGCGATGGAGATCAAGGTGCTGGGAACGGGCTGCCCGAAGTGCAAGAAGCTCTTCGCGGAAGCGGAGCAGGCGGTGGCCCACGCCGGGATTCCCGTGACGCTGACCAAGGTCGAGAAGCTCGACGAGATCATGGACTACGGCGTGATGATGACCCCGGCGCTCGTGGTCGCCGGCGAGGTCAAGTGCTCCGGTCGCATCCCCAAGGCGGCGGAGATCGTCACCTGGATCATGAACGTCGCGGCGAAGGAGTAGCCGATGCTCGAGGAGTTCGCCAAACACGCAGGGGACTACATCCACACCAGCCCCTGGCTGGCCGTGGTCGCGGTGTTCCTGGGTGGGATGATCACCGCGAGCAACCCCTGCGTGTTGGCGATGGTCCCGCTGATGATGAGCTTCGTCGCCGGACGGAAGGAGCGGTCGGTCGGTCCGCTCAAGGCGCTCGGCTACTCCCTGGCCTTCGTGCTCGGCCTGAGCATCACGTTCACGGTCCTCGGCGTCACCGCGGCGCTGACGGGCTCGCTGTACGGCGAGGTCTCCGGTGTCTGGAACTGGATCGTCGCGGCCATCTGTCTGGCGATGGGGCTCCACCTGCTGGGCGCGCTGCCGTTCACCATCCCCGCACCGTCCGGCATCAAGCCGCGTACGCGCGGCGCCGTCGGTGCGTTCGTCCTCGGTCTGCTGTTCGGCGTCGTGTCGGCGCCCTGCGCGGCGCCGATCCTGATCGTGCTCCTGACCTACCTCGCGACGTCGGGCTCGTCGCTGGTCTACGGGGCGCTGCTGCTGCTGGTCTACGGCCTCGGCCACAGCGTCCTGATCCTGATCGCCGGCACGTCGATGGGTGCGGCTCGGAAGCTCCTCGAGTCCCGCAGAATCACGCGGGCGACCGACATCATGCGGCGCGTCGCGGGCGCGGTGGTGGTGGCCGTCGGGGTGTACTTCGCGTATCTGGCCCTTCGTTAGGAAAGGAGACGAACATGCGTCGAATCGAACTTGTCGTCGTCGGGTTCCTTGCCGTGGCCGCACTGTCGAGCTGCAACCGGCAGGCGGAGGCGAACAACTCCCCGGGATCCTCCGCGACGCCGAGGGCGCCGATGGCGCCCCCCGCGCCCCCGCCGGCAACGGCCCCGGGCGCCGACTCGACCGGCGCCACGGCCGTCTCCGCCCCTGCCTCGCCGGTGGCGCGCATCGTCTTCATCGGCAAGGAGAACGCCTGCCAGTGCACGCGGGCCGCCATCGATGCCTCGTGGGCCGCGTTGCAGGAGGCGCTGGCCGGGGTGAGCATCCCGATCGAGCAGCTCTACCAGGACACGCAGGCGGCCCAGGTTGCCCCGTACAAGGAGCTGCAGGCGTTCTTCGCCCTGCCCGCGATCTACTTCCTCGACGCCTCGGGAGGCTTCCTCAACCAGCTCCAGGGCGAGGTCACCGCCGGGCAGATCCGCGCCATCCTGTTTCCCGGCTCGTGATCCCGCCGCGGACCCTCGCCGCTCCCGGCGGATGCCGATCCGTCGTCGCGTGATCCCGCAACCATGCACGTCTCCGGGAGCCGTGCTGACATCCGGCGGGGTCCGGTGTTAGGCTGCCCAAGGAGGTCGACGGAGCGTGCCGGAAGTCAGCCGGCCCTTCGGGATGATGATCGCGATGTACTTCGACGACCACCCGCCGCCGCACGACAATCCGGAACCGCCCTGACCGACCTTCGGCCCGCGTCTCACCACGCGGCGACTTGAACGGGAACCTCGCCCGAGTCGAATCCCCAGCACCAGACCGATCCGTCAGGGAGCACCGCACACGAACGGGTGATGTAGACGGACTCGTGCGAGCGGTCCCAACCCGACACCGCGATGGCCACGACGTGCGTCAGCCCCGACAGGTTGCCGAGCGCACCGGTCGCGATGGTGCCCCAGCATGCGGCCATCCCGTCCGAGAGGACCGCGCAACGATGGAAGCATCTACGCTCAGCACCCCGACCCACGGCGCCGTGCGGGGCGCCCGGAGCCGTGCTACGCTCCCTCGCGAACGCGGGAGGCAGCGTGATGGGGGCAGACAACGGTCCGGTTCGGTCTGCCGCCGGCGCGGTCGCCCGGCGAGCGCCCGTTTTCGTCGTGCTGTTGGTTCTGGCGGCGACGGCAGGCTGCGGCCTCGACGGCGAGAACGGCCCTAATCTCACGGTCGAGGACGGGGGCGGTGAGGACATCGCGGTCGTCGAAGGGTCGGGCGGCGATGCGGACGAAAGCGGTGCGACGGACGACGGGGACGAGGGAATCGACCTCGCGGAGGAAGGCTCCGGCGACGGGGACACTGGAGGCGACGACGGGGAGGTCCCGCCGTGCATGGACGGCGTGTTCGGACCGGAGCGGATGGTCCCCACGGCGGGGGACGAGGAGGAGAGTCCGGTGATCCTCCCGTCCGACGGGGGCAGCCCGGGCGGATTCGTCGTCCTCGGCCGAGCCTCGACCCCGGAGGGCGGCCGCGAGCTGCGGTTCCGCGGGGTCGCTGCCGACGCGACCGTGACCTCGACGGCACCGGCGCTGCTGGAGGCCGCCGACATCGGACCGGTCCACCCGATGGTGGCCCTCCCCGACGGACGCTTCGCCGTTGCCGCCACGCTTCCCAGCGGGCCGTCGGCCGGGCTCTACCTGGGCTTCGCCGACGCGGTCGGTGCGCCGATCGCGCCGTTCACGCCGGTGCCCGACAGCGACGGGGGCTCGCGCGACCCGGCGCTCTCGTTCGACGGGACGGATCTCGTCCTCCTGTGGACCCAGCTCGTGCCCGCCGGCGACTTCGGCAGCGTGCTCGTGGCCCGCTTCGATGCATCGACCGGGACGATGCTCGCGACGCCGCGGTCGCTGGCCGGAGGCGGGCGCCCCGTTCCGCGGGGGACCGTCCTGTGGGGCGACACCCGGCACATGGCGGCCCTTGGCGCCCAGGACGGGCCCGGCGTGAGCTACGAGGAGTTGGACCGGATGCTCGCCCGCTCCGGCACGGCCGGGAGCGAGTACGTCAGCCCGGCGGAGACCATTCCGGCTCCTCCGACGATTGCCTGGAGCGGCGACAGCTTCAACATCGTCTGGCAGTCGGCCGACGGCGTGTCGGCCCATATCCACTTCCTCGTGTTCGCGCCCGCCTCGCGGTTGTCCGCTCGCCGCGTCCTGTCCACGCCGGTCGGCCCTTCCGCGCCCACCACGGCGGCTGTGACGTGGGCGGACGGACCGGACGAATGGGGTGTCGGCTTCCGTCTCGTCGAGGACGGCGGCGAACATGCCGCGCTGGCCCGCGTCCGTTCGACCGATCGCGACACGACGATCGTCGGCGGCCCGATCGTCGTGAACCCCTCCGCCTCGACCGCGTTCCAGCCCTCGATTGCGTTCCACGAGGGTCGTTACGGGTTGGCCTGGGTCGAGCGCGAGGACGGGGAGTACCCGATGTTCGTCGCGGTGTGGGGGTGCGCTCCCTGATTCCGGCGCGGTCGTCGTCGAAGGGCGGCGAGCAGCGCGGGGAGGAAGGCGGGGAGCCAGGAGACGCCCGCCGGGCGGCGGCCGAGGACGCAGCCGCAGCCGTCGCCGGAGCCGCCGCCGCCGACGGCCACGCCGCTCCCGCCACCGGGCCAGTTGTCCCCCTCTGCGTCTCTGCGTCTCTGCGCGAGAATTTCCCTTACGGTCCGCAGAGCGGCACGACGCCCCCAGTGGGGAGGATGCACCCGTTCGATCGACTGCCCTTGCCTGGCGCCGGCCGTCGGCGCATGATCCGGGGCGGCTTGGCGGAGGGCCGCGCATTCCGGGACCGGGATCGCCGTCCACGGGACGCTCGGCCGTGTCGTACACCGGGTTCTCCGGTCGAGGGTGCTGGATCTTGCCGGTTCCTCACCTCCCCTCTCGAACTCCCCGAATCCCCGCGGCCGCGCGCATTCTCCCCGCCCTCCCCGCCCTCCTCCTCCTCCTCTCCTCCTGCATCCCCTTCGCCGACCCCACCTGGGATCGACGCCACGCCGACTACGTCTCCGACGCGGACGGCGGGTGGGACGATGACGCCACGCTCGGCGACTCCGAGGACGACGCACCGCCACTCCCCTGGGAGTGCGACGACCTCTGCGCCCAACTCGCCGCCCAATGCCCCCCGTCCGGCGGCGACGCGGACTGCGCGACCGGCTGCACCGGACTCCCGCCGGAGGAAATCTCCTGCCGCCGCGCCGCGGCCGACGATGCCAGGCTCCTCCCCGCCGGCGACGCGCACGATGAGGCGTGCGGCATGGCGTCCGGCGAAACGCCCTGCGTCGACCCATGCGAGCCGTACTGCGACGCGGCGATCTCCAACTGCCGCGGCGAACACGCCCGCTGGACCAATCGCACGGAATGCCTCAGCGCCTGCCGGGCCTGGGCCTACGTCGCCGCACCGTGGTGCGCGCTCGAACACGCACGCCTCGCGGCGACCGATCCGGCCGAGGAGTGCCGGCACGCCTCGGAAGACTCGTGCTTCTGCTGGTCCTGGGGCGCATCGGACGCCTGCGATTCCACCGCCGACTCGTGCGACACCCCGCTCGATCTCCTCGAAGACTGCGGGGCCTGCGGCGTCGCCTGCGCCGACGACGAAAGCTGCCTTCCGATCGCCGGCGGCGCCGCGCCGGGATCGTGCGTGCCGGACTGCGCGAGAGGGCCGCGCTGCGACGGCGCCTGCTTCGATCCGCTTCGCGACCCCGCACGCTGCGGCGCCACGACCTGCGACGACGGCACGGCCTGCGTCGAGGGCGAGCTGTGCGACGGGACGGGGCTTTGCGGCCCGATCTGCGCGCCGGGCCTCCTGGATTGCGGCACCTGCGTCGACCCGTCGACCGACAAGGTGAACTGCGGCTCGTGCGGAAACGCTTGCGGGCCGCACGAGGAATGCCGCGGCGGCTTCTGCGACTGCGTCGGTCTCTTCTCCGACTGCGACGGCGCCCGGACGAACGGCTGCGAGGCGTATCTGCCCGCCGACGCGTCCAACTGCGGCGCCTGCGGGACGCCCTGCGCGCCGGAGGTTTCGCTCGCGGCGGGACGCGCCCACACCTGCGCTGCGGTCGGGGGCGAGGTCTGGTGCTGGGGCGAGGGAAGCTGCGAGGGGTGCGGCGGAACGGGTGACTGCGGGCTGCTGGGGACCGGCGACGCGCTGCCGAGCCCGCGGCCGGTGCTCGTGCCGGGTCTCGCCGTCGCCAGACGCGTGGCCGTCGGGACCCATCACTCCTGCGCCCTGCTCTCCGACGGCACCGCCTGGTGCTGGGGCTGCGGCGCGCAAGGTCAGCTCGGACAGGGGACGTACGTGAACGCCGCCGCGCCGGCGCCGGCATCGCTCGCCGGCATCGCCCTGCTGGAGTCGGGACCGTCGAGGACCTGCGGCACGACCGCCGGAGGCGCGTCGTTCTGCTGGGGCTCGGGCGTGCGGTCCGAAGGGATGATCTGGGGGGCAACGGCCGAGCCTCGGCCGGTCGACTTCCCGGCGCCGGAGGCGCTGGCCGTGGGGGACGACGTCACGTGCGCCCTCGCTGCGGGTCGGGTGCGATGCGCTGGACGGAACACCGGCGGGCAGCTCGCGGCCGGCACGCGGACCGAGGACTTCACCGCCGTCGCCCGCGTGGTCGGGCTGACGGACGCCGTGGAGCTGGCGGTCACCTCGGCCGGGGGATGCGCCGTCGTGGCCTCCGGGGAGGTCCGCTGCTGGGGCCAGAACGCCTGGGGCCAGGCGGGGCCCGGCCCCGCGGTCGTCACCGAGCCGCAGGCGGTGGCCTTGACGGGCCCGGTCTCGGGGCTGGCCGCGGGATTCAACACCGTGTGCGCGGTCGACCAGCGGCAACGCGTCGTGTGCTGGGGCGTGCTCCTCGGCGCCGCCCATCCGGAGCCGATCGCCGTGGCGGTACCCGACGGGGCCGTCGACGTCGCCGTCGGCGAAAGCCACTTCTGCGCCGCCGCCACCGACGGCCGCGTGTGGTGCTGGGGCAAGAACGACCACGGGCAACTCGGCGACGGCTCGACCACCGACAGCCTCACCCCCGTCGAGGTGACCTTCGAATGAGGCGGCCGGCGCTCCTCCTGCTGCTCGCACTGCTCGCCGCGCCCGCGTGCTCGACCTGGGCGGAAATCCACGGGCCGACCGTCGGCGTGGCGCTGGAGATCACCGAGGACCTGCAGGTCTCTCCCCGCCTGCAGCTCGGGTACGACTACGACACGTGGACCGGGATGGTGGCGGGCTACGGCGGAGGCGGCGGACTCGCCGTGTCGCTGCTGGAGGCCCGCGTCGAGCTGTACGGCGAAATCCGCGGCACCGGGTTCCCCCTGCCCTGGATCGCCGTCGGCGGCGGCCTGGCGTACTCGGCCGCGCAGGGCTGGGAGCTCGCGCTGCGCGCGGGGGTTTCGCTGTGGCCGATCATCTTCTTCCAGGCGCCCGAGTACTGCTCCATGGGCTGGTACGAGCAGACCCGCGAGGAGCCCTGCCCGCCGACCGCGTACGCCGCGGACGACGTGGTCTACCCCCTCTGGATGCCGCGCGTCGGCTACCGCATGACGGCCTACTGGTCGATGTCCGACTGGCGCGTCAAGCTCGTCCACGACGCCGTCTTCGACGCGACGATCGCCTGGTTCCGCTACGGAGGAACGGCGCCTGGTCCGGCACTGGAGAGCGCCGGCGAGTGACGGAGTGCGCGGCCGGGCGGCACGCCATCACGGAGCGGTGAGCGGCGGTGGGGGCGAGGCGCCCGGCCCACGGACCGCGCCCGCCGTCGGCGGCGCGGGGTACTCGACGCTCGCGGACTCGAGCAGCCGGCGCTCGATCGCCGGCCGGGCCTCGAGGCGCCGCTCGTCGCGAAGCAGCGCGAGCAGCGGCTCGCGGACCGCGTCGAACGTCAGCCCCGGATTCTCCCGGCGCGCGACCAGCTTGACGATCCAGAAGCGCCGGTTGGGGCCGCGGATGACGCCGCTCGTGCCGCCGGCAGCCAGGTCGTAGACCACGGGCCGCCACGGCTCGGGGATCTGGTTCCAGCGCAGGTAACCGAGGTCCCACGGGCTTCGCTCCATGGCCGGAACGTCGGGAAGCTGTTCCCGGGCGACTTCCTCGAACGGCTCGCCCGCCGCCAGCTCCGCCGCCGCACGCTCGGCGCCGTCCTCGTCGCGCACCAGGATCTGCCAGACGAGCAGCTCGGTCCGGATGCGCTCCCGGTTGGCCTCGAAGTACCGGCGGGCCTCCGCCTCGTTGACCACGGCCCTGCGGGCGATCTCGGCGCGGAAGTACATCCCGGCCAGGCGTTCGCGCTGGAAGCCCTCGAGCCGCGCCTGCATCTCGGCCAGCTCCCGCCGGTAGTCGGGGTCGGCGTCGAGCCCCAGGGCCAGGGCCGTCTGCCGGGCCAGCTCGTCGCGCACCAGCGCGGCGAGCGGGACGGGCGCCGGGACGTCCGCATGGGTGGAAGCGGCTTCCGTCGCGCCGGAGGCAACGCGCAGGTCGAGGTCCGTGAGCGGCACGCCGTTGACGACCGCCAGGACGGTTCCCGCCGACGCATCCGCGGGTGCGGCATGCTCCTCTCCGCCCCGGTCGCAGCCGGCGGGGAAGGCCGCACCCAGGACGGCCAGGACAGGTAGGACTCTGCGCGCGGCCGCCCCGGGTGCGGAGGAGGGGGAAGCTAGTGGCAAGTGGGGCAGGACTCCCGTTCGTCGCCGTTCCATGGGTCCGTGGGTGTCGGATCGTATGTCTGCAGCAGCATGTGTGCGGTGGCGTAGTCCGAATCGTGGCAACCGCTGCACGGCAGCCGGGCCGGCTGCGTGAGCCAGCTCCCGCTGGTCGTCCCGTCGGGATGGCAGGCCTCGCAGTTGCGCACGTCCTGCGGGAAGGTAATCGCCCAGTTGCGCCCCTTGACCGGATCGCCGTTGGCGTAGTTCACGGTCGCAAGCGGGTAGTTGAGGCTCGAGCCGTAGTGGACGGCGTGGACCCGGCGCGAGATGGGTCGCGCGCCCTGGTAGTTCCCGGCGACGAAGCTGCTCATCCCCGCGACGTACTGCGGCATGTAGTCGTGGCAGTTGCCGCACTGGTCCACCGCCGTGTCGTTCAGGACCTTGTTGTGACGGGAGACGTCGACGATGTAGCCCGTACCCTCGGGTCCCTCGTGGCAGGTGCTGCAGTTGCGCGCGGGCGGCAGCTCCTCGGTGGCGGTCCCGACCTGGAACGTGATTCGCGCCACCGTCGGTGCGACGTAGTTCACCGCCGGCGCGGTCGACGGGCTGGGGCTCACCCGGCCGTGGTCCGCGAACTCGATGTCGACGACGTAGGTGCCGGACACAAGGTCGTCCACGGGGTCGAGCGCGTAGGTGATGGAGCCGGTGGTCCGGACCGCCTTGGGGTCGTTGTTCGCAGGGTCGGTCCGGGCTGCCACGTTGTTCGCGGGCGTCGAGCCGCTCGGCATGTGGATCGCGACGTCGCCGCCGAACACCGCGGTGTTGACGGCTCCCGCCTGGAGCTGGAGCCCGAAGACGCGGCCCAGGTTGCGGCTGCGGATGCCGACCCGGCCGCCCTGGCTGAAGGCGATGGCGCGGGCGCGGAAGCTCGCGTTGGCGTTGAGCCAGGTCACGATCTCGGCGGCCGTCGCCGCCGCCGTGCTGGCGAACGTTCCGGCCGCCGCGCTCGCCACCGTGACGCTGAACGTTCCGGCGACGGTGTAGTCGCCGCCGCTGGAATCGTAGCGCACGAGGCTCTGGCCCTGATCAACGACGATCCCGAGCGACGCGCCGGCCGCACTGAGGTCGAACGGGCCCGTCCCGGTGCTGAGCACCTGCGAGCGCGCCGCCGTGGTGAGCACCGGGACGCGGTTGTCGCGCGGCCCGTGGACGAACAGGTTGGCGTTGCGGAACAGCCCGTCGCTCGCATCGCACGGCGGAACGGGATCGAGGTCGGACGGAACCGTCGTCCAGCAGCCTTCGGCGGTCGAGTCCTCGGCCACGGTGGTGTGGTCGATCGGGAGGCCGGTGGCGGGGTCGCGCAACACGAGCGTGACGATCGGGGCTTCGCCGGCCACGTAGTACAGTCCGTTGGCCGGCGCGGTCATCGTCAGCGCGGCCGTGAACTCGGGAATGTCGCGCGGATCGTGCTCCGCCCAGTCGTGCAAGTCGGTGATCGACAACGCCGTGCCCGAGGGGCGATGGCAGCCGTCGCACTCGGTGTCGTCGGCATAGGCGCCGCCCGGGTGGTTCGTGCCGCTGGCGAAATCAACGTCGTCGTGGCACGACCCGCAGGCGGCGCGCGACGGGACGTTCTTCCAGTTGTCGACGTCCGCCCCCGAGCCCTGGTGGCACTTGGTGCAGTTGTCGATGACGGCGGGGTACTCCGCGTCCCACCATTCCTTGCGGTTGCCGCTGCTGCCCCAGAAGGCGTAGGTGCCGTTGTCGGCCGACTCGTCGCTGGTCGTGGCCGGGTCGTCCCAGACGAGGCCGTCGGCGCCGGGGATCGTGGCCAGCTCTCCGCCGGCGTGGATCTTGTGGATCATGACCTTGAGGTCGAGGCTCTCGCCGCCGCGCGGCTCGACGTTGCCCGGCACGTGGCAGGTGACGCAGCTCTCCACGGTCACGCGGTCGCTGTGGCCGCGGAACTCGGAACCGTGGCACGCCTGGCAGGCAGCCGTGGTGACGATGCTGCGCGTGGTGACGGAGCCGGAGCCGTCCGGAACGAAGTCGTAGGTCGCCGTCGCGGTCGGACCGGTGCGGCCGCCCATCATGATCGTCACGCGGTGCGTCAGGCCGCGCTCGTACGTGACCGGCGTGCCGCCGACGTCGATGGCCGAAATGTTCGTCGCGTAGGCGTAGTGGTACGAACCGTCGTGGTTGTTGGTCAGCGTACCCGAGTCCTCCCGGTACCCCTGCCATGCCTCGGTGCCGTCCGGGTTCGGCCAGTCGTGCGTCGCCGAGCCCGTGACCGTGTCCAGACGATAGATGTACGGCACCCACTTGCTGAAGCTCTCGCCGCCGGAGGCGGGCTCCAGCTTCGCGATGTTCGCCTTGATCGCGGCAATCGTCGTGACCGGAGCGCCGTCGGGATTCTCGACCGTGAAGTCCACCGTGACCAGGCCCGCCGCGTCCGCCGTGGCGGCGGTGATCGTTGCCGTGGCGATGTACTTCCCGTTCGTCTCCCACGCCGCCTCCGCCAGGTGTGCGGCGCCGTGGAAGTCCGTCACGCGGACGTTCCCGCCCGTCGCGCCGGGGTCCCCGTCGGCCACCGTCACCGACGTGCCGTCCTCGCAGGCGATCGTGTGCGTGCCGTCCCCGTTGTCGGTCACCGCGCACGACGTGCCGTCCGTCCCGCTCGTCCCGTCGCTCAGCGTCACGGACGTGCCGTCTTCGCAGTCGATGTCGTACGTCCCGTCCCCGTTGTCCGTGATGCTGCACGACGTCCCGTCGGTCCCGTCCGTGCCGGCGGTCCCGTCGCTCAGCGTCACGGACGTGCCGTCTTCGCAGTCGATGTCGTACGTCCCATCCCCGTTGTCCGTGATGCGGCACGACGTCCCGTCATTGCCGTTCGTCCCCTCGGCGCCGGCCTCGCCGTTGGACACGACCACGTCCGAACCGTCATCGCATTGGATCGTGTACGTACCGTCGCCGTGGTCGACGACGGTGCAGGAGGAGCCCGCCTCCCCGGCAGGTCCGTCGCAGGCGGCCAGCGAAGCCGCGAGCCCGATGGCAAGTGCCCCGAACCCGAACGCCGTCTTGTTTGCCCTCATGTCCTGTTTGCCCTCATGTCGAAACTCCCTCCAAGGAGAATGTCGGTCGACGCGCATTGCAGGTTGCGCGCCAGCGGTCGAGCATATGGGCGACGTCAACGATCTCGCGGCCCGAGTCGAGCCGCGGGCGGGTCCAGGTGGGAGGAATGCCTGTCGTGCTGTCAGGCGCGTCGTGACGGAGTGTCAGGTCCCCGCGGCCGTCGCCGGCGGAACCGCCTCGGCCTCGGGCTCGGACGGCGGACGTACCGGCTCGCGCGCGGGATCGGCATCGACGTGGAACCGGCCCAGGGCGATCGGGACGGCGACCTTGAGCATCAGCGTGAACACCAGGAACCCGACGGCGAAGATCCCGGCCGCGACCCGGATCTCCGTCAACGTCGGCGAGTACGAGTAGATCTCCCCCAGCGTGTCGGGCGTCAGGCCGGGCAGGATCAGCCCCATCCCCTTCTCGATGTACACGCCGAGGTAGATCGCGGCGCAGCCGAGGTTGAGGGTCACGAAGTTGCGGCGCGTCCGCGGGATGATGAACAGGATGAACGCCGTGACGTTCAGCACCACCGCGGCCCACGCGTACGGCTGCAGCGCGTGGTGCCCGCCGACGCCTTCGTACAAATACCGCGTGTGCAGGAGATGGTGCGTGTCGGAGTAGTACTCCTTGAAGATCTCCGCGCCGTGGAGGAACAGGTTCAGGAACATCGCGTACGCCATCAGCTCCGCGATCTTCCAGATCGCCTCGTTCCGGATGCGGAACGACGTGAAGCGCCGCAGGAGCTGCAGCACGAAGAGCAGGATCGCCGGGCCCGAGCAGAAGGCCGACGCCAGGAACTGCGGCGCCAGGATCGACGCGTTCCAGTACGGCCGCGCCGCCAGCCCGTTGTACAGGAACGCCGTCACCGTATGGATGCTGACCGCCATCGGGACGGAGAGCAGCACGAGAGTCCACACCAGCTTGTGGTTGTAGTCGCGGCGCGCGAACCCGCAGTACACCAGGTGCGTGACGACGACGAAGTTGACGACGAAATAGAGGTTCAGCACCAGCACGTCCCAGGCCAGCAGCGACGACGGGAAGTTCAGGATGCCGAAGGGCGGCAGCAGGTGCCAGAAACGGTCGGGACGGCCGATGTCGACGAACACGAAGAGCAGACACATGACGATGGCGCTCACCGCCAGCAGCTCGCCGAAGATCGCAATCTCCCGGATGGGACCCCACTTGTAGATGTACGCGGGAATCACCAGCACCACCGCGGCTGCCGCGACGCCCACCAGGAACGTGAAGTTCCCGATGTAGAACCCCCACGACACGGGATCCCGCATCGCCGTGACCGACAGCCCCGCCTGAAGCTGATCCGCGTACGCCAGCGCGCCGGACGCGACCAGCGCCAGGAGGAAGGCGACCCAGCCCCAGTACAGCGCGTTGCCGCGCGTCACGACCCGCGCACTGCCCACGAAGAACCTGGCGAAGAGGTGGAAACGCACGCCCGCCTCAGGTCCCGTAGAAGTAGAAGAACTTGGGCATCGTGTTCAGCTCCTCCTTCAGGATCAGCACCCGCTTGTGCTCGATCACGTAACGGACCTCGCTGTCCGGATCGAGCAGGTTGCCGAACTTCCGCGCCCCCACCGGACAAGCCTCCACGCACGCCGGATACCGCCCCTGCCGCGTGCGCTGGATGCAGAACGTGCACTTCTCCACGACCCCCATCGGCCGGGGACGGTTGCCCAGGACGTGCAGGTTGGGGTTCAACTCCCCCGCCGGCAGCCCCGGCTCCGCCCAGTTGAAGTGCCGCGCGCCGTACGGACACGCCGCCATGCAGTAGCGGCAGCCGATGCACCAGTCGTAGTCGACGACCACGATCCCGTCCGGCTCCTGCCACGTCGCCCGCACCGGGCAGACCTTCGTGCACGGCGCGTTGTCGCACTGCTGGCACTGCACCGGGACGTAGAACCGCCCGTCCTCCGGCACGAACGCCGGGTTGTAGTAGGCGTCCGCGTGCACCAGGTCGATGCCCCGCCGCTTGTCCATCTGCAACACCTTGATCCAGTGGATCTGCGGAGTACGCGACTGGTTGTTCTCCTTCACGCAGGCGTACACGCACCGCCGGCAGCCGATGCAGCGCGAGAGATCGAGTGCGTACCCGAAGACGACACCGGGCTGCGCCTCCTGCGCCGACAGCGTCACGTCCTCGCGCCCGAAGCGCGCCCGCGTCTCCGCCTCGAGCCGCGCCAGCCGGCGCCGCGCCTCGTCCCACGGCAGGTCGCGCAGCCGCTCGCCGACGCACGACGACAGCAGCCCGGTCGCGACGGCCCCGACCGCCGTGCCGGCGACCTGGCGGAGGAAGGAACGTCGGTCGGTCGGATCTCCGCTCATGGACTTCACGACCTCCCGGGCCGGACCGGCGGCGGCAGCGGGACAATCGGCTCCCGGCCCGGCGGATGCTCGCCCTGGAACCCGGGGTGGTACCCGGGCCGGTGCGGATTGTGGCAGTGGGCGCACAGGAGGTACGTCTTGTGCCCGTCCCAGTCTCCCGAGCGCCGGCCGTGCACCCCCGCTCGCCAGTCCCGGTACTTGTCGCCGTGACACTGCCCGCACAACCGGAAGGACTCCTCGAACGGCACGAGCTCCCCGCTCGCCAGCCGCAGCCTGTCCCGGTTGTTCGCGTCGTGGCAGTCGAGACACCACCGGTGCTCCTGGTCGTGCTCCAGCACGATCTCCCGGTGGAAGGTCAGCTCGCGGCGCTTCGTGTTCGGCGGGACCCGGGAGTGGCACTGCGAGCAGGGGAAGATGCCCTCCGTGAACGGCGGCGGCGGCACCTCGATCCGTTCCGTCGCCGGCGGCAACGAGACCAGCGTCGGGTCCGGGTCCGCCGGACGCTCCGGCGAAAACCAGGGCGGGGTCTCGCCGGCGGTGGAGCAGGACGCGAGGACCAGGACGGCGAGGAGGCGCATGGCGTCAACCCAGCCGCGTATCCAGCGTCCGCTGCAGCTCCCGCAGCCACATCGCCTGGGTCTGCTGGGCCCGGTGCCCGAGCAGCTCGACCAGGTTCAGCAGGACGACGATCCCCGCCGCCGGGTCGAGCACGATCTGGGCCCGCAGCTCGGTGCCCAGGAACGACGTCAGCTCGCTGTCCTCCAGCGCGTGCGCGGAGAGCGTGTAGCGGTGGGGCGGCGCCAGCGCCGACCAGCCGACCACGCTCCCGGGCCCCTTCTCGTCGACGAGCGCATCCTGCGGCGTGCCCTGCACGTCGATCGGCATCGTGAAGGCGATCCGGCCCGAACGGACGATGTACAGCGTCAGCGCGTCGTCACCGAGCTGGAACAGACTCGACCCGCGCGACAGGCGGACCGGACGGCCCAGCGGCCGGAAGGGCGCGATCTGGGAAGCACTCAGGCCCCGGAACAGCTCGATTCCGGCGCCCGACGATTCGCCCGCCGCCACGTCAGTTCACCAGCGGCGAGGCCGAACGGCGCCGCAGGTTCTCCGCCGACGGCAAACGCAGGAACCCCTCGACCACCACCTGCTCCGCACGGACGTGCCGCTCGAGCCGCCGCAGCGCCGCGTCCGCCGCGATTGGCCTGCGCTCGACGATCACTTCCGGCTTCCCCGCGTGCCCGAAGAACTGCGACGGGACCGTGTCGGCCGCGGCGTCCGCCGGCTGCGCACGCTGGGGCTCGGGCTCCGGTGCCAGTCCGACGAAGACCGCGAACCCTCCCATCACCACGATCGCTCCCACCAACGCAACGACTTCGATCATCTGGTCTCCCCTTTCGCTCGGGCCGCCGGGGCGCCCGCGTCGTGGACAACTGCGGCGACCGTGCCAGAGCTCGCGAATCATCGATCCCCCGGCGGCATCGCTTCCGAATTCGCGAGCGCCGCTTCGTCCGGCGGGCACCGATCCGCCCCCGGCAACTGCCGGATTGACATGCCCGGACTGACAGGTTGGCCGATCACCGGTTGACAACATTTCTCGAATGAGCTGACAGTTGCTGTTTCGGGCGGTGCGGTCCCGGACTTGCAAGGACGCCGCTCGGGGAGGACCGGAACGACCGGAGCGGGGAAGGTCGGTTGAAAACGGCGCGGCGACAGGGTTGGAGCATGACGGCGGGCCTGGCGTTCGGCGTCACCGCCGTGGTCCTGGCCGTCATCGGCCTCGGGGCCTATCTCTTCTTCATCCATCATCGGGACCGCCTGCTGGACGCGGCCCGCGCGACCGCGCGGCTGCAAAGCGACCTGATCCGCGCCGCGCTCGAGCACCAGATGATGGAGAACGACCGCACCCTGATCCGGGAGATGCTGCGGACCTTCGCCAAGGATCCGTCCATCCGCCAGGTGCTGGTGCTGGACCGGACCGGACGGCCGCAGCACGCCAGCCGGCCGATTCCGCCGGGAACCACGTTCGGCCTGGACGAGCCGACGTGCCGGGTCTGCCACGCGTACGACCCGGTGCGCCGCGAGAGCGCCGTGCTCGAGACCGAGGGCGGCACCGTCCTCCGCTCGGTCGTGCCCATCGAGAACCGGCCCGCGTGCCACGCGTGCCACGACCCGCACAACCGCATCAACGGCGTCCTGATCGTGGACATGGCGACCGGCGCCCGCGCCGACGAGCTCGCCGGCGACCTGCGCTGGATGACGATCGGGGGCGGGCTGCTGGCGCTGTGCCTGCTGGCGGCCATCGCGGTCGTGATGCGGATCGTCGTCCACCGCCGGCTGAACCGCTTCGAGGAGAACGCGCGGGCCATCGCGCTCGGCGACCTCCGGCGCCGCGTGCCCGTCGCGGGGAACGACACGCTGTCCTGGCTCGGTCGCGAGTTCAACGACATGGCGGATACCGCCGAACGGCTGCTGGTCGACCTGCGCGGCCAGCAACAGCGCCTCGAAACCGTGATCAACAGCGTCGACGACGGCATCGTCGTCCTCGACCGCGACCTGCGCGTCGTCGCCGCCAACGACGCCTTCCTGCAGCGCCTGAACCGGGACCGCGGCGCCGTCGTCGGCCGGACGTGCCGCGAGGTGGCCGCCGGACTGTGCGCCAGCGCGGACTGCCCGGGCTTGTCCTGCTTCGATTCCGCCGAACGGCACACGTCGATCGTCGCCCGGTCCGGCCCCGACGGCCACACCCGGCACGAAGAGGTCCGGTCCTCCCCCGTTCGCGGCCCGGGAGGCGAGGTCGCCTTCGCCGTCGAGGTCTGGCGCGACATCACCGGCCGGCGCGCCGAGGAGGCGCGCATGGCCGAGGCGCACCGCCTGGCATCGCTGGGCATGCTGGCCTCGGGCTTCTCGCACGAGCTGAACACGCCCCTCGCCTCCGTGCTCACCTGTGTCGAGGGCATCCTCCGCACGGTGGAAGGCAAGGAGGGCGCCGGCTCCCCAGGCGCGGCGGCGGTCGCCGACTCGGCCCACATCGCGCGCGAACAGCTCCTGCGCTGCCGCGCCGTGACCCAGCACTTCCTGCGCATGTCC
>JACRCX010000029.1 GCA_016218815.1 Deltaproteobacteria bacterium
GCGGCGGTCGTCCGGATCGTGATCGTGGAGGCCCGCGTCGCCCGGAAGGCGATCGTCGCGGCCCGCCGGAACGCGGACGCGGCGGTCGTCCGGATCGCGATCGTGGAGGCCCGCGTCGCCCGGAAGGCGATCGTCGCGGCCCGCCGGATCGCGGACGCGGCGGTCGTCCGGATCGTGATCGCGGCGATCGTCCCGCCCGCGGCGGTCCGGATCGGGATCGTCCGGGGCGGGATCGTCACGGTCCCGGCCGCCCGTTCCGCGGAGGCCCGCCCGGCGGCGGCCGTCCTGGCGGCGGCGGTCGCCCGGGGCGGGGAGGTCCTCCTCGCGGACGCGGCGGTCCGCCCCGCAAGCCGGGTCGCGGACGCTGACACTCGACCCTCGCGTTCCCTTCCCGCCCTTCCCGCACTCCCCGCCCTTCCCAATCGTGGACCGCGTGCCGGGGGTGGGGTAATCTGTCGGCGGAGGCAGGCGAATCGCGCAAAGACGCGGCAGGGGTAGTGTGGAACGACGCGGATGGCCGAACTGGAAGGTAAAGTTCTCGACGGGAAGTACCGGCTGACCAGGCGGTTGGGTTCGGGGGGCGTGGGGACGGTCTACGAAGCGATCCATGCCGTCATCGGCCAGAAGTTCGCGGTCAAGATCCTCAAGCCGGAATACGCGACGAGCCCGACGCTGGCGCTGCGCCTCGTCCAGGAGGCGAAGGCCGCGAGTTCGATCGACCACCCGTCGATCATCAAGGTCTTCGACGCCGGGCGGACGAAGGACGGCCTGACGTTCCTGGTCATGGAGCTGCTCGTGGGGCACGAGCTGTCGGCCCGCATCCGGAACTCGCCGGAGCCCATGTCCCCCGACGAGGCGGTCGACATCACCTCGGACGTCCTGGACGCGCTGGTCGCGGCGCACAAGAAGGGGATCATCCACCGCGATCTCAAGCCGGAGAACGTGTTCCTGACGCGCGGGCCGCACGGGCAGCGCTGGATCAAGCTGCTCGACTTCGGCATCGCCAAGATCGTCGATCAACGCATGGCCGGGCCGCGGCTCACGCACGCCGGGACGGTGGTCGGAACGCCGTTCTACATGGCCCCGGAGCACGCCCGCGGCGCCCGCGATCTCGACGTCCGGGTCGACGTGTACGCCGCCGGCGTGATGCTCTTCGAGATGCTGACCCGGCGCGTCCCGTTCGACGGGCAGTCGTACAACGAGGTCCTGGCCAAGGTGCTTTCCGAGCCGTTCCCGCGACCGCGCAAGTTCAATCCGGGGATTCCGGAGGGCCTCGAGGCTGTGATGCTCCGCGCGACGGCGAAGGATCGCGACGCGCGCTTCCCGACGGCCAGTGCGTTCCTCGAGGCGTTGGCGCCGTTCGTCCCGGAGGCGCCCAGCGCCGTCTTCCGCCTCCAGGAGGCCGCGGCGTTCGAGCGCGAACGGAGCGTGGGCACGGCGGATCTCGAGATGGTGCCCGAGGAGTCGATCCCGACCATCTCCGCGGACGTGCCTGCCCCCGACAGCCGCCCCGCGCCGGACCGGCCCGTGGCCCGGGTTGCTCCGCCGGGGTCCGGCGGACCCGCCGCCCAGCTCGCCCCCGCCGCTGCGCAGCAGCCGGAGATCGCCGCGGCCTCCACCGTGCAGCTCTCGGACCAGTCGCAGGACAGCCTCGAGGCCCCGCGGGCGGAGCAGGAGGTGGGGACGCTCACCGGCGCCATCGTCCCGGCGCCGGATCGCGCGCACCCGCGGCTGGCGCTGTGGATCTCCGCCGGGGTCGTCGTCGTCGCCGTCGTCGCGACCCTGATCTGGTCGACGCTGGGCGGCGGGTCGGGAACGGAGCCGACCCCTTCGGCGTTGCCGCGACCCGACGTGCCGGTGGCGGCATCGCTCCTCGACGCCGCGCCCGCCGAGACCGCGCCGGCCATCGATGCCACGGCCGCGGGCGAGAGCGCGGACGCCGGTGCGTCCGTCGCGACGGTCGTCGACGCCGCGGAGGCCGACGGGGAGGGGTCGGCGGACCTGGCGACCGTGGCGACCGCCGACGTCGCGCCGCTCGACGACGGACCGGCCAAGGTGACCATCCGGGTTCTCGGCGTGCCGGCGGAGGCGAAGCTCTGGGTCGACGGCGAGCCGGTGACGAATCCGTTTGAGCTCGATCCGTCCGACGCGACGCACCGCCTCAGGGTGACGGCGCGGGGCTTCCGCGCGTACTCGACGATGTTCTCGGCACCCGAGAGCATGGGGCTCGCCGTCAATCTGGAGCGAGCACGGGAAACCGGCCCCGCGGACGCCGGCGAGACCCCCGATACGCGCGCCGGGCAGCTCCTGCCCGACCCCCACTTGCCCCACTGATCTACTGCCTTCCGATTCCTTCGCGGCACCCGAAGGAACTGTCGACTCTCGACTCTTGACGCGCGGCCCTTGCCTGCCCGTGAAGGATCTCCGGGTCGACTTCCGTTCGCCTTCGGGCTAGTTTGCGCGTCGCGCCGCGGGGGAAGGCTGACGTGTGCGGCATGAAGCCTGTTCTGATTCTGCTCGTGACGACCTTCCTTCCCGTCGCCGCCGCCGCGGTGGACGACGATGCCGCCGCCGCAGCCGGCGACGCCATCCCCGCCGCGACCGACGTCGCCGCCCCCGCCGCGGTCGACGAGGCCCCCTCGGCGTGGTATCCGATCGCCGGCGAATGCCGCATCGTGGCGGAGACCGAAGACGCACGCCGGGCGCTCGCCGCGTTCTGGTTCGAGCAGGGGAGGGCGCAGGTCGACCGCGACGCGTTCTGGGAGGCCGAGCGTTCCTTCGCGTGCTCGCAGGCGATCATCCCGCACCCCTCGACGCTCTACAATCTCGCCCGTGCGGCGGAATGGGCCGGCGATCTCGATTCCGCGCTCCGCGCGCTGCGCGAGTACCTCGACGTGTCGCCCGACGCCCCCAATCGCGCGGAGGTCGAGACCCTCTCCATGGAGATCCTCGGTCGGATCGCGATGCGCGACAATCCTCCTCCCCCGCCACCACCGCCTCCTCCCCCCCCGCCAGTGGACGACGGGGTGAGCGGCCAGGAGATTGCCGGCTGGACCGTGATCGGCCTGGGCTGCGCGGCGGCCGCGGCGGCGACCACCCTCGGCGCACTGGCCGGAGTCAAGCAGCGGGAAATCGACGACCAGGGCGCGGGAATCTCGCCGGCGGAAAGGGCGAGCCTCGGGCAGGAGCGCGACGACTTCCTGCTCGCCACCTACATCAGCCTGGGCGTCGTCGCCGCGGCGGCGCTGACCGGCACCCTGCTGCTCGTCTTCGATGATGAGGACGGTTCCGCCGCGGCGCTCGTGCCGGCCGTCTCGCCCGAAGCCGTCGGGCTCGCCATTGTCGGGAGGTTTTGAAGTGCCCGTACCGGTCCTCTTCCTGCACCATGCCGGCGGGGGAGCTGCGGATTGGTCCGACATCGTCCAGAAGCTCGGCCCGTGGGCGGATCCGCTGGCCATCGACCTCCCGGGACACGGCGCCCGGCTCCTCGAGGAGCCGCTTCGCGACGTCGTGGCGATGGCGTCCTTCGTCGCCCGGTCGGCGCGCGCGCGTTGGGGTCGGCCGGCGGTCGTCGTCGGGCACTCGATGGGCGGAGCGGTGGCGTTGCAACTCGCGCTGGACCATCGCGAGACGGTCGGCGGCCTGGTGCTCGTTTCGACGGCCGCTCGGCTGCGCGTGGCGACGGCGTTGCTGGACCTGGTCCGTGAACATTTCCAGGAACTTCCGCAACAGATGGCGGCGATGGGCTTTGCACCCTCCGCCAGTCCTGCGGTAGCGGCCCGGTGGCTTTCGGCGCCGTGGCCCGCGTCGCCTGCGGCGGCGGTCGCGGACTTCTCCGCGTGCGACGCCTGCGACCTGCGACCGAGGCTTCGGGAAATCGACCTTCCCGCGGTGGTGATGGTGGGCGAGCAGGATCTGATGACGCCGGTCAAGCGCGCCCGGGAGCTGCTCGACGGCATGCCCCGCGCGCGGCTGCGTGTGTTTCCGGATGCCGGGCATCTACTGATCTGGGAACGGCCGGCCGAGATCGTCGAGGAGATCGAAATCGTGGCCGCCGAGTTCGATCCGTCGGCGCCCCGGCGCGTCGGCGAGACGGCCGGGGGGGAAGCGGGCGCATGACTCCCCAGGGCTTGCATCGCCTGCGCATCGCGGATCTCGTGGTGGAGCTCCCGGCGGACCTGGAGCTGCCGGATGAGGCCGTGCTGGAGGCGAACCTGCGGCCGTTCGTGGCGGTGAGCGGCCCGGAGGAGGGCGCGGCAGACATCGTGGTTGACTGCGCGGCGGGCCCAGTCGACGAGAGAGAGTTGCCGCAGGGTGCGTTTCGCGTCGACGTGAATCGCGTGGGCGCGACCGCGGCCGACGACCCGATCGTGAAGACGTACTGGCTTTGGGAGGGGGAGGGCGCGGAGGGGGGGGAGGACCGACTTACCGCTGAGACGCTGAGGACGCTGAGAGAAACGCTGAGAAAACCAGGGAAGAAATCCGAAGCGCCGAAGATCCACGTGCGGGGTGCGCTGAAGACGGCGTTGGAAGTCGTGGCGGGGATCCACCTCGGTCTAGCGCACCTGCTGCCCAAGCGGGACGGGCTGCTCCTTCACGCGTCGGCCGTGCGGGCGGCGGACAGCGCCTTCGTCTTCGCGGGTCCCGCCGAGTCGGGGAAGAGCACCGCGGCGAGCGGTTTTTCGGGTGGCACCGTCCTGGCGGACGAGCGTGTGGCCGTCCGTGCCCCGAGCCCCCAGCCCCCCTTCCGTCCCGAGTTCGCCGGTTCCCCGTTCCCTGTTCCCTGTTCGCCAGTTTCCCGCCCCGACCCACCCCCAGTCCCCTCGATCCGATCGTCCTGGCTCGCGTATCCCGTGCCGATGTGGGGCGGGAAGTACTCCCCCGTGGTGGCGGACGTGGTTCCGTTGGCCATGGTGGTCGTCGTGCGGAAAGGCGCTCCGCTGGCTGCGTCCGTGCTGCCGGCGGCCGCGGGGATGAGCCGTCTGGCGCGGGCCGTCGTGCACAACCACTACGACGGCGCACGCGCCGACTGGGTGCTCGGAATCCTGGCGCGACTGGCGACGGAGGTCCCCGTCGTGGAGCTTTCCTACGGGCTCGGGGAATCGTTCGCCGACGTGCTGGTGGGCCGGCTGGACGCCGCGCGGCGAGGGGAGGCTTCCTGCTGATGGACGGGCGCCGATTCCGGAGAGATCCCGACGTGGCCTTCCGGGTGATTGACGGGCAGGCGGTGATCGTCGTTCCGGCCACGCAGTCGATGCACACGCTCAACGACGTCGGGACGTTCATCTGGGAGCGGTGCGAAGGCCGCACGGTCGACGAGGTAGTCGCACTGCTCGTGGAGGAGTTCGAGGTCGACGACGCGACGGCGCGCGCCGACCTCGACGCGTTCGCGCGCGAGCTGGGCGAGAAACGGATGCTGGTGGTCGAATGACGACCGTGCCCTACGGTGCGCGCTCGAGCGCCCTGGCGATGCTGGATGCCCTGGCGAAGAAGCACCCGGTGCCGCTGGCGGCGATCGTGCAGCTCACCCGCCGCTGCAACCTGGGCTGCAGGCACTGCTTCCAGGTCGAGCGGGCGGGCGTCGAGTTGGCGACGGAGGAGTGGAAGCTGGTCCTGCGCCGGCTGGCGGACGCGGGCGTCCTGTTCCTCACGTTCACCGGCGGCGAACCGCTGCTCCGTCGGGACTTCGTGGAGCTGGTGCGCGAGGCGCGCGCGCTGGCTTTCGCGATCAAGGTGAAGACCAACGGGCTGCTGCTGGACGAGGCGGCGTGCAAGGCGCTCGCGGCGGCGGCGGTGATGGAGGTGCACTTCAGCTTCTACGCGACCGACCCCGCGCTGCACGACCGCGTGACGGGTCTGGCCGGGTCGCACGCGAAAACCCTGGCGGCCGCGCGGCACATGCGCGAGCTGGGCGTGCACGTGCTGCTCAATTGCGCGTTGCAGGCGGACACCTTTGACGGGTACGGGGCGGTGATCGAATTCGCACGGGCCGAGGGAATGGACTGGTCGTTCGATCCGGGCATCCAGGTGCAGGAGGACGGGTGCACGCGGCCGGCGGACCACCGGCTGGCGCCCGGGCAGCTCGAACGGTTGTACGCCGATCCGCGGTTGTCTCTGCCCTTGGCGCTCGAGGACACGGGGAAGAAGTTGCGCTCGACCGTGTGCCGGGTCGGGGAGGCGATGGTCGCGGTGGCGCCGAACGGCGACGTCTGGCCTTGTTTGAGCCTGCTGGAGCCGCTGGGAAACCTAGTCGAGTCGCCCTTGGAGCGCATCTGGGTGGGGAACCCGCGGCTAGCCAGGCTCGCGCGGATTTGCTGGGCCGACCTGCCCGAGTGCCGGGGCTGCGAGCTGTTGGGGTTCTGCGTGCGGTGCCACGCGAACGCGTTGCACGAGGATGGCGACCTGTTGGGGCCGTCCCGACTGGCCTGTGCGGCCGCGCGGGCCCGGGCGAGGGCGGCGGGCGTCGGTCCGGAACGCTCGGACGACGCGGGGCTTGCACCGGAAGGGGAATCGCGTAGACTGCCGTTCGCAGGTGGCGCCACGGAAATGGCCGGGGAATTCACCGTCCGGCCGAGGCGCCAAGAGGAGGGGCAGCGATGACGCGTGGTCTCGTGCGGTTCGTGCTTTTGGTTGCGGCCGTCGCGTTCTGGGCGGCGGGGTGTTCCGACTCTTCGAGCAGGTCGATCGCGATCACGTCGCCCGGTGACGGGATCACGGTCGACTGCGGCGACGACGTCTCGACCTCCATCGCGGGGACGCAGATCGACGTGACCGTCCGCCTGGGCGGGTTCTCCGAGGGCGATGTCATCCACCTCACGGTGAACGACGACCCCACGTTGGCCATGGACCGGACCTACTCCGGCAGCGACGTGGTCTTCAATGACGTCACCCTGGAGTCCGGCGAGAACGTTCTCGAAGCGAGCGGTGGCAGCGTGCGCACCGAGATCACCGTGACGCTCGACTGCGGCGCCTGCCCGGTGCTGACCTTCGCACGGCCGGCGGCGAGCGCCCGGCTGCAGACGCTGGACGATGCGGACGGCGACCCGTCCAACGGCTTCCAGTACGACGTCCAGGTGACGACGACCGCGGCGGACGGGACCGACGTCGAGCTGCTGGTCGCCGGGACCTCGGTCGGCACCGCGACGGCGACGGCGGGTCGGGTCGATTTCGCCGAGGTAACGCTGGCGGCGGTCTATCCCGAGCCGGGTCTCGCGGCGAACGTGACGCTGCGGGCGCAGACCTCCGCGGCCTGCACGGCGACCATCACGGTGCAGATCGTGCGGTCCGAGGTCTGTCCTTCGTTCACCTTCGTGGAACCCGCGGACGGCGCCATGCTGGGCGTGCCCGACGACGAGAACGGCGACATGTCCGACGGCTTCCAGCAGACGATCGTGGTCTCGACGGACGCCGAGCTGGGCACCGACGTCCAGCTCCTGGTCGATGGCGGCGAGGTCGCCTCGACGTCGGTCTCCGGGACCGTGCTCCGCTTCGAGAGCGTGGATTTCGGCGACGGGGAACACGTGTTGCGGGCGCAGACGAGCGACACCTGTCCGCTTCCGGGCGGCGAGATCACGATCACGGTGGAGACGGGCTCGCCCGAGTGCGACATCGTGGCGCCGCCGGGCGGCAGCTTGAACGCAGGCGACGACGTGGAAGCGGGCGTCGCGGGGTTGCAGATCGACTTCGACGTGACCAGCGACGCCGAGGACGGCCAGCCGGTGGTGTTGATCATCGACGGGGTCGAGACCGGGGCGCCGTCGGAGAACCTGGCGGGCGGGCATGCGCTGTTCGACGCCATCGGCCTGGCCGACGGCGTTCGCGCGGTGCGGGCGCGGTGCCGCAACGCGGTGGGCAACATCGGGTTCTCGACGACCTTCACGTACACGGTCGACACGATCGTGCCGACGTGCGCGATCACGGCGCCGCCGGACGGCACGTGGTTCAACGACGCGGACGACGCGTTGGCGGCGCTGACCGGGACGCAGGTGCAGCTCACGGTGCACGCCACGGACGCGCCGGCGGCGACGACGGTGGCGCAGTGCGGCGCCGCGCCGCTCGATCCCGAGGGCCTGGTGACCCTGGACGGCTCCGCGAACGGCTCGGGCTACGTGACGCTCACGGGCATCGGCAACGAGGTCTGCTGTGCGGTGCAGGACGACGCGGGCAACGCCGGCGAGGGCCGGATCACGTTGAACCTGGAGACCGACTCGCCGCAGTTCGCGATCCGCCGTCCCGACGCCGCGACGACCCTCATCCTCGCGGTCAACGACGAGGGCCCCTCGGACACCCTCTGCCAGTACACGGTGGAAGTCGGCTGCAGCAACGTCGGCCAGGAAGTCACGTTGTACTTCAACGGCATCGACCAGGGGACGCGGACTTGCACCTCGTCCGGCGATGCGCTGGGCGGCACCGCGACCTGGACCTCCACCACGGTCCCCCAGGGCTCCGTCACCATCCGCGCCGAAGGCGACGGCATCGGCGGCCTCCACGGCGTCTCGCCCGACAAGGCCGTGACCGTGGATACGGAACCGCCGGTGCTGAGCATTTTCAATCCCTCCTGCGGCACGGTCCTCACGCCGGCCGACGACCTGGACGGGAACGTGGCCAACGGCGTGCAGGTGCGCATCGCCGTGTCGTCCACGGATGCCCCAGTGACATTGTCGGTAGTGGACTCTAGGGGCGGTCCGGTCTCCGGTTCGCCGTACACGGCAGGATCTTTGAGCGGCGGCTTCGCCATCTTTCCCTCCGTAACGATCGTGCCCGCCGGGCTGACATACGGGACCGTCACGCTGTCCGGGTCGGCGACCGACGCCCACGGCCAGGTTGGAGCCTCCGAGCCCTCGCCGTGCACGCTTGAGGTGCGCGACGTGCCTCGCGTACGCGTCACTAACCCCATCGACGGTGCGTTGCTCGGGCCCGGCGCGGACTGCAACACCTCGAACCTGGGGTTCGATCTCGCGGTTACGGTCGACACGAACATCGCCGCCGGCGGGGGGACTGTCGTACTGTTGGTTGCGGGCGCATCCGCGGGGAGCATGAGCTACCCCGGCTCGCCGGTGACGTTCTGCGTCCCGGCGGCCGATGGCGCGAACATCCTGGTTCGTGCGGAGGGCACGGATGCACGCGGGACGGGCAGCGCCGAGATCCGAGTCACCATCGACTCGACTGCGCCGGATGTCCCGATTGCAGACTTGGCCGTTACGTTCACGGCCGCCAACAGGCGGCGGGGGACCTTGGACCTCGCGTGGACGGCGCCCAGCGACGCTGGCGGTGGTAGTGTCTCGGGCTACCAGATCCGGTGTCTCTCGACCCCCATTGGCAGCGCTACCTTCGATTGGGCGACCGCGACCGCGTATTCCTTCACCGGGACTCCCGGTGCACCTGGCGCCTCCCAATCACAGCAGTTGACGGGTTTCTCGATCGAGAGGTACGTGACTTGTATGGTTCGCGCGACCGACCGCGTAGGGTCGTTGGGACCGCTAGGGAATACGCCGCAGGTGCACCTGGCGTTCCTCGCGCAGACGATCTTGGGACCCGTATCCGGTACGGATCGATTCGGATTCGAGGTCGAACCGGTCGGGGATGTCAACGGGGATACCCTCGCCGATTTTGCTGTCGGCACCGAGGTAGGTTCCACGGTCTATCTCGTCCTTGGAGCCTCTGGCGCTGTGCCTCCGACCGGATGGGTCACCGTCCTGTCTGGGCCGGCGGGTTCGCTGTTCGGCTATTCGGTTGCCGGAGTGGGAGACACCAATGGCGACCTGATTGACGATTTCGTGATCGGCGCGCCCGGCGCCGGTGCGTTCAAGGGACGCGCCTATCTGTTCCTCGGTCGCGCTTCATGGCCTGGCAGTCTCGACTTCTCGGGCGCCGCGACGGCGTTCGTCCTGGACGATCCCGGGAGCACCCGGGACGACGGAACGCAGTTCGGTTTGGACGTGTCGGCCGCCGGGGACTACGACGGCGACACGCTTGCTGACTTCATGATCGGGGCGTACGGCTGGGACGGTCTCCGGGGTGCGGCACTTCTCTACTTCGGTCGCTCGTCGCCGTCCACATCGGTCACCGTGCCGGGCGATTTCACTGCCGGCTTCGCAGGGGATCAGTGGTTCACTCCTTCGACGGTCGGCGAGATGCTCGGGTACTCGGTCGCGGCGGGGTATCGCATCAATGGCGACGCATACGACGACGTCGTTCTTGGTGCTCCCGCGTCGATCATCTCGTCCGGCGGGTCCGTCTACGTCAGTCTGGGCGGGGCCCGTCGGGCGGCGTCTGGCCTCGTTTCCGTTGCGACGTTCGACCAGACTGTGCTGTCGCCCGTGGCGGTCGCCGGAGCCAACTTCGGAGTCCGTGTGGCCATGGGGATTCTGAACGCCGACGCGCGTCCCGACTTGTTGGTCAACCTCTCCTATCCGCCTGGAGGCCCTGTTGGTTCGCAGGGTGGCGTCCTATGGTTCTTGAACATTACGGGATCCTTCGGCACCTACTCGGGTTTGCTGATGAACGACCTGCCGTCAAACAGCAACGATTGGCTCGGTGTGTACCTCGGAACCGGACTCTGGAAGGGAAGCGGGAGCATCTCCGACCTCGATCTCGGCGGACGTACGGACTTGCTGGCGGGGATGTTCTACTACTCGGGACAAGGCGGTGCCGGCGCGGCTTTCCTCGGGCGCGACTACACCGCGAGTATCAACGAGTCGTCGGCAGACGTTCTCGCCCGACCTGACGCGGGGGACAATCTCTCGGCCGGCACGGTCGGGTATCTCGGTGACGTCAACGGTGACGGGGCACCGGACTGGGCCGTTGGCCACACCAGGCATTCCGCCGACCGTGGCCGTATCCAGGTGTACTACTGATCCAGGGAAGGAGCAGTCGCATGACCACTGAATCGAAAACGCCTCGACACCGGGAGTCGCCCACTCCTCGCAGGCGGGTCTACTCGGCCCCAAAGCTCCTTCGCACGTCGGTGTTCGACTCGATGGCGCTCGCGTGTGGACACTTCTTCCCTGCCTGCGGTGCCGGTGCGCGCAACAGCTGACGCGGACTCCCCGTCGAGTGGACGACCAGCTTGCGCATTGTCGCTACGGGCCCCGGAATCGGGCCTGCTGATCGGCGGACTCCACTGGCAGGGGAGGGCGCTGGGCATCGATTCGACCGGACCTTGCGACCACATTTATCCGGCCGGCAATCCGGCGCGCGGGGCGAGAGCACGCGCCGCTCCGAATTCGGCGTTCGCGAAGACCCAGGCCCGGTCGGGAGGCGGATCAATACCGGCGCAGGACCTGCGCTCGATCGTTCACGCCACCGCCAGCAGATCCAGGAGCGGCGCATCCGGCGACGCCGGGTTCACCGTGACCTCGCGGGATTTCGGGTCCACCACTAGATCGAGCGCCTCCAGCGGGATCTGGCCGATGAGCGGCGTCGTTCCGGCGGCCTCGACCAGTGCCTCGCCCAACATGCTCCGGCCGAGAATCTCGATGCTGACGCCGCCCACCAAGGGAACCTCGCGCACGCGACCGTCGGCGTACCGAACCCTCCGCCCACTCCTCTCCGCCAGCCCCAACGCCGACACCACGTCGGCCGGCAGCATCAGCATCGTCGCACCCGTGTCCACCAGCGCCTCGAGCTCCACCGTCCGGACCCGCTCGGCCGGGATCTCGCCCAGCCGCGCCCGCTCCTCGTCGAAGCCGTTCGTAAGCTTGATCCTCGTCATGATCTTTCCCATCCGCGCCTCCCGACCCGTCTCCATCGCGGCCGGGGAACGCATCGTTGCTTGGAGTATAGCACCGCGACCGCGCCACCTCGGCAGGACCGCGTACAGGCGTATCGCCCGGACCAACAACTCGACCCGATCGCCCCGCCAACAACTCCTCCGATCGATCCACCAACAACTCCCCCAGCTTTCTTGCCCCCGCCGCCCCCCACGGCCTACCCTTCGCGTCGATCGCGCGGAGATTACGCTTCGGCGCCCGAACGCCGGAGGAGGGATGACCATGGGCGACGGCGAGAACAAGAGCGGGGGCTCCCAGGACGACGGCGGCTCGGCCGAGCCGCAATCCCCCGGAGCGGAGGCGCGGCGCCACCCCTGGTACGCCGACGGCTCGCCCAAGGCGGTCTACGCCCTCATCCAGCGCTACCGCGAAGAGGCGTCCGACGGCCGCGAGCCGCTCGTCCGCGCACGGCTGCTCCACGAGATCGGCCGCCTGTTCGAGGAGCACCTGGGCGACGCCAAGCAGGCCCAGGCGCACTACCAGGAAGCCCTCTCCGCCGTCCCGTCGTTCGTCCCCGCCTTGCGCGCGATGCGCCGCCAGCACCTCGCCCGCCACGCACATGCCCAGGCGCTCGAGCTGCTCGATCGCGAACTCGCCGCCACCACCGCACCCAAGGCCCTCTCCGCCCTGCGCCGCGAGCGCGCCCTGCTCCTGGGCGTCCACCTCGGCCGCGGCGGGGATGCCCGCGCCGATCTGGCCGAGGCCCGACGGCTCGATCCCCAGGACCCCCTCGCTCTGAACGCCGCCGCGACCGCGGCGCGACGCGGGGACGACGCGGAAGCCCTGCGCGAGGCGTTGGTCGAGCTGGAACGGCGGGCGACGGATCCGGAGCCCCGGCGCTCGATCCGCCTCGAGCTGGCACGGCTGGACGAGACCGTGCGCGAGCGCCCCGCGGACGCCGAGGTGTGGTACGCGAGCATGGTCCAGGCGGACCCGGCGGACGCCGACGCCCGCGAGGGACTGCAGCGCATGTACCGGCGCACCGGACGCTGGCAGGAGCTGCTCGCCGCCCTGACCGAGGACGCCGCGCGGCTCGAAGGCGAGGCCCGCGCCGACCTCCTGTACGAGATCGCCCGGATCTCGATCGACCACCTGGACGACCCCGCCCGCGCCCGCCTGGCGCTCGAGGAGATCCGCACCATCCAGCCGGACCGCCCGATGGCATTGCGCGAGCTGCTCGCGCTCTACGAGGCCGCGGCGAGCTGGGAGGAGGCGGTGATCACGGCGCGCGCGCTCGCCTCCCTGTCCTCGGATCCCCGCGAGAGACTCCTCCTCCTCCACCGCCTCGGGCTGATGCTCCACGAGCAGCTCGGACGGCCCGACGACGCCGTCCTCGCCCTCCGTGTCGCGCTGACCCTCGACCCGCTCTCCTCCCCCGTCCTCCAGTCGCTCGGCGAGATCCTCGTCCGCCACCAGCGCTGGGCCGACCTGTGCGCGATGCACCTGGCCGAGGCGGAAGCCCAGGAGGACTCCGAGCGCAAGGCGGTGGCGCTGTGCCGCGCGGCCGAAGTCTGCGAGCGGCAGCTCCAGAAGCCCGAGGACGCCGTTGCGCACTTCGAGGCGGCGCTCGCCGCCCGGCCGTTCTTCCCCCCGGCCCTCCGCGGGCTCGAGCTCCTCTATCGCCGCACCGGCAAGTCGCGCGACCTGGCCGGCCTCTTCGGCCGACTGGCCGACAACGCGACCGAACCGTCCCAGAAGATCGGGTATCTCGAGCGGCGGGCCACGACGCTGGAGAACGTGGTCGGGGACGTCGAGGGCGCGGTCGTCGCGTTCGAGGCCATCCTGGAGCTGGAGCCGGAGCATGCTTCCGCGCGGGCGGCGCTCACGCGCATCCACGAGCAGCGCCGGGACTGGGAACAGCTCATCGTGCAGCTCAAGCGCCTGGCCGAACGCGACACCTCGGAGGAGAACGCCGCGGCCCTGCTCCTGCGGGCCGGCGAGATCGCCGAGCGCGAGCTGGGGGATCCGGCGCGCGCGCTGGCGGAGTACGAGGCCGCTCTGGCGCTGCGCCCGAACCTCCTGGCCGCCCTGCAGGCCGCCGGCCGCGTGCTGCACCGCGAGGGTCGCTGGGAGGACCTCGTCGGACTGTACCGTCGCGAGCTGGACCTCATCGATTCGCCGACGGTGCGTGCCACGACCCTCTGCCGCGTCGGCGGCATCCTCGAGGAGAAGCTCGACGACGCCGAGCGCGCGCGGCAGGCCTACCACGACGCGTTCCTCGCCGACCCCGCGTGCGCCCCGGCCCTCCAGGCGCTGCTGCGCATGCACCACGAGACGCGGAACCTGGAGGGCGTGATCGAGGTGCTGGAGGCGGAGGCGGCTGCGAGCAAGGATCCGAAACGCAAGGCCGTCGTGCTGGCCCGCATCGGCGAGATCTGGGAGGACCCGCTGGGCAAGGTCGACCTCGCGCTCGACGCCTATTCCCAGGCCCTCGACCTGGACCCGCGGCTCTCCACCGCCCGCGCCGCCCGCTCGCGCCTCCTCGCCGCCCGCGGTGCCTGGGAGCAGGTCGTCGAGCTCCGGCTCGCGCGGCTGGGCGACCTCAAGGGCGACGACGAATCGTTCCGCGCCTGGTCGGAGCTGGGCTGGCTGTGGTCGGAGAAGGTCGGCAACCTCCAGCGCGCCGCGGAAGGCTTCCGCCGCGCCCTCGACCTCCGCCCCGGCGCCGTCGGGCCCCTGCGCGCGCTGGCCTGGATCCACGCCGCCACCTCGCAGTGGGAGGCGCTGGCCGAGGTGCAGGACAAGCTCGCCGAAACCCTGCCCGCGGATGCCGTGCGGCTGGGCGTCCTGCGCGATCGCATGGTCGAGGCCGATCGTGCCGGCCTGCCGGCAGCCCTCCGCCTCCGCCTCCTCGAGGAGCTCCGCTCCGGCGCCCCGCACGACCCCGAGCTCGCCCTCCTGGGCGAGACCCTCGCCCTGGAAACCACCGACGTCCCCAAGCTCGTCGAGCTGCTCCAGGCGGATCTGGCGGATGCCGACGCACCTCCGGACCAACAACCAACAACCGAAAACCAGGAACAGCGCGCGGCGCAAGCCGCGCGCTACGTCCGCCTCGCCGACTGGCTGGCCCGGGCCGGCCGGTTGACCGAGGCCGCCGACCGTGCGCGGCAGGCCGCGGAGCTGGATCCGTCGTCGCTTCCCGCGGTCAGCCTGTGGACCTCCCTCGTCGAGGCGACCCACGGGCGGATCGGCGCCGAACATTTGCGCCGGCTGGCCGAGGCGTCCGGCGACGGCGCGACGCGTTGCGTGCACCTCGTCCATGCCGCCGAGGAGACCGCCGCCGAGGAGTCGGGCGAGAGCTGGCGGCGCGCCGCCGGCATGCTCGGCGAAGCGCTGCGCTCGTGCCCCGCCTCCGTCGAGGCGATGGGCCTCCTGGTGCGGCTGTGCGGCGAGCGGCAGGCGTGGGGCGAGCTGGCCGAGCAGCTCCGCAGCGTGGCGGACGATCTGGGCGACCGTGTCGAGGCGGTCGAGGTGCTGTACATGCTGTCGACGCTCCAGCGCGATCGGCTGGACGACCGCGCCGGGGCCGTGTCCACCCTCAACCGCGTCCTGCGCCTCTCCCCCAACCACGCGCCCGCGCTGACCGACCTCGGGGATCTGTACGCGGAGGAGGACCAGTACAACGAGGCCGTGACGATCTACCGTCACCTGATGAGGGTCGACGAGGACGAGACGACGGCCGCGCCGGCCGCCGTGCATCTCTCCGTTCTGCTCGAGGACAAGATGCAGGACACCGCTTCGGCGCGCGAGGTGCTGGAACAGGCCCGCGAGCGATTCCCGCAGGCGCCGTCGATCCTGGAGCGGCTGGTCGTCCATCTCCGGCGCGAGGCGCGCTGGCGCGAGGCGCGGGAGATTCTCGAGGCGCTGATCGCGCGCGACGATCTGGCGTCCAGCCGCGTCGGCTATCGCCTGCAGCTCGCCGACTTGGTGCTCGAGGGCTACGACGACGAGGCCGAGGCGGTGGGGGTGCTCAAGGCCGCGGCGGAGGAAGAGTCCGGCTCGATGCGCGCCGTGGCCCGCCTGATGCGCCTGTGGTCGGAGCGCGGCCGGTGGACGGAGATCGCCGAGCTGCTCGACCAGCGGATCGCCGCGGCGGGGACGGGGCTGGGCAAGAGCCACGCCCCGCTGCTGCTCGAGCTGGCCAAGGTGCGCGGGACCCACCTGCGCGACCCGGCCGGAGCGATCGCGGCGCAGGAGAAGGCGGTCGAGCTGGACCGCGAGAACCGCGCCGCGCGCCTGCGCCTGGCCGAGCTGCACGCACAGGCGGGCAACACGCGGCAGGCCATCGCGCTCGCCCGCGGCGTCCTGGCCGATGACCCCCTGGAACGCAAGGCCTACCGCATCCTCTTCGACGTGCGCGAGGTGGCGGGCCGGGTCGGGGCGTCCGCGGCGCAGGCCCTGCAATGCCTGGGCGACGCGGACCAACCGGTGCAGACGATGCTCTCGCGGCGGCGCCCACGCGCGGTCGCCGAGCTGTCCGGGCTCACGCTGCCGGTCCCGATGCTCAAGACGCTGCTGCCCCCGGCCGCGACTCATCCCGCGGCCGACCTGCTCGCTCTGGTGGCGCCCGCGATCGGAGTGCTCTTCGCGACCGACCTCGAGGTCCACGGGGCGACCAAGCGCGATCGGCTCGGAGGCGGCCGCTCGCCCGCCGGCGGCGGCCTGGGCGCCGCGATCGAAGCCGTCTCTCGCGCCGTCGGGCTGGAGGACGTTCCGGCCTACATGGCCGCCGTCGACCCCGCGAAAGGCGCATTCGCCGAGCCCGAGGCGCGGCCGGTGCTGGTGCTGCCGCGCGAGCTGGCCGACGCCCCGGTCGGCGAGCAGATCTTCCAGCTCGGCCGGACGCTGGGGAAGATCGCCCTGGGACTCCACCTCGTCGACAAGCTCGCCGCCGGCGAGCTCGCGACCCTGGTCGCCGCGCTCGTCCGCCTCTCGGTCGGAGTGCGCGGCTCGTCGCTGGCCGTCTCGGGCGCTCCGGAGGAACGGGTCGCCGAGCTGACGCAGCGGCTGGACCGGGACCTGCCGCGCCGCATCCGTCGCACGTTGGACCCGCTCGCCGCGGCCTGCGTCGAGCGGCCGCTCGAGAAGCCGGAAGGGCTCCTGGTCGGGGTCGAGCGCGGGGCGGACCGCATCGGCCTGGTCCTTTCGGACGCGCTCGACGTGGCAGTCCGCTTCGCCGCGCGGCGCGAAGCCTCCGAGGCCGCCGCGGCACCGGACCTGCGCGAGGCCCTGCGCCTCTCCGCCTCCGCGCGCGACCTGCTGCGTTTCTCCGTCAGCGAAGAGCGCGAAGCCGTCGGACTCTAGAACATGTAGTTGGCGCGCAGACCGAGCGTGAACAGCTCGGGGATGCCGACCCCGAACTCGGGCGTGATCACCAGGTTGCGCAGCGGCTTGAACCGCGCTCCGATCGTCCCGTGGATCATCGGGTACACCGGCCAGATCCCCTTCGCCTTCTCCGGGATCGGACCGTAGTGCCCGCCGGAAAGCTCGCAGTACTGCTCATTCGGAACTCCGGCCCTGTCGCACGCCGCCCAGCCGCCCCCGGGCGTCTGATACGCCTCGGTACGCGTTACCTCGCCGGTCGTCACCCCGAAGCCGAAGCCGCCGCCGTAGACCAGCGCCACCCACGGTTCGAAGTCGTACCCCGCGATGAAGTCGACCGTGAACCAGACGAGGCCCAGCGTCGACTTGATAATCTCGGTTTCATACACCGTATCCCCGTCCTCGCGGGACGGCGTGTCGACCGGGTAGCTGCCCCACCAGACCGAGGCGACGATGTCGAAGCCGTTCTTGCGGTAGGTGAACTCCGGCCCGACCGCCCAGCCGTAGACCGTCTCGAACATCTGCAGGCCGAAGGCCTGGATCAGGAAGTCGGGGACGAAGAGCGCGTGCGAGCGCAGGCCGAGCAGGAAGTACGGCTGGTCAGGCTGCTCCACCAGTTCCAGTTCCGGATCCTGCTCCGGGGCCGCGATGACCGGCGCCTGGTCGGGTTCCTGCCCCGCGAGGAACGCCGAGGCGTCGTCGCCGGACGTCGCCGTGCCCTCGCTGCCCGTCGTCGTGGTCCCTTCCCCCGTCGCCGTCCCACCCTCCGCCGGTCCCGCCCCCTCCGCCGGAGCCGTGCCCAGGAACGACGCCGCGTCTTCCCCGCCCTCGCTCTGCGCCGCGGCGAACGCGGGGACCAGGAGGATGGCGAGGAGTGCAAGATGTGGCGCGCCTGCGCGCGTCCGGCCGGCCGTCGGGACCCAAGAGTCATGCATCGTCGGTTCCTCCCTCTCCGTCATGCAGTGAATCGAACGGTCACTCCGCGGCCGCCGCCTCCTCGAGCCGGCGGACCTCCCGCTCGATGGTCGTGCGCACGACCGCCGTTTCCTCGCGAGCGAGCCGCCGGCGCAGCGCGCGCAGCGCCGCGGCCGTGCCGATCTCGCCCAGCGCGACCGCCGCGGCCTCGCGCACGTCGGAACGCGCGTCGTCGAGATACGGCGAGATGCGCGAAAGCCCGGCCTCGCGGTACGCGTGCGCCATCGTCTCGATCGCCCGCCGCAGGATGATGTCCGACAGCTCGGGCCGATCCAGCACCCCCTCGATGGCGCGGCGCGACGTTTCGTCGGGGAAGTACCCCAGCGCCACGATCGCCCGCCCACGCAGCAGCGCGACCTCGGCGTCGTCGCCCACGATCCGGATCAGCGCGTCGCGCACCAGATCCCGCTCCCCCAGCGCCTCGAACTCCCCGGCGGTCGGCTGGTGTTCGTACGCGTGCAAGAGCCCCGACAGCCGCTCCATCGCCGCATCCGAAAGGGCGGCCGGCTCGTCGGCCGCCGCCCCGGCCGGGACGAGCAGCGCAAGTACTACGAAGAACATCCGCCACGGTTTGCGCATCGGCGATCCTCCGATCCGGGCAACCCCGGCGACCGAGTGCGCGTACTGTACCCAAGGGCGGACGCAACGGCAACCCGGTCCGGCGCCTGAAGGCGCCGGCTGCACCACGAAGCCTGCTTCGCAGGCTGGCAGGAATCGATGCTCGGCGCAGACAATTCCCCTTTGCGTCCTTTGCGGTCCTTTGAGTCGTCCTTTGCGCGAACTCCGGACCACCTGAACCCCGCGGCCTCCATACCGTTGCAGGCGGCCTCCGCCGTGGCTAGCATCCGCCGCGATGAATCCCCCGACCGACGATCCAGGCATCGCGAGTCTCGGCTACTCTGACGAGGTCTACGAACAGTACCGGCGCGACCCGGCCTCCGTGCCCGACGACTGGCGCGCGTGGTTCCAGGCGATCGAACGCGGCGAGGCCGCTCCAGCCGCGGCCCTCGACCGGGCCTGCCAGCCGCAGGTCGAATTCGCCACCCGCCAGCTCCGGGTCGACCAGCTCGTCCGCGCCTTCCGCATGCGCGGCCACCGCGCCGCCGCCCTCGACCCGCTCGGCCGCCCCCGACCCCCCGTCCCCGACCTCGAGCCCGCCGCCTGGGGCCTCGGCCCTGCCGACCTCGACGCCGTTCTCCCCGCCGGCACCCTGACCGGCGTCGGCGAGCTGCCCCTGCGCCGCGCCCTTGAACGCCTGCGCGAGTCCTACTGCCGCTCGATCGGTGTCGAGTTCATGCACATCGACGACGCGTCCGTGCGCCAGTGGCTCCAGGCCCGCATGGAGCCCTCGGCCAACCGCGTCGCACTGTCCCACGAGGAACAGCTCCGCATCCTCACCCGGCTCACGGACGCGGTGATCTTCGAGGAATTCGTCCAGCGCCGCTTCGTCGGCGCCAAGAGCTTCTCGCTGGAGGGCGCCGAGAGCCTGATCCCGCTCCTCGATCTGGCCTTCGAACGCGCCGGTGCGCAGGGGATCGGCGACATCGTCATCGGCATGGCCCATCGCGGCCGGCTCAACGTGCTGGTCAACCTCCTGGGCAAGCGCCCGCACGTCATCTTCCACGAGTTCGAGGAGGTCGACGGCGAGCTGCACATCGGCTCCGGCGACGTAAAGTACCATCTGGGCCGCCACGGCGACTGGGTCACCTCCACCGGCCGCACCGTGCACCTTGCCCTCTGCTTCAACCCCAGCCACCTCGAGTTCGTCAATCCCGTCGCCCTCGGCCTCGTCCGCGCACGTCAGGATCGCAGCGGCGATGCGGACGGCTCGACGTCGCTCGGCATCCTCGTCCATGGCGACGCGGCGTTCGCCGGCGAGGGGATCGTGCAGGAGACGCTGAACTTCGCCGGGCTCGCGGCGTACCGCACCGGCGGCACCCTGCACGTGATGGTCAACAACCAGATCGGGTTCACCACCGAGCCCGGGCAGGGCCGGTCCAGCCCCTACGCCACCGACGTCGCCAAGCTGCTCCAGGCCCCCGTGTTCCACGTCAACGGCGAGGACGCCGAGGCTGTCGCGCAGGCCGTCACCCTGGCGCTCGAGTTCCGCCGCGAATTTCACCGCGACGTGGTGGTCGATATGTACGCCTTCCGTCGGCGGGGTCACAGCGAGACCGACGAGCCGTCGTTCACCCAGCCGTTGCTGTACGCCGCGATCCGCAGGCGACCGCCCGTCCGCGAGGCGTACTTGAAGCGGCTGCTGGCGCTCGGCGAGGTCACGGCGGAGCAGGCGGCCGCGATCGAGCGGGGGAGGCGCGCGGAACTGGAGCGCGAGTTCGAGCTGTCCCACGCGGACGCGCCGCCCGACCCGCCCGAGCCCGTCCGGCCGGGCGGCGTGGCCGAGCTGTGGTGCGGGTTCCACGGCGGTCCCGAGGCCGGCGTTCCCGAGTTCGACACCGGCGTCGCCCGAGCGACCCTCGCCCGGTTGCTCGAGGCCACCGTGCGGGTCCCCGACGGCTTCCACGTGCACGAGAAGCTGCAGAAGCTCCACGAGGCGCGACGGTCGATGGCCCGCGGCGAAATCCCGCTCGACTGGGCCGCGGGCGAGGCGCTCGCATTCGCCACCGTCGCCGTCGAGGGACGTCGCGTGCGAGTGACCGGGCAGGACACGGAGCGGGGGACGTTCAGCCACCGCCACGCGGTGCTGCACGACGCCGAGACGGGTGCCGCCTGGGAGCCGCTGGCGCACCTGGAGCCGGGCCAGGCCCCGGTCGAGATCCGCAACAGCCCGCTCTCCGAGGCCGGCTGCATGGGGTTCGAATACGGCTACAGCCTCTCCGCCCCCGACGCCCTCGTCGCCTGGGAAGCGCAGTTCGGCGACTTCGCCAACGTCGCCCAGGTCATCATCGACCAGTTCCTCGCGGCCTCCGAGGTCAAGTGGGGGATGCTCTCGGGGCTCGTCCTGCTCCTGCCTCACGGGTTCGAGGGGATGGGCCCCGAGCACTCCAGCGCGCGGCTGGAGCGTTTCCTCATGCTGGCGGTCGGCGACAACCTCCAGGTCGCCCAGCCTTCGACCCCCGCGCAGCTCTTCCACCTCCTGCGGCGCCAGGCGCTCCGCACGTGGCGCAAACCGCTGATCGTGCTCACGCCCAAGAGCATGTTGCGCCACCCGCGCGCGGTCTCGCCGCTCGACGAGCTCGCGAAGGGGCGCTTCCGCCGCGTGCTCGGCGACCCGCTGGTCCCGGGCTCGCGCGCCCGCCGCGTGCTGCTGGTCGCGGGCAAGCTGTACTACGACCTGGTGGCCGAGCGGGAAGCGCGGGGGAGGGACGACGTGGCGCTCGTGCGCCTCGAGCAGTTCTATCCGCTTCCCGAGGCGGAGCTGCTGGAGGCGATGGGGGGCGTGCCGGACGGCGTGCCCGTGCGCTGGGTCCAGGAGGAGCCGGGGAACATGGGGGCGTGGCCGTACCTGCGGCTGCGCTTCGGGGAGCGCCTCGCCGGCCGGTGGGCCTGGTCCGCGATCCACCGCGCCGAATCGTCGTCGCCCGCCACCGGATCGGCCGCGAGCCACAAGCTCGAGCAGCGCCGCCTGGTGCAGCAGGCGTTTGAAGAGGATTGAGCGGAGGAGGGAGCAGGGATGGAAGCCGTCGAGCTGAAGGTCCCGCCGGTCGGGGAATCGATCGCCGAGGTGACGATCGCGGAGTGGCTCAAGAAGGAAGGGGACGCCGTCGAGCGCGACGAGGCGGTCGTGGAGCTGGAGACGGAGAAGGCAACCGTCGAGCTGCCGGCGCCGGCGTCCGGCGTGCTCCGCCGCATACTCAAGGCCAAGGGCCAGAAGGCCGCCATCGGCGAGACGATCGGACTCCTCGAGCCGCGCGTGCCCGCGACGGCCGCGCCGGGTCCCGTGCGCGCCGAAGTCGTGCCGGCCACGCCGGCTCAGGCCGTGCGGGTCATGCCCGCCGCCGCCGTCGCGCTCGCCGAGCGAGGCCTGCGGCCAGAGGAGGTGAGGGCGACAGGCCCCGGCGGTCGCCTCCTCAAGGAGGACGTGCTCGACCCGCCCCATGCCGAGCTCACGACGCAGCCCGCGGTGGTCGAGCCGCCGTCCGGACCGCCGCCGTCCGGCGCCCGCGAGGACCACGTCGTGCCGATGACGCCCATCCGCCGCACCATCGCCGCCCGGCTCGTCCAGGCCAAGCAGGAGATGGCGATGCTCACCACCTTCAACGAGGTGGACATGGGCGACATGATGGCCCTGCGCAAGGAGTACCAGGAGGAGTTCCAGCAGCGTCACGGCGTCCGCCTGGGCATGATGTCCTTCTTCGTCAAGGCCGTGATCAACGCCCTGGGCGAATTCCCCCAGCTCAACGCCGAGCTGCGCGGCGACAACATCGTCTACCACCGGCACTTCGACATCGGCATCGCCGTGGGCTCGGGCAAGGGTCTGGCCGTACCCGTCATCCGCGACGCCGAGCGGCTTTCGTTCGCGGAGCTGGAGCGCACGGTCGGCGACTTCGGCCGCCGGGCCAAGGAGAACAAGCTCCGTCTGGAGGAGCTGCGCGGCGGCACCTTCACCATCAGCAACGGCGGCGTCTACGGGTCGTTGCTGTCGACGCCCATCATCAACCCGCCGCAGACCGGGATCCTCGGCCTGCACGCGATCCAGGATCGCCCCGTGGCGCGCGGCGGCCAGGTGGTCATCCGCCCGATGATGTACGTCGCGCTGAGCTACGACCACCGCATCATCGACGGACGCGAAGCGGTGACCTTCCTGCGCCGGATCAAGGAGCAGGTGGAGAAGCCCTCGCGCCTCCTCCTGGGAGTGTGAGCGATGGACACCCGAATGCATGACCTCGTCGTGATCGGCGCGGGACCGGGGGGCTACGTGGCGGCGATCCGCGCCGCGCAGCTCGGGATGAACGTCGCCTGCGTCGACGAGAACCCGCAGCTCGGCGGCACCTGCCTGCGCCTCGGCTGCATCCCGACCAAGGCGCTGCTGGAGTCCTCCGAACGCTTCGCCGAGGCGTCGGCCGGGCTGGCCGAGCACGGGGTGAAGATCGACGGCGTGTCGCTCGACCTGGCCGCCATGCTCAAGCGCAAGGACGCCGTCGTCACCGGCCTCACCGCCGGGGTCGCCGCGCTGTTCAAGAGGAACAAAGTCGTACGCTACGAAGGCCGCGGGCGCCTCGCCGGCGCGGGCCTCGTCCGCGTCCAGGGCAAGGACTCGCTCGAGCTGAGCGCGAAGCACGTGCTCCTCGCGCCGGGCTCCGCCTGCGCCCCGCTGCCCGGCGTCGTGCCCGACGGCGACCGCATCGGCACCAGCTCGGAGGCGCTCGCCTGGCCCGCGGTGCCGCCCCGGCTCGTGGTGATCGGCGCCGGGTACATCGGCCTGGAGCTGGGCAGCGTGTGGCGGCGCCTCGGTGCGCAGGTGACGGTCGTCGAGTTCCTCGACCGCATCCTCCCCGGCACCGACGGCGAGATCGCCCGCGAGGCGCAAAAACTGCTGCGGCGCCAGGGGCTCGAGTTCCGCCTCGGGTGCCGCGTGACCGGCGCGGGCGTCGAGGGCGGCGAGTGCGTTGTCACGATCGACGGCCAGGAGCCGGCGCGCGGCGCCCGCGTCCTGGTCGCGGTCGGGCGCCGTCCTTCGACCTCGGACCTCGGCCTCGAGACGGCCGGCATCGTCCCCGACGACCGCGGGCGCATCCCGGTCGACGCCGAGTTCCGGACCGCCGCCCCGGGCGTGTACGCGATCGGCGACGCGATCCGCGGGCCGATGCTGGCCCACAAGGCGTCCGAGGAGGGCGTGGCCTGCGTCGAACGCATCTCCCTTCGGCTTCGCTCAGGGCAGGTCGGGGCACCGGGACTGGTCGACCACGACCTGGTCCCCGGCGTCTGCTACACGGAGCCGGAGATCGCCGGCGTCGGGAAAACGGAAGAGGCCTTGCAGCAGGCGGGCGTCCCGTTCAAGAAGGGCGTGTTCCACTTCCGCGCCGCGCCGCGCGCGCGGTGCACGGGGCGCATCGATGGCCGCGTGAAGATCCTGGCGCACGAGAAGACCGACCGGGTGCTCGGCGTGCACATCATCGGCTCGCACGCCGGCGAGCTGATCGCGGAGGCTGCGGCGGCGATGGCCTTCGGCGCCAGCTCCGAGGACCTGGCGCGCGTCTGCCACGCCCACCCCACGCTGGCCGAGGCCATCAAAGAAGCCGCGCTCGACGTCGACAAGCGCGCGATCCACGCCTGAGGCGCCGGCCCCCCTCCGAGTCCCAACTTGCCCCACCGACCCCGGGCCGACCGCATCCGCTCATCCTCTCACGGCTCGGACGTACCTGCCGTTCGGAGGGTGGGGCGGCATGCCGCGCCCCGGCGGGGTCGGACCCGGAGACGAAGTGAACAATCCCGCGTGTGGCACGGATTGCGCTTCGCTCACGGCCGGAGGCGAAGGACCGTGGAATCGGCCCGGGAAACAACGAACGACAAGGACGCCGCCGAAGGCTCCGGGATGAGAGGGTAGCACCATGGCCGCCACACTTGAGCGCGAGTCGCCGTTCGATCCAGGGGTCGCCGGCTCCCCTCCCGGCCGGACCGGCGGCAAACTCCTGCCGCTGTCCGCGACGGCCGGCGGGTGCCTCGAACCCCCTCGCGGAGAAGACCTCGGCAGCCGGGCGTTCGAGGAGGCTCCGAACGGCATCGTGGTCACCGACGTCGACGGCCGGGTCATCGGCGCCAACGCGGCCTTCTACGCCGCCGTCAGCCTCGATCGCGCCGAGCTGGCCGGGCGGAACCTGTGGGAGCTGGTGACGGATCGGCAGGGGGGCGACCCGTCGAGCGTGGCCGAAGCTTCGCTCGCACGCGCCGGCCGATGGGCGGGCCCGGTCTGGCTGCTCCAGGAACGCGGGCCGCGGCGCGGGTCCTGGCTGACCATCAGCGTCGTGGAGGGTCGCGGCGCCCAGCCCCCTCGCCGCGTCGCCGTCTGGACCGACCTCGTCTCCCCCCACGATCGCGCCCGGGAGCTGGAACAGCTCGCCTTCTACGACCCGGTCACCGGATTGCCCAACCGCACCCTGTTCCAGGACCGGCTGCTCCAGGCGATCCACCGGGCACGACGCAGCGGGCAGCCGCTTGCGGTCTTCTTCCTCGATCTCGACGGGTTCAAGCGCGTCAACGACGCGCTCGGCCACCGCGTCGGCGACCTGCTGATGGCCGAGGTCGGCCGGCGCCTCGCGTCCGGCCTGCGCGCCTCGGACACCGTCGCCCGCATCGGCGGCGACGAGTTCTCCGTCGTCCTGCCCGACGTGGAGCCGGCCGATGCGGCGCTCGTCGCCCGGAAGATGCTCGCTGCGGTCGCGGCTCCGTTCCAGTACGGCCCGCAGAAGGTCGCCGTGAGCGCGAGCATCGGCATCGCCGTCTTCCCCGCCGACGCCGAGTCCCCCGACGAGCTGCTCGCCCTGGCCGACGAGGCGATGTACGAGTCCAAGGGCAGGGGCCCCGACGGCTACCGCTTCTACTCGCGCACGATGCATGCGCGCTCGCTCGCGCAGCTCCGCCTGGAGTGCGACCTGCGCCGCGCGCTGGAGGACGGCTGCCTCAACCTGCACTACCAGCCGCAGCTCGACGTCCGCACCGGACGCATCGCGGCGGTCGAGGCCCTCGTGCGCTGGCACCACCCACGCCTGGGCACGTTGCCCCCGGCACGCTTCCTGCCGATCGCCCGCGAGGCCGGCCTCCTCGCGCACCTCGGCGACTGGGTGATGCGCCGGGCGTTCGGGCGCGCCAGGGCCTGGCGCGACGCGGGCGGACCGCCCCTGCGCATGGCCGTCAACGTCTCGGCCGAACAGCTCGGACTGCCCGATGCCGTCGACCGGGTGGCCGCGGCCCTCATCGATTCCCGCCTGGAGCCGCGCTTCGCCGAGCTCGAAATCACCGAGTCCGTCGCGATGGCGAACCCGGAGCGGACCGCCGAAACCCTGATGGACCTCCGCGCTCTCGGCGTCCGCGTCGCGATCGACGACTTCGGCACCGGCTACTCCTCCCTGAGCTACCTCCAGCGCTTCCCCCTCGGCGCGCTCAAGGTCGATCGCACCTTCGTCCAGGGCGTGGACGGCGACCCCGACGCCGCCTCGATCGTCTCCATCATCGTCGCTCTCGCTCGCAAGCTCGGCCTGGAAGTCGTCGCCGAGGGCGTCGAGACCCGCGGACAGCTCGACGTCCTCGTCCGCGCCGGCTGCGACCTCGTCCAGGGCTTCCTGCTCGGCCGCCCCATCCCCGAAGTGCCTCTGCGAGCCCTCCTCGCCTCCGGCTCTCAGAACGCCCCGCCGCCGTCCGCCCCCAACCCGTCCCCCCGCTGACCGGGCGTCAGGCCCGCCGGCACCGGCGGCACGACGTCAAGGTCCACCGTCACGTCGACACCGGCAACCACCGCCCGTACGATCGGCGCCCGCCCGTCCGCCGTGACCTCGAGCTTGTGGATGTCGGCGCTCGCCGGTACCAGGAAGTCCTCGTCGACGATCCGGCCGTCGAACCGCAACGTCGCGCCGGGCGGCACGCCGCGCACCCGGACCCGGACCTGCCCGCTCCCCGCCCCTTCCTCGCCCGTCGCTGCGGGTTCGCGCGACGACGTTCCTCCGCCCGGGACGAAGTGGAATGCGACGGCGACCGTCACGAGGATCGCCGCGCCGGCCGCAATCGCCCCAATCAGCGCTCGCCGGCGGCGCGGCACGCCGCCCCTGCCGGCCGGCGCCGCGGCACCCGCCGTGTCTCCCGCCGGCGCAACGGCCTCTCGCGCCGGCGTCGGCGCGGCGACCGGCCCCGTCGCGCTACGGACCGCGACGGTCGGGACCGTGCGCGAGACCACCACCGGCTGCGGCGTGACCTCCGAGGCCGGGCCGGGGCCCTCCGCGGCCCTCGCCGGCGCAGCCGGCGGACGCGAGCAGCGCAGCTCCCGGAACGGCTCCAGCGCCGCCGCGAACGCCGCCGCCTCGCGGAAGCGCTCCTCCCGCTTGCGCGCCGTCGCCTTCCGGATCACCCGCTCCAACTCCTCCGGGATCTCGGGGCACAGCTCTCTGGCCGAAGGGAACGGCGCCTCGAGCACCTCGCACAAGGTCTCCTGGACGTTCTTGCCGGCGAACGGCAGCTTCCCCGTCAGCGCCTCGAACAGCACGATCCCCAGCGCGTAGATGTCCGCGCCGCCGTCGATCGTCGCCGCACCGGCGACCTGCTCCGGCGACATGTAGTACGGCGTGCCCATCACGGTGCCGGGGAGGGTCAGGCGCGAAGCCGTCTCCGGCGCCCCCGCCAGTCGGGCGATGCCGAAATCCAGGATCCGTACCGCGGTCCGCCTCCGCGGCCCCGCAACCAGGAAGATGTTCTCCGGCTTCAGGTCGCGATGGACGATGCCCTTGGAATGCGCCGCGTCCAGCGCGTCGAGCGCATCACACAGGACGGGAACGATCTCCGCCGGGGGCAGGCGCGAGCGCCGCCGCAGCACCTTTTCCAGGTCCTCCCCCTCCAGCAGCTCCATCACCAGGTAGGTCCGGCCCTCGGGGGTCGTGCCCACGTCGTGGACGTGGACGATCCCCGGATGACCGACCGCCGCGGCCGCCCGCGCTTCCTGCAGGAACCGCGCCGCCAGCTCGCTGTCGCCCGCCCACTCCCTTCGGATGAGCTTGATCGCGACGCGCATCCCGATCACCGCGTGGACCGCCTCGTACACCTCGCCCACCCCCCCGCGCCCGCAGAGGCGGCCGAGGCGATACTTGCCGTCGAGCAGCGCATCCGACGACCCCTGCGGCGCCCCGGCCGGGACGGCCGCCGGAGAGGAAGCGCGGCCGGGCGTCCGGACGACCCTGCGCCGGTCTTCCGTGGGACGGGACGCCGGCGACGGACTCGGCGCGGACTTCCGCCGCGCAGGCGATTCCATCTGCTCCAGGAAGGAGCTGAGCACCTTCTCCCGTGCCGCCCTGCGGGACTTGGAGCGTTCGTTGCCCATTTCTCGCAACCGCGGTTGCCGCGTCCGGGAAGGAGCTTACACGACGGAGGCCGGTCGCCGAGTCCGAACGGACTGGCCGTCCGATCGGACTCCGAACCGCGGGCCGGTTTCCTACGGCTTGAACGCGTCGAGCTTGCGCCGGTCGAGCGTCGCGGGACGCGCGCGCGTCCGCGCCCACTCGCGCAGCGTCTTCAGCCGGTCCTCGAACGTCGTCGCCAGCGGCACGGTCTCCCCGACCGAGCCGATCAGATCGGCGTTCTGCAGCTCGCGTCCCGCGGAGAAGGCGGAGTAGAGCGCCGACAGCACCGCCTGCTCGATCTCGCTGCCCGAGAATTTCTCCGCCTTGCGCACCAAGGTCTCGAGATCGAACTGCGCCGGGGAACGCCCGCGCGCCCCCAGGTGGATCTCGAAGATCTCCCGCCGCTCGTGGTGGTTCGGCAGATCCACGAAGAAGATCTCGTCGAACCGCCCCTTGCGCGGCAGCTCCGGCGGCAAGGCCTCGACCTCGTTCGCCGTCGCCACCACGAACACCGGCTCGCGCTTCTCCTGCAGCCATGTCACGAACCCGCCGAGCAGCCGGCGAGAGGTCCCGGCGTTCTCGCCCGAAAACCCCTTCTCGATCTCGTCGACCCACAGCACCACCGGCGCCATCGCCTCCGCGATCCGGATCGCACGCCGCAGCACCGACTCCGGGTACGCGTGGCCGATGATCATCCCCATGTCCAGCCGCACGATCGGCACCCGCCAGAAGCGCGCGATGGCCTTGGCCGCCAGCGACTTGCCGCAGCCCTGCACGCCCATCAGCATCAGGCCCCGCGGCGGCGGCAGCCCGAAGTCCCGCGCGCGCCGCGAGAATGCCTCCCGCCGCTCGTTCAGCCAGCGCTTCAGCTCGTCCAGCCCGCCCAGGCGGTCGAGCGGCACGTCGTCGGCCACCATCTCCATCGCCTCGACCTGCGAGAACCGCCAGCCCTTCTCGCGCAGCACGATCGAAGCGTCGGGCAGCCCGCCGTTCGCGCTGCGTACCGCCTTGCGTACGACCCAGCGCGCCTCCGAGCCCGTCAGCCCGCGCAGCGCGTCCCCGATCGCCCCTAAGGCCTCCGGAGGCGCCGCGAGCTGCAGCGACGCCAGCGTCTCCGCCGCCACCGCCGCCAGATCCCCCGGCTCGGGCAACGGCAGCGACAGCACCACCACGTCGTGCTCCAGCTCCGCCGGGACCCGGAACAGCGGCGACACCAGGATCAGCCGCCGCCCCTTCGGCGCCCACGCCACGAACGACCGGATGGCGCGCGACACCACCGGCTCCGTCAGGAACCCGTGCACGTCCGCCAGGAGCAGGATCAGCGGTCCCGTGCCCTCCCGCAACGTCGCGAGTTGCTCCGCCAGCGCGTCCACCGCCGCCGCGCCCGGCGGCGCGTCGAGCAGCGACCAGCGCACGAGCGGCACCCCCAGCTCCGCCGCGATCGCCGTCACCGCCTCGTCCAGCCGCGCCTCCTCGTGCGTCTCGCAGCACACCACCGGACATCCCGCGTGCAGCACCTCGCGAATCGGAGAAGAAAACGCGTCAACCATCAACGTCTCCCGCCGACCCGCCGCCGGCCCCGCCCCCCCGGATCCGAACCGCGCCCGTCAGGGCGCGGCTCCGCGAGGGCACGACCAGCCGCGGGCTGAAGCCCGCGGTTCGGAAGCAGAGGGCCCACACCAACAACTCGACCCGCTCGACCCACCAACAACCAACAACTTCCCCCCCCTCCTACCTCGACTCCTCCTGCACCGTGACGCGCACCACCTCGCTGAACGAGGTGATTCCCGCTGCCAGCTTGTGCACCGCGACCTCGCGCAGCGTGCGCATGCCGTCCGCCCGCGCCTGCCGCGAGATCGACGCCGCGTCGGCCTCCTCGGCCACCAGGCGGCGGACGCCGTCCGTGACGTCCAGCACCTCGAAGATGCCCGTGCGGCCGAAGAGCCCCGTGCCGCGGCACCGCGGGCAGCCCTCGCCCCGCGCCACCTTCAGCTCCGGCGGCCGCCCGCCCCGCATCGGGATCTCCAGCAGCGCCACCTGGTCCGCCGTCAGCGTCTCCTCGACCTTGCAGTTCTGGCACACCTTGCGCGCCAGACGCTGCGCCACGACGCCGACCAGCGTCGAGTTGACGAGGAACTTGTCCACCCCCAGCTCGCGCAAACGGACGATGGTCGAGGGGGAATCGTTCGTGTGCAGGGTGGAAAGCACCAGATGGCCCGTGAGGGCGGCCTGGACCGCGTACTCCGCCGTCTCCGCGTCGCGGATCTCGCCGACCATGATGATGTCCGGGTCCTGCCGCAGGAACGTGCGCAGCATCGTCGGGAACGTGACGTCGATCTTGTGCTGCACCGCGACCTGGTTGAACTCCTCCACCACCATCTCGATCGGGTCCTCGATCGTCACGACGTTGACCTGCGGCGTCGCGATGGCCCGCAGCGTCGAGTACAGCGTCGTCGTCTTGCCCGACCCGGTCGGTCCCGTCACCAGCAGCAGGCCGTTGGGCCGCGTGATGAACCGCTCGTAGGCCTCCAGCTCCTCGGGGTACATCCCCAGGTCCGGAAGGTCGACGAGGATCTGCTCCGGATCGAAGATGCGCAGCACGATCTTCTCGCCGAACGCCGCCGGGAGCGTCGACACGCGCAGCTCCACCTCGCGCGCCTCCCCCCCGACCGCGCCCGCCGCCGTCTTGATCCGCCCGTCCTGCGGCTTGCGCCGTTCCGCCACGTCCATGCGCGACATCATCTTGATGCGCGACACGATCGCCGGCAGCACCACCTTCGGGATGCGGTAGACCTCGTGCAGCACCCCGTCGATCCGCATCCGCACCACGCCCTCCTCGCGCCGCGGCTCGACGTGGATGTCGCTCGCCCGGTTGTCGAACGCGTAGTGCAGCAGGTACTCCACCGCGTTGACCACGTGCCGATCCGTGGCCTCGATCTCGTCCACCTTCTTCAGCCGGAAGTACTGCTCCAGGTTCCCCAGGTCCACCCCGGGCTGCGCCGGTCCCTTGTCCCCCCCCCGGACCTGCTCCTCCGCCGCCGAGACCGACGACTGGAAACCGTACACCTCCGTGATGATCTTCTGGATCGCCTTCCGGCTCGCCATCAGCGCCTCGACCCGGCGCCCCGTGATGCGCTCCAGCTCGTCGATCAACGCCTCGTCGAACGGGTCGGCCATCGCCACCCGGATCGTCCCGTCCCCCGACTCCAGCGGCACCACGCAGTGCCGCCGCGCGAAGGGCCGCGACACCGTCGAGGTGATCAGATCCGGCGAGAGCTTCAGCGGATCGATGTGCGCGTACGGTACGCCCATCATCCGCGCCCGCACCTCGACCACCCGGTCCTCGTCCAGATGGTCGCTGGCGTCCGTCGCCAGCGGGAAGTGGAACGACGCGATCACCTCCGCGTCCGTCGGCTCGTGCGCCTCCGCTCCGTGGAAGCGCGCCGCCAGCCGCTGCCGCTGCAGGTGCGCGCGTTGCTGCACGGCGCGCGCCGCGATCTCGTCGCGGTGGAGCGGCTTCAAGTGCCCGAGGCCGACCAGCGCATCGAGCAGCTCGACGATCGTGGGCGCCCGTGGCGACGTCTCCGGCGGTCTGGAATTCATGCCGTCCTTCCGTCGGCGCCTGCCCCCGCGCCGCAGCCCCGATCCTGTCCGACCCCCACCGACCCGTCAACCCGCACCCCGGGTTGCCCGTTCCCTTCTTCTGCGTCTCTGCGTCTCTGCGCGAGACTTCCCTTCCCCCGCTCCCCTGCTCCCCCCCGCCCCTCCGCACCAACGACTCGCCCCGTTCGACCCACCAAGAACCAATGACTCTCCCCCCCCTACCTCCCGTCGCTCGGATACCGCTCCAGCGCCCACGCGCTCCACATGCCGTCGTCGATCCCCCCCGCCGCGATCACCTGGCGGAACAGCGCCGCCGACCCGCGCTCCGTCCGCGCAAGCCCCGCGTCCGCGAAATCGACCGCGTACAGCCCGAAACGCTGCGTGAACCCGTAGGCCCACTCGAAGTTGTCCGTCAGCGACCAGTGCAGGTACCCCCGCACGTCGATCCCCTCCCCGATCGCCATCCCCAGCACTCGCAGGTGCTCCAGGAGGTAGAAGCCCCGCTGCTCGTCCGCCGCATCCGCGATGCCGTTCTCCGTGATGTACAGCGGCAACCCCCAGGACGCGTACCGCCGCAGCGTCAGGAGGAAGCTCGGCGCGTTGATCTCCCGCCCCATCTCGTTGTGCGGCAACGCCGCGTCGTAGCGGTCGACCGCGAGCAGCGGGAGCCCCCGCAAGGGCTCGATCCGCGCGAACGAGCCCCCCTCCGCGGCCCCCGGCCCGTAGTAGTTGATCCCGATCCAGTCCAACGTCCCCGCCAGCTCGGCGTAGAAACCCTCCGGCGGCGACGTGTCCACGTCCTCGAAGTCGCCGTCCATGTTGACGTCCAGGTTCCCCGACGTCCACGCCTCCGGGAAGACGTCGTTCACGATGTACCCGATGCGCTCCGACGCGAAAACGTCGTCCGGATCGGCGGCGTTCTTCGGCGGAAACTCGTTGGCCACCGCCGCGTTGCCGATCGAGGCCGGGTCGCCGTCGCCGTCCGCGTCCGCGAGGTCCAGCTCGCGGATCGCCGCCGCCGCCCGCGCATGGGCGAAAATGAAGTTCATCCCCGCCTGCATCGCGCCTTCCATGTCCAGCAGCCCCCCGGGCGGATGGTCGCCCGAGAGATACCCGGCCGACACCACGCTGAACGGCTCGTTGAGCGGAATCCAGAAATCGACGTCCGCCGCGAAGGCCGGAACGACGTGCCGCACGAACGCCTCGAACGCGTCCGCGAACGCGTCGCTCGCCTCCGACACCAGGTCGATCCGTGCCACCGGCGACTGCACCCACGTCGGCACCACCCAGTGGTACAGCGTCAGGAACACCACCATGCCCCGCGCGCGCGCCGCCTGCACCACCGCCACGTAGTGCCCTAACGCCTCGTCGTCCCACACCCCCTCCGCAGGCTCGATCCGTGCCCACTCCACTCCCAGCCGGACCGCGTTGTTCCCCAAGGCGGCCGCGCGGTCGAGGTCCTCCTCGTACAGGTCCCAGAACCCCGCCCCGGCTCCGGAGCGGACGTGCCCCACGATGTGGTCCTGGTCCTCCCACTCGGACCAGTTGCTCGCGACCGTTCCGCCGTCCGGATCCTCCCGGCCCTCGACCTGGTACGCGGCCGAGGCCGTCCCCCACAGGAAGCCGTCCGGGAAACGCACGTCGACCCCGCCGTCCGGCCAGAACGGCGCGTCCTCCGCCCTCGCGTCCTCGACCGCCGCGTCCTCCCCGTCCCCCGCGTCGAGCTCCGCGTCCGCCTCCAGGCCCGCCTCGACGTCGTCCCCCGCGTCGGTCGCCTCGGTCTTGTCCCCGCACCCCGCAACCACGGCGAGCAGCGGCAGGATTCGGCGCAACGCGACGTCCATGGGCACCTCCGCAGGCCATGCTATAGTGCCCGGCGCACGGGGGGAAGGGGACTCGATGCGTCGCTGGTTGTTGGTTCTTGGTTGTTGGTTGGCGGGGTGCGACTCGGGCGGCCCCGCAACGCTCGTGCCGTGCGGCATCGCCGACCCCGCCACCGGAGAGGCCAGGGTGTGCGGCGACGGCCAGTTCTGCCTCTGCGGCAGCGTCCGCGATTCCGGGCGCTGCGCCGTCCCCCAGGGACTCTGTTCCGGGCGCTACCAGTTCGCGACGGGAACCATGGAGTGCCTCTCCCCCGCCCAGGCCGCCGGCCTCGTGCCGTCCACCCCGACCGCTCATCCCGCCTGCCCGTCCCGGGAGGACGCCGATGCAGAGGCGGAGGCCGACGTGGCAACGGACGCGGAGGCGGACGCGGAGGCGGAGGTGGACGCGGAAGCGGACGCGGAGGCAGAGGTGGACGCGGACTCGTCCGCCGAAGCGGATTCATCCGCGGAGGCGGATGGCGGCGCCCCGGTCGAGATCGTCGTCTTCGCCGGCGAGGAGCTGCGGTCCGGGACGCCCGACCGACGCACCGCCGCCCGTGACATCGGCTTCCCGGTCCCCCGGCCGTTCGAGCGCATCGTCCTGGAATACGAGCTGCGCACCGCCTGCCCCGTGCTGTGCGATCCCGTGGCGCGCGTGACGACCGTGCGCCTCGACGTCGACGGCGGCCGCACGATCGAGCTGCTGCGCGCCGTGACGCCGTTCGGCGCCGACGCGTCCTGGACCGAGGACCTCACCTACCTGGCGCCCGTGCTGCGGCTCACGCGCCGCGTCGCGGTGTTCATCGACACCACCGAGGGGGCCTACGAGGTCGATCTGCGCTTCGTGTTCACGCCCGGCACCCCGCCCCGCGAGGTGCGCTCGGTGCTGCCGCTCTTCGACGAGACGGCCTGGACCGCGACCAGCGATCCTGCCGAGCAGCTCGTGAACATCCCCTTCGGTGCCGCGGGCGCCGTGCTGCTCTACCGCCTGACGGGCCACGCAACCAGCGGCACGGGCTGCGACGAGACCTGTGCGCGGACCGCCTCCGTGACCATCGACGGCGTGCCGCGCCTGGAGATCGCTCCCTGGCGCGACGACTGCGGCGACTTCGTCGCCGGCAACCCGCTCGCCGATCCCGCCGTCGTCGCCCTCGCCCGCTCGGGCTGGTGCCCCGCGGACCTCGTCCGCACGGGCGTCTCCGACGTCTCCGCCTGGCTCACGTCGGGCGACCACTTCATCGACATGACGATCAACGACGTCGATCCCGCCACGGGCTCGTGGCGGGCCAGCATGGTCCTGGTGCTCTACCGGTAGGGGACGGGGTCTTGGTGTCAGTGGACGGCGCCGAATCGACGAACAGGCGGGGGTGGGTGCGGGCGGCCGCGGCCGCCGCGCTCGTCCTGTCCGTCCTCGACGGTAGCCGGGCCGCCGGCGATCCGCCGGGAGCGGAGGCCGCCCCGACCGCCCCGGCCCGCGTGCCAGAGGTCGACTGGAGCCCGGACGAGTTCTCCGGGCCGGCGTACGACGATTGGCTGCTGGGAGATCCGTTCCGGCTGGTCCCCCGCGCCCGGTCCCAGGTCGTGCGGCGGTATCCCCGGGGCACGCCGCTGCAAGGCGGTTTCCCCGGCCGCCGTCTCCTGCTCACCTTCGACGACGGGCCCTTCCCGGAGACCACCCCGAGGCTCCTCGAGATCCTGGCGCGCGAGAAAGTCCACGCCGTGTTCTTCGTCGTCGCCGGCCGGGTGGACGAGACCCCGCTGCGACGCAACGGCCGCCGCATGGTCCAGCAGATCATCGCCGGCGGCCACGTCGTCGGAAACCACAGCTTCAACCATCCCCACCTCGTCTCGCTGGCCGAGGAAGGCTGGAGACAGCAGATCCAGCGCGCACACGCCGCGATCTTCTCCGCCATCGACTACGCCCCCACGCTCTTCCGGCCGCCGTACGGCCACTTCAACGGCGCGATCGATCGCTACCTCACCTACCGCGGCTACACCCGCGTCCACTGGACCTACGTCGCCGACGAGTTCCGCGGACGCTCGCCCGAGGTCATGACGCGGGGGATCATGGAGCAGTTCGCCGAGCGCGAGCGCCTGGGACGCAACCTGGGCGGCATCCTGCTCCTGCACGACAGCCACGAACGCTCCGTGGATTGCGCCGGGGTCCTCATCCGGCGGCTCAAGGCCGAGAACTGCACGCTCCTGGACGCCGGCGACGACGACATCTGGCGCTTCGTCGACGTCGGCGAGTTCTTCCAGCCGGCGGGGCAGGGCGGCGACGAGTCCACGACCGCCTCCTCCCTCCCGGCGGCGCCCGCCGTGCTGGAAGAGGCCCGCCGCTGGTGCGAGGAGCACGCCGGCGAGCTGGACGAGATCCGCAGGCTCGACGACATCCAGGTCAACATCAACGAGGACGGCTTCGGCAGCGTCGCCGGCCACGACCCGCCGGACGAGGGAACCACCGAACCGTGAAACTTCGATTGCGTCTACCGGATCGGAGTCGTGAGCGAAACCCGGAACACCGCCTCGGCCTCGTCGATGCCGTCCAGCGGGAACGATAGCCCCGCGATCCGTTCGATGCGCAGCGTCAGCCCCGCCAGGTCGGGCGCCGGCGGAAGCTGGACCAGCACCTCGGCGGGGAGGTCGAACTCCCCGTCGTCCGCGGGATGGCAGACGATGCCCCGCGGCGCGCCATCGACTCCGGTCCAGACGAGCGATACGACGACGTCGCTCGTGTGGTCGGGCCACGGGATCCAGCGCAAGTCCAGTCGCGGCTCCGGATCGAAGGTCCCGACCGGTCCGTCGCCCACCTCGTCGCCGCCGATGCGCAGATCGTCCCAGCTCGGCGGCGCCCCGATCGAGAACCACGGACTGCGGTCCGACTCGCCCTTCACCACATAGCGGCTCCCGGGCCGGTACGACAGGTCGGACGTCCCGCCGTAGGTCACCCCGCTCATCACGTCGAGCAGATCGGGGAAGGTCCGGATCGCCAGCAGCTCCTCCGAGCCGGCGCCGCGGGCCAGGATGCGGCCCACGTCCAGGAATTCCACGTCCGCCGTCGTCGCCGCCGCCGGGTCGATCGCGGGCGCCGCCGCCGGGACCCGCAACGCCGCCGTGCAGCCGTCACTCGTTGGCAGCGCGTCCAGATCCGCCAGGCCCAGCACCTCGCGCACCTCGGCCTCGTACGGCGGGTCGTAGCGCACGAACCGCGCCTCGATCGCCAGTCGCTCGCTCGTCGTGGATGCCCCCTGCGGGTCCACCGTCGTCGCCGTCTGGAAGACGACCGCGCCCAAGGTCCGGGACTCGCTCCCCACCTCCGCCCGCCCCGCGAAGGCCGCGAAGTCGTCGCAACCCATCACGGCGACCCATATCGCGCCCACCACCGTCAAGCCGGCTGCCGCCTTCCTCACGCCCGTCAGTATAGGGTCCCCTACCGCCACCTGGCAAGGAGAGGGAAGGTTGTTGGTTGTTGGTGGGGCGATCGGATTGAGTCGTTGGTCCGGAGGTGCCCGCATTCCCTGTTCCCTGTTCCCTGTTCCCGGTTCGCTGGTTGACGCGGCGGTCCCGGACCTGTTCCCATGCGCACCATGATGCGACCCACGGGACGTGAGTGGACCCCCGCCGTCGTGCTTGCCGGACTGGTGGCAGCGACCGCCGCCGTCGCCGCGCAAGCCCAGACCGCCCCCGCACCGGCCGACGCGCCCGCGACCCCCCCCGCGGCCTGCGATCCCGACGTCGCGCGACTCGCTCGCGACGCCGCCGCGCCGGCCGGCCAGGAGGATGCCGACGGCGTCGTCGTCTTCGACCGCTGGGAAGTCCGCGTCGAGGACTCCGGTCAGGCCCACACCGTGCGGCGACGGCTCCAGAAGGCCCTGACCGAGGCGGGGGCCACCCGCCTCTCGGCACTGCGTTTCGACTACGACCCCTCGACCAGCCTGCTCGAGATCCGCCGCGTCGCCGTCGTCCGCGCCGACGGGACCTGCGCCGACGTCCCCCTGGACGGCCTGCTCGATGCCCCCCAACCCGCCTGGGCCATCTACTGGGGCCTGCGGGCCAAGCTCCTGGCCGTGCCCCGGCCGGCCGTCGGCGATGCCGTCGAGACCGAAACCTACTTCACCGGCTTCCAGATCGCGTACCTCGACGAGCCCCAGGACAGCGAGCGCTACGTGCCGCCCATGCGCGGCCACTTCTACGACTCCGTCCTCTTCGGCGACGAGTCCTGGCCCGTCCTGGAGAAGAGCTACGCCGTGGACACGCCCCGCGAAAAACCGCTGCAGTTCGAGACCTACGGACCGCCGGTGTCCGTGTCATCGACCTTCGACGAGCAGGCGAACCACTACGTCTTCCGCGCCGAGGACCTGCCGCCGTTGCCGGAGGAGCCGGGCGCACCCTGGATGACCGACTACCTGCCCAAGGTCGTCATGGCCACCGTGCCCGACTGGCGCGAGAAGAGCCGCTGGTTCTTCCAGGCCAACGAAGGCCAGTTCGCCGCCGACGACAACGTCCGCGCCGCGGCCGAACGGATCACTGCCGGCCTCCGCACCGACGAGGAGCGCGTCGCCGCCCTCAATCGCTGGGTGGCGATGAACGTGCGCTACCGCGGGCTCTCCGTCGGCCGCGAAGAGGGCTACACCATGCACGCCGGCACGATGACCCTCGAACAACTCGCCGGCGTCTGCAAGGACAAGGCCGGCATGCTCGTCACCCTCCTCCGCGCGATCGGCCTCGAGGCGTATCCGGCCATGACCATGGCCGGCTCCCGCGTCGAGCGCATCCCCGCCGACCAGTTCAACCACGCCGTCGTCGCCTGGCGCACGCCCGACGGCGACTTCCGCATGGTCGATCCCACCTGGGCGCCCTTCTCCCGCGACCTGTGGTCCCGCGCCGAGTCCGTCCAGCACTACCTGATCGGCACCGCCGAAGGGGAGGATCTCGCGGTTACAGCGTTCGAGGGACCCGAGCGCAACGGCCTGACCGTCCGTGGCGAATCCCGCCTCGACGCCGACGGCAACCTCGAAAGCAGCGTCACCGTCGAGCCCTTCGGTGCCCTCGAGGACCGACTGCGCCGGATGCTCGGCCGCTCCTCCGTCCTGGAGACCCGTCACCAGCTCGAGGAGATCGTCGTCCGGCTCGCGCCCGCGGCCGTCCTCGACGACTACGGATTCGTGGATCCGTTCGAGATCGACACGCCGTTCACGGTGCGCCTGGACTACACCGCCGAACATCACGCCGCCGCCGGAGCGGATCTCATCCGGTTCTTCATCCCGCTCGCTCGTCACCCGTTCGGCCCCGGCCGCCTCGCGGACTGGCTCGCCGCCGCGGAGGACGACGAGCGCGAGACCCCCGTGCTCCTGCGCTGCGCCCAGACCGTCGACGTCGAGGAACGCATCACCGTGCCTCCAGGCTTCGACCTCGCGGAGCCCTGGCTGCGCCGCGTCGAGAGCGACGCGGCGACTTTCTCCGGAAGTGTGTCCCAGGAGGGCAGGGCGATCGTCGTCCGCTGGAAGGTCATGACCCTCGAGCGCAACATCTCGCCCGACCAGTACTCCGGCCTCCACGACGTGGTCGAGGCCCTCCAGGATCTCTCCGATACCCCCATCGTCCTGGTCCGCGAAGAGGAGGACGCCGATGCGCGCCGCTGATCGCCCCCTCCCTCCCCCCCATCCGTGTTCACCTGTGTTCAACGGTGGTCCCTTCTTCAACGGCCCGCGATGTAGCCGGACTTCCGTATCCGAACCGCGGGCTTCAGCCCGCGGCTGGCCCGACCGACGCAGCCGCGCCCTGAAGGGCGCGGTTCGGTTCCGGGCAGGCAGCGGGCCGTTGTTCTTCTTCCCTCTCCTCGCCTGCCTCCCCTCCGCTTCCGCCCAACCGATGACCACGCAGATCACCGACGCTCCCGCCGACGCCCGCGTCCTCGAGCGAGCCATCCACATCGACATCGCCGCGGACGGCCGGACGACGCGCTCCGAGCGCCGCGTCGTCGAGTTCCTCACCGACTTCGCCCAGGAGGTCTATGCCGACCCCGCGGTGGTCTTCGATTCCTCTTCGCAGCGGCTGACGATCGACGTCGCCCGCACCACGGAGCCCGACGGCACGATCCAGGACACCCCCTCCATCGGCATCAACGAGCTGAGCCTGCCGGACCTGATCGGCGCCCCGGCGTTCGCGTCCATCCGCGAAACCGTGGTTACCCACGTCGGCATCCAGCCCGGCGCGAAGGCGGAGCTGGCCTGGACCCTCGAGGACACCGCGCCGCCGCCCGGCGGCATCGCCGGCGGCGAAGTGGCGCTGCACTGGGCGATCCCGATCGAGCGCTTCGAGCTGCGCGTGACCGTCCCCTCCGGCTCCGAGTTGCAGCACGAGTGTCACGGCTGTCCGCTGGTGCCCGCCATCTCCGACGGGGCCGGCACACGCACCTACCTCTGGCAGGCATCCGACCTCGAGCCTCTGGACTGGTTCGAATCCAGCGCCCACGTCGGCGGTCCGGAGGACGGCCTGGACGGGCCGCGGATCGTGTTCTCCACCGCTGCGAGCTGGGACGAAGCGATGGCCCCTCTCCGTGCCGCCGTCGTCCCGGGAACGGCCGGCAGGGACGCCGGACTTGCGGGGCGGCCTGTCGTCGCCGGGGTGCTCGACGACCTGCCGTCGCTCGCCCAGCAGGTGGAAGCGCTCCAGGCATTCGTCGGCGAAGACTTGGCCACCGTGCACGTGCCGCGCGGCCTGCCGTTCCGCCCGCCTGCCCGTGCCGGCGACACGCTCGACCGCTCCGGCGGCACGCCCCTGGAGAAAGCCATCCTGCTGTCCGGGCTGCTTTCGGGCATCGGCGTTTCCGGCAGCCCCGCGCTGGCGGCGGGGCCCGCCGAGGCTGCGGACGTGCCGTTGCTGGGGGCCTTCCCGGACGCCTTCGTCACGGCCGTGGTCGACGGGACGGAATACTGGCTGCCGGTCGATCGACGCGGCATGTGGCCGGCCGGACACGGGTTCGGCGGCCGGACAATCCTCCGGACGGACCCGTCCGGGGGACCCGCGACGGTCGCCCTGGCGGACGGGGGGGCGAACCAGGCCGCCATGACGGTCGAGGCCACGCTTCACGAGGACGGAGCGGTATCGGCGCACGTTTCGCTGACGCTGACCGGGGGTCAGAACCCCTACGCCGACCTCCGCACAAACGAGTCGGATCCGTCCGAGACCCTCGGCGACGCCGCAGCCGCCCTCCTCCCGTCCGGCGAAGCGGGCGACGTCGTCCTCGAGGCCTTCGGGTCGGACCGAACGTCCGCCACCGTCGCCGTCCTCGGGCAGCTCGACCAAGAGGCGCCGGGGACGCTGACCCTGCCCCTGCCCTGGCCCGGCGATGACCCGTTCCCGCCGAGCCTGTACCGTTCGTCGCGCGACACCCCGCTCGACCTGGAACAACCATTCGCGCGCACCATTTCATGGGTCGTGAAGCTCCCCGACGGTTGGGAAGCGCGCCTGGTGCCTCCCACCATCTCCGTCACGTCCTCCGTCGGCCGTTTCGACCAGTCGGTGGTCGTCGGCGACGGCGAAATTCGCGTGGAACGCACGCTCGAAATCACCCGCGCGCGCATCGAACCGACCGAATACGACGGCCTCCTCCGCATCCGCCGCGCCTTCGCCACGTCCGGCTCCTCGCCCCTCGTGATCGCCCCCGCCCATTGACCTGCGGGCCTTGCTCGGCCTATCTACCGTTCAATTCCGTGGGGGTAGCGAGCCGGGCATGAAGGTCGCCCCGTTCCACGTCGTGCATCGCAAGGCCCTTCCCGGGGGCTACGTGATCCTGCGCCTGAGCGGCGAAGCGCTCGAGTGCGAGCCGGGGCAATTCGTCATGCTCCGGGGCGACTGGGGGTTCTCCCCGCTTCTGCCGCGACCGTTCTCGCTGGCGCTGGTCGAGGGACCCGATCTGACAATCCTGGTCAAGGTCATCGGCGAAGGCTCCAAGAGGCTCGCCGCGGCCCAGCGGGGCGACGTCGTGCTCGTCCACGGGCCCTTGGGGACGTCGTTCCGCCGCGTCGCGCCCGATGAGCGCGTGCTCATGGTCGGCGGCGGCGTGGGCATCGCGCCGCTGCTCTACCTGGCGCAGGCGAGCCGCTCGGCCGCGGGCGGCGGCCTCGTCGGCGTGTACGGCGGACGGTCCCGACGCGACCTGCCCATGGCGGCCGAGCTGGCCGCCGCGGCGGAGAGCGTCACCTTCGTCACCGAGGACGGGACCGCGGGAGAGAAGGGGCTGGCCAGCCGGGCGATGGTGGAGCACCTCGCCCGGACTCCGTTCGACCGCGTCGTCACCTGCGGACCGTGGGCGATGATGGCCACCGTGGCCAGGCTGGCGGCCGAAGCCGGCCTGCCGTGCGAGGTGTCGCTCGAGGCCATGATGGCCTGCGGCTACGGCATCTGTCTGGGCTGTGCCCTCCCGGCCACCGACGGCGGCTACGTCTACGCCTGCACCGACGGCCCGGTCATCGACGCGGGCCGCATCGTCTGGGGCGATCAGCCCGAGCCGAGCCTGGGAACGGAGGCCGGCAAGGATCGGAAGAAGCGCGAAGGGAGCGGGACGCCGGCGGACAAGAAGGGGGGCAAGCGGACGTGAAGTCCGAGCGGCTGCGTATCGGGACCCTCAAGCTCCGCAATCCGGTGCTCACCGCCTCGGGCACCTGCGGCTACGGCCTGGAGCTGGCGCGCTATTTCGACATCGCCGTCCTGGGCGCCATCTGCACCAAGGGCCTGTCGCTCGAGCCGCGCAAGGGCAATCCTCCCCCGCGGACCTGCGAGACGCCCGCCGGGATGCTGAACTCGATCGGGCTGGCCAACGTCGGTGTCGAGGCCTTCGTGCGCGACAAGGTGCCCGACCTGCGCGCCGCCGGCGCCACCGTCATGGCCAACGTGCTCGGCACGAGTCCCGAGGAGTTCCATCGCATCGCCGCCCGGCTCGACGGCGTCGAGGGCGTCCATGCCCTCGAGCTGAACCTGTCCTGCCCCAACGTCAAGGAAGGCGGGCTCAAGATCGGGACCGATCCCGGCGGCGTGCGCGAGGCCGTGGCCGCCGCGCGCGCCGCGACGAAACGCCCGATTGTCGCCAAGCTCTCGCCGGAGACCGCGGATGTGTGCTCCCTGGCCCGCGCCGCGGCGGACGCCGGCGCCGACGCCGTCTCCGTGATGAACACCATCCGCGGCATGAGCATCGACATCCGCACGCGCCGGCCGAGGCTCGGCAACATCCTGGGCGGCCTGTCCGGACCCGCCATCCGACCCATCGCCGTGCGGCTCGTCTTCGAGGTCTCCCGCGCCGTCTCCATCCCCGTCATCGGCGTCGGCGGGATCCTGCGCTGGGAGGACGCCGTGGAGATGATGCTCGCGGGGGCCACCGCGGTGCAGATCGGCACCGCCTCGTTCGTCAACCCTCGCGCCGCGCTCGACGTGCTCCAGGGCCTCGAAGCCTGGCGCCGCGCCCAGAAGTGCGGCTACGACGACATCATCGGCGCCGTCCGCATCGACTCGTAGGGCAGCCCGGGGTCGGGTTCATCCCGCGCGCGCCGACAACGACACGAACAGGAACGCGATGCTCAGCGCCAGCGACAGCCCTGTCGCGATGGCGAGCGGCACGAGCGCCCGAGCGCCCGCCCGCCGCGCCAGCGACGGCGAGAGCAGGAACGCCGCCACCGTCCCCCCCGCCGCCGTGAGGCGCAACCCCCAGTCGAACGCCGCCCCGCGCAGCGCCCCCGCGCGCTCCAGCCCCCACATCGCCACCAGCGCCGCCACGAAGGTCCAGAACGTCGTCAGCGCGATGACCAGCCGTCCGGCCCAAACCGCAGCATCCGTCCTCTCCGGCTCCAACTTCGCCATCGCGAGGGGGAGTATGCCCGCCCGCCCTTGCCGGCCGCAACGGCCTCGTCGCGCTCGCTCGGCTTTCCGGAACCGGATGGGGAGAGGTGGGGATGTCGGCTGGGGAGGTGGTGAGGACGGATGGGGTCAGTTCGGCCGGCGGGAGGTCCCTGGCGCGGCGTCGGCCGCCGCGCCAGGGCATCTCCACCCGAACCCTCCCCACCTCTCCAGCCCACCTCTCCACCTCTCCCAAGTCGGCCCTTCGGCGCCCGAGTCTCGGCCGTGCACTGCCCGTTCCCACCGGTCGTGGTTTGATCCGTGGTTTCCCCTTTCCCTCTCCCCTGCTAGAACCGCCGTGTGCCCGCCGCCTCCCGCGCTCCCTTCCTCCTGGCATGCGCCGGCGACCCCTCCGGCGATCAGCTCGCCGCTCGCGCCGTCCAGACTTGGTTCGCCGCCCACCCGGACGGAGTCGTCGAGGGCTTCGGCGGCCCTGCTCTCGCCGCTGCCGGGCTGCGGACCCTCCCGACCCCCCTCCTTCCCTGGCCCTTCCCCTCCCCCACCGGTCTGTTGGAACCGCTCCGCGCCGTTCCTGCCCTCCTTGCCTGCGCCCACGCCTTCCTCCGTCGCGCCCGCGAAGCCCGGCCGCACGCCGCCCTCCTCGTCGACCTCCCCGACGTCAACCTGCCCCTCGGCCGTCGCCTCCGGACCCTCCACGTCCCGGTCCTCCAGGCCGTCGCACCCCAGACCTGGGCCTGGCGGCCCGGCCGCATCTCGGCGCTCCGCGACTCGTGCGACATCCTCGCCGTCATCCTCCCCTTCGAGGAAGGGTATTTCCGTTCCTTCGGCATCGATGCCCGCTACGTCGGCCACCCCCTGATCGAGAGGCTGGGGCCGCTCCGTGCCGCCGTGCCGCCGGCTCCGGCAGAAGCGATCTCCCTCGCTCTCCTCCCGGGAAGCCGCCCCGAGCGCGTCCGCCACGTCCTGCCGGCCTTGCTGGCCGGCGCACGCGAGGCGGAGAAGCACGGCGGCTTGGACTCGGTCGTCGTCTCGCGCGCCCCCGCCGTCGACCGGAGCATGGTCGCCGCGGCCATCGGCGCCGCCCGCATCCCCGTGCCGGTCCACCTTGCGGAGGGCCCCGCGGTGCCCGCACCGTCCGGCGGCCTGACCTTCACCGGCGCCTCCCCCGGCATCCGCCCCGCCTCCCAGGTCTGGGTCGCGGCCGGAACCGCATCGCTCGAGATCGCCGCGGCCGGCATTCCTGCCTGCGTCGCCTACCGCACCGGGACCCTCGGCTTCGCTATCGCGCGGCGGCTCGTTCGCGGCCGCTGGGCGGGTCTGGCCAACCGGCTGCTCGGACGCGAAGTGCAGCCCGAGCTGCTCCAGGACGATCTGTCCCCCTCCCGCCTGGCCGGCATGTTCGAACATCTGCGCGTGCCGGAGGCGTTCCGGTCGGCCGCGGACGCGGCGTCGGAACTCCGCGCGTTGCTCGGTGGGCCCGGCTTTTCCCGGAATCTGGCCGCGCTGGTCGACGAGGTCGGGAGGTGAACGGAACCGGGCCGGCGGCGCTCGACTCCACCGCGGCGCCGGCTCCCGGCGCCTTCGTCCGCCGCGCCGTCTGGCTGGTCGCGATCGTCGACGTCATCCGGCTCGTCGGCGCCATCCCGCTGGGGCTCGGCGACGCCGAGGCGCTCTACGCCTGCTACGCGAACCACCTCCAGGGCGGGTACCTCGACCATCCGCCGCTGATCGGCTGGCTCGACGCCGCCGTCCTCTCCGTCTGCCCCGGCGCCTTCGCGCTCCGCCTGCTGGCACTCGGACTGTTCACCCTCTCGGCCTGGCTCCTCTTCCGGCTCGCGCGGACGCTGTTCGACGATGCCGCTGCGTTCTGGGCGGTCGCGATCCTGTGCGTCCTGCCCGTCTTCCACCTCGGCGGCCTTGCCGCCGCGCCGGACGCGCCGCTCGTCCCCCTGTGGCTCGCGACGCTTCTGGCGGCGTGGCACGCCTGGAAGCGGCAGCGCGAGTCGCGTCCGCCGTCGTGGGGCTGGGTGCTGTCGCGCGCGGTCGGCCTGGGCGCGTTGCTCGGCGCCGCGTTCCTCGCCAAGTACTCCGCCCTGGCCCTGGCCCCGGTCCTCTGCTGGGCGGCCTGGCCGCTGCCGCCGGCCCGACGGTGGGCGGCCTGGCTCGCCGGAGCCGTCGCCGCCGCGGCCGTCGCCACGCCCGTCATCGCCTGGAACGCCGCCCACGGCTTCGCGTCGGTCCTCCATCGCTTCGTCTGGTCGCAGCCCGATCCCGGCGCGTCGCTGCGCAACGCCGGTGCGCTGGTCGGCGGACAGCTCCTGTACCTTTCGCCCGTCGCCGCCGTCGCCCTCGGCTGGATGGTCGTGCGCGCCTGGAAGCGCCGTGGCGAGTCGCCCGTGCGGTTCTGCCTGGTCGCGAGCCTCGTCCCCTTCGCCATCCTCGCCGCGATCTGCGTCTGGAGCCGCGTGGCCGAGCCGCATTGGCCCCTGCCCGCGATCCTCGCCCTGCTTCCCCTGGCCGGCCACGCCGCGTCCGTCGCGGTCGGCAGGACGCGCCGCGTCGTCCGCGTCGCCCTCGGCGTCGCCGTCGCCTTCGACGCCGCCGTCTATCTCGCCGTGCTGACGCCGCTCCTGCCCGCGCTCGTCCCCGAGCCGCTCTACGTCGCCCGGTACGACATCGTCAACGAGCTGTACGGCTGGGACCGCGTCGCCGATGCCGTCCGGCGCCGCGTGCCCGCGGGCGGCGTGGTCGTGGCCGGCCACTACACGATGTGCGCGCAGCTCGAGTGGAACCTGCGGGGCACGGGCATCCCGGTAGCCTGTTGGACCTGCACTCCGACCGACTTCGATCTCTGGGCCCCCGGCGCCGAGACGACGCGCGGCCGCCCCGTGCTCTTCGTCTCCGACGAGCGCTACCCGGATCGCCCCCCTGCTGCCAGTCCCCAAGCCCGCCCTGAGCGTGCCGAGGGACCCCCAGTCCCCAACCCCCCGACCGTGTCCGTAAGGCGCGGTGGAACGGAGATTCGGCGCTTCGTCCTGACGGACTACGCTGCCGGCGAGGTGCGCTGGCCGCGGCGTGTGGCTGGGTGCACCCCCCCAAGTGGGGGTGATGTGCCTGGAGGCAGGGAGGGGAGGGGAGAGCGCGGAGATCGGATTCACCGCTGAGACGCTGAGGACGCTGAGAGGAACGCTGAGAGGGGAAGGAAGGGCGGGCCAGAGGGAACGAGTGGTGGAGGAACGGGGTGTTGAAGCCGTGTCGCGGCGAGGCGCCGCGCCACGGACTCCTCCGTCGCCGACTTCGATACCGCAGGGCAGATTCCGGTGGCACGACAGGTCGATGGATGAGGCGATCGTCTTGGCTCGGGGCCATCGTCAACCCGGGCGGACGTACTGAGGCCTTGCAGCCGCATCGGCTACGGGAACTCTTCCGGGCAGGAATCTGGACGAGGGATCCCGCGGGCCCGCGCTCCGTGGCACGGGTCCGAAGGCTGCGGCGGGAGAGTCCCCGGCGCGGCGCCTCGCCGCGCCGGGGCATCCGAACCCCGATCCTCCAGCGCAGGCCCCCCGCCCCGCCTTGCCCTTGCCCTTCCTTCCCCTCTCAGCGTTTGTCTCGGCGTCCTCAGCGTCTCAGCGGTAAGTCGGCCGCTCTCCGTGCCCTCATCCCTCTCCGCGCCTTCTCCCCCCGGACGCGATGGCATGGCGGCCGAGTCACCCGCCGCGAGGTCCATCCCCGCAGTACGGGACACACCTCGCGCGGCTTGCGGCGAAGCGACATCCGCGTCAAACTAGCGCTTCAGCCCGCGCAAGTTCGTTGCCGGACTCGCGGGTTCGGGCGGAAAGGGGACATGCGATGCGGAAATCGGGTCTTCTCGGAGCCGGGGCGGTGCTGCTCGTGCTGCTGGGCTGCGGCCCGTCCGCGGACGATCCGTGTTCGCCCGTGTGCGGCAGGGGGTTCGAGTGCTACTTCGGAGTCTGCGTACCGGCTTCGGAAGCCGATACGAGCGACGGCGGGGACGACGGCACGGTGGAGATTGCGGACGACGGCTCGGACGACGCCGCGGACGACGGGACGCCGCCTGCGGCCGGGAAGCTCGATCTGCTCTTCGTCATCGACAACTCGTCTTCCATGGGAACCAAGCAGGCCGATCTGATGGCCAACTTCCCCGCGCTGGTCGACGCGCTCTTCGACCCGGCCATCGGGGCCGTGACCGATCTCAACGTCGGCGTCATCTCGACCGATATGGGCGTCGGCGGATTCACCGTCCCCACCTGCTCCGGCAACGACGACGGCGTGCTGCTGCACGACCCCCGACCCGGCGTGCCGGGTTGCGCGCCGTCCTACGACTCCTTCCTGCACGCCGGCACCGCCGACCACGGCTCCGCCTTCGCCTCCTCCTTCGCCTGCATCGCCACCCTGGGCACCAACGGGTGCGGCTTCGAACAGCCCTTCGCCGCCGCCGGCAAGGCCCTCACCGTGCACAGCCGCTCGGGCGGCGCGAACGCCGGCTTCCTCCGGTCCGATTCCGCGCTCGGCGTCATCATCCTCTCCGACGAGAACGACTGCTCCGCGTCCGACGCGTCCCTCTTCGACCCGATGGGGCCGGACGAGCTGCGGCTGCGCTGCGTCAATCACGCGTCCGAGCTGACCCCCGTGGGCGCCACCGCCGACATGCTGCGCGGCCTGCGGCCCGGCGGGCGCCTCGCCGTCGGCCTGCTCGTCGGCGTCCCTCCCTCGGTCGGCATCTGCAACAACACCGGCGACGTCATCTCCCCGTGCCTGTCCGAGCCCACGATGCACGAGGAGGTCGAGCCCGCGACCGGCAGCGTCCGCCTCGTCTGCGGCGCCACCGCCGCCGAGGGCGCCACGCCCGGCGTGCGTCATGTCCAGCTCGCGAGCGACCTCGGTGCTCGAGCCGTCGTCCGCTCGATCTGCGACCCGCGGTACGACACGTTCTTCGAACAGTTCGCCCGGATGGCGCGCTCGGCGCCGTAGCTTGGCCCCGCGCCGGCCCAGGCCGGCCGGCGGGAGGAGGAGGTCGGATGCGCAGGATCGGTTGGCTCGCGTTGTGGGCGTTGCTCGGTGCAGGTTCGGTCGCCTCCTGCGGCGACGACTCGTCCGTCGCGGACGCCGCGGACGCCCCGGACGGCGACGGAACGGACGGCGACGGCGAGGGCGGCCTCGAGATGATCGGCGGACTCCGGGCGGAACCCGCGTTCGTCGGCCTCCAGCTCGGCGAGAGCCGCACCGTGCGCATCTGGGTCGAACACCCGCCGGCCGCTCCGATCACGCTCGATGTGGGCGCCGCGCCCTCCGGCCTGGTGACCGTCCCGGCCTCGCTCGACGTCCCCACCGACGGCTGGCATGTCGACCTCACCGTGGAAGGCGACGCGCTCGGCACCGCCACGGTCACGGTCGCCTACGGCACCCGGACGACCACCGTCACCGCGGACGTCGTCTCGCCGGAGGTCGAGTGCGCCGGTGAGGGCGCCGGCAACCTCGCCCGCGGCGGAACCGTCGCCGGCACCGGCGGCCTCGCGGACGCCTCCGTGTCGATGCCGCCCGACGACACCCTCACGGCGCTCGACGTCACCATCGGCTGCGCCGAGGACATCGTGTCCACGGGCTACACGGCCGCCGGCCCCGCCGTCGCCTTCGGCCCCGTGCGCCGCTTCCTGCGCGAGCTGGCCTTCTCGATCCCGCTCAAGGTCGGGCTGCTCCCCGAGGCGGTGGCGGTCGGCAACGTCGCCATCTTCTACTCCGACGGCGTCCACCCCGCCCGGATCGTCCCCTTCGCCTCGACCTGGATCCAGGGCGCCCCCGGCGGCGGGAAGCTCACCTTCGCCTCGACCCGCCTCGGCACCTTCCAGGCCGCCTACGAGACCGCCGCCGGAACCCGTACCCGCACCCGCCACTGGACCTACAAGGGCATCGTCGGCGTCTCCATGGGCGGCGGCGGCGCCGGCTACGTCGGGCTGCGGCAGCCCGACCGCTTCGACTTCGTCTCGCCCCTCGGCGGTCCGCTCAATTGGACCCAGATGATGCACTACGTCGAGACCTACTACCTCGGCGGCTTCTGCACCGCCTCGCCCGACGACGCCGGCGACGTCGGCGACCACTGCGAGCCGCCGCCGCCCACGCAGCTCTTCGAGCGCACGGAGACCTTCGAGAACTGGTACTACCCCGACGGGCGCGACGGCCAGGGTGGGACGTTCGACCGCCGCGAGTACTGCCAGATCTTCCGCGACATGGCCCTCGCCTTCGGCAACCCCGGCCTGTTCAACGAGGACTCCGTCTACCTCCCTCCGGGCGTCCCGCTGTCGTGGTGGTCGATGAGCGAGGCCGAGCGTTGCTCCAATCCGGTCACCCTCGACGAGTTCTACGACGACGAGTACAACCCCGACGGGTCGCTGCCCGTGATCACCTTCTGCGACGGCGCCGAGATCCCCGGCGACCACGGCCGCTGGGACCCCGAGGGCGTGAACGACTATCCGCTCGACGTCGGCGTCGCGGTCGACGTCGACGGCGACACGATCCGCGATCCCGGCGAGCCGGTGATCCGCAGCGGCCACGAGCCTTATGACGACTTCGGCATCGACAACGTCGCCAGCGCCCTCGAGACCGGCTACGACCCGCTCGACGACCCCGACCCCGCCGGTGACGATTTCGACTACCAGTTCAACCCCGACGGCACCGAGGGCAACTGGCTGTGGGACGGACCGCAGGGGACGGAACCCGGCGAGTGGTGGGAAGACTTCGGCCTGGACGGCGTGGCCGGCACGCCGCAGCAGCCGGACGGCTACGACTGGGGCGAGGGCGACGGCGAGTACAACGAATCGCCGCACTTCCAGGACTACCTCGCCCACGACGGCTACACCCTGCTCCGCGAGATGCCCGACGAGCAGCTCGATCGCATCGAGGTCCTCGCCGACGCCGGCGTCCACGACCTGTTCCCCTTCGTCGTGGGCGAGGATGCCATGATGGCCGCGCTCACCGCCCGCGGTCGCGTCGTGCGCTACTACAACGACTTCAGCTCCGTGTACGGCGTGCCCTACGCCGACGAGATGCTCGACCCCGTGAAGATCAACTTCCGCACCCTCGGCCGCAACACCATGATCCGCTACGGCAACCCCGACGCCGGCGAGGCCCAGCTCGCGCGCGGCGACGGCGGCCACGTCGGAACCGTCACGCAGGTGATCAATCGCCTCGCCTACGCCACCTTCGCCATGTCCGCCCGCTGGCCCGGCGGCGACCGGCAGGGCCACGCCGCCGACGTCGATACCATGTTCTATGTCGATGACTGGGCCAGCCCTTCCACCGGCCGCGTCTCCCCCTTCGGCCTCATCCTCCCCCCCGGCTACAGCGACCCGTCCTACGCCGACACCCGCTACCCGGTCGTCTTCTTCCTCCACGGGTACGGCCAGAAGCCGGAGGACATGGTCGCCAGCGCCATCATCTTCCAGAACTGGATGATCTCGCCCTCCCTCCCCGAGGACCTGCGCATGCAGAAGCTGATCATGGTCTTCCCCGACGGCCGGTGCCGCTCCGACGAGAGCCTCCCCGACCCTCAGCAGGAGTGCATCCGCGGCACCTTCTACGCCGACTCCGTCCGCCCCGACGGTCCCCAGATGGAGACCATCCTCTTCGAGCTGATGGACTACATCGACGCCAACTACCGCACCAAGGCGCCTGAAGATTTGCCGGAGACGTACTGAGGAAAAGAGGCTCGCGGCGGGTTAGAACGCGAACTCGACGCCGAGCACCGGCTGCCACCAGCCCGTCACGCCGCCGAAGAAGAACAGCGGAACCTGGTTCTCGAAGAAGATCGACACGCTGCCCAGCGGCACGGCCACGCCCACCACCGGCATCACGGCGAACAGCACCGGAAAGCCGAACAGGATGTTCGCCTCGAAGTACAGCCAGTCCGGGACCGCGTACGCCCGGAAGCTCCCCACCCCCTCGGCACCCGCCAGGACGCCGAACTCCGGAATGTTGAAGACGTGGATCATCAGGCCGCCGCCGGCCGCCAGGTAGTCGTTGATCCGATAGCGGTACATCACCGGAAAGCTCAGGATCAGGAAGTCGCCGTTGATGCACGTCGATCCGCTCCCCCACTGCGTCGCGCCGAACGCGCACACGAACGCCCCCGCCCCGACCGAAATCTGGTTCGCCGGCCGGTACTCCTCCGCCGGGGCCGGCATCACCACGATCGGCGAGGGCTGCGCCCTGGCAAACCCGGGAACCAGAACCGCGCTCAACAGGACGACCGACAGAAGTCTCTTCACGTTACCCTCCTTCTTGAAGGGAGATTCACCCGAACTCCCTTCGACTTACACCCGATGGGCTGCATCGTACCACGGCCCGGGCGCCGCGGCACCTCCCTTGCCCGTGCGTGCGGATTCGCTCGCCGCTCGCCGCTGTCATGGTGTTCCCTCCCGGTTCGGCTCCCCCCCATCGGTGTCCATCGGTGTCCATCGGTGGTTCCTTCCTTCCGTATCCGTTGACACGCCTCGCCCGGACGGCCAACGTACCGCCCCGGGGAGGTGCCCATGGGACACGACATGCTCGACTCGTTCGGTGCTCGCTCGGAGCTGACCTTCGCCGGCGGCAAGGCTTCGTACTTCCGCCTCGCCCGCCTGGCCGAGACCGGCGTCGCGGACGTCTCCCGGCTCCCCGTCTCCATCCGCCTGCTCCTCGAGACCCTCCTGCGTCGCGAGAACGGCCGCGAGGTCACGGCCGACGACGTCACGGCGCTGGCCAAGTACGACCCCGCCGCGCCCGGCGCCATCGAAGTCCCGTTCCACCCCGCACGCGTCCTGATGCAGGACTTCACCGGCGTCCCCTGCATCGTCGACCTCGCCGCCATGCGCGACGCCATGCAACGGCTCGGCGGCGACCCCGCCCGCATCAACCCGCTCATCCCCGTCGACCTCGTCATCGATCACAGCGTCCAGGTCGATGCCTACGCCTCCCCCGAAGCCCTGCGCCGCAACGCCGAGCTGGAGTTCGAGCGCAACCGCGAGCGCTACGAGTTCCTCCGCTGGGCCCAGGCCGCGTTTCGCCAATTCCGCGTCGTGCCACCCGCCAGCGGCATCTGCCACCAGGTCAACCTCGAGTACCTCGCCTCCGTCGTCGCCCTGCGCGACGTCGACGGCAAGCCCGTCGCCTTCCCCGACTCCTGCGTCGGCACCGACTCGCACACGCCGATGGTCAACGGCGCCGGCGTCCTGGGCTGGGGCGTCGGCGGCATCGAAGCCGAGGCGGCGCTTCTGGGCCAGCCCGTCTTTCTCCTCGCCCCGCCCGTCGTCGGCGTCCGCCTCCGCGGCGCCTTGCCGCCCCAGGCCACCGCCACCGACCTCGTCCTGGCCCTGACCGAAATCCTCCGCCGCCGCGGCGTCGTCGGCAGCTTCGTCGAGTTCTTTGGCCCCGGCCTGGACGGCCTCTCCGTCCCCGACCGCGCCACGGTCTCCAACATGGCGCCCGAATACGGCGCCACCGTCGGCTTCTTCCCCGTCGACGACAACACCTTGCGCTACCTGCGCGAGACCGCCCGGCCCCGGGAGCGCGTCGACCTCGTCGAACGCTATTGCAAGACCCAGGGCCTCTTCCGCACCTCCGCGACCCCCGACCCCGTCTTCCACGACACGCTCGAGTTCGACCTCGGCTCCGTCGAGCCGAGTTTGGCCGGTCCCCGGCGTCCCCAGGATCGCGTTGCGCTCTCCGCGATGAAGGCGCACTGGGAAGAGACCCTGCGGGCGCCCGTCGAGAAGCGCGGGTTCGGGATGGACGAGGCCGCCGCCGCGCAGCGCTCCACCGTCGCGCTCCCCGGCTCGCTTGTCGAGCTGGCGCACGGAACGGTCGGCATTGCCGCGATCACGAGCTGCACGAACACCAGCAACCCGTCCGTGATGCTCGCCGCCGGCCTCGTGGCCCGCAAGGCGGTCGAGGCCGGGCTGTCCGTCCGGCCGTGGGTCAAGACCAGCCTCGCCCCGGGCTCCAAGGTCGTCACGCGCTACTTCGAGCGCGCCGGCCTCACGCCGTTCCTGGAACGCCTCGGCTTCCACACCGTCGGCTATGGCTGCACCACCTGCATCGGCAACAGCGGGCCGATGCCCGAGCCTCTGGCGACTGCCGCCGAGCGCGACGGCCTGGTCGTTGCGGCCGTCCTCTCCGGAAACCGCAACTTCGACGGTCGCATCAACCCCCACGCCCGCGCCTCGTACCTCGCCTCCCCGCCGCTCGTCGTCGCCTACGCCCTGGCCGGCCGCGTCGACTTCGACTTCGACCAGGAGCCGCTCGGCCTGCGGCCCGATGGGCGTCCCGTCTTCCTGCGCGACCTCTGGCCGTCGCCCGCCGAGGTCGCCGCGCTCGTGCCGCTGGCGACCGAGGCCGAGGGCTTCGACGCGGCATACCGCGGCATCGACCGCTCGAACGAGGAGTGGAACCGCATCGCGACGCCGGAGGGCGCGAGCTACGCCTGGAGCGGCGCGAGCACCTACATCCGCGAGCCGCCGTTCTTCACGGGGCTGACCCTTCAGCCGTCGCCCGTCCGCCCGATCGAGGGCGCACGAGTGCTGGTCATGGTCGGCGACAGCGTCACCACGGACCACATCAGTCCCGCGGGCTCCATCGCCAAGGATTCGCCCGCCGGCCGCTACCTGCGCGAGCACGGCGTCCAGCCCGCCGACTTCAACTCCTACGGCAGCCGCCGCGGCAACGACCGCGTGATGGCCCGCGGCACCTTCGCCAACATCCGCCTGCGCAACCTGCTGGCGCCGGGGACCGAGGGCGGGGTGACCATCCACCTGCCCAGCGGCGAGCCGGTCTCGATCTTCGAGGCCGCGCGCCGCTACCGCGAGGCCGGCACTCCGACGGTCGTCCTGGCGGGGAAGGACTACGGGATGGGCTCCAGCCGCGACTGGGCGGCGAAGGGTACGCTGCTCCTCGGCGTCCGCGCGGTGCTCGCCGAATCGTTCGAGCGAATCCATCGCGGGAACCTGGTCGGCATGGGTGTCCTGCCGCTGGAGTTCCCCGCAGGCACCACCCGTGCCGGTCTCGGCCTTGACGGGACCGAGACCTTCCGCGTCGCCGTCGGCGACGACGTCGCTCCGCGCTCGAACGTGCGCGTGGAAGCCGTGCGCCCCGACGGCACGGCTGTCGCCTTCGACGCCCGCTGCCGCCTCGACGCCCCCATCGAGGTCTCCTACTACCGCCACGGCGGCATCCTGCCCGCGGTCCTGCGGGGGTTTCTGGGGGAGAAGACCTGATGGCTTGGCGAACGTGTGCTAACCTCGGCCGTGGGAGGAACGGCAATGCGGGAATTCAAGGTGATCGTCGAGAAGCACGCGGACGGCTATGTCGCCTATCCGCTGGGGCTCAAGGGCGTGGTCGTGGGCGAGGGGGACACCTACGATGAAGCGCTCGCCGACGTGAAATCGGCCATCCGCTTCCATATCGAAACCTTCGGCGACGACGTCATCGAGGCCGACTCGGCCGTCCTGGAGGCTTTCGTCGCCGAGGCCCGTGTAGCCGTCTGATGCCGAAGTTCCCGGTCGATGCTCCGCGGTCGCGGGTGCTTCGCGCGCTCCAGAGCCTGGGCTTCCGTGTCGTACGGGAGCGCGAACACGTCGCCATGGTTCGGGAGAACGCGGACGGGGGGAGCACGCCCCTGACCTTGCCCGGCCATCCAGTCATCAAGGGATCCACTCTGCGAGCGATCTGCACGCAGGCTCGAATCTCCCGCGAGGACTTCCTGCGGGCGTACGAGAACGCGTGAACCGTCCAGCCGCCGTTCTCGTGCTGCTCGCTTCCGCGGTCAGCGCTGGCTGCCGGAAGCGCGAAAATCCCGCGCCTGCCCCCCAGCCCGTTTCGCCGGCCACCGAGATGGAGGTATCGGTCGTGCGGGCGAAGGTCGAACTTCTCCGTGCCAATTCCATCCGGTTGTCGCCGCAGGCCGAGCCGCATCGCGAGCCGGTTGTGGGTGAATCGCGCATCGGCGGGGTCCCCGACCTGCCGGACGGGATGGAGTGGCCGAACTGGCCGGAGGGCCGACTGTCCTTCATCGCTCAGATCCGGTTGCGGGATGTGGCTCCGCTGGACCCGGACGGCCTCCTTCCCCGGTCCGGCATGCTCTACTTCTTCTACGACGCACGATCCCAACACTGGGGCTTCGACCCGAAGGATCGAGGTTGTGCCCGGGTCATCCACTTCGACGGGGACGAGTCGCGGCTGCGGCCGACAGTCGCACCGGCCGACCTGCCCGAGGAGTTCCGCCCCGTTCTCGGCGCCCGGTCGCCCGCGGCCGCCTCGACGCCCCCATCGAGGTCTCCTACTACCGCCACGGCGGCATCCTCCCCGCCGTCCTGCGCGGGTTCCTGGGCAAGTAGACCCAACGCGCACCCTGCGGGTCGCCGTGGGAATGGCTATGGTCCGGCGGTTCCCGGTCTCCGGCGGCCGGCGGCTGGACGATGCCGCCGACGCGCGGGAAGGAAGAGAGGGAGCCGAACCGATGACTCGAAGGCGACACCCGCGGCGCGTTGCGGCCGTCCTCGCCGCGATCCAACTCGTGGTATCGCCGCCGGCGACCTCCCAGGAGGACGAGGCTGCCCACGCCGAGGCGCGGCAGCACTTCGACGCCGGCGTGGAGCTGATGCGGATCGACGACTGGGACGGCGCGCTGGCGGAGTTCGCGCGGTCGCTCGAGCTGTATCCCACGCGCAGCGCGCTGTTCAACCTCGGGATGTGCCGCAAGGCGCTCCACGAGTACCGCACGGCGATTGCCGTCTTCGACGAATGGCAGGCCCGCTACGGCGTGACGGCCCCGCTGGACGAGGTCGAGGCGGTGGCCGCCGCGATGCGCGAGCTGCGGCGTTACCTCGGAACGGTCTCGCTGACCGTCCAGCCCGCAGGGACCGAGCTGCTGGTGGACCACCAGTTGGTCGGCGTCGCGCCGCTCCCCGCCGCGCTGCCGCTGGAAGTCGGACGGCACACGGTCGAAGCCCGCCGCGAGGGCTACGAGACGCAGACGGCGGAGGTAGTGGTCGCCTCGGGCGAGGAGCAGGCAGTCGTGCTGCTGCTCGAACCCGTGCCGCCCGCCGTGGCTCCGCCGCCGGCCGGCGAGCCGCCGCTGGAGTCGTCGTCCGGCGTCGAGCCGACCTGGTTCTGGGTCGCCGCCGGCTCGGCCCTCGCGCTCGGCATCGGCAGCGCGATCACCGGCGTCATGGTCGGGCAGTCCACCGACGACTTCTACGCAGCCCTTTCCCCTTGTCAGGGCGGCGACGTGCTCGCCTGTGCCGCCGGATTGAACGCCGCCGACGACCACGACGCCTACCAGGAGGCGACCTGGGTGATGCTGCCGACCGCCATCGCGGCCGCCGTCGCCTCCGCCGTCCTCGCCTTCTACACCGACTGGGCGGCCGTCGGATCCGAGGCGCCGTCGAGTGTCGGGGTCATGGCCGGCCCCACGGCCTCGGCGGACGGCATCTTCGACGGCCTCGGCTTCGGCGTCGCCGTGACGTTCTAGATCGGGAGGCCTGTGGAATGAAGCGATGGATCCACCCGACCCGGTTCGTCGTCCTCGCCGTGGCCGCGGCACTCCCCGGCTGCGCCCTCTTCGAGAGCCTCGACCGTGACCGGATGGAGGTCCTGGACGATCCTCGCGACGCCGACGGCGGCGCCGACGCCGATGCCGACGCCGACGCGGATGCGGACGGCGACGAGGACGGTGACGCCCGCACCGAAGGCGACCCGGAAACCGGGTTCGACGCCGAGGTCGACGCCGACGCCGACGTCGACGTCGACGCGGACACCGACAGCGACGCCGATGCGGACGCGGACGTCGACGCCGGTCCGTCGTGCGGGGACGGCGTGGTCGAGGAAGACGAACAGTGCGAGCCGGCCGACACCGAGACCGACACCAACGCGTGTGGCGCCCCGTGCACGCGCCGTTGCGACGCGTCGAGCTGCACCTGGTTGCCGTGCACGTCGACCGACGCCTACGAGCACGTCTGCGACGGGTGGGACGACGACGGCAATGGCCGGGTCGACGAGTGCCTGTGGTGCCTCGAGCCGACGACAGGGGATGGGACGACGTGGCTGGCCATCGACGGCACGGACGTGACCAACGTCTGGACGGTCGGCGTCGCGTCGAGCGGCGCTCCGGCGGTCGTTCACCGCGACGTCGCGTCGGGGTGGGTCGCGCCGGCCACCGCCGGCCTGGACGCCCCGGCCGCGCTCACCGCCGTGTGGATGGACAAGTCGGCGGGGCAGCCGTGGGTCGCCGACGTTCGCGGCGGAGTGTTCCGGTTCGAGGCCGCCGCGGGGTCATGGTCCCAGCCCGGGGGCGGTCCGGCGGCCGCCGGCGTCAGGCTGCTCGGACTGGCCGGGCGGTCCGAGGACGAGGTCTGGGTCGTGGCCGAGGCGGGAGCGGTCCGGACCTGGAACGGGATTGCATGGCAGACCCCGCCCGTCCCGGGTGGACTGCCGGACCTGCGGGATGTCGTCGCTCCCGTGGGCCAGCCGACGTGGATCGTCGGCGCGGACGCGGTTGCCCTGAGCTATGCCGACGCCGGCGCGCCACCCGCACGCCACCCGCTCCCCGACGGGGTCGCGGCGTTCGGCGTGGACATCGATGACGTTCACACCGTGTGGGCGGCGGGGGAACGTTCCGGCGTCGGGGTGCTGGTGTGGTGGGCGGGGGCCGAATGGCTGGAGGAGCCCGTGCGGGTCGGCGGCGGCCGGTTCGTCGCTCTCTGGGCGAACCCGGCCGACGGCACCCTGTGGCTCGTGCGCCGCGGCGCGGATGAACGCGACAGCTCCATCGTCGTGCGCAACGCCGCCGGCGCCTGGCGCACGATCCTCGCGGACGGTCCGGCCGCCGGTGACCCCGGCTACCGCGCCATCTGGGGCGCGGCGGCGGGCGCCGTGCTCGACGTGTGGGTCGTCGGTGACGACGTCCTGCACTACCACGCCGCCGGCAGGTAGCCGCTGCCGCACCGCAAGAAGCGCTCCGCGCCCGCGACCGGCGTTTCGCCTCGGTACCTCCCCGCCGTCTACAGGTTGAATCCGGGGACCGGCATCGCGTTGGAGTCGAGCGTCTCGCCGTTGCGGTCGAAGACCACCCGGTCCGCCAGCCGGACGATGTCGAAACCATCGGTCTGGACGTTCACCCCGATCGGGTTGTCCGTCACCTCGCCCTCGTGCAGGTCGATCGTGCCGCCCAGCGGGTACCGCGCGCCCGTCGCGTCGTACCCGTGCGCCAACTGCAGTCCGCAAAGCTCGCTCCACGACACGGTGAACCGCGTCATCTCGACCGCGCCTCCGCCGTACGCGCCGACGCCGAAGCCGGCGCCGATGCAGCCGGACATCCCGCACGTGGCCGCGACCGTGCCCCGTACCACCACGTCGCTCAGGTCGAGCCGCGACCCCTCCAGGATGGCGTACGCACCGACCATCCGATTGCGCTCGAGCAGCACCCGGCTCGCCACGACCTGCCCGCCGAACTGCGCGATCAGGCCGCTGCCGCCGTAGCCGTCGGAGGCCCGGCACTGCGTGTCGCGGACGATCGCGTCCGTGAACTCCAGCAGGGATCCGGCGCCGTCCGCCACGACCGCGACGGTCCGGTTGCGCTCGAACAGCGCTCGGTCCACGTCCACCTGCGATCCCCAGGCGACCTCCAGCCCGTGGCCGCCCTTGCCCAGCCACGGCACCGCCGCCGAGTCCCGCACCACCAGGTCGGTCACGGTGAGCGTTGCCGCGCTGCACGCCACGGCCGACGCTTCGTTGCGCTCGAACAGCGCCCGGCTCACCTCGACCTCCGCCCCGTCTGCGACGAACAGGCCCGCGGCAAGCAAGTCGCTGCCCTCGACCCCCGACGTGTCGCGCACCACCAGGTCGCGGATCGTCAGGTGCGACCCGCTCCGTCCCGCCTGCACCGCCACGCCCCGGTTGTTCTCGAACACCGCTCGCTCGACGTCCGCGCTCGCCCCGTCGAGGACCTCCAGGCCGTTGGCACTCGGGCCGCCCGGGACGATGTCGGTCCCGCGCACGACCATGTCCGTCATCGTCAGCACCGCGTCCAGCCGCACCACCACGCCCCCCTCGTGGCTCCCCTCCACCGCCGCCCGCGCCACCTCCACCCGCGCCTCCTGCTGGACGTCCAGGCCGTGGCCGGCAATTCCCGCCGCCGTCGGCTCCGTGTCGCGCAGCACCACGTCGGTCAGCGAGGCCGTGCTCCCCGGCCCCATGATCAGCGCGCTGGACTCCACGTTCCGCTCGAACCACCCGCGGGTCACCTCCGCCCGCCCCCCGCCGTCCACCTGCAGGCCGCGTCCACGCGTGCCGTTCGCCCGGGTCCGCGCATCGCGCACCACGACGTCGGTCAGCACCGCCAAGGAACCGGCGAAACTCACCCCCACCGCGGCATCGATGCACCCCTCGAACACCCCGCGCCGGATCTCGGCACGCCCGCCGCTCTGCACGGCGAGCCCAATCCCACCCGTGCCGTCGGTCGCGCGCAGCTCCGTGTCGCGCACCGCCACGTCGGTCAGCGTGACGACGGTGCCGGGCTCGAGGCTCGTGACCGACAGCTCGTGGTTGCCCTCGAACACCGCCCGCGCCAGCTCGACCTGCGCTCCGGTCTCGACATCCAGCCCGCGCCCGTGACGGCTGTCCGTCGCGCGCGGCTGCGTGTCACGCACGACCACGTCGTGCCCCGTCACCGTCGCCCCGGTCGCGACCAGCAGCCCGACGTCGTCGACGCCCTCCACCAGGACACCCTCGAGCTGCACCGAGCGCCGGCCGACGGCGGCGATGCCCGTGCGACGGCCGCCGACCCGGAGATTGCGGACGGTCGTCCCGTAGCCGTCGATGCGGATCGTGGGGTCGGCGGCGGACGGCGTCGAACACGCGACGATCGTCTCGGCCACGCAGGCGCCCCACAGCGTGATCCCGGTAGACAGCTCCACCGCCTCGTCGAACGTCCCCTTGGACAGTGCCAGCACGGTATCCCTGGGCGCCCCGGCCTGCGCTTCCGCGATCGTCGCGAACGGCGCCGCGCGGGAGCCGTCCCCGCCGGCCGGCGCGCCCGCACGGACGTAACGCACCGTCCGCTCGCCGGGAATGTCCTCCGCCCAGTCCCCGACCGGACAGTCCATTCCGATCCGGCTGCAGCCGGGGTCGCCGACGAACGCCGCCTCGTCCGCCGCACAGTCGGGCACGCCGCCCTCGGGAGTCGGATCGCAGACCGTCGCCAGTCCCGGAGCGGACACGTCGCGCCACCCCGGCGGGCAGGGCGCAAGAAGCGGCGGTGCCGCCGGGTCGCCGTCAGGCCACGGCTCGCACGTCGCCGGCTCGCCCGGCCCCGCCGCCGTCTCCCGCCATCCCGCAGGGCAGGGCGTCAGCACGGGTGGCGCCGCGAAAGCGCTCCCGTCCATCACCTCGTCACCGCCGTCCCCCGCGTCGCTCCCGTCCTCGACCGGCGCGCCGGTCGAGCACGCCGCGAGCAGTCCGGCGGCGCACGCACCCACGAACCGCAGCGATGACGCCATCACGATGCTCCCCTCCCTCGTTCGGTGGGCCGAGCCCGACGGCATCGTACCACGTGCCCGCGCCGGCGATCACCGGCGCGAGGTCCTGCCGACTTGACGGCCCGGCGGGCTCCGGCCACGATCCGGATCGCGAGGAAGGGGAGGACACCATGAGGCTGACCCATCGCTCGGCCGTCGTGGCCTGGCTCGTCGCGGCGGCTTGCGGCTGCACCGACGGCGGGACGGGCGGGGCGGACGTCGCGCAGGACGCCGACGGCGAGGAGGAGGTCCAAGTCGATGCGCCGGCGATCGACCCGCCGGCGCCGCCCGCGCCGCCCCTGCTCACCCCCTGCCCGGAGGGCTGGCGCGAGGTGACGGAGTCGGGAAGCGAGGTGGCGACCTGCGAGCCCTGGCCGGAGGGCGGGCCACAGGATTGCACCGGCGATCAGGCGCACTTCCCGGGCGAACCGGGCTGCGTGACGGTGGGCTCGGCCTGCCCCACGGGCGACTGGGCGGAGCTGCCGCCCGGCGGAGACGTCGTCTACGTCCTCGCCGGCGCCCCGCCGGGCGGAGATGGCACGCGCGCTTCGCCCTTCGGGACCATCGCGGACGCGGTCGCCGCCGCGACGACGGACGCGGTCATCGCTCTCTCCAAGGGCACGTTCGACGAGCCGGTGGCCGTCGACCGCACCTTGACGTTCTGGGGCGCGTGCACCGCGGAGACGACCGTCACGTCTTCGGTGGCGGATGACCGGGCGGCGGTCTTCTTCGCCACGGCCGGACACCTCACGGTGAGGAACCTGCGCGTGACCGGCGAGCGCGCCGGCATCGTCGCCGGTCCCGGCGTCGGGCTCACGGTGCAGGGCGTGATCATCGAAGGGGCGCGCGTGCTCGGGTTGTACGCCGCCGGCGCCGCCCCCGTCGTCGGGACCGACCTGGTGGTGCGCGACACGCGGCACGACGCGGCCGGCGGCTACGGCCTCGGGCTGAACGCCGAGCAGCACGCCGACGTCACGCTGACGCGGTGCGCGTTCGAGCGCAACCGGACCGCCGGGATTCGCGTCAGCAGCGGCTCGCACGTCGTCCTGACCGACGTCGCGGTGCGGGACACGGCGGGAGACGGCGCGGGGCGGATGGGCCGCGGCATCGCCGTGCAGGACGGCGGCCAGGTCGAGGTGACCCGCGGGGCGCTCGAGTCGAACCGCGAAGCTGGCGTGCTCGCCAGCACCGATGCCGTCGTGGGCCTGACCGACGTGGTGATCCGCGGCACGGAAGGACAGGAAGCGGACCGAGCCGAAGGGCGCGGGCTGCACGCGCAGAACCGGGCGCAGGTGACGGTCACACGCGGGCAGTTCCTCGCGAACCGCAAGGGCGGGCTCTACGCCAGCTCGGAGGCGAGCCTCGTGCTCCAGGACGTGGTGATCCGTGACACGCGGAGCGAGGAGGCGTCGCTGACCGAGGGCCGTGGCGTGGTCGTCGTCGCCCCGGGGGAGGCGGAGCTGCGGCGGGTCCTGCTCGAACGGAACCGCGAGCTGGCCGTCGGCGTCTCGGGTGCCGGCGCCGTGATGCACCTGGAGGACGTCATCGTACGCGACACCCTGGCGCAGGAGATCGATCTCGCTGCCGGCCGCGCGCTGGACCTCGAGAACGGCGCGACGGTGGACCTCGCGCGCGCCCTGCTGTCGGGGAACCGCGAGGTCACCGTGTTCGTCGCCGGCGCCGGCACGTCCGCGACCTTCGCGGACCTCGAGGTGCAGGACACGCGCGAGTCCGACTGCGGCTGTCCCGGCGGCATCGGCATCGGCGCCTACGCCGGCGGCCACTTCGACCTGACCCGCTTCCGGATCCACGGCCAGGCACTCTGCGGCGTGCAGCTCGCCCACGGCGCCGATCTCGACGACATCCCCTTCGCGGAGGGCGGCACGGCAGACATGCGCGACGGCGAGATCTACTCGCAGCCGATCGGCGTCAACATCCAGACCGACGGCTTCGACCCCTCCCGCCTTGCCGACCGCGTGGCCCTCTACGACAACGAAGAGCCCGTCGACATGTCGACCGAGGTGCCCGTGCCGACGGTCGATACGGGAGGGCTCTGACGCAACGGCACGGCCGTGCTCGGCGGGCGCCTTGACATCCCGGCGGGTCCCATCGAGCATCCGGGGGCCGATGGATGGGAGTGGGCCGGCCGGTTCGCTGGAACGCACGCAACCCGGCGCGGGACGGACCGCGGGCGGGTTCCGCCTGCTGGACATCCTCGGTCGCGGCGGCATGGGCGTCGTCTTCCGCGGCGTGGATGCCGAAGGCCGCGAGGCCGCGGTCAAGTTCCTGCTGCAGCTCGGGGAGGACGGCGAAGAGGCGGTGCGGCGCTTCGACCGCGAAGGGCGCGTACGCATCGATCATCCCAATATCTGCCGCGTCCTGGCCTCCGGGACGGACGAGGCCGGCATGCCGTTCATCGCGTTCGAGCTGCTGCGCGGTGAGGCGCTGCACACCCGCATCGCCCGCGGGACGCTGTCCCCGCGCGAGGCCGCCGGCGTGGGCGTCCAGGTCTGCCACGGCCTGGCCGCCGCCCACGCGGTCGGCATCGTCCACCGCGATCTCAAGCCGTCGAACCTGTTCCTCTGCGCCGACGGCACCGTGAAGCTCGTCGACTTCGGCATCGCCCTCCTGACCGATCCCGCCGCCACCCGCCTCACCGCCAGCGGCGCCGTCGTCGGGACTCCGGCGTACCTCTCGCCGGAGCAGGCCCGCGGCATCGGCGGCGTCGATGCGCGGACGGACGTCTGGTCGCTCGCCGTGTCCCTGTACGAGGCGCTCTCCGGCCGGCTGCCTTTCGAGCGCGAGACCGCGCTCGCCACGATGGTGGCCATCCTGATGGACGCGCCGGTGCCCCTGCGCTGCGCGGCGCCGGGAGTGCCGCCGGGACTGGCCGAGGCCGTGGAACGAGGGCTGTGCAAGGAGCCGGGCGAGCGCTGGCAGGGCGCGGCCGAGTTCGGCGCCGCTCTCGCCGGACTCGATCTCGCGGCCGGCGACGAGCACCCGCCCGCACCCGCGCCGCGGGTCACCGCCTTCCCCGAGGAGCAACGGGTCGTCGCCGTGCTGCTGGCCGAGGACGTGCGCGACGCGACCGCCATCGAGCGAGCGGTGCGCGAGCGGGGCGGCGAGTATCTCCCCCTGCTCGGCCGCCGCGCGCTGGGCGTTTTCGGCGGCGCGGCGTGGGAGGGTGACGAGCTGCTGCAGGCCGGCGCGGCCGCAATCGCCGTACGCCACGCCGCCGGACGGATGGCGATCGCTTCCGGGCGCGCCGCCCTGACCGGGGCCGGGATCTCCGGCGTGGTCCTGCGCGCCGCCGAGCAGGGGTGCGCGGCCAACCTCCCGGGCGTGGCGGTCGAGCGGGATCTCGCCCGCAGCCTGCGCACCGGCCTGAGCGTGCGGGACGTGGCCGACGGCCTGAGCGAGCTGGTCGGCGTCGTGCCCCAGACCCTGACTCTCGGCGGCGACGCCCAGGACACGCTCTGGGGACGCGAACCGGAGCTGTCGCAGCTCCGCTCCGCGATCGAGGAAGTGCTGGATCGCAGGCACGCCCTGGCGCTCCTCCTGAGCGGCCCGGCAGGCATCGGCAAGAGCCGCCTGGCCCGCGAAGCCGAGAGGATGGCCGAGCAGGCGGCACCCCCGCTGTGGGTGCTGTCAGGCCGGGCCGAGCCGCTCCATCGCCACCGGCTGTTCGACCTGTTCCGCTCGATCCTCGAGAACCGTGCGGCTCGCGGCGTGCTGCAGCTCGGCTGGCCGCGGCTCGACGCCCGGAACTCCGCCGACGAGCGGCGTCGCGCGGTCGAGCTCCTCGCGGCGGAAGTCGCGCCCCACGGAAGCCCGCCGCCCTGGACCGGCGTCCTGGGAGAGCTGCTCGGCCTGCCGGCGCCCGAGCGCGGCGACGACGCCACCGCGCCGCGCGATCCCCAGTTCCTCGCCGACCGCTACCGCATCGCCCTGCTCGACCATCTCGGCGCGTACCTCGAAGCCGGTCCGACGATGCTCGCCGTCGAGGACCTCCAATGGGCCGATCCCGCCTCGCTCGAGCTGCTCGACCAGCTCCTCGATCGCTTCGCCGCGGAGCCGCTGCTGATCGTCGCGACCACCCGGCCGGAGCTGCAGGAAGGCGGAGGCCGGGTATTCGAGGGACGCAACCTCGTCCACGTCAAGCTCGGCGGACTGGCGCCGGAGGACGTCGGCCGCCTGGCCACGGAGGCGGCCGGACGGCACCTGACGACGACCGCCGTCGCCGCGGTCGCCGAGCGGACGCAGGGCAATCCGCTGTTCGTCCGGGAGATCGCCATGCAGCTCGGCCCGGCCGGCTGGCGCGTGGATGCTGCGGGCGGCCTGCCCCTGCCCGTGACGGTCGAAGCGGCAATCCAGTCGCGGCTGGACCACCTGTCCACGGCCGAGAAGGACCTGTGCAAGCGTGCCGCGGTGCTGGGTCGGGCCTTCCTGCCCCAGGAGCTGGCCGCCCTGGGCGTCGCCGACGTCGACGCGCTGCTCGGCGCCCTGCGCCACAAGGACGTCGTCGTCTCCCGGCAGCGACCCCCCGGCGGGGTCCGCGAGTACGCCTTCCGCAGCGGCCTCGTCGCGGACGTCGCGTACCGGATGCTGACGCCCGAGCTGCGCGAGGAGCTGCATCGCCTGGCCGCCGGGCATCTGGGCACGGCGGAGGACGCCCAGGCGGAAGAGGTGGCGTCCCACCTCGAGCGCGGTGCGCGGCCGGAGCAGGCCGTGCGCTGGTACCTCATGGCGGCCCTGGAGGCCGTGGGTCGCGGCGACTCCCGTCGCGTCGTGGACTGCGCCGAACACGCCCAGCGCGGCGGGAGCGAGGTGCCGTACCCGCTGCACATCGCCCACGCCGAGGCGCTGGGGTTTCTCGGCCGGCGCGACGACGAGGCGCTGGCCCTGGCGCGGGCGCTGGCGACGGCGCCGGACGACGCGGAGCGCGCACGCGTGCTGACGCGGCAGGCCGAGTGGTTGCGGCGGACGGGACGCCTCCCCGAGGCGCTGGGCGCTGCCGCCCAGGCCGTGTCGGCCGCCCGCCGGGCCGGGGACCTCGAGCGGCTCACCTGGGCCAGGGCGTGGCAGGTCGGCGCGCTGGCCGCGGCGGGACGCGCGGCCGAGGCGCGCGAGGCGCTGGGCGAGGCGATTCGCAGCGCCACCGGCACGTCGGCCAAGACCCGCGGCTTCGTCGCCGATCAGCGCGCCGTGCTCGCCGCCGCCGCGGGCGACCTGGCCGAGATGCGCGAAGCGTTCCGCGAGGCGGTGCGGCTGTACCAGTCCTCGGGCGACATCCGGCGGGAGCTAGGCGCGCGGACGAACCTGGCGGACGCCTTCAATCGCGTCGGCGCCTATGACGAGGCGGCCGCCGCGCTGCGCGACGCGCTCGAGTCTTGCCGCCGGCTGGGCAGCCGCATGCGCGAGGCCTATGCCCTGTGCAACCTGGGCTACTCCCTGGTCATGCTCGGCTCGTGGGAGGAGGCGATGCGGACCCTCGACGCCGCCGCGGGCGTCGCAGGCCGCTCCGGAGATGCGCGTCTCTCCGTCGCGGTCCGCGTCTACCGCTCCCGCGCTCTGCTCCTGGCCGGCCGGCCGCACGAGGCCGCGGATCAGGCGGAGGCGGCGGCGCGCGATGCCGAACGGCTCGGCCTTCCCGATTGGCAGGTCAACGCCTGGACCCTCGCCGCCCGCGCGCTCCTCGCCGCCCGCGATCCGCGGGCCGTCTCGCTGTCCACCGCCGCGCTCGAGCTCCGCGATCGGCTCGGAACGGTGGCCGAGGACGAGGCCGAGACCTTCCTGGTCCACGCGCTCGCCCTGCGGGCGGCAGGGCGCGAGGCCGAGGCGCGCGAGGCCGGCCGGCGGGGGCGGGAGCGAGTCCTCGAGCTGGCCGCGCGGATCGGGGACGCCGCGTGGCGCGACCGCTACCTGCGCGGGATCCCCGCCCATCGCGCGCTGCTGGAAATCGCCTAGTCCGGCGGGTTCGGGTCGATGATCGCGTTGACGCCGTCGACGCCGACCCGGTCGACCGCGGGCACGTCGTCGGGGTCCACCCGGCCGACGATCGAGAGATCGGCGTGGGGCCGCACGTCGTTGTCCGCCGTCGCACCCTCGCGGCTCACGCTGGTGTCCCAGCCCGACGCCGCGTCGCCGTTCTGTACCAGCGCGCCGTACTGCGTGCCGAAGCCGTCGACCGCGAGGGTGTCGACCGCGATCCCGTCCATCGTCCCGCCGCCGAGATCGATCAGGAGGCCCGCCCGCTCGTTGCCCGACAGCGCCAGCCGGCGCAGGGTCACCGGACCCGCCGCGCCCACGACCTGCACGCCGTCGCCGACCTGCACGGAGCGGCTTTCCTCGAAGATCCGCGTGGCGAGCGCCGTGTCATCGATGCGGCCGTCGGAGACGGTGACGTTGGACGAGTGGACGGCGACTACGCCGGCCAGCCTGTTGCCCGCCAGGGCCATCCCCGCACCCGCCAGCTCGACCCCGTCGCAGTCCTGGATCCACACCGCCGGTCCGCCGTTGCCGCCCGCGACCAGATCCGTGTGCCGCGCGGTGGCCCCGTCGTGCAGCAGGCCGAAGTTGTCGCCGTCGTCGACCACCAGCCCCGACGACTCGACGTCCGCCGCGTCCGCGAAGACCCCACCGTAGGCCAGCCGCACCAGCACCCCCCGGAAGGTCCCCGACAGGTCCAGGTCGCGCAACACGGCGCTCCCGCCCGAGATCATCAGACCGGTGCCGAGGTTGCGAGGGGCGCCGCCGCGCTCCCAGGTCGTCGCGCCGTCCACCAGCAACGCGCCGAAGCTCGCGAAGCCGCGGGCCGTGACGTCCTCGAGCCGGGCATCCGCCACGCGCACCAGCAGCAGTCCGTGCGTGGCCCACAGGTCGGGATCGACCTCGGGCGGCGAGCCGCTCATCAGCACGCTGTTCCGGTTCGTCTCGACGATCGGGCCGACCAGCTCGAGGCTCCGCAGCTCCAGTACATCCACGTCCTCCGCCGCGACGCCGATGCCGCGGGTCGCCTCGAGCCGCACGCGCTCCAGCACCGCCGACCCGGTCCCGGTGATCCAGATCCCGCTGTTGCCCGACGAAAGCACGCCCAGGTCGGCGACTCGCGTCGGCGATGCCCCCGGCACCAGCCGCAGTACCGGCCGATGCCCGGTCGTCAAGAGCACGCTCTCCGTCGGCCCGTGCCCCGTGAGCGTCACGCCGGCTGGAACCTCGAACGAGCCGGCGATGCGACAGGCGCCGACGCGCACCGTGTCGCCGGCGCGCGCCGCGCCGAGCGCCGCCGCCAGCTCGTCGGCCGTGCACTTCTCCGCGGAATCCGACCCGCCGCACGCGCCGGCCAGCGCCCAACAGAAGACCACGGCCCACCGCCACGACGTTGCTCGTCCCATCGTCCACCTCTCGAGTCCGCCCCAGTATGCCATGCCCCGCGCTCTCGTCCAGGCCCGCCGCCGGCTCGATCGAGTGGACCGAGGATCAGGCCGCGTTCTCGCGGATGTGGGAATTCGGCCGGTGCGAGCAGGACCGGACGGTCAGGACCCCCCGGCCGCCTTCCCGTCGCAGCCCTTGAACTCGGCTCCCGTCGGGCAGCCCGTGCCGCGGTCCTCGATCGGGACGAACTCGCACCCCGCCGGACCGCAGTACCGCCCGACGTACTCCGCCTCCGGTCGGTACAACGCCGGCTTCGGCTGCGCCTCGGCGAAGGTCTCCTCGATCACGTGCGCGCACCAGCCCGCCGTCCGCGACACGCCGAAGAACACCGGGAACATGTCAATCGGGATGCCCATCGCGTAGAGCACCGGCGACGAGAAGAAGTCCACGTTGGGGTACAGCTCCAGCCCCTTCTCTTCCCGCAGCCGCCGCCGCGCGACCTCCTGGACCTTCATCGCCAGCCGGAACCAACGCTCCTCCTCGCGGCCGGCCAGGACCTCCGCCGCAAGGTCGCGCAGGATGGCCGCTCGGGGATCCGTCGTCACGTACACCGCGTGCCCCAAACCCATCACGCGCTGCCCCGCCTTGAGCCGCTCGGCCACCCACTTCTCCACCCGGGACTCGTCGCCGATCTCCAGCAGCATCTTCATCACGCCCGCGTTCGCCCCGCCGTGGAGATCGCCGGACAGCGCACCGAACGCCGCCGAGACCGACGCGTACAGGTGCGCTCTCGTCGAGGCCACCTCCCGCGCCGCGAAGGTCGAGGCGTTCAGCGAGTGCTCCGCGTGCAACACGAGCAGCGCATCCATGAGGCGGACCTCGTCCGCCGTCGGCGTCCGCCCCCACAGGCCTCGCAGGAACGCCCCGGCGTGCGTGTCCCTCGCCTCCGCCGCCGGGTCGCCGTCCCGCCCCGAGCGGAGCTGGAGCCACCGCGACGCCATCGTCGCCGTCCGGGCGATGAGGCGCAGCGACGAACGAACGAGATCCTCGCGGTTCGTCGAGCCCAGCGCCGGGTCGTCGTCCGCCAGCACCGTCACGCCCCCCTGCACCACGTCCATCGGCCGCGCGGTCCGCGGCCTTGCCCTCAGGTACGCTTCGACCGACGACGGGATCGCCCGCCAGTCGCGCAACGCACCCGCCGTCGCCGCCAGCTCCGACCGGCTGGGCAGCCTCCCCATCAACAGCAGGTACACGACCTCCTCGAACGTCGAGCGCTGCGCGAGCGTTTCGATGGCGAATCCCCGGTACGTCAACAAGCCCTGCTCCCCGTCCACCAGGCTGATCCGCGTGTCCGCGACCGTCACGCCCCGCAAACCGATGTTCTTGGTCTCCACTTCCGGCACGGCTTGCATCCCCTTCCCGCAAGCGCCGACCCCTCCGGCCCTCCCGGCGGCGGCCCCGCGAAATCTCACCTGCCGACCATAACCACGCCCCAAGTCCGACGCTAGCTCCCTCCCCCCCGTCCGGACCAACAACCCGCCCCCGGACGACCAACCACCAACCAACAACTCCTCCCCGTCGTTGATTCGCGCCCGCGGAGTGCTACCTTGGGGCCCGACGGAACGACCCGTCCACGGATCGGGGACTCGATCATGGAATACCGCTTCACGCTCATTCCCGGGGACGGCATCGGCCCCGAGGTCACGGCGGCGACGCGCGAGGTGCTGCGCGCCGCCGGGCTGCGCATCGAGTGGGAGATCCACGATGCCGGACAGCTCGCCGTGGAGAAGACCGGCTCGCCCCTCCCCGACGCCGTCCTCGATTCGATCCGGCACAACCGCATCGCCCTCAAGGGCCCCGTGACCACCCCGGTCGGCAAGGGTTTCTCCAGCGTCAACGTCGGCCTGCGCAAGGCGCTCAACCTCTACGCCTGCCTCCGTCCCGTGCGCTCGCTTCCCGGCGTCCCCTCGCCCTGGAAGGACGTCGACCTCGTCATCATCCGCGAGAACACCGAAGGGCTCTACTCCGGACTGGAACACGTCGTCGCCCCGGGCGTCGCGGTCGCCGTCAAGATCATCACCCGCGAGGCGTCGCGGGCCATTGCGCGCTTCGCCTTCGAGCACGCCAAGGCCGAAGGGCGGCACCGGGTGACGATCACCCACAAGGCGTCGGTCATGCGGCTGACCGACGGCCTGTTCATCGACACCGCGCTCGAGGTCGCCGCCGACTATCCCTTCATCAGGACCGACGCGCTCGAGGTCGACAACGTCGCCCTGCAGCTCGCCCAGGACCCGTCGGCCTTCGACGTGCTGCTGCTGGAAAACCTCTTCGGCGACATCGTCTCCGACCTGGGCGCCGGCCTCGTCGGCGGACTCGGCCTGGTCCCCGGCGCGAACATCGGCGACACCGCTGCGGTTTTCGAGGCCGTCCACGGCTCCGCCCCCGACATCGCCGGAAAGGGCAGGGCGAACCCCATCGCCCTGATGCTCTCGGCGGCGATGATGCTCCACCACATCGGCGAACGCCGGCAGGCGGCGCGGATCCGCGAATCGATCGAGTCCGTCCTCGCCGCCGGCCGCACCCTGACCCCGGACCTCGGCGGCACCGCGTCGACCATGGACGTCGCCGCAGCCGTCGCCGACGCGCTGCCCCGCGCGTGAGCGGAGAGAGGTTGCCATGCCCAGGATCGTGACCCTCCTTCCCGGCGACGGCATCGGCCGCGAGCTGGTCGAGCCCGTGCTCCGTGTCCTGGAAGCCGTGCGACCGGACGTGGTCTTCGAACGGGCTGCCGCGGGGCGAGACGCGTACCGCGAGACCGGCACGGCGCTGCCCGCCGCCACCCTGGAGTCGATCCGCCGCAACCGCGTCGCCCTCGCCGGCAAGCTGCTCGCCCGCGCCGACGATCCCTATCCCAGCCCCCGCTCCGATCTCCGCCGCCGCCTCGACCTGTTCGCCGCCGTCCTGCCCATCCGCAACCTCCGCGGGCTTCCGGCACGCCACCATGACGTCGATATCGTGGTCATCCGGCAGGCCACCGAGGACATCTACGCCGGCCTGGAACACCGCATCCGCGACGGCATCGTCGCGACCCTCAAGGTCGTCACCGCCGCCGCCTCGACCCGCATCACCCGCTTCGCCTTCGAATGGGCCCGGCGCTACGGCCGCCGCGACGTCACCCTCGTGCACAAGGCCAATATCATGAAGGTCACCGACGGCCTCTTCATCGAGACCGCCGAGCAGGTGGCCGCGGAGTACCCCGACATCGGGTTCCGCAAGATGATCGTCGATGCCGCCTGCATGCAGATCATGATGCGCCCCTCCCAGTTCGACGTCCTGCTCATGGGCAACCTCTACGGCTCGATCATCAGCGACCTCGGCGCCGGCATCGTCGGCGGCATCTCCGCCAGCTTCGGCGCCGCCCTCAACGAGCAGATCGCCGTGTTCGAGGCGCTGCACGGCGACGCCCCGCACCTGGAGGGCACCGGCCGGGGCAACCCCCTGCCGCTGCTCCTCCCCGCCCTCAACATGCTCGAACATCTGGGCGAACGCGACAAGGCCGAGCATATTCGCGCGGCCGTCGGCCGCACCCTCGAACGCGGCGTCCGCACCCCGGACCTCGGCGGCGCCTCCACCGCCGATGAGCTGGCCCGTACCATCATCGGGGAGCTGTGATCTACAGCTGCGCCCGCTCGCGCCCCGGCTGCGTCGCCAGCCAGTACTCGACCCGAGGGAAGGGACGGTTGCCCAGCCCGTCGGCCAGGAAGCGCACGCTGTCGGAGAACGACCAGGGCTCCTCGGCCTCCGCGTAGCGCGGCCGGAACGCGAAGCACCGCACGCACGTGAACGACAGCCACGTGTGCTGCGCCGCCCGTCGCAGGCACGCCTCGTAGTGCCCGCAGCCAATCCGCCGGTGCACGTCCACCTCGTGCAGCCGCAGCGTCCGCCGCAGCCGGACCGGATGGGGACGCGCCGGGAAGAGGCCGTCCATCGCCCCCTAATCCGCCGCCCCGTCGCCGCGCCCGGAAGCCGCTTCTCCGGACGCGTCCGACGCACCCGCGCTCAGTTCGCCGGAAACGGGTCCGACCGGATGAAACAGGTCGACCTTCCAGCACCCGTCCTCGTGCACCAGCCGCTGCGTGCTCCACGGCCCGCCCGTCGCCGCCCCGCCGTCGGCGGGCGGACGGACGTCGACCCACGCCTCGTCCCCCACGGCCGTCCGCAGGACCAGCCACTCCGGGCGCGGCAGCACCGACCGCTCGGGCACCAGCAGGTCCGCCGCTCCGATCTTCTGGCCCAGCGCCGTGGCCGCTTGCTTCGACCGCCGTTCCAGGTCCGCGCGGGCCGCCCGGGACAGGAATTGCAGCGCCGAGCCCTGATCGCCGCCATTCATGGCCTCGACGAACGACTGCGCCACCGCCACCGGGTCGCCGCAGCGATCCTTTCGCGCCCGACAGCCGGCGCCGGCCAGCACGACCGGCAGCGCCAGGAGGATCGCCGTCCACCCGCACCCGGCCTTCACGCGCCACCCGCCGTTCCCGGACCCCGCAGGCCCATCGCCTCCCGTACCTCGCGCATCGTCTCGCGCCCGATCGCGCGACAGCGCGCCGCGCCCGCGTCGAGGATCTCCCACACGCGCTCCGGCTTCGCCCGCAGCCCCGCCGCCCGCTCGCGCACCGGGCCCAGCGTCCTCTCCATCTCCGTCGCCAGCATCCCCTTGCAGTCGCCGCACCCGATCCCCGCGATCCGGCATTCGCGATCGACCAGCGCGATCACCTCGGCGCTCGAGAACCCCTTGTGCAGCGTGAAGATGTTGCAGATGTCCGGGTTGCCGGGGTCGCTGCGGCGCACCCGCGCCGGGTCCGTGAAGGCCGGCCGCAGCTTCTTGCGCACCTCCTCGGGCGTCTCCAGCATCCCCAGCGCGTTGCCCCCGCTCTTGCTCATCTTCGCCTTGCCGTCCAGGCCCATCACCCGCGCCGCGGCCGTCAGCGCCGCGCGCGGCTCCGGGAAGATCCGGCCGAAGCGGCCGTTCCAGTGCCGCGCGATCTCCCGCGCCAGCTCCAGGTGCTGGAGCTGGTCCTCGCCAACCGGCACCTTCGTCGCCTTGTACAGCAGGATGTCCGCGGCCATCAGCACCGGATAGGCGTAGAGCCCCGCGTTGACGTTCTCCTTGTGCTGGTCCGCCTTCTGCTTGAACTGCGTCATCCGCCCCAACTCGCCCATCGGGCAGACGCTCATGAAGGCCCAGCACAGCTCGGTGTGCTCCGGCACGGCCGACTGCACGAACAGCGTGCAACGCTCCGGGTCGAGCCCCGCGGCGATGTTGATCACCGCCGCGTCGAACGTCCGCTGCGACATCGCCCGCGGGTCGTACTCGATCGTGATCGCGTGGTAGTCCACCAGGCAGAAGATGCAGTCGTCGACGTCGAGGAGTCCGGCCCAGTTCTTGATCGCCCCCACGTAGTTGCCCACGTGGATCTCCCCGCTGGGCTGGATTCCGCTGAAAACACGCTCTCGCGAGGCCATCCGGCCACCTCCGCCGCCGATCTTGTAGGGCCGGGAACCGTCGCCGGTCAAGGCGTTTTCGCTCGGCCGGCGGCCGCGCGCTCAACCCGTCCCGAGCACGAACTCCCCGAACGCGCCCACCGTCTCGAAGTACGCCACGCAGTGCTCGCGCATGAACCGCTCGATCGGCGCCAGCCGGTGGGCCCAGCCGGCCGCCGCCGCCGGCACGCCCGCGGCCTCCGCCATGTCGATGCCGGGCTTGAGGTCGTCCACGACCAGCACGTCGGTCGCCGCCAGGCCGTACCGCCGCCGCAGATCCTCGATCGGCCACGGGGCGGGCTTCCGTCGCCCGTCGCCCGACTCCCAGCCGTAGATCGCGTTCGGCATCGCCTCCCGCGGCGCCCCGCCCGCCTCGTAGTGCGAGCGGATGACGTCCGATTCGGAGTGCGAGACCACCGCCAGCAGACCGCCCGCGGCCCGGAAGTCCCGCAGCACGTCCAAGACACCCGGATAGAACCGCGGCAGGATCGTCGTCGAGTGCCGCCGCCAGATCGCGTACTCCTGCTTCAACTCCTCGGCGCCCAGCCCGAGCTCCTCCTCCAGGTACCGCGAGATCCCCGGCTCGAAGTTCTTCAGGAACCACCCGTCCAGGTCGACCGGCGCGACGCCGGGACGCAGCACCCGCATCGACTCCACGTGCGCCGCGTGGTGGATCACCCGCGAGCTGTCGACGACCGTGTCGTCGTGATCGATCACCAGGCAGCGGTACCGCAACGCCACCCCCGGACCGTAGCGGCGCCGGCGACCCGCGTCAATTCTCCATCCCCAGTCCGGGTCGGGACCAACCACTCACCCGAATGACCCACCAACAACCAACAACTCCCAACCCCCTCCTACCTCCTCCTCACCTCCAGCGTCCTCAGCACGTCCTCCCACCCCACGCCCTCCACCGCCAGCAGCGCCAGCGCGTGGTAGACGAGATCCGCCGCCTCGTGCACCCGCTCCTCCCCCGTCACCGCCTCGACCAGCTCGTACGCCTCCTCCATCACCTTCCGGCGCAGCAGCCGCGGATTCGCCGCCAGCCGCGCGGTGTACGAACCCTCCCCGCCCTCCGCGATCCGCGCCCGCAGAGTGTCATGCAGCGCTCCCAGCTCGAAGCGCTGCCGGCCCGTGCCGAAGCACGAGTAGTTCCCCGTGTGGCAGGCCACCCCCGTCTGCCGCACCACGAACACCAGCGCGTCGCGGTCGCAGTCCGCCTCCACCCGCCGCAGCTCCTGGACGTGCCCCGAGGTCTCCCCCTTGATCCAGATCTTCCCGCGCGAACGGCTCTCGTACACGCCCCGGCGCGAACGCAGCGCCCGGACCAGCGACCGCCGGCTGGAGTAGGCCAGCGTCAGCACGTTGCCCCGTTCGTCGACAACCACGGTCGGCACCAGCCCTCGCGGGTCCTTGCCGAAGTCGATCAGCCCCGCGAACGCCCGCGGGAGGTCGAGCTTCCCGGTGTAGATCGCCATGCCGACCTGCGCGTCGATGCCCAGCCGGTCCAACCGCAGGAGCTCCTCCTCCGTCGTGATCCCCCCGGCGGCCGTGAGCGGCAGGTCCGTCGCGGCACGCACCCGCCGGATCGCGTCCAGGTCCGTCCCCGCCAGCCCTCCTTCCCGCTCGACCACCGTGAACAGGAAACCCGCGCAGTACGGCGACAGCTCCCTCGCGCGCACCTCCGGCGCCACCCGCGTCCGCCGGCGCCACCCGCGGTCGACCACCTTGCCCCGCACCGCGTCCACCGCGACGATCACCCGGTCTTTCGGGAGCTGCTGCAGGAATCCCCGTTCCGCCTTCGTCCCGATGACGAGCTGCGCCGCCCCCGCCGCCAGCACCTCGCGCGCCCGCTCCACCGTGCGGATGCCGCCGCCCACGCGGCACTCGGCCTCGGCGCAGATCCGCCGGATCAGCTCGAGGTTGTCGCCCTTGCCGAGAGCCGCATCGAGGTCGATGACCGCGATCGGCCCGTAGGTCCGGAACCGCCGCGCCAACCCCAGCACGTCCCGCCGCTCCAGCACCTTCTTCCGCCCCCGGCGGAGCTGCACCGCCCTCCCGCCCATCAGGTCGATACTCGGCACGATCATTGCCGCACCTCGATTCCCCGCGCCTCAAGGAAACGCTTCACGTCGCCCACCGTGTACGCCCCGAAGTGGAAGATCGACGCCGCCAGCGCCGCGTCCGCCTCGCCGGCCGTCAACACGTCGGCGATCGACTCCCGCGTCCCCGCCCCGCCCGAGGCGATGATCGGCACGCCGACCGCACGGCTCGCCGCGCGCGTCAGCTCGAGATCGAACCCCGCCTGCGTCCCGTCCTGGTCCATCGACGTCAGCAGGATCTCCCCCGCGCCGCGCGAAACTCCCTCGCGGATCCACGCCAGTGCGTCCTTGCCCGTCGGCGTCCGCCCCCCGTGGATCACCACCTCCCACCGTCCCGGCCCCGTCCTCCGCGCGTCGACGGCCAGGACCGCGCACTGGCTGCCGAAGCGCGTCGCCACGTCCGCCAGCAGCTCCGGCCGCAGCACCGCGGCCGTGTTGAGCGACACCTTGTCCGCGCCCGCGCGCAGCATCCGCTCCACGTCGCCGGCCGTCCGCAGCCCGCCGCCGACCGTGAGCGGGATGAACACCCGCTCCGCAACCCGCGCGAGCACCTGTTCCATCGGCCCGCGGTCCTCGATCGAAGCCGTGATGTCCAGGAACACCAGCTCGTCCGCTCCCTCCGCGTCGTAGCGGGCCGCCAGGTCCACCGGATCCCCCGCGTCGACCAGCTCCACGAAACGCCGGCCCTTCACCGTCCGCCCGTCGCGGACGTCGAGGCATGGCACGATGCGCTTGGTCAAACCCACGGCCGCCTCACCTCTCCAGCCAGCGCCGCAACAGGCCTAGCCCCGCGTCCCCGCTCTTCTCCGGGTGGAACTGCGTCGCCGTGAGCGGGCCCCACGCCACCGCGCTCGCGAACCGCACGCCGTAGTCGGTCCATCCCGCGACCACCGACGGGTCCTCGGGCGCCGCGTAGTACGAGTTGACGAAGTAGCAGTACGCGTCGTCCACGACGCCCCCGGCGCCGCCCCCGGCCGGCTCGACCCGGTTCCAGCCGATCTGCGGCACCTTGCCCGCCGTGAAGCGACGCACCCGGCCGCGCAGCAGGCCGAGCCCCGGGACCTCGGGCGTCTCGTCGCTGCCCTCGAACAGCGCCTGCAAGCCTACGCAGACGCACAGCACCGGCCGGCCCGCCTCCACCGCCTCCCGCAACATCGGCTCGAACCCCCGCCCGCGAAGCCCGCCCAGCACGTCGCCGAACGCACCGACCCCGGGAAACACCAGCCGTTCGCACCCCGCCAGCCCGCCCGGCTCCGCCGCCAGGACCGGGTCCCCCCCCACGCGCCGCAGCGCCCGCACGACGCTGCCCAGATTGCCGCCCCCCCAGTCGATGACCCCGACGCGTGTCGTCACCGGTCGACGCTCCCCTTGGTGCTGGCGGCGTCGCCGGCCGCCCGCGGGTCGCGCGCGGTCGCCTCGCGCAACGCCTTGCCCAGGGCCTTGAACGCGGCCTCGAGCGCGTGGTGGTCGCTGCGCGCCCAGGGCACGATCAGGTGCAGCGAGGCCCGCACCTCGCGCGCCAACGCCAGGAGGAAGTCCTCCACGACGTCGGACTGCAGCTCGCCGACGAACGCACCGCGGAGCGGCAGCTCGCAGACCAGCGACGCCCGCCCACCCAGGTCGATCGCCGCGAAACCAAGCGCCTCGTCCATCGGGAACAGGAAGCAGCCCGTCCGGCGGATTCCCCTGCCGTCGCCCATCGCCTCGTGCAGCGCGCGGCCGAGCACCAGCCCGACGTCCTCCACCGTGTGGTGCTGGTCGATGTGCAGGTCGCCGCGCGCCCGCATCCGGAGATCGATCCGGCCGTGCGTCGCCAGCGACGCGAGGAGGTGGTCGAGGAACCCGAGCGTCGTGTCGACCCGCGCCGCTCCGCTCCCGTCCAGGTTCACCGCACAGCGGATTGTCGTCTCACGCGTCTCCCGCGAGACGTCCGCCCGCCGCGCCGGACGCCTCGCCCCGGGCTCCCGCCGCTCCGCCTCGTCCGCGTCGTGGAACCGCCAGGTCGCCGCCAACGCCCGCCGGAAACGCGCCGGCACCCGCCGACCGCCGTTCGTCACCGCTTCACCTCCCCTGCCCCTGCCCATCCCCTTGGCGTCCTTGGCGGTCCTTTGCGTTCTTTGCGCGAAATCCCCTGGACATGCCGGCGGCGGCGCTGATCGAACCCAGCGCAAGCAAGCCACGCATCCAGCTCCCCCAGGAAACGCCGCGTCTGCTCCACCGTTCCCGCCCCTACCCGCACGCAACCCTCCAGCCCCGGATGGCCGCTCTGGTCGCGGACCAGGATGCCCTTCGCCCGCAGGAACTCCGCCAGCTCGCCCGCTCGCCCGAACCGCGCCAGCACGAAGTTCGCCGCCGACGGCCACGAGCGGATTCCCCTCCGCCCCAGCTCGCGCCGCAGGAATGCGACCGCCCGCCTCGCCTCGCCGACCGTGCGCCGCAGGAACCCACGATCGGCCAGCGCCGCCTCCGCCAGGATCGCCGCCAGCCCGTTGACGCTGTACGGAGAGCGTACCCGCGCCAGCGCGTCGATGACCGGCGGCCGGGCGACCACGCACCCCAGCCGCAGGGCCGCCAGGCCGTACGCCTTCGAGAACGTCCGCAGCACCACCACGTTCCCGTGGCGGCGCAAGAGCGGCAGCGCGGTCACCCCGTGAAACTCGAAGTACGCCTCGTCGATCGCGACCAGGCATCGCGGGTGCGCCCTGGCGAGCCGCCCCAGCGCCGCCCGCGGCGCCACCGAGCCCGTGGGGTTGTTCGGCGTGGCCACGAACAGCAGGCGCGCCCCGCGCATCGCCCGCCGCAGCCCCGCCTCGGGAAATGCCGCGCCCGGCCCCCACCGCACCGTCCGCAGCTCCGCGCCCGCCAGCTCGGAGTACACCCGGTACATCACGAAGCCGGGAGCCGGCGTCACCACCCCGTCGCCCCGCTCGACGAACGCCTGCGCCAGCACGTGCAGCGCCTCGTCGATGCCGCCCGTCGGCAGCACCTCGTCCTCGCCCACGCCCAGCCTCCGGGCCAGGACCTCCCGCAGCCTCCCGTACTCGGGATACGTCGCCACGGCCTCGCCGCCCAGTCGCCGCAACGCTCGCAGCACCGCGGGCGAGCAACCGACCGTGTTCTCGTTGAAGTCCAGCCGCAGCAGGCCGCGCCGCCCCTCGAGCGGCGGGGCATAGGCGCGGACCGTCAGCACCTCCGGTCGCGGCCGCGGCCCGCTCCCCTTTCCCCTCCCCTTGGCGTCCTTCGCCACCTTTGCGCCCGTGGCGCGAAATCCGCTCATGGGATGATCTTCGCCAGGCGCGTCTCCAGGATGTCCGTCACGCCCAGCCGCTTCAGCTCCGGAATCAGCGCCGACGCCCGGTCGCGGTCGACCGCGATCTTCACCGCGAATCCCTCCTCGCCCGCCAGCGGCGCGATCGTCGGCGATTTCATCGCCGGCAGCCGCGGCAAGACCGTCCCGAGCAGCGCCTTCGGGACGTTCATCTCCAGCAATACCTTGCGGCGGGCCAGGAGGACCCCCTCCAGGTTGAGCTTCAGATCCTCGACCACCTCGCGCACGTGCGGGTCGTCCAGCGACGCGGGACACGCGATGAGGCGCGTGGACGACGTGAGGATGTCTTCCAGGATGCGCAGGCCGTTCGCTCGCAACGTCGCGCCCGAGGCACAGTTGTCGACGATCAGATCGGCATCCTCGGGCGGGTAGACCTCCGTCGAGCCGTACGACTGCACGAAGACATAGTCGAACCCCCGGGCCTCCAGCCACCGCCGCGTCAGGCGCTCGTACTCCGACGCCGCAATCACGCGCCGCGCACGCAGCGACTCCAACGTCTCCGACTCGCAAGCGGCGGCGACCACGCGGACCGTGTCCAGGCCCAGGTCGAGCACCTCGGCGACCTTCGCCTCGCGCTCCTCGATCCAGTCCCGCCCCGAGAAGCCGATGTCGTGCGCCCCCAGCTCCAGGAGCTGCGGTACGTTCTGCGCACGCACGATCTTCACGCGGAAGCGCGGATCGCCCGACCTGGGGCGGTAGGAGCGCTCGTCCACCCCCAGTCGCAGCCCGGCGTCGGCCAGCAGCTCGCGCACCCCGCCGAACATGTGCCCCTTCGGGATGATCAGTCGCACCTGGCGGGTCTCGGCCATCCGGCGAACCTCCGGTTGCCGATGCTGGCCGGTCACCACGGCGCGAGTCAAGGGCGCGAAGGTCGCGGCGGCGAGAGCGTGACGCGGTTCCGGCCCGCCACCTTGCTCTGGTACATGAGGTCGTCGACGCGGCGCACGATGCCGTCGACCGTGTCCGAGGCGTCGGCCATCGTCGCCCCCAGCGAGATCGTCACGCTCACGATGCGGTCCCCCACCCGCAGGCTCGAGCCCTCCACCAGCGCCCGGCAGCGGGTCGCCAGCGGCGGGAGCTGCGCGTCGATCTGCATCGGCACGACGCACAGGAACTCCTCCCCACCCCATCGGCCCAGGAAGTCGAACGACCGGAGGCTGCCCGCCAGCGTCCGCGCCACCATCCGCAGCACCCGGTCCCCCACTTCATGCCCGAAGGCGTCGTTGACGTCCTTGAAATGGTCGATGTCGATGAACATCACCGCGAAGGACCAGCCGTAGCGTCGCAGCTCCTCCAGCCGCGCCGTCAACGTCTGCTCCGCGTGCCGCCGGTTGCCGACCCCCGTCAACGGATCGATGAACGCGATCGCCTGCAGCTCCTCGACCTGCTTCAGCGCCGCGAGCTGGGCCGTATTGTCCGAAAAGGTCTCCACCGCGCCGATCACCCGTCCCTGCCCGTCGCGCAGCGGCTGGACCCGCACGCGCACCGGCAGTCGATACCCGTCCCGGTGGTGCAGGAACAGCTCCGCCTCCCGCGCCGTTCCGTCCCGGATCGTCGCCGACAGCGGACAGCCCGTCAGACACAGCGGCGTCCCCGCCGCGTCGACATGGATCAGGATGTTGTCCGAGCACCTGTTCCCGACGACCTCGTCCGCGGAGTACCCGCTGATCCGCTCCGCTCCCCGGTTCCAGTACCGGATCCGCCGCTCCAGGTCCGTCACGTAGACTCCGTCCTGAAGCTCGTCCAGGATCCGCCGCAGATGCACGTCCGTCAGCTCGTAGTGCTGCCCGGCCAGGCTTGCTCCAGCGGTCGGCACGACCACGCCCGCCCCCGGCAGGGTCTTCACTCGCGGCGCCCCGGTCGCCGGCGTCGGCGCGCGCGGCGGCAACGTCGGCGGACGCGGCACCGGCGTCGGAGCTCGTGGCGGCCGGGTCGGCAACCGCGACGGCGTCGGCTCCCCCATCGGCGCCGGCGCTCGCGGCGCGATCGCCTCCCGCCCCTGCCCCGGGATCTCGAACAACTTCTTCATTGTCTGCGAGGGCCGGGCGTCCCGGTCGGTGTCGTGCGTCAAGGACCTCTCCTTCGTCGCGCGGCTTCGGCTGCCCCCGCCGCGAGGCCGCCAAGATAGGAATCGCGACGGACGACGGCAACTACTCCGGTGGGGTACGTGAAGGTCGCACAGGTCGTCCCTACCTCGCGGCCGTCATCGGCACCCCGGTCAACGTCTTGCGCTGCGGTCCCTGGCGCTCCTGGATCGAGTCGAGGAATCCGGCCGCGCCCGTGCTCAGCTCCGCCGCGTTCGCCTCGTCGGTGTCGATGTGCATCGCCAGCCGGAAGCTCGGGGACACGCGGATCAACACGTCGCCGAAGATCAGCTCCCGCTCGCCGTGCGTCCGGACGCGGACCACGTCCCGGTCGTGCAGGCCGTAGGTCAACGCGTCCTCCGGGTGCATGTGGACGTGTCGCAGCGCGCAGATCACCCCCTCGGCGATCGTCACCTGGCCCTTCGTCCCGACCAGCGTCAGCCCCGGGGAGCCGGCGATGTCGCCCGAGGCGCGGATCGGGGCGTCGATGCCGAGCTTGAACTCCTCGGTGCGCGAGATCTCCACCTGCGTCTCCGGCCGCTCGGGCCCCAGCACCCGCACCCGATCAACGCGCCCCTTCGGCCCGACCAGATCGACCACCTCCTGGCAGGCGAACTGCCCGGGCTGGGACAGCTCCGAGCGCGGGGTCAGCTTGTGCCCCGCGCCGAACAGCTGCTCCACGTCCGCGGAGGCCAGGTGGACGTGGTGCGCCGAAACCTCGATGGGGATCGGCCTCTTCTCGCGCGCCTGGATGATCGTCGTCACGTCCCGGTTGCCCAGCGCGCGCACGGTCTCGCGCGCGATCATCAGCTCCTCGTCCGTCGGCACCACCAGCACCTTGACCGGAGCGCCCTCGGCCGAGATCTCGAACGCCGGCTCCTTCCCCGCCGCCGGCGCCCGGTTGCGTCCCTCGTCGATCGTGATCCCGAGCCGGTCCAGGCCCTGGCAGATCCTCGCGCGCGCCCCGGCCGCGTTCTCGCCGATGCCTCCCGTGAATACCACGACGTCCAGGCCGCCCAGCGCCGCCGCGTACGAGCCGATGTACTTCTTCACCCGGTAGGCGAACATCTGCACCGCGAGCGCCGCCCGCGGGTTCCCCTTCTCCGCCGCCTCCTCGATCTCCCGCATGTCGTTGCTCACGCCCGAGACGCCGCGCAGGCCCGACTCGTTGGAGAGCATCTTCTCCACGTCCTGGGGCGCCATCCCCCGCTGCGTGCACAGGTGCATCAGCAGCCCGGGGTCGATGTCCCCGCCCCGCGTCCCCATCACCAGACCCTCCAGCGGTGTGAGGCCCATCGACGTGTCGACCGAGCGCCCGTGATCGATGGCGCAGACGCTCGCGCCCGAGCCCAGATGGCAGGTCACCATCTTCAGCTCCACAATCGGCCGGCGCAGGTGCGTCGCCGCTCGCAGCGAGACGTACTGGTGCGACGGCCCGTGGAACCCGTAGCGCCGCAGGTGCGCCTCGCGGTACAGGTCGTACGGAATGGCGTAGAGGTGCGCGAACGGCGGCACCGTCTGGTGGAACGCCGTGTCGAAGACCGCCACCTCCGGCACCTGCGGTGCGGCCGAACGGCACGCCTCGATGCCGAGCAGGTTGGGCGGGTTGTGCAGCGGCGCCAGCGTCGCGCACTCGCGGATCGTCTTGAGCACCTCGTCGTCGATCACCGTCGCCCCGCGGTAGCGGTCGCCGCCGTGCACCACGCGGTGCCCGATCGCGTCCAGCTCCCGCAGCGACGCCAGCGGGCCGCCGCCCTCCTTCGTCACCGAACGCAGCACGACCCCCAGCGCCGCTCCGTGGTCCGGCGCGGCCACGTCCTCCGTCGTGTCCCCTCCCGCCGCCTTGCGCTTGTGCCGGCCTCCACTGCTCTGCCCGATCCGCTCAATCAGCCCCCGCACGTCGCCCTCGGCCCGACCGCCGTCGAAGAAGCGGTACTTGAGCGACGACGAGCCGCAGTTCACCACCAGCACCCGCTTGCCCGCCAAGGCCCCCTCCGGCCGCAGCCCGTACGGGTCCTCCGCCCTGCGCCACATGCTGTCTTCGGCGTCGCGCCGCTCCGCCGGATCCTTCTCGCGCTTCGCCAGCCGCGCCGCCATCTTCCGCGCCAGCACCCCGACCGCCACCGGGTTGCCCGCCAGCATCCGCGCGAAGACCGCCGCCGGGATGCGCAGGTGCCGGCAGGTCGTGCGCGCCACGATGTCCGCCCCCGTCAGCTCGCCCGTCAAGAGCGACATCTCCCCGAAATGGTCCCCGGGCGCCAGCTTCCCGAGCTCCCGCGGCGGCTCCGCCGGATCGTCCGCCGGCCGCTCCGCCGCCGCCTCGCCCTCCAGCAGCACCCCCAGGAACTCGCCGATCGTGCCGTACTCCAGCAGCCGCACCCCTGCTGTCGTCTCCTGCACCGCCGACGCCCCCAACAGCTCGCGCAGCGCCTTCTCGTCGAAGCCCCGGAACAACGGCAACCCCTGCAGCAGCTTCGTCACGTCCATCGCTTGTTCTCCCGTTCACCCGTCCAGACACACCACGTCCGCCCGATCTCCCGAATTCTCCGTCGGCCCGAACCCGCTCGTGTGCCCCAGCGCCCGGCAGTACTGGTGGATCGCCGCGTTGCACCCCGTCCCCCACCGCTCCGTCGTCCCGTCGCACCGCCAGTCGTAACCCGACAGCGTCGTATAGTCCGTCGACAGGTACGTCGCCGTGCTCGACGGGACGCAGACCACCCAGGCCGACGGGTACGAGTTCTCCACCGGCCCGAAGCCGCTGACGTAGCCGCGCGAGGCGCAGAACCGGCTGATCGCCGCGTTGCAATCGGGTCCGGCGACCTGCGTCGATCCGTCGCACGGCGCGTGGAACGTCGCCAGGGTCGGGAACGTCGCGTCGATCGCCCCCGGCGCCGTGACGCAGGTCACCGTCGCCCCCGGCGGCGTCCCGCCCACCGGACCGAAGCCGGTCGTCGAGCACCCCGCGTGCGTGTTCCAGCAGTAGCGGTGGATCGCCGCGTTGCACTCGGGGCCGATCGTCCGGCTCACGCCGTCGCACGCCCACAGGAAGCCCGCCAGCGTCCCGTACGAGATGTCATCGACGATCACGTTGAATCCCTCGTCCGTCGCCCCGTCGCAGTCGTCGTCCACGTCGTTGCACGTCTCCGTCGCCGCGCACGTGCTCCAGTTGCACGAGCCGGTGCAGCTCCGGGCGCCGGTCGAGCCGCACGAGGTCGTGCAGGAGCCGGTGGCCGCCATCACGCACTCGAAGCCGTCGTCGGGCGCCGTGTCGCAGTCGTCGTCCAGCCCGTTGCACGCCTCGGCCGGCCCGGCGCACGAGCCCCACGCGCAGCCCGTCCCGCAGGTGCGCGTTCCGGATCCCCCGCACGACGCCGTGCACGCCGTCGTCGACCCCTGCACGCACTCGAAGCCGTCGTCCGGAGCCGTGTCGCAGTCGTCGTCCCGCCCGTTGCACGTCTCGATGGGCGCGGCGCATCCGCTCCAGTTGCACGACCCGTCGCAGGAGTGCGTGCCGATCGACCCGCACGACGTCGAGCACGTGCCGCTGCTGCCGGCGGCGCAGGGGAAGCCGTCGTCGGCGTCCCCGTCGCAGTCGTCGTCGACTCCGTTGCACGTCTCCCCGGGCGCCGTGCAAGCGCCCCAGTTGCAGGTCCCGTCGCAGGCGCGCGAGCCGGCCGACCCGCACGGCGTGACGCACGAACCGCTCGTGCCCGGCGCGCAGGCGAAGCCGTCGTCCGGCACCGTATCGCAGTCCTCGTCGACCCCGTTGCACGACTCCACCGGCGGCAGGCATGCCGCGCCCGCGGGCGGCGTGCAGCTCGCCGAACACGCACCCGACCCGGTCGTGCCGCAGGAAGTCGTGCACGGCGTCGCACGCCCCACCGCGCACGGGAAACCCTCGTCCGTCGCCCCGTCGCAGTCGTCGTCGATGCCGTTGCAGTCCTCGGCCGCCCCTGACGGCGTGCACGCGTACTCGCAGCCGGGCGCGCCGTCGCGGTCCTGCCAGCCCGTCCGGCAGGTCAGGATGCACGTCGACAGCTCGCACGCTCCGTCCGCGTTGAGCGCGTCCTCGCAGGCGTTGTCGCACCGCCCGCAGTGCTCGCGATTGCTCGCCGGATCGATGCACTCCGCCCCGCACGGGATCCGCCCCCCGCCGCACGTCCCCGCACACGAACCCTCGTTGCACACCTCCGTCGCCCCGCACGCGTGCCCGCACCCGCCGCAGTTCGCCGGATCGGTCGTCAGGTCGGCGCACCCCGTCGCGCACCGCGTCCGCCCCGGCGGGCAGGCCCCGTCGTACGGCACGTCCACCCCGTCGTCTCCCGCCGTCTCCCCGTCCCCGCCGTCGGGCCGGACCACGTCCCCCCCTCCCGCATCCCCCCCCGTCGCGCAGCCCACCCCCGCGGCCCACAGCGCCGCCATCGCCCACCATCCCCCCGCTCCGCCGCTCCTCATCGGCCACCCGCTCCTCACGCGGACGCTAGCATCCGCCCCCTTTCCCGGCAACCCGTCGACCAGCCCGCCCTGAGCCTGTCGAAGGGCCGACCCCGCCCCGCCCGGACCAACGGCGGGGCCCGGAAGCAAGAACCAATTACCAATATCGCTTCGCTCCCTGGTAGTCTGCACCCCGTGCGCCGCATCGTGCCCCTGGTCCTCGCCCTCCTGGGCTTCCTGGCCGCACCCGCCGCCGCCGACGATCTGCTCGACTTCGAGCAGGCGATGGACGCCTACCGCTCGGCCGACTACCCGACCGCCATCGAACGGTTCCAGGCCCTGGTGGACCCGGATCGCGATCCGCTGCCCAGCCGCGCAATTCGCGAGGAGTGCTTCAAGTACCTCGGCGCCGCGCTTCTCTTCCAGGGCGAGACCAACGACGCTGCGGGGGCCTTCGAACGCCTCCTGGTGCTCGATACCGATGCGGAGCTGGACGAGAGCGTGTTCCCTGCCCCCATCCTCGACGCCTTCCGCGTGGTCAAGGACCAGATGCGCGAGCGGCTCGAGGCGCTTCGGCTGGATGAAATCCGAGCAGCCGAGCGACGCATGGAGGAGTACCAGCGCCAGCTGGGACTGCTGGGCGAGGCGCTCCGGCCCCGCTACCTGGTGCGCGAAGACAACGACCACTCGCTCTTCCTCGCCTTCGTCCCGTTCGGCGTCGGCCAATTCCAGAACGGCCAGGACGCCAAGGGCTGGACGCTGTTCGGCGTGGAAGCGGGGCTGTTCGCGGCCAACGCCTGGACGTTCCTCGCCTGGGACTGGTACACGCGCGAGGCGCACGCGGACACGAGCGCCGCGCGGCAGCAGCAGGCCGCGGACTACGCCAACGGCTACAAGATCGCGAGCTGGGCGATCCTCGGCACGCTCCTGGCCACCATGGTCGGCGGCATCATCGATGCCCTCGTCTTCTACGACGAGTCGACCGCGTGGCGCCTCCTGCCGCCCGAGGACGTCCCGGAAGACCTGCGGCTTCCCGTGCGCCGTCCGGAGGAATTCCTCCTCCCCCCCGACGACTCCGTTCCCGCCCGCGCCCCCGACGCCCCCCCCTCCGTCAGCCTCTCCCTGACCCTCACCTTCTGACAAGAAGCCGCGGGCTGAAGCCCGCGGTTCGGTTGTGCGGAAACCAACAACTCGACCCGATCGACCCACCAACCACCAACAACCAAGAACCGCCCTACTCCCCCGGGTGCTCCGCGCGCTCGAGAATCTCGCGGGCAATGGGGCGCCAGCGGTTGCCCTCGATGGCCCAGTCGCCGACCGCAGGCCGCGAGAGCGCCTCACGCACCAGATCGCGCGCCTCCTCCACCTCGCCCTGGTCGAGCAGCGCGTCGGCCAGCATGATCAGGCTCGTCGGGTAGTCGGAACACTCGACCGCCTCGCGCAGGTACTCGATTCCAAGCTCCGGGTCGCCGACCGACTGCGGCCAGGGCGGCGCCGCGATGTACAGCATGCCCACCGCCAGCACCGGCCCGCAACGGTCGAACGTCCGGTCCAGCTCCATCGCCTGCTCGGCCTCCACCAGGATCTCGGGGATCATGTCCAGCGCCCCCACCGCCGTCCGCTCGGCCTGCCGCCCGAGGAGCGCCGCCAGGTAGTAGTGGCCCTCGACCCGGTCGGGACGCTCCGCCACGGCCGCGTGCGCCGCCTCGACGCCCGAGGCCAGCCAGCGGTCGGCCATCTCGTCCATCTCGTTCTCTTCGTAGAGCCGGAAATACACCCGGGCGCGGATCACGGCCCCCACGTAGGGGTCCGCGCCCAGATCGGCCGCGCGGTTCAGTGCGACCAGCGCGTCGAGCTTCTTCTCGCGCGGGGTGCCGGGCTGCGACCAGTCGTCCGCCAGCCGCAGGCACTCCAACCCGTCCTCGGGCAGCGTCGTCGGATCGATTCGACCGATGGGATCGAAAGTCGGCGGGCAGGCGCCGCCCAGGCAGAGGAACGATGCGAGGACCAGCGGTACGCTCGCGGCGCGAGCGTGCACGGCGAAGCCTACTCCTCGGTCTGCGCCGGAGCCTCGTCGGCCCCCGCCTCGGCCGCCGTCCCGGCCGCGGTCGTCAGACGGTCGCGCTCGCGAATGCGCGCCGCCTTCCCCGTCCGGCCGCGCAGGTAGTACAGCCGGCTCCGCCGCACCTTCCCCTGCACCGCCACCTCGAGCTTCACCAGCCGGGGCGAGTGCACCGGGAAGACGCGCTCCACGCCCACCCCGTGCGACATCTTGCGCACCGTGATCGTCGACTTGCTCCCCGCACGGTGCATCTTGATCACCACGCCGGCGAAGATCTGCACGCGTTCCTTGTCCCCCTCCACGATCTTGTAGTGCACCCGCACCGAGTCGCCCGGACGCATGGACGGCAGCGGCTCCTTGCGCAAGTTCCGCGCTTCCACCGCCGCGAGCTTCTCCGAAAGGCTTGCCATCGCTGCCCTCGCTTCCCTGGCTCCCGCGTCGTCCCCCGCACCCTGCCCGGGAGCAGGACGCGCAGTCTACCCGCCCGAGGCCCGATGTCAACCTTCCGTCCCCAGCACGCACCGCACGCCCCCCGGCCGGTCCATCTCCGCCACGCACCGGTTGCACGCGTTGCACCGGCTCCGCTCCACGTCCCCCCGCCCCCATCGCTCCACCAGGTCCGGGTCCGCCACCAACGCCCGCCCCAGGACCACGAAGTCGAACCCCTCCCGCATCGCCCGCTCCACCCCCGCCCGTGACACGACTCCCCCGAGGTACCCCAGCGGCATCCCCACCGCCGCCCGCACCCGCTTCGCCAGGTCCAGGAAGTACAGCTCCCCGAACGGATGCTCCCGCAGCACGAACGGCCCGAACAGCGCCAGCGCCGCCTTCTGCATCGCGCTGTGCTCGACCTCGATCATCTGCCGCAGCGGAATCCCCCCGCGGAACAGGTAGAACGCGTCCCGGCTCGTGAACCCACCCGACAGCACCAGCCCCGCGACGCCCTCCGCCTCCAGCGCCTGCGCCACCCCCGCCGCCTCGTCTACCTCCAACCCGCCCACAAAACCGTCCCGCAGGTTCATCTTGCACAGGATCGGCGTCCCCGCCCCGACCCGCCGCCGCACCTCACGCACCACCTCCAGCGGGAACCGCAGCCGGTTCGCCGGCGACCCGCCCCAGCGGTCCTCCCGCCGGTTCGTCCACGGACTCAGGAACTGGCTCAGCAGGTACCCGTGCCCCAGGTGCAGCTCGACCGCGTCGAATCCGGCCCCCACCGCCAGCTCCGCCGCCCCGCCGAACTCCTCCACCGTCCGCACGATGTCGTCGTCCGTCATCGGGCGCGCCAGCGGCATCCCGACGAGCGTCCCGTACATGTTCCATTTCCAGGACGGCCCGAACGGTCGGCCGCCCCTGACCTCCCGGTTGCGGCTGAAGAACCCGCAATGCCCGAGCTGCAGCGACGCCTTCGTCCCCTCCGCGTGCACCGCCGCCGTCAGCTCGCGCAGCTTCGGCACGATCGCCGCGCGCAGGTGCATCTGCTGCGGAAACGTCCGCCCGTCGGGCGATACCGCGCAGTACGCGACCGTGGTCATCCCCACGCCGCCTCGCGCCAGCCGCACGTGGTGCTCGATCAACGCGTCCGACGGCTCCCCCCCCGGACACATCCCCTCGTACGCCCCCGCCTTGATGACCCGGTTCCGCAGCTCGATCCCCCCCAGCCGCGCCGGACCCAGGGCCCTGCGGAATTCCGCCGTCGCCACGCGGCGACCGTAGCATCATCGGCGTTCGCTGGGTATCCCCGCTCCCCTCGTGGTCGTGGTCGTCGGCGCCCGCTGCTACCCCGCCCGTCCTTGACCGGGGCGTGGTGCGAGGCCATGCTGGCTTCGTGGAGGTGGCGTCGCCGTGACGCGCGAACAGCTCGAATCGCAACTGGCGAGCCTGAGGCCGGCGGAGAGGGCGCAGCTCCTGCAGCAGCTCGTTGGCGCCTTGGTCGACGCATGGCCCGGCATCGAGAAGGACCCCCTCGTGGCGGGCGGCGAGGCGTGTGTCGTGCGGACGCGGATTCCCGTGTGGTGCCTCGCGCGCTTCCGACGACTTGGTTGGAGCGAAGCCCGCATTCTCGAAAACTACCCGACGCTGCGCGCCGCCGACCTGGTCAGCGCGTGGGCCTACACCGACGCCCACCCGGACGAGATCGATCGGGCGGTGCGCGACAACGAAGAGGCCTGACTTGGCGCTGCTCTACGTCTGCTCGCCCGACCCGGACGTGGTCGCCCAGGCCCGACGCATCGCTGCCGCCGTCGCCTCGGCCGGACCCCTCGCCGGTCTGCTGCTCCGCATCGATCGTCCCGTAGCCTGATCGGCGCCGGCCACCGCTTGCCGCCTTGTTGGCCCGCGCTACAATGGTCGCCGTGGGGTGTCGCCAGATCTGGATCGCGGTCGTGCTCGCCGTCGCACCGGCCTGCGGCGGCCAGGTGCTGCTCGGACCGGAGGCGGAAGCCGACGAGGATGGCGATGTGGAAGCCGACGGCGCCCCTGACGGCGACGTCGATGCTCCCGCCGACGCCGGCGCGGATGCGGATTCCGACGCCGACCGGGTCGACGGTACGGGCACGACGTGGGCCCGGACCTACGGGATGAATCGAAGCTGGGCGCCGGTGGGCGCCGCCATCGCCATCGACGCGGCCGGCGTCGCTGTCACCGCCGGCAACGGACTGCTGCGGATCGACCTGCACGGCGACCCGCTCTGGGACTGCCGGTACAACGCGGATCCCATCACCGCCATCGCCGCCGCGGACGGCGGCTGGACGGCCGCCGGCCTGATCCACGGCATCTGGACCGACGGCGAGGAGCTCGCGATCGAACGACTCGGCGCCGACGGGTCGGTCGCGTGGGCGCGCAGCTACGCCAGCGAAGTCCCGACCTACAACAAGAGCATCCGGTTCGTCGTGCCAGCCGCCGCCGGCGGCGCCTTCCTCGGCGGCTTCACCGACTCCGCCGATTTCGGGATGGACAACATCTGGCTGCTGGACGTCGCGCCGTCCGGCGAGGTCGTCTGGTCGCGCGCGTGGGGCGCCGACGGCTACGACCGGGCATTCGGCGCGACCGATTCCGGCGACGGGGGACTGCTGCTCGTCGGCAGCACGGACTCCTTCAACCCGCCGTTCGGCTTCGACTACACGGATCCCCTCGTCCTGCGGCTCGCGGCAGACGGTACCACGGTCTGGATCAGGCGCTTGGCCGGTACGGTTCGCGGCCGCCTGCACGCGGCCCGGCCAACCCCGGACCACGGGTTTCTCGTGGGCGGATCGATGTACGCGGCGACGCCCAGCGGCACGGACGTCCTGCTTGCGAAACTCACCGCGGACGGCGAGCTGGAATGGGCGCGGACGTTCGGCTCCCCGGGCGAGGACGTGGCGGTCGACCTGGAGCCGGCCGGCGACGGCGACTGGGTCGTGGCCGCCCTGACCGACGGCCTGGGCGCAGGCGGCCGGGACTTCTGGATCCTGCGACTGGATGCGGACGGTGCGGTGGAGTGGCAGCGCACCTACGGCGGCCTGGAACACGACGAGATCGGGTCCCTGCTGGTCCTGCCTGACGGCGGACTGCTCCTCGCGGGCACGACGGGCAGCTACCCCGCGGGCGGCGGGGGCGTGTGGGTGCTGCGCACCGACGCGGCGGGCGACATCGCGCTCGACTGTCCCGCCGGAATGATCGAAGTGCCGGTCGTCGAGGCGGGAACGGCGAGGTTGACCGCCGAGGACGTCGTCTTCGAGGTGCGCGAGCTGCCGGTCGACACGACCGTGCTCACACGGCCGGGGATCGAAGCGCGTGGGAGCACTTTCGACGAGCAGTGCGGCCGGTAGGCCCGGGTGAGACAGGGCGGCGAGGATCCGATGGGTGAACCCAGGAGGCTCAGGGAAGCAGGAACCCTCGTCGTGGCGTTGGCCCTTCTCCACGGATGCTACGGCAGTCAGGCCGGGACGTCCGGCGACTCGCCGGCCGATTCCGTCGAGGGCGACGAGGACGGGTGGGTGGGGGACGCCGCCGGCGAGGATCGCGGCGGCCCCGATGTCGCGTCCGAAGAGGACGCGCCCGACCACCCCGATGAACGTTCGGATGGCGAACCCGATGATCCCGGCGATGACGCGGCGGGCGGCCCGGAGGATGGCGGTCTGGACAATCCCGTCTACCCGTTCTGTCTGAACGAGACGCACTGCGAATCGGGCGAGTTCTGCTCCTCCCCGGCCGGTTCCTGCTACGCGCCGGGTTCCTGCACGCCGCGGAGCGAGGGAGCGTGCGCGGATGATCATGAGCCGGTCTGCGGCTGCGACGGCGCGACGTACGGGAACGACTGCGAGCGCATGCGGGCCGGTTCCTGGCGGGCCGCGTTCGGGGTCGGGCCCTGCTGGTCGCCCTGATCGGCCGCGCGGCTTCCCGCCTCAATCGCCGGCGCGAGCGTGCCGGACCCGGTCCTCGTCGAACGAGTTGCCGTGGACCCGGCAGTACCAGTCGTCGAACTCCGGCCCCAGGATCTCCCGCGCCGCCCCGACCGCGTCCGACCAGTACAGGCCGTAGATGTTGTCCGCCCCCTCGCCCGGGTCCCCGTGCTCCAGCCGCGCCTCGACGACCCCGAGCACCTCGTACCCGAAGCCGCTCGTCGTGAGCAGCGTGAACAGCCGGTTCGACATGTTGTACGGATGGTAGAAGTCGCCCGTGAAATACTGGTCGACGAGGAAGGGCAGGACGAGCTCCTGCGGCATGCGGAGCAGCTCGTCGAACGCCTCGCCGACCGTCGGCAGCAGCCCCTCCACCGGCTCCAGCATCGCCTCCACCTTGTTCCATCCGTAGTACGTCGCCTGCGGATCGTCGGGAGGCGGAGGGGGAGGATAGGCATCGGCGATGCGCCGCATGTCCGCCAGCGCCGTCTGCACGTCCTCCGCGGACAGATAGCGGGGATTCTCGAACTCGCGCTCGAACCGGCGGAGCAGGCGTTCGGCGCTCGCCTCGCTGCCGCTGGCCCAGGAGAGGTCCGCGACGTAGAAGATCTCGCGCATCTTCGCCAGCGACTCCGCCTTCTCCGGGTCGCCCTGCGCCTCCCGCAGGATGCGCGCCGCGTCACCCGCGGAGAGAACCTCGTCCGCCCACGCCGGCTCGGGGATGGCCGCCGGGTCGCAGACGGCCTGCTGCGGCGGGGGCGAAACGGGCTCCTGCGGCGGCGTGCCGCAGCACGCGGGAACCAAAGTCGCCGACGCGAGCGTCCAGACAGCGAAAGACCGATGCCAACCCATGGTTTCCTCCTCCTCCCCCGCGCTAGGGCGAACCTCCCCCCGCCCCGTCCAGCCGCACCAGCACCTCGTACCCCTCGCCGGCGTCGCCCTCTCCCGGGTCCGCGATCCGGACCTCGCCGCGCGAAAGATCGAACTCGAACACCGGGTCGCCGTCCTCCCCCGACGGCACGTCGTCCCGCACCGGCTGGATCGCTCCCCCCACGATCGTGCAGGGGTTGTAGCCGCTGCCCTCGTTGCCGTACAGCGGCGCGCGATCGACAAGGCCCACCACGAACCGGCACGGATGCTGTTCGAACGGACCGCGCACTACCAGCTCGCACGACGCACCCACGGCAACCGGCGCCGCCCCTTCCGCCGACGTGACCGTCGCCCGGCGGACGGTCGTTCCCGTGCCGGCGTCCTCGGGCTCCAGCGCGAACTCCAGGAGGTACCGGCTGCCGGTGCCGCCGCCGACCGCCAGCGTTCCACCCGGCAGGTCCAGGCGCATCATCGGGTCGCTGTCGCTCTCGGCCGGGACGACATCCAGCGCCGTCGCCGGGCGGCCGCCCTCGATCGCGCACCGGTTGTAGCCCGAGGTTTCCGCCCCGTAGAGGGTCTTCCCCGCGCAGGCGAGCACGATCCGGCAGTTCAGCTCACCCGGCACCGGGTCCAGCGCGACGTGCACCTCGACCGGCGCCCCGAGCGGCACCGGCGCCGCACCGCGCGCCTCGACGACCGTTCCTGCGTGCGCGAACGCCGTCCACCCCTCGTCCTCGCATGCGACGGGCGCCCACCCCTCCCCGGGCGGCGGGATCGCGACCGCTCGGTCCGTCGCCGACGACGCTTCGCCGCTCCCGCCCTCACACGTGCTGCCGGCCGACGCGCACGCCGCGCACTCGGCGGCGAGCACCGCGCAGGTGCCGGCGTCGACCCGCACGGTCGAGCCTCCACCGCCGTCGCCGATGCGCCACGCCGCGACGTCTTCCCTCGTGAGCGAGGCATCGACCCCCGCACCCGCCGCGGCGGCCGAGGCGGCCCGCCACGACGCGACGACGTCCGGGAACGGACACGTCGGCTCCCCCACCGCCGGCGGCGGCTCCTGCGGCGGTTGCCCCACCACGAACGACAGCTCCACCCGGCCGGAATAGAGCGTCAGCCGCAGCTCGTGATCGATCGGAGCCACGCGCACCGCGAGGTTGTCGTAGTACGACCGGATCCTCTCCGGCGAAACGAACTCGTACGCGACCCGACCGGCGGACTCCGCCGCCGCGTCGACCGTCCCCCCCGGACCACCGTCGTCCACCCGGACGCTCGAGAGCACCGCGTCCGCGCTCCAGCGCCGCGCGATTGCCGCCGCCCACGGCAGCGCGCCCACCGGGTCAAGCCGCCCGAGGTCCGGTGCATCGCTGGTGACCAGCTTGCGGATGTCGTGCGGACTGCCGTCCAGACCCCAGCGGAACGCGTCGTCCAGCGACGTCCAGTTCCCGGAGTCGGTCACGTCGGACGCCCGCTTCGCCTCCTCCGCCCGCGTCGCGCTCCGCTCCTCGCTCAGGGCCCGGATCGCCACGTAGGCCAGGAACCCCACGACCACGAGCACGACCAGTGCCGTCGCGAGGCTGCCCGGCTCGGACAGCTTCTCGATCCAGCGCGCCAGGCGGCCGGGAGGCTTGCGGCTGCGCGGCGCGGCCGCCTCGGGTGCGGGCCGCGGCGGCGCGACGACCTCTGCCTCGAGATCGGCGAGCACCGCCTCGGCCGTGGCGTAGCGGCGACGCACGTCGGGCTCCAGGAGGCGTTCGAGGATCGCCGCCAGCGAGTCGCCGACGTTGACGTGCGGGCGGAACGCGAGGCGCGCCGTGCGGCCGTCGAGCAGCGTCGCCGGCTCCTTGCGGGACAGGAGCGCCACCAGCGTCGCCCCCAGGGCGTACAGGTCCGTCGCCGGCGTCGCCTCGCCCACGTACTGCTCCAGCGGCGCAAAACCGGGCGTCCCGATGGCGAGGGTCGATCCGCCGGCCGGCCGCGCGTGCTGCCGCACGAGGTCGAAGTCGATCAGCACCAGCCGCCCGTCGCGCCGGCGCATCAGGTTCGAAGGCTTGACGTCGCGGTGGACCACCGGCGGCGTGCGACCGTGGAGGTAGCGCAGGATCCCCAACGCCTCGCGCGCGATCTCCCGCGCCTCCGCCTCGTCGAACCGCCGCCCCTGCGCGAGCTGCGCGGCGAAGCTCTCGCCATCGATGAACTCCTGCACCAGGTAGTAGAACGTCACCCCGGAACGCTCGACCTCGAAGTAGTCCACCAGCTGCGGGATCCCCGGATGCTCCAGCTTCGCCACCACCTCGGCCGACCGCCGGAACAGCTCGATCATCTTCCAGTCGCGCGAACGCGCGACCGACAGCTCCTTCACCGCGACCTGCTCGCCGTTCTGACGGTCCCGTCCGGCGTACGTCCGTCCCTGCCCGCCGCTGCCCAGGAACCGCTCCATCGAATAGCGCTCGCGCAGCAGCGGCTCGCTCCCGCATCCGCCGCACCGCTCGGCCCCCGCCGGCAGCTCGGCGCCGCAAGCCGGACACAACAGGACGGTCCGCTCATCGCCCATCGGTCGTCGGCTCCAGCGCGATCGTCACCGAGTACTCGCGCGGCAGCGCCTCGGACACCACCGCCCGCCCCGCACGCAGGTCCAGCTCGAGCTTCGGGCTGCCATCGACCCACGCGCCGTGCTCGTCCGTCGCCCCCATCACCGTCCGCTCCGCGACTCGGCACGCCGGCGAAAACTCCCACCACGCGCCCTCGCCGCAGAAGACCGCCACGGAACAGCCGCCGCCCCGTTCCCACTTGTGGTCGACCCGCGTCGAACAATCCGTGCCCACGACGACCGGAGCGTCGCCCGACGCGTCCGTGACGCGCCCCGCGCGCACGACCGGCTCGTCCCACCCCGGATCGGGCAGTGGACGGCCCTGCTGGTCCACGGCCTCGCACGTGTCCGCCCGCGCCAGCGCGGGAATGCCCGACTGCCAGGCCACCGCCTCCAGGCTCCACGACGCCGGCAGGCCGGCCGGCCCGTCCTCGCCCGTCCAGGGAGGCGTCAGCTCCGCGTCGTAGTACGGCCGCGCCGGCAGGACGGCCGCGCGGCGGAGTCCCGCCACCGCCTGCGCCAGCCCGCACGGGGCCGCCGGCAACCACGTCGAGGTGTCGTCGGCCCTCCTTGCGGTCGTGTTCGACCGGGCGGTCACCGTCCCGCCACGCAGCTCGAAGCGGATCCCCGGCAGCCATTCGCCGGATGCGGCGGGCTGCGCGAACTCATAGTCGACCTCGCCGTCCACGTTCTCGTCGTCGTGCAGCGTGGTCAGATCCACCGTCCCGTCCGGACGGACGTGCCTCGCCTCCAGTTTCGACGGCTGCGCGTCGGCGCGCCAGGAGCGCGCCGCGGCGGTGAACCACGGCAGCGCGGCCACGGGGTCGAGCCGCGTCCAGTCGGCGCCCAGCCCGTCCGCGATCAGCCGGCGCTCGGCGTTGCCCTCCATCGTCCCGAGTTCCGCGACGCCGACCGCCGGCGGCACCGCCGGCCCCGTCTGACCCGCGTTCGGCCCCTGCTCGAGCCAGAGCATCAGCTCGGTCATGCCGATGACGCCGCCGAGCGCCACGATCGCCGCGAGGGCCGTGCGCCAGCGGCGCTTCGCGGCGCCCGTCCGCTCGCCCGCGCTCTTCTCGCGGCGACGCCTCGTCGCCTCCTGCGCCTCGTCCGCCCGCCGCAGCTCCTCGCGCACGGCCGCGACCGTCACGGGGCGCGTCGCGACGTCGGGGTCGAGCATGCGCTCCAGCACCTCGGGCAGCGCGCCGCCGACGCGCACGTGGGGACGGAAGTCGACCCGGTGCGAGCCCGGCGCCATCATCTCCCACGGCTCGCGCGCCGCCAGCAGCGCCGCGACCGTCGCGCCCAGCGCGTGGATGTCGGTCGCCGTGGTCGCCAGCCCGACGTACTGCTCCAGCGGCGCGTAGCCGGGCGTCCCCACGGCGACCGTGGAGCCCCCCGCCGGTCGCAGGACGTCCTGCACGATGTCGAAGTCGATGAGCATCAGCCGCCCGTCCGACCGGCGCATCAGGTTCGTGGGCTTGATGTCGCGGTGCACGACGGGCGGCGATCGTCCGTGGAGGTACTCGAGAATCTCCAGCCCTTCCAGGAGCACCCGGCGCGCCTCGTCCTCCGGAATCGGCCGCTTCTCGCGCAGCGAGACGCTCAGATCCACGCCGTCGATGAAGTCCTGCACCAGATAGTAGAAAGTCACGCCGCTGCGCTCCAGCTCGAAACCGGCGACGAGCTTCGGGATCGACGGGTGGGAAAGGCCGCGCAGCACCACGGCCGAGCGGCGGAACAGCTCGAGGGTCTTCCAGTCGCGGGTGCAGGCGAGCGACAGCTCCTTGACCGCCACCTGGCGCCGCTCCTTCCGGTCCATGCTGCGGTAGGTGCGCCCCTGGCCGCCCGCGCCGAGGAACTCGACCAGGCCGAAGCGTCCCTCCAGCCACAGCTCCGTGCCGCACTCCTCGCAGCGGTCCGCGGCGGCGGGGGAAGGCGCCTCGCAGGCCGGGCAGACGATCCGTTCCGGTGCCGCCCGTGTCCTTCGCCTGGCCATCGCGAGCGGCCATCCTACTTGTTCTCCCATCGGTGTCCATCGGTGTTCATCGGTGTCTTCCAGGAACCGATCGCCCATGCCTCGGCCCCTCCGGACCAACAACTCCAACCCGAACGACCCACCAACAACCAACAACCACCTTGCTCCCCCTCCCACCTCCCGCTACATTCCTCCCCGATGAACACCCGATACTCCGGCTTCGCCGGCCGCTTGCTGGACGTCGATCTGTCCTCGCGCTCCCAGCGCGATTTCCCCCTCTCCGACCGCCTGCTCGAGCTGTACCTCGGGGGCAAGGCCCTGGGCGCGCGCGTCCTCTGGGACGAGCTGGAACCCGGCATCGATCCCCTCTCGCCGAAGAACATCCTCGTCTTCACCGTCGGGCCTCTCACCGGCTCCGGCGCACCCGCTTCCAGCCGTTTCAACCTCTCCACCAAGAACGTCCTGACCGGCGGCATCCTCTCCAGCAACTGCGGCGGCCAGTTCGGCGTCTTCCTGAAGCGCGCCGGCTACGACGGCCTCGTCGTCCGCGGGCGCGCCGACGCCCCGGCCTGGATCGCCATCGACGAGCGCGGCGCGCGCTTCCTCGACGCCCGCCACCTCTGGGGCCTCGATACCGAGGCCGTCCAGCACGGTCTCCCGCCCAAGGTCGGCCGCCTCGTCATCGGACCCGCCGGCGAGAACCTGGTCCGCTACGCCGCGATCATCTCCGGCGAGCGCGTCCTGGGCCGCGGCGGCACCGGCGCCGTCATGGGCTCCAAGAACTTGAAGCTCATCACCGCCGGCGGCGCCCGAAGCTACGCCTCAGCCGACGAGCCCGCGTTCCGCGCGACCGTCAAGAAATGGGTTTCCACCCTGCGCGGCCACTCGATCACCGGCCGGCAGCTCCCCCGCTACGGCACCGCCGCCCTGGTCAGCGGCACCGCGGCCACCAACACGCTGCCCACCCGCAACTTCCGCTTCGGCACCTGGGACAAGGCCGAGGAGGTCTCCGGCCTGACGATGGCCGACCGGTACCTCGCGCGCAACGACGGCTGCCTCTCCTGCCCCATCCGCTGCGGCCGCGTCGTGCGCTGGCAGGGCAAGGAGCGCAAGGGGCCCGAATTCGAAACCATCGGCATGCTCGGGCCCAACATCCTCAACCCCGACCTCGCGAAGATCATCGAGTGGAACCTCCTCGCCGACGCGCTGGGCATGGATACGATCACGCTCGGCTCCACCCTGGCCACGGCGATGGAGCTGAAGGAACGCGGGCTGCTGCCCGAGCTGCCGGTCTCCTTCGAGGACTCGTCGGGGATGGAGCAGCTCCTCGAGGACATCGCCTACCGGCGCGGGATCGGCGACGAGCTGGCGGAAGGCAGCCTGAGGATGGCGCGGCGTCGCGGCGCGCCCGAGCTGTCGATGTCTTCCAAGGGGATGGAGTTCGCCGCCTACGAGCCGCGCGGCGCCGTCGGCCACGGCCTGGGCTACGCCGTCAGCAACCGCGGCGGCTGCCACATCAACGGCGGATACCTCGTCTTCTTCGAAGCCCTCGGCCCGCTCAACATCGACCCGCTCACGCCCCTGGCCAAGCCGGCGTTGACCGTCTTCCAGCAGAACACCATGGAGGCCGTCGCGGCGGCCGGCGGCTGCATCTTCACCACCTACGCCGTCATCCCCGACGTCCCCTCCTGGGCCGTCAATCCCCACGGCCTGGCCGCCCGCATCACCGGGCAGGCGCTCAAGCTCACCCGCTTCCTCCTGGGCAACCAGGGCAAGATGAAGCCCGACGGCATGCCGTTCCACCTCCCGCTCCTGCCCCACTCCAAGGCCCTCGAGACGTGGACCGGGATGAAGATGAACCTCGGCCTCTTCAGCGCCGTCGGCGAGCGCGGCTACACGCTGGAGCGCCTCTTCAACCTGCGCGAGGGGATCCTCGCCGACGAGGATTCCCTGCCGCCGCGGATGACCGACGAGCCGCAGCGCCCGCGCGTCCCGGAGTCCCGCGTCCCGCTCGCCGAGATGCTCCCGGTCTACTACCAGGTCCGCGACTGGGACGAACGCGGCGTCCCGACGCTCGATCTGCTCCGGAAGCTCGACCTGGACGACGCCGCACCCGTCGTCGCGGACCTCGCCCGCGCGCCCGAAACCTTCCGCGAGCGGCGCCGGAAGCTGTTCGACGGCGAGCGCGACGTGCTGCGCGGCACGCTGTCCGACTCGCGGCGGTGGGCCGACGAGGCGGGACGCAAGCGCGAGGAGCTGCGCTCCGGGTTCGAGCGCTCCCAGGCGCGGGAGTGGGCGGCGCTCGTGCGGCGCTCGTCATTCGACATCGACTTCGCGCGCTGCAAGCGCTGCGGCCTGTGCGCGAAGGCGTGCCCCGTCGACGCCATCGAGTGGCGGCGCGGGGGCAAGGCGCGCATCGTCCAGGAGAAGTGCATCCGCTGCGGCCTGTGCCGCCAGGCCTGCCCGCCGCACTTCGACGCCGTCGTCCTGCGCGACGTCCCGGCCGAGAAGGACCGCTCGACCGCCCGCTACCTGGTCGTCGAGCCCAAGTGCGAGAAGTGCGGCCTGTGCTGGAAGAAGTGCCCGGTGCCGGGGGCGATCACCTGGCGCAAGGGAGAGCTGGCGTTCATCCACGACGACGTCTGCGTGGCCTGCGCGCGGTGCGTTGCGGCGTGTCCGGAGAAGTTCGGCGCCGTGGTCCTGGTCGACGAGCGTCGGGTGGACGACGATCGCAGGTAGGGCAGGGGAGCGGAGGCGGCGATGATCAAGGTCAGTTTCGCGGCGCATCTGCCGAAGTCGCTGGGGGTGCGCGAGGCGCAGGTCGAGGCTTCCACCGTGCGCGCGCTGCTGCGCGCGCTGTCGAAACGGCACGGGCGGGCTTTCGACGACGTCGTGGGGTCGTGCAAGGTGATCGTGAACGGCACCAACGTCGCGTTCTTGAAAGGCGAGGGCACGGCGTTGGCGGACGGCGACGAGGTCATCCTGCTGCCGCCGCTGGCCGGAGGTTAGGCGATGCACGTCATCGGCAAGGATTGCGACAAGTGCGGGTTCTGCATCCTGGAGTGCCCGGTCGAGGCGATCGTCGACGCCGGGCCCGTCAACCGCGTCGTGCCCGAGAAGTGCGTCGAGTGCGGCGCCTGCGTCCCCGTCTGCCCCCTGCAGGTCATCGTCGAGGAGCACGGCGCCATCAACGACGCTGCGGCCCCCGCGGTGACCGGACGCTGATCGTCTGACGGAACCGCGAGCTTCAGCGAGCGGACACCCACACGGAACGAGGCGGCACGATCATGAAGACCCGACCACGCCCTCCCCGCACCTCCGGACCGGGAACCAAGGACCAACGACCAACAACTTCCCCCCCTCCGTCGCCGCCCGCCTGCGCCGACGAAGCCGAGCTGGCAGGATTGCTGCTCGAGCGCTCGGCCTGCTGCTGCGAGACGGACGGCGAGGTCGACGAGCGCACCGACGACCGGATCGCGGCGCTCGACCGTCGCATCTGCCGGCGATTCGAGCGCGACGTCGCGATCTTCGTGCTCGACATGTCCGGCTTCACCCGGATCACCGTCGCGCGCGGCATTCTCCACTACCTGATGATGATCCACCGCATGCGCGAGCTGTGCTCGCCCATCGTCCGCCGCCATCGCGGCGTCGTCGTCAAGGTCGACGCCGACAACCTGTTCGCGCGGTTCCCCTCGGTGCACCATGCCGTCGAGGCCGCGATGCACATCGCCGATCGGCTGGCCGAGGCGAATCTGGATACCGACGACGAATCCGACATCCACGTCAGCATCGGCATCGGCTGGGGCCCGACGCTCGTGCTCGAACACGACCTGTGGGGCAGCGATTTCAACATCGCCGCGAAGCTGGGCGAGGACGTCGCCGGCGCCGGCGAGATCTGGCTCACCGCCGCCGCACACCGCGTGCTCTCCAGTCCCCCTGTCCGGACCAGGCACCAAGCACCAAGAACCAACAACGGCGCCGGCTCCGCCGGCGCCTCCCTGCGCTTCCGCCGCCGTCCCCTCACGCTCTCCGGCATGCCCTACACCGCCTGGCTGCTCCGCCCCCACGCGATGCGGTAGCGCCACCCGCCCGTGCCGCCGAACGCTACCCCTCCAGGAGGAAGTCCTCGATCGTGACGCCGCGAGCGCGCTCCGTCTCGAAGCGGTCCCGCCCGATCACCGTCAGGCGGGCCTTGGGAAAGGTCTTCGTGAACCAAGCGTACTCGAGCGCGGAGGTTCGCCCGCGCTTCACTTCGAGGAAGCGGTCCGGACCCACCACGAAGTCCAACTCGTGCTTCGCACTCTGCCAGTGCGTGAGCTGCTCGGGCGCGTCATCGCCGCGAATCGCCGCCCTTCTCCACAGCTCCTGGGCCACGAGCCACTCGATCCACTTCCCCTGTTCCTGCTCGGGCAGGAGGCGCCAGTCGTCGGCCGACCGCAGCCTCGCCGGGTGCCACGCGGCAGCCGCTGCCAGGCAGACGAAGTGGTACTTGGCGGGCTTCCGCATTACGCGAACCCGGCGCTCGGGGTCCCATGCCTGCGAGACGCCGACACAGCACAGATCGGCGAGAAGCTCGACGTAGGCCGCTGCGACGGTGTTGTTGGCCAGACCAGCCTCGCGCGCCAACTTCGCCTGGCCGAGCGGTGTGCCTCCCCAGACCAGCAGCCGTTCCAGGACGGCGAGCAGAGAGGCACGCGAGCGGCCCGAGGCGGCGTTCTCCCCGAGAATCCAGTCCCGAAAGATCGTTGGCACGTACTCCGGCAGCCGCGCTTCGGCGGCGAGCTCGGCGGCGGCCAGCGGACAGCCGCCGGAGATCATGTAGCCAATCCACGCCTGGTTCCCCAGGGGGCCCCCGCAGACCCGCCGGAACTCGGCGAACGACATGGGCGTGAACAGGTAGGTGGTCCGGTCGAGCCGGCCCTTGCGGCCGGGAAAGCGCTCGGCGCCGCGGCGCAGGTCAGCCGCCTTCGAGCCCGTCGTGACGACGAGCACGCGACGCAGCTCGCCGGCATCGAGCACCCGTTTGAGCGCGCCCTGCCAGCCGCCGACGGCGGTAATCTCGTCGATGAACAGGCGGCGGACCTTGCCTTGCGCGGGGAACGCCCCGGCCGTCTCGGATAGCAGCTCCCGGAGCCTCTCCTCGCCGCGGATCTCGTCGCCGTTGAGGTACAGGGCGCTCCCCGGCCCGTGGGCCGCGACGGTGTCGCGCATCGCGCCCTCGAGCCACGTGCTCTTGCCGTACTGTCGCGGGCCGCGGACGATCAGCACCCCCGGCTCCTCCGGCAACTCGTCCAGGCCGAACGAGAACCGGAACACGCACTTCCGCCCGCGCAACGCCTCGAGGTGCGGGAGCACCCCGTGCCGGTCCGTCTCGCCGCGCAGCAGGCACTCGTTGATCTCCCTAACGTTCATGGCGTTATGGTATCAAACGTTATGAACGTTAGCAACCAGACGGCGGGTGTGCGATGAACGGAACCGCCGCCCTCGCCCGCCCCGGCCACCCCGATGCAAACGCCGACGCCGACGCCCACGCCCACGCCCAAGCCCACGCCGGCGCGCTGCTTGACCTCCCGACCGTTCGGCCCCAAGCTCCCTGACCATGAATCGGATTGACCCGCACGCCCGTTCATCCGGTCGAGGTTCGTTGCCGCCGGTGGTCGTCGCTGCCGTCTCGTTCCTCGCCGCTCCCGTTCCCGTCCGCGCCGGCACCGTCTCCGCCGTGTCCCTGGCCGCGACGGTCGATCGCAGCGAGCGGATCCTCGTCGTCGAGGTGCTGGAGCCCGTCGACAGCGCGACACCGTGCGAGCTGACCTACGGGTTCCGCTACAAGGTCGAGCGCGCGCTGCGCGGTGCGACGGCGGCCGGAACCGAGGACCTCTACACGGACGGGTACCCGCAAGGCGACGTGACGAGCGAAGAGTGCCCCGAATCGCGCTCGTTCGAAGCGTACTTCGGCGATGTCCGCCCGCCATTCGAGCGTGGCCAGCGGCTGATCCTGTTCCTCGGCGACCGCGTACCGCATCACGCCTTCGAGTCGACGGAGTGGCTCGCCGAAGTGGGGGCCCTCGCCGGCACTCCGCCGCAGGCGACGCCTCCGCCGCCCGCGGCGACCACCATCCCCGCGGCGCCGCCGCCCACATCGGCGGTTCCTCCCCGGGCGCCGCCACCCTCGCCGCCGCCGGCGGTCGAACCTCCTCCCTTCGTCGCCCCTGCAGGCCCCGCGACCGGCCCCACGGTCCTGGAGAGCGAGGGGAGGGCGGTCTTGCCCGGCGTCACCGAGCTGGTGTTCATTTCAGACGACGACGGCGTGGCCGTCATCGGCGGCGCCTCGTCCCTCGCCGCGGGCTCGGCCGAGGAAGGCGGGCCACCGGCGCTCGGCGGCACCGTCGCGTGCCGCACGCCTTGCCGCCTCCGCGTGCCGAACGGCTCGTACCTCTTCCACGTCGGGTCGACCGAGTTCATGGTAGCGGCGACCGGAGGCGAGCAGACCTGGAATCTGGTGGAGGAGAACTCGGCCGCGCTGGCCGCGGGCGAGCACCTCACCTACGACGGGATCGGAACGCTGGCGGGCGCCGGGGTCCTGCTGGCCATCACGCTCGGCGGCGAGGGTGCATCCGACACCAGCGTCCAGGCGATCGTCGCCTACACCCTCCTGGGCCTCGGGTTCACCTCGATGGCCATCGGCATTCCTCTCTGGGCGCTCTGCGGCGGCTCCGCCGAGCAGGTCTCCGGCGACGCCGGAGCCGGCGTCACCGGCCTCTCGCTGCTTCCCGGCCCCGTCGCCGTCGATCCCGGGTCCGGCCGCACCGCCTGGGGCCTCTCGCTCGCCCTCACCTTCTAGCCCTTTCGACCAACAACTCGACCCGCTCGACCAACCACCAACCAACAACCAATTGCCGCCCCGCTTCCCGCCGTGCTACACGTCCGTCCCGATGCGCAGGCTATTCGCGGGCGTCGCGCTCGTCACGTGCTCCACCCTCCTGCTCGAGATCCTCCTCACCCGGATCTTCTCGTACACCCTCTACTACCACTTCGCCTTCCTGGTCATCTCGCTCGCCCTGTTCGGGCTCGGCGTCAGCGGCGTCGTGCTCTACGTGCGCGCCGAACGCTACCCGCGGGAGAAGCTCGAGGAGCTGCTGGCGCACCACGCGAAGCGCTTCGCGCTGTGGACCGTCGTCGCGCTGATCTACGTGCTGTACCACGGCGTCACCGGACGGTTCGACCTGTTCAACAAGCCGCGGTTCACCTCGCAGACCTTCTTCGAGCTGGCCATGATGTACGGCGTCACCGCCGTGCCGATGTACTACTCGGGCATGGTCGTCTCGCTCGCGATCACCCACCTGCGGGAGCGGATCGGCGAGCTGTACTTCTACGACCTGGCCGGCGCGAGCCTGGGGTGCCTCCTCGCCGGGCCGCTGCTCTCGACGCTGGGCGCCGAGAACGCCGTCCTGCTCGTGGCCGCGGCCGCCGCCGGCGCGTCGCTCGTCTTCCAGCCCCGAACCTCCTCGGGCCGCTGGTCGGTCCGCTCCGCCGCGCTCACCGCCGGGCTGTTGGCGCTGCTGCTCCTGAACCTCCTGCGGCCGACGCTGCGCGTCGGGTCGTTCAAGGAGGTCGACGAGCGCTACGTCACGTTCGCGCAGTGGAACTCGTTCTCCCGCGTCGTCGTCGAGGAGCGCCCGGGGCAGGCGCGGCCGGCGATGTACATCGACGCGATGGCCAAGACCGAGGTGCACTCGGCCGCGGAGTTGGACGAGGAGGCGCCGCCGGACGAGTACTCCGGCGCGTCGAGCCTGGTCTACGCGGTGCGCGGCGGGAAGAAGGCCCTGATCATCGGCCCCGGCGGCGGCACCGACGTCGTCGGCGCCCTGCGCGCCGGCAACTCGGTCCTCGGCGTCGAGATCAACCCCATCATCGCCCACGACGTCATGCAGGGCCGGTACCTCGAGCGCACGGGCGGCCTGTACAAGCGGCCCGACGTGCGGATCGCCGTCGACGAGGGGCGCAGCTTCGTCCATCGCACGAGCGAGCGGTTCGACGTCATCCAGGCGACGCTGGTGGACACCTGGGCCGCCACCGCGAGCGGCGCTTTCGCCCTGACCGAGAACTACCTCTACACGGTCGAGGCGTTCGTGGACTACCTGAAGCACCTCACGCCGGACGGCATCCTGTCCTTCACCCGCTGGTGCATCGCGCCGGACATGGAGTGCCTGCGCGTCGTGACCCTGGCCCGCGAGGCGTTGCGCCGCGTCGGCGTCCCGAACGCCGACGCGCACGTCTTCGTCGCCTACAAGAACATCATCGGCACGATCCTGGTGCGTCGGACGCCGTTCCCCCCCGAGGAGGCCGACGCGCTGGTCGCCGCGGCGAACGACCGCGGGATGATGCCGATCTACGTCCCGCGCCAGGAGCGCCAGGACACGCTGGCCAAGCTCGTGCGCGCGCCCGACCCGCAGCCGGTGCTCGACGCGTTCCCCTCGGACATCTCGCCCGTCTACGACGACCGCCCGTTCTTCTTCTACGGCGTGCGGCCGCACGAGCTGTTCTCCGCGGTGCTCGACTTCGACAAGCTGATGATCAACAGCTTCTCCGTCGCCGTCCTGATCGCCCTGTTCGCCATCGTCGCCCTGCTCGTCCTGGCCTTCATCCTGGTCCCGCTCCTCCTGCACCGCCGCGACGTGCTGCGCTCCCGCCCCCTGTCCAAGCTGCGGGACCTGGGTTTCTTCGTCGCCATCGGCGTCGGTTTCATCGTGGTCGAGGTGGTCCTGCTGCAACGGTTCGGGCTGTTCCTGGGTCATCCCAGCCACTCGCTGGTCGTCGTGCTCTTCTCGCTGCTGCTGGCCGGCGGCGTGGGCAGTTTCCTCTCCGAGCGGATTCCCGAGCGGCACCGCCGGCTGGGCCTCGCGCTCGCCGCGGGCGCCGTGATCGTCATCCTGCTCGCCTACGTCTTCCTCCTGCCGTGGGTCTTCGACCGGTGGCTCGGGGCCGGGCTCCAGGCGCGAATCGGGATCGCCGCGCTGCTGACCGCACTGCCCGGCCTGGCGATGGGGATGATGCTGCCGTCCGGCGTACGGTTGATCTCGACCCGCCATCCCGAGATCGTTCCCTGGGGCTGGGGCCTCAACGGCGCCGCGTCCGTCTTCGGCTCCGTCGCGGCGATGGTCGTGGCCATGAACCTCGGCTCCCGCGCCAGTCTCTTCCTCGGCGCCGCATGCTACGCCCTCGCCCTCCTCGCCGGTTTCCGCCGCCCGGGAACCTTGACGCCGGAGCCGGCGGGGGCCAAAGTGGAGCCCGAGTCGAAGGAGGGTCCGACATCATGATGCGTCTCGCCATCGGTCTCGTGTCCCTCGCCGGCTTGCTCGTCCTTCCGGGGTGCTCGCTCGAATTCGTCGAATGCGGGGCGAACGGCGTGCATTGCGGCGGGGAAGCCAGCGTGTGCGTCTGCGCCACGGGGCGCTGCGCCGAGCCGGACGACCGCTGTCCGAGCGGCCTGCACTACACCGGCGGCCGATGCGTCCCTGCCGAGCTCGCCTCCTCCGCCGTCGAGTCCACCCCGGTTCGCCCGCGTTCGTGCTCCTCGGATGCCGTCGCGGAGGACGGCGCGGGCGACGTGGCGGACGACGGCGGCGGCGGGTAGGCGTTTTTCGTGTTCCCGATCAGCTTGCGAGCGCGCGCTTGGTCGCGGCGGACGGGGAGGGCGTCGCGGAGGCGGTGGGCTCCGCCGAGGCGCGCGCGCCTCCGGCGTGGAGCTTCGCGCCCGCGAGGATCGCCTCGACGAGCTTGTCGTAGTCGTAGCCGGCGCCGGCCGCGATCTTCGGCAGGAGGCTGGTCGTGGTCATCCCCGGCAGCGAGTTGACCTCCAGGACGTACTCGTTGTCCCCTTCCGTGACGATGAGATCGACCCGCGAGGCGCCCGTGCAGCCCACGGCCCGGTTCGCCTTCTCGGCCAGCGTCAGGACGCAGCGGTAGCGCGTCGGCGAGAGCCGCGCCGGGAAATGGTAGTCGCAGCTCCCCGGCGTGTACTTCGCCTGGTAGTCGTAGAACTCGCGCTTCGGAGCGATCTCGATCGCGCCGAGCACGCGGCCGTCGAGCACGCCCACGCAGATCTCCTTGCCCTTGATGAAACGCTCGACCAGCACCTCGTCGTCGAAACGCAACGCGTCCCGGACCGCCTCGGCCAGCTCGTCGGCCGCGTGGACCACCGTCACCCCGACGCTCGAGCCCTCGCGGCGCGGCTTGACCACCGCCGGGAAGCCGAACGAGCCGTGCACCGCCAGGATGCGGTCGGCATCGGCGGCGGGCAGCGCGTAGTACGGCGGCGTCGCGATGTTGTGCAGGCGGAAGATCTCCTTGGCCTTGAGCTTGTCCATGGCGAGCGCCGAGGCCAGGACGCCGGAGCCCGTGTAGGGGATGCCGAGCAGCTCGAGCAGGCCCTGGACGCAGCCGTCCTCGCCGTACTTGCCGTGCAGCGCCAGGAACGCCACCTCGACACGCGCCTGCCGCAGCACCTGGTCGACGTCCCCGTCGACGTAGATGCGCACCACGTCGTGGCCCAGCCGCTCCAACGCGGCCGCCGCGGCCTCGCCCGTCTTCAACGATACCTCGCGTTCCGACGACATCCCCCCCAACAGCACGCCGACCCGCTTCCGGCCCATCGTCCGCACTCCTCCCCGCCCCGGGCCCCTCCGGGCTCCACCTGGACGCCCGCGGCCCGAATATCCCAGACCGGAAACGACGGGGCAAATTCCAGGTGAAGGCCGCCGGGTCCAGACGCTCCCGGAGTTCGCGTGAAGGGCGCCAAGAGGCAGGGAACGCGAAGAAGGTGGGGCGCCGCTACCAGGTCTCCGGGTCGTGGCAGATGGGCGTGCAGGTCCGGGTCGCCGGGTTGTAGGTCCCGCCCGCCGCGAGCGAGACCGTGACGTCGCCATCGATGTGCAGCGTGCGATCGATGATCGTCTTGGACGAGTTCACGACCGTGGAGTGGCACTGGTTGCAGCGCAGCCCCGTGTCACCGACGTGGCTCCAGTGCTGGCCGGACATCGTGAACGCCGCCTCCGACACCGTCTCGTCGTTGTGGCAGCTCGAACAGGTGAGCGTCGGGTCGCCCGCCCACGAGATCGCGCCGTTGTTCCCCCGCCCGTTGCCGTGGCAGTAGAGGCTCGAGCAGCGGCCGGCCGAGAAGTCGTACGTCGCCGCCGGGTTGAACGGACCGAACGTCAGCTCGGCCCGCCCGTCACCGTCCATGTGGCCCGGCGAGAACGCATCGGCCGGAACGACGTGGCATTCCTCGCACGCCCACGCCAGGTGCGTCGGCGTGTCCGAAAGGTGGCGCGTGTGCGCCCCGACCGCCAGGTCGTCGCGGGACGTCTGGCCGGCCACTCCCTCCGGAGGGGCCCCCGTCATGTTGTCCACGCCGCCGTGGCAGAACGTGCAGTCCGTCGTCCAGCCTTCGCCGTGGCAGGAATAGCACGACACGCCCGCAGCGCCGCCCCGCAGATCGTCGCCGTGACACGACTTGCACGCGTCGAGATCCGCCTCCGCCGCCGCCCCGTGCACGTCGCCGTCGCTCCACCCGTCCGGGTGCGGGCCGTTCGACTGCACGGTCCCGTCGATGTGCAACGCCGGGTTCGCGAACGCATACCCCGCCCCGATCACCTCGGTGTGGCAGTACTCGCAGCGGTCCAGTGTCGTGTGCGTCCCGCCCGGAGGCAGGCTGTGGCACGTGCCGCACTCGGCCTGCGAGCCGTCCACCAGCGTCCACTGCGGGCTCGTGTTGCTGCCGCCCGGCTGCAACGTCGCACCGTGGCAATACACGCCCGAGCAGTTCGTGCCGTCAAAGCCGGGGTCGGCGCCGTCGTTCCGCGCCAGCGCGCTCCACGTCAGCTCCGCCGGCAGATCGCTGTCGATGTGCCCCGGGTCCGTCAGCGCCATCGGAACCACGTGGCAGTCGGAACACGCGACCTCGTGGTGCCAGTCGGACGACCCAAGGTGGCTGCGGTGCGCACCGACGCCCCGCGACGTCGTCGCGGAGCTGCCGTCCAGCGCCAGCGGCGGCGCCGGACTGTCCGTGTCGCCATGACAGGTGTTGCAGACCGGTCCCCCGTCCTCCCCGCCGTCCCCGTCCGTCCCCACGTCCCCATCGGCATCGGCCGTGCCGTCGTCGTCGACGTCGGCATCCGCGCCGCCGTCCCCGTCCGCCACGTCCCCCCCGTCGCCGTCCCCCTCACCGTTCGCGTGCCCGCCACCCTCGCACGCCCACAACCCCGCACCCGCCAGAAGCAGCACCAGCCGGAGCGAATTCGCCTTCGACATGTTCAACCCCATCTCCTCATGGTGGCGCCCAACCCCTCTCGTGCCGTGCTGAACCTGAACCCTCCGGGCGGGTGGACGCGCAACGTGGACGATCGCAACGTTCGATGCCTCCGCATCGGGGTGAAGTCTACGGGCAACCACCGCAGCGCGCAAGGGGCCGGGCGGTGGAGCGGTGGAGCGGTGGAGCGGCAGAGCGCCCGGCTCCGGCTGACAACCGAGAACTGAGAACCGAGAACCCGCTACTGCGGCAGCTGCCCCGCCGGCTGCGGCTCGCTCGGAGCGGGAGGGAGGTGGAGTTGCCCGTCGCGGTACTCCATCGACGGCGGTACCTCGCCCAGGAGCGTTTCGGGCTCGGCCAGCACCAGCGCCTCGCGCAGGACCTCGTCCATGTGCTCGACGAGCACCAGGCGGAGGGCCTGGAGCACGCGGCGCGGGACGTCCTTCAGGTCCTTGCGGCTCTCCTTGGGCATGATGACCGTGGTGACCCCGCCGCGGTGCGCGGCGAGGAGCTTCTCGCGCACGCCGCCGATGGCCAGGACGCGTCCGCGCAACGTGATCTCGCCCGTCATCGCCAGGTCGTGCTTGATCGGGATCTTGGTCAGGGCGGACACGAGCGCGGTGGCGATGGTGATGCCGGCGCTGGGCCCGTCCTTCGGTACCGCGCCCTCGGGGAAGTGCACGTGCACGTCGAGCTTCTGGTAGAAGTCCTCGGCCAGCCCGAAGTGCTTGGCGCGCGAACGGACGTAGGACAGGGCCGCCTGCCCGGACTCCTGCATGACGTCGCCGAGCTTCCCGGTGAGGCTCAGCTTGCCACTGCCGGGGATCACCGTCACCTCGGCCGTCAACAGATCGCCGCCGGTCGACGTCACGGCCAGCCCGTTCACCATGCCGATCTCGTCCTTGCGCTCGGTCTTCCCGACCTTGTACTTGGGAATCCCGAGCAGCTTGGGCAGGTGCTTGGCGCTGATGCGCGTCACGGCGTCCGTGTCGGGTGCGACGAGGTCCACCGCGCCGGGCTCGCTGTTGGTGCGGCGCACGACGTCGATGGCCACCTTGCGGCAGACGGAGGCGATTTCGCGCTCGAGCTGCCGGACGCCCGCCTCCTTGGTGTAGTGGTTGATGATCGCCCGCAGCGAGCTCTCGGAGAACTCCATCTTCTGGTCGGACAGGCCGCACGCCTCGCGCTGCCGCGGGACCAGGTACTGCACGGCGATGTTGAGCTTCTCGAACTCGGTGTACGAGGGGATCTCGATGATCTCCAGCCGGTCCTGCAGCGGCACGGGGATGCCCTGCAGGGTGTTCGCCGTGGTGATGAACATGACGTTGGAGAGGTCGTAGTCCAGGTCCAGGTAGTGGTCGTTGAACATGTGGTTCTGCTCGGGGTCGAGCACCTCGAGCAGCGCGGAAGCCGGGTCGCCCCGCCA
>JACRCX010000036.1 GCA_016218815.1 Deltaproteobacteria bacterium
CGCGGTAGTTGCCCACGCCGTCGCCGTCCGGGTCGACGTCGCCCTCCTCCGTGTCGCTGATCGTGTTCCCGTCCGCGTCCAGGTCGCGGAAGTCGGGCACCGTGTCGTTGTCCGAGTCCAGCGGCGGCGTCTCGCAGTCCACGTCGCCCGCCTCGGACGAGTCGGCGATCGTGTCGCCGTCGCTGTCGTCGTCCTGCGAGTCGGGGGTGGTGTCGCCGTCCGTGTCCACCGTGCCGCCGCCCTCGTCGACGTTCAGGATGTAGTCCCGATCGCGGTCGTTGCCGCTGTCGCAGTTCCGCGGCCGCGGCACGTCGACCGACCCGTCGCCGTCGCTCGTCGCGTCGCCGTCACGCCCGCCGTCGCCCTCGAGGCTCGGGTCCGGATCGGTGCAGCCGATCCAAAGCAGGCCGGATGCGGCGATCGATGCAATCAAGGGGCGTACCACCATGGGGCTACCTCCTAGTCCGCGGCAGTATAACGTGCCTGCGGACGGCGCGCCACCGCTCGGGCAAGGACCAAGAACTACCTCCCCGCCTCCGCCTCCGCCACCGCGTCGAGCACGTCCCGGGGCTCGGCGGGTGGCGCGACCCCGTGCGGCGGGGGGCCGTTCCAGTCGCGGACGAGCCGGCCGGAGCGGTCGAACAACAGGATGCGCGGCAGGCCGCTCAGCGCGTAGTCGGTCCCGAACACCCGGATCGCCCCGCCCTCCGCCCGATCGGGGTCGGTGGACAGGTCGACCTGGGCCAGCACGACGTCGGCCAGCGCGGCGCGCACCCGCGGATCCGTGAACACCGTCCGCTCGATCTTCTTGCACACGCTGCACCAGCGGGCCGTGACGTCCAGCATCAGCGGAAGGTGCTCGGCCTTCGCCCGCGCCTCGCAGGCCGCGACGTCCTGGCGCCAGTCGAGCGGCTCGGCGTAGGTCAGCGAGGAGAACACGCCGTACAGCCCGACGGTCACGGCGAGCACGCCGACCGACTTGCGCACCGTGGCCAACGCGCCGGCGCCCTTGAGCGGGAGGTGCAGTCCCCCGACCGCCGTGCCGACGGCGACCAGGCCCACCGCCACCAGCACGAAGGTCCACCCGGAGCGGAAAACCTCGCCGACGTCCGGGAACGGCACCGCCAGCAGGTACAGCCCCGTGGCCAGCAGGATGCAGCCCAGGAGGCCGCGGACTGCGGTCATCCAACGCCCCGCCTTGGGCAGCGACACCGCGAACGTGCCCAGCACGAGGAACAGCACGCCCAGGCCCAGCGAGTAGACGAAGAGGAAGCTGAAGCCGAGCACCGGCGAGCGGGTGCTGCCGATGTAGGCGAGCATGCCGATCAGGAACGGACCGGTGCAGGGCGCGGCGATGAGCCCGGCGACCAGCCCCATGAGGAACACGCTCAGCTTGCCGCCGCCGCCGCCGATCGTCGAGAGCTTCGTCTGCCAGGACGCGGGCAGCGCGAACTCGTAGAGGTCGAACATCGACAGCGCCAGCGCCGCCAGCAGCACGACCAGCCCGATCACGACCCACTGGTTGGCCAGGATCGAGCCGAAGACCATGCCGGTGAGGCCGGCCACGACGCCGAGCGTCGAGTACATGGCGCTGATGCCGAGGACGAAGATCAGCGCCAGGAAGAACCCGTCGCGGCGCCGCTTCACGCTCCGCGCGCCGAAGATCGACACCGTGATGCCGATCGTCGGGTAGACGCACGGCGTCAGGCTGGAAAGGAACCCGTAGCCGAACGCCAGCAGGAACGCCCAGACATAGCCGCCCTCGGCGAGGGCGCGCGAGAACGAGTCGGAGCCCATCGCCGCCCTACTGCGCCTGTTCCTGCACGGCCCGGATCGTCTCCCAGGCCTTGTCCTGAGCCCCCTGCAGCGCTCCCGTCGCGCCCTCCTCCACCTGCCGTGCCGTCGCCTTCGCCCCCTCCACCACCGTCTGCGCCGTGTCCTCCAGGATCGTCCGGGCCGCGCGCAACCGCTCCTCCACCCGGTGCGTCCGCACGAACTCCTCGACCGACACCTTCGCCGCCTTCGCGCACTCCGCGATCCGCGCCGCGTCCCCGTACGCCTCCCGCAGGCCCGCCAGCGCCCCCTCGTCCGCGTTCACCGGATCCTGGTCGAAGACCCGGCATCGTGCCGGGTCGCCGGACGCCTTCTTGCAGCCCGCGGCCGCCAGCGCCAGGACCCCGGCCGCCAACAGCATGGTTGCCTTCCGCATGGCGGGCAGTGTACCACACCGCGCCAGGAGGCGAGCCATGGACTTCCGCTTCACCGAGGAGCACGAGTTCTTCCGCCGACAGGTAAAGGACGCCGTGGACCGCGTGATCCGGCCGCGCATCGCGGAGCTGGACGAGCGGGAGGCTTTCCCGCGGGAGCTGTGGAACGAGGTCGCCGCGCTCGGGTACTTCGGCCTGCGCCACCCCGCCGCCTACGGGGGCCTGGAGGCCGACACCGTGACGTCGATGATCTTCTTCGAGGAGTTCGCACGCGGCTCGTGCGGCTTCTTCATGGCCGTCACCGTGCAGATGCTCATGGGCACGTACTTCCTCGGGCGCTTCGGCACCGAGGAGCTGAAACGGAAGCTGCTCGCGCCCGCGATCCAGGGCGAGAAGATCGCCGCCATCTGCTTCACCGAGAGCCAGTCCGGGTCGGACCTGGCCGGAACCCGCACGACGGCGGTGCGCGAGGGCGACGAGTGGGTGCTGCACGGGACCAAGGAGTGGATTACCAACGGCCCGGTCGCCGACTTCGCCACCGTCCTGGCCACCACCGATCCCAAGGCCGGGCTCAAGGGACTGTCGTTCTTCCTCGTCGAGGCCGACCGGCCGGGCTACCAGCGGGGCCAGACGATCGGCAAGCTGGGAGCCCGCGCCTCCGCGACCGGCGAGATCGTCCTCGACCACGTCCGCGTCCCCGCCGACCACCTGCTGGGCGAGCCCGGCAAAGGCGTGACGTATGTGGGCGACATCCTCAACCAGGTGCGCGTCATGACCGGCCTGGCCGCCTGCTCGCTCGCGGACGAGGCGATGGCGGACGCCCGGGGGTACGCGAAACGGCGCGAGGCGTTCGGCAAGCCCATCTCCGAGTACCAGCTCATCCGCGAGAAGTTCGCGCGGTTCTGGATCCAGCGCGAGGCGGCCCGGACGCTCCTCTATCGCGTCGCCTGGATGATCGACGAGGGACAGGAGTGCATGCGCGAGGCGATGGGCGCCAAGTGGCTGGCCACCGAGATGTGCCTGGAGGCCGTCGACCAGGCGACCCGGATCTACGCCGGCAACGGGTTCTCCACCGAGTACCCCCCGCAGCGCTTCTTCCGCGACGCCCGGTTCCTGCTCTCCGGCGGCGGCACCCACGAGGTGCTGCTCGATTTCCTCGGACGGAGGTATCTGGCGGAGTAGTGCGGGAAGAACGGGAAGAGTGGGTCGTCCGGGTCGAGTTGCCGGTTGTTGGTTGTTGGTCCGGACGTGCGGAGGGGACCAGCGGGAGGCTTGACGTGAACATCGTGGTGCTGGTGAAGCAGGTTCCGGATCCCGAGGCGCGGGTGACGGTGAACGAGGGAGGCGGCCCCGACGCGCTGCAAGTCGAGGATCGCTGGGTGACGTCGTTCTTCGACGAGATCGCCCTGGAGAAGGCGCTCCTCCTGCGCTCGAGCCTCGGCGGCGCGGTGATCGCTCTCACCGCCGGCGGTGGGAAGGCCGTGGACGCCCTGCGTCGGGCCATAGCCTTTGGCGCCGACCGGGCGGTGCAGGTCGATGATCCCGCCCTGGGACGCACCGACGCGCTCGGCATCGCCCGCGTCCTCGCCGCCGCCGTCGGTCGCCTCGCCCCCGACCTCGTCCTGGCCGGCCGCGCGGCCGGCGATGACGAGGCGGGATTCACGGGCGGCGCCGTCGCCGAGCTGCTCGGATGGCCCCACGTCGACGAGGCTGTGGAGCTGGACGTCGCCGAGTGCTGTCCCGGCCTGCGCGCGACTCGCGTCGCCGACGGTGCGAAGGAAATCATCGACGTCGTTCTCCCGGCCCTGGTAACCGCGCAGAAGGGCCTGGCCGTGCCTCGCGTGCCCCAGGTCACCAACGTCATGAAGGCCATGCGCGCCAAGATCGAGAAGCTCGACCTGGGCGCGCTCGGCCTCACCCCGGAGCGGCTCGCCCCCGTCGCCGCCGTGACCGGCTACCACGCCCCTCCCTCCCGCCCGCCGGTCAGGATGATCGCGGGACCGGCGCCCGAGGCCGCGCGGACGCTTGTGGGGCTGCTGCGGGACGAGGCGAAGCTGCTCGGGTAAGGGCGGCGGGTGGAGTGACGGCATGAACGGTGAGATCTGGGTGGTCGTGGAACGGAAGGGTGACGGGGTGAGGCGCGTCTGCCGCGAGGCGCTCGGCCGGGCGGCGGCCCTCGGCGGCCGGCCGGTCGCCGTGGTGCTGGGAGGCGATGTCGATGAGGTCGCCGAGGCGGTCGCGCCGTACGCGCAGCACGTGTTGGCGGTCGCTCACCCGCTTCTGGACGACGGCCTGGCGGAAACCTGGGCCGCGGTGCTCGGCGAGCTCGTCGCGGCCCGCCGGCCCGCCGCGGTGCTCGGCGGTGCGACGACGCGGTGCCGGGGGGCCTTCGCGCGGTTGGCCGCCCACCTCGGCTGCGGCTACGCCGCGGATGTCACGGGGCTGGAACTCGCGGGAAACGGCCGGCTCTCCGCCGTGCGGCCTGTCCTGGGCGGCCGGGCCTACGCCACGATCGAGTTCCGCGGACCAGCCCCCGACCTGGCGACGCTGCGTCCGGGCGCGTTTCCCCCTGCGGCGGCCGGACCCGCCGGCCCGATCGAGCACGTGACGCCCGCGACCGCCGCCGGCATCTCCCGCGCCAGGATCGCCGGACGCCTGCCGGTCGAGTCCGGACCCATCGATCTCGCCGAGGCCGACGTCGTCGTCGCCGGCGGAAGAGGCCTGCGCGGACCCGAAGGCTTCCGGCTCGTCGAGGACCTCGCCGCCGCATTCGGCGCCGCCGTCGGCGCTTCCCGCGCTTGTGTCGATGCCGGCTGGAGGGACCATTCCTGCCAGGTCGGCAAGTCGGGCCGCACCGTCTCGCCGAAGCTCTATGTCGCCCTCGGCATCAGCGGCGCCGTCCATCACCGCATGGGCATGGACTCCGCCAAGACCGTCGTCGCGATCAACACCGACCCCACCGCGCCCTTCTTCAAGCACGCCGACTACGGCATCGTCGGCGACCTGTTCGAGGTCGCCCCGGCGCTCGCTGCAGAAGTTCGCCGCACAAAGGGGGACTAAATTTCCCGTGGCGTTGACGGACCCAACGTTGAAATCAACAGTCGCACGGCTGCCGGGGCCGGGGCGTCACGGCTGTCGCCGTTCCGAATTCGGCCGGAATTTGCCCGGATTCCGTCCCGGCCGACCATCGCAAGGTCCTACTTGCATTGGGTTTTTCAGTCTGGTATACACGGCATCCGAGAGCGCAGGTGGGGGGTGCGGTCAGTGGGGCGAACGGAGCCGCTGGTAGTGTCAATTCGAAAGTCGGTCGGGAGACGCGTTGCTTCCTCGCTTGTTGTACTCCTGGTAGCCGGCGTCGTGTGGGCCGGGTTGGCGGGTGCGCAGCCGAGCATCCCGCACCCTCTGGAGAACCGCGGCCAGTGCCTGGCGTGTCACCGCTCGGGCTCCCACGGGGTCCCCGAGGACCACGCCGGTCGCGGCAACGACACGTGCACGACCTGCCACCACGCTGGTGGCGGGTCCAGCAGCACGACGAGCGACGCGGGATCGACTTCGACCCGCGAGGTCTCGGCCGCGGACGCTCGCGACGCGGCGGCCACGGACGATCGAGGGACGGCGACGGTGCCGGACCCGGGGGCGTCCTCTCCGGACGCCGGGGTTGCCTCGACCGATCCCGGGACGTCCGCCGCCGACACGGGTGCGACCGCTGCCGATGCCGGAACGGCGGCCGCCGACTCCGGCGGCTCGACGCGTCCCTCGAGCGGTCCACCGCCCATCCCTCACAGCCTGGAGGGCCGCTCGCAGTGCACGGGTTGCCACTCCTCGGGCCCGATCGCGTTCCCCGCGGATCACGCCGGTCGCGGGAACGACACCTGCACCATGTGCCACCGCGCCCCCGCGGCGTCGTCCGCGCCGGATGCCGGGTCGACCTCGTCGGACGCGGGAACGAGCGCCGCCGACGCCGGCGGTTCGACGCGTCCGTCGCGTCCACCCGCGATCCCGCACACGCTGGAAGGCCGCTCCCAGTGCACGGGCTGTCATTCGTCGGGCCCCCTCGCGTTCCCGGCGGATCACGCAGGCCGGACCGACTCGATGTGCACGGGGTGCCACCATGCCGCGGCCGCGTCGAGCGGCGCGGATGCGGGGACGAGCAGCGCGGATGCCGGCGGGACGCGCCCGTCGCGTCCGCCGATGATCCCGCACACGCTGGAAGGCCGCTCGCAGTGCACCGGCTGCCACTCGTCGGGCCCGATGGCGTTCCCCGCGGATCATGCGGGCCGGACCGACTCGATGTGCACCGGCTGTCACCAGCCGGGAGCGTCGCCGGCCGTCGCCGACGCCGGCCCGTCGCCCGCGGACGCGGGCGGCGCGCCGCCGCCGTCGGGCGGCCCACCCTCCATCCCGCACACGCTGGAAGGCCGCTCGCAGTGCACGGCTTGCCACTCCTCGGGTCCCATGGCGTTCCCGGCGGACCACGCGGGCCGGACCGATTCGATGTGCACCGGCTGTCATCAGCCGGGCGCGTCGCCGACCGGTGCCGACGCCGGGGCGGCGGACGCCGGTGCGGGCGAGGCGGCGCCGCCGTCCGGAGGACCGCCGGCCGTTCCCCACACGCTGGAGGGGCGGGACCAGTGCACGGTCTGCCACGGCGAGGGTGGGCTGCGGCCGATGCCGGGGGATCACGCGGGCCGGACCGACGACATGTGCCTGACGTGCCACCATGCTCCGGCGGGGGAGGGCGGGGGACAGCCCCCGGTCCCGGGCGCGGGCGTCGGCGGTGCGCCCGCGGTGCCGCACGGACTCCAGGGGCGCGACGAATGCTCGCTCTGCCACTCGGCGGGTGGCGTGCGACCGATGCCGGCCGACCACGCGGGACGCGCCAACGGCACCTGCCTGGCCTGTCACCAGGCCGGCGGATCCGCGGAGCCCGGAGCGGCCGCCGGCATCGGCGACGCCGACTGCCTCGGCTGCCATGCCAGCCGCGGCCTCACGGTCCCCCTGCCCTCCGGCGACGCGCTCGCGCTGTACGTCGATACCGAATCGTACCGCGCCAGCGTGCACGGCCGCGCGGGTGTCGGCTGCGTCGGCTGCCACGAGGGCTACACGGCGGGGCCGCACGGCCGGATCGCGGCGCAGGATCGCCGCGACTACAGCATCCGGAGCTACACGCGCTGTCGCGGCTGCCACGTCCAGCAGTACACCGGCGTGCAGGACTCGATGCACGCCCAGGCGCTCTCCTGGGGCAACCGCAACGCGCCGATCTGCGTCGATTGCCACTCGGCCCACGACGTCAGCCCGCCCGACGAGCCGCGCTCGGCCATCTCCATCACCTGCGGCCGCTGCCACTCGACGATCGTCGCGCAGTACCGCGAGAGCGTCCACGGCGCGGCGCTGCTGGAGGACTCGAATCCCGACGTGCCGACGTGCAGCGACTGCCACGGCGTGCACGGGATCCACGACCCGCGCACGGCCGAGTTCCGGCTCAAGTCGCCCCAGATCTGCGCCCGCTGCCACGCCGACCCGGCCCGGATGGGCAAGTACGGCATCACGGCCGACGTCTACGACACGTACGTCGCGGATTTCCACGGGACGACCGTCGAGCTGTTCGCACGGCAGTCGCCCGACGCTCCGAGCAACAAGGCCGTCTGCTACGACTGCCATGGGGTCCACGACATCCGGAAGGTCGACGACCCGCAGTCGCACGTCATCAAGGCGAACCTCATCAAGACCTGCCAGCGGTGCCATCCCGGCGCCGATCCGTCGTTCATCGGCGCGTGGGTCGGCCACTACCGGCCATCGCCGAGTCGCAATCCGATCACCTACTACGTCCAGCTCTTCTACCGCGTCGCCATCCCCGGCATCCTCGGGCTCATGCTCGTCCTCGTGGCGCTCGACGCCCAGAAGCGCATCCGCCGCCGCCGGGCCGCGAAGGACCATCCGTCGCCGTCGGGCCGCGTCTTCCCGCGCTTCACCGGCCTGGACCGCGTCGAGCACTGGGTGATGGTCGTGTCCTTCACGATGCTCGCCCTGACCGGCCTGCCGCAGAAGTTCGCCGGGCACCCCGTGGCCGAGGGCGTCATTTCGTTCTTCGGCGGCATCGAGCTGGTGCGCACGCTGCACCACCTCTTCGCCATCCTCCTGGTTCTCGAGACCGTCTTCCACCTCGTCACGGTCGCCTACAAGATTCTCGTCCGTCGCGTCCCGCTCTCCATGCTCCCCGGTCTCCAGGACGTGCGCGACTTCCGTCAATGGCTCCGCCACGTCCTCGGGTCGAAAGCCGCGCACCCGGCGTTCGGGCGGTACGGGTTCGAGCAGAAGATCGAGTACTGGGCCCTCCTGTGGGGCACGGTGCTGATGATCGTCACCGGGTTCGTCCTGCTCGTCCCGCTCAAGGCCACCTCGATCCTCCCCGGCGAGATCGTGCCCGCGGCCAAGGCGGCGCACGGCTACGAGGCGATCCTGGCCGTGCTGGCGGTGATCGTCTGGCACTTCTACGGCGTCCACGTCGCGCACTGGAACCGCGCCATGGTCTCCGGAGCGCTCACCGAGGAGGAGATGCACGAGGCGCATGCGGCGGAGCTGCAGCGGCTCGAGCAGGAGGGCCCGCGGCGTCCCGAGGACGACCCTGCGTTCGGGCGGCGCCGCAAGCTCTTCCTCCCCATCGCCGTGGGGTTCGTCGCGCTGGCGGTCGTCGGCCTCAAGCTGCTGCTCTCCGAGAATACCTCGCTGGCCGGAATTCCAACGGTCCAGCAGACCGCCTTCGCCCCGGTGACCCCACCCCCGCCCGCTTCGGACGCGGGCGGCGTGGCCCCGGATGCCGCCGCCGGGAGCGAGCCAGGCGGTTTCCGTCCGCCGCGGCCCGTGCCGCATCCCGTCCAGGGCCGCTCGCCGTGCAGCGCCTGCCACGGCCCGGGCGCGATGAAGCCGATGCCCGCCGACCACGAGGGCCGCGGCGAGGACGTCTGCCTCATGTGCCACCACGCGTCCGATGCCCCGGCGCCGCCGCCGCCCGCCGGCCCCGAGCCCGCGGGCGTCTCTCCGGCCGTCCTGCCGGCCGCGGCGGAGCCGCCGGACGCCTCGAACGGTCCGTCGCCCACCGCGGCGGACGCCGGGAGCGCGGCCGCGGATGCAGGTTCGCCGCCGGCGCAGCCGGGCGGTCCGCCGACGATCCCGCATTCCCTGGAGGGGCGGGCGCAGTGCACCGGATGCCACGCCGCGGGCCCGATCGCGATGCCGGCGGATCACGCGGGGCGGACCGACGACATGTGCCTGATGTGCCACCAGACGGGCGGAGCTTGAGCCCGGTCCGCGAGGGGTAGGGATGAAACCGACCATTCCGCGCGCTCGCCTGCTGGGGGCCGTGCTTCCGGCCCTGCTGCTGCTCCTGTCCTCCTCCCGTGCCTCCGCATCGACCCCGTCAAGCTACTGCCTGGGGTGTCATGCCGAGCCTCAGGTGGCGACCGCCGCGGGCCGCCCGGTGCACGTCGCCGCCGATGCGCTGGCGGGTTCCGTCCACCACGGCTTCGACTGCGTGATGTGCCACTCCGGCCTGGACGGCGCGGACGCGGACTTCTCGCGGCACCAGCCGGAGAGCGCGGCGGCGCGCTGCGAGCCGTGCCACCGGGAGGTGGCGGATCAGTACCGGCTGAGCGTGCACGGGCTGGGGCGCCTCGGCGGCTCCGCCGACGCCGCCCGCTGCGGCGATTGCCACGGCACGCACCAGATCCTGGCGCCCGACGACCCTCGCTCGCCCGTGTACAAGCGGAACCTCCCCTTCACGTGCGCGCGCTGCCATTCGAATCCCGGACTGACGGGGCAGAACCGGATCAAGGAGCCGAACGCGGCGCGGGAGTACCTGGAGAGCATCCATGCCCGCGGCCTGATCGGCATGGGCCTGGTCGTCGCGCCGTCCTGCAACGACTGCCACGGCGTGCACGACATCCGCCGCGACACCGATGCCCGCGCGCCGATCCACCGCGACAACATCCCCGCGACCTGCGGCAAGTGCCACGTCGGCGTGCGCGAGATCTATGCGCTGAGCATCCACGGGGTGCTCGAGGCCAAGGGCGACGCGCGGGCGCCCGTCTGCACGACGTGCCACACCGTCCACGGCATCGCCGACCCCACGACGCAGAAGTTCAAGCTGGAGAGCGACGAGCGGTGCGGCAAGTGCCACGGCGACCGCCTCGAGCGCTACCGCGAGACCTACCACGGGAAGGCGGCCGAGCTGGGTCGCGGCAGCGTCGCCGCGTGCTTCGACTGCCACGGGCACCACGACATCCAGCCGACCAGCGACCCGCGCTCCCATCTCGCGCCCGCCAACATCCTTTCCACCTGTCGCCGGTGCCATCCCGACGCCACCTCGAACTTCACCCAGTACCAGGCCCACGCCGATCACTCGGACCGCGAGCACTACCCGATCGTCTACTGGGTCTTCGTGCTGATGACCTCGCTGCTCGTCGGTACGTTCGGTTTCTTCGGCGTGCACACCGTCCTCTGGCTCGTGCGTTCGATCTACCTCTACATGCACGACTCGAAGACGTTCCGCGAGGCCAAGCTCCGCGCGCGCAACGACCGCGAGGCCTACGTCCGGTTCAGCCCGTTCGAGCGGTTCCTGCACCTGCTGGTGATCTCGAGCTTCCTCCTGCTCGTGATCACGGGAATGCCCCTCAAGTTCTACTACACCGACTGGGCGCGCGGCCTGTTCGACCTGATGGGCGGCCCGGAGGTCGCGGGCGCCCTGCACCGCTTCGGCGCGATCGTCACGCTGCTCTACTTCACGCTGCACCTGCTCCAGCTCGCGTCGGCAGTCTGGCACCGGCGCAAGCAGTTCCGCGATCCCGAGAGCGGCCGCTTCCGCGTACGCCGGTTCCTGGCCTTCTGCGTCGGGCCGGACTCGCCCGTTCCCACCTGGCAGGACGTCCGCGACTTCATCGCGCACCAGAAGTGGTTCTTCGGCAAGGGCCCCAAGCCGCAGTTCGACCGCTGGACCTATTGGGAGAAGTTCGACTACCTCGCCGTGTTCTGGGGCGTGTTCATGATCGGCGCCTCGGGCCTGATCATGTGGTTCCCCGAGTTCTTCACCCGCTTCCTGCCGGGTTGGATGATCAACGTCGCGCTCGTCGTGCACAGCGACGAGGCGCTGCTCGCGGCGGGGTTCATCTTCACGTTCCACTTCTTCAACGTGCACTTCCGCATCGAGCGCTTCCCGATGGACCCCGTGATCTTCTCCGGCCGGATCACCCGCGAGGAGCTGGAGCACGAACGCGGCCGGTGGCTGAAGCGCCTGCAGGAGAGCGGGGAGCTGGAACAGATGAAGGTGGGCGACGAGTGGCTGCAGGTGAAGAAGCTGCTGCTGCCGATCGGGGTCATCGCCTTCTCCATCGGGGTCGCGCTGATCGCGCTCATCTACTGGGCCATGTCCTCCCGGCTGTTGCGGTAGCCTCCCTCGTACTAGCATGAGCGACGTGAAGACCGCCGACAAGCGCTTCCGCAAGCTCACGCTTCCCATCCGCGTCCTGACCGCGGTGATCGTCGTGCTGCTCGTGGGTATTGCCCTGCTGATCACCGGCCGCACCGAGCACATCCTGATCGAGCGGTTCAACGAGTACCACCTGACCATCGTGCGGCTGGCGGCGCGGGAGATCGAGAACTCGTTCGGCAACGCGGCGCGGCTCATCGACGTCCTGGCCGGAACCCTGCCGCCCCCGGGCTCGGACCCGCGAGGAGCCCGGGCCCGCCTCCAGCGCGGCGTCCAGGCGCTGGCGTCCGAGGGCGCCGCCGACCTCGCCCAGCTCGACTCGTCCGGACGCACCGTGGCGTCGGCCTCCGGCGAGACCGACGCGCTCGACGCCCTGTGGGCCCGGGCGGCAGACGCCTGCCGCCCCGTGCCCGCGGATCCGGCGATGCGCTGCGCGGTGCCGATCGTCGAGCCCCACGATCCTCGCCTGCCCGGGCGCGTGATGGTCGTCTCCGCTTCCGCCGGCGGTCTCGGCCCCGAAGGACGCCTGCTGCTGGTCCTGGACTGGGAGCGGATCGACGCGCTCCTCACCGCCGTGACCACGATCAACCGCCACAGTGTCGGCTGGCTCCTGGACGCGGACGGGAAGCTGCTCTGGAGCGTGGCCCACCCCGAGATGGTCGGCCGCAGCGCCGTCCGCGCCGACCGGAGCTGCCAGCAGTGCCACGCCGAGTTCTCCCTCGAGACCCGCATGCTGCAGGGCGGTTCGGGGGTCGGCGATGTCAGCGTCGGCGACTCTCCGCGCCGCCTCGTCGCCTGGGCCGCCGTCTCCGTGCTCGGCCACCGCTGGGCCCTCGCCGGTTCCGCCCCCTACGACGACGTCGTCGCCAGCGGCCGCCGCAATCGCGCCGCCGTCTTCGTCGCCAAGGGCTTCCTCGTCGCCGTCATCGTCGTCCTCGCCATTCTGCTCGATGTCCAGAACCGCCGCCGCATCCGCGAGCTGCGCCAGAGCGAGGTCGCGGTCCAGCGCGCCAACCAGGCGCTGTCCGAAGAGGTGCGCGACCGCACCGGCGAGCTGCAGGGCGTCTACGCCGAGATGCACGAGGTCCGGGCGCGGTTCACCGCGCTGGAGCGGCTCGCCATCGTCGGTGAGCTGGCCTCCGTCGTCGCCCACGAGATCCGCACGCCCCTCAACTCGCTCGCCATCTCCTCCCAGCGCGTCGCCCGCCTGCTGCGCGCCGACCCTGGGGCCGACCCGACGAAGGCGCGTGAGATCGTCGAGGCGCAGCTCAACGAGATCCGGCGCATCGACCGCTTCATCGAGGACTACCTGCGGCTGGTCCGGATGCCCAAGGCGTCCCGCCGTCCCGAGGACCTCAACGCGCTCGTCGCCGACGTGCTGCGTTTCATCGAGGTCGAGCAGCAGCGGCGCCCCATCCGGTTCCTGCGCGAGCTCGATCCGGACCTGCCGGAAGCGGAGATCGACGCCGACAAGATCCGCCAGGTGCTGCTGAACCTGCTGGTCAACGCCATCCAGGCCATTCCCGTTGGCGGGGAGATCGTCGTGCGTACCCGCCGCGTCGATGGCGAGATCGAGCTGTCGGTCTCCGACGACGGGCCGGGCGTGCGGCCCGAGCACCAGCCCAAGCTGTTCGAGCCGTTCTTCACGACCAAGGAGAAGGGCACGGGCCTGGGCCTGGCCATCTGTGCCCGGCTGGTGAACGAACACGGCGGCACGATCACCTGCGAGTCCGAGCCGGGCCGCGGCGCCACCTTCCGCGTCCGCCTGCCGCTCCGTGCGCCGGCGGCGACGACCCCGGACGGCGGCCGTGAGCTGTGAGCCGTGAGCTGTGAGCCGTGAGCTGTGAGTCGTGAGTTGTGAGTCGTACGCGGAAGGGCCCGCTTCGCCATCCGAACCGCGGGCTTCAGCCCGCGGCTTCCGCCGCGCCGTACTACCGCTTGCGCCGCGAGCGGCCTGCGAGGGCGAGCGCGATCGCGAGGCCGAGGACGACGAGCCCCAGCCAGCCGGCTCCCCCGGCCGCCGCGCAGCCGCAGCCGCTTGCGGACCCGCCGTCCTCCGGCGGCGTGAGCGGCGGGTCCTCCCCCTCCGGGTTGCCTTCCGTGCATACTCCCGCCCGGCATGACGCGCCGGGCGGGCAGCTCGCACCGTCGTCCGCCGTTCCGTTGCAGTCGTCGTCCAGCCCGTTGCACGCCTCGGCAGCGGGCCACGCCGCGCCGTCACAGCCCGACCACGTTCCGGCCGCGCAGACCTGCTGGCCCGCCGTGCACTCGCCCGTGTCCGTCCCGCAGGGGCGGGTCGCGCCCGCCGTGCACGAACACCCCTCGTCGGCCATCCCGTCGCAGTCGTTGTCCTCGTCGTCGCATACCTCGGCCGTCGGCACGACCGCCCCGTCGCAGCCGCCCCAGGCGCCGCCCGAGCACGTCTGGGTGCCGCCCGCGCAGGAACCCACGTCCAGGCCGCAAACCCGCACGTCCCCCTCCGCGCACAGGCACCCTTCGTCCGTCGTCCCGTCGCAGTCCTCGTCGGTCCCGTCGCAGGTTTCCGCGGCCGGTCCCAGGAAGCCGGCGCACTCGTCCCACGAGCCGCCGGCGCAGGCCTGCGTTCCGGAGACGCACTCGCCCGCGTCGACGCCGCACGAGCGCGTCTCGCCGGAGACGCAGTCGCAACCCTCGTCGACGACGCCGTCGCAGTCCTCGTCGACAGCGCCGTCACAGGCCTCGCTCGCCGCCGGCGCCGGCGCCGTGCAGTCGACCCAGGCGCCGTCCCGGCAGGTCTCCAGGCCGTCGCCGCACACCGTCGAGCAGGCCCGAGCGAGGTCCTCGTCCGTCTCGTCGTCGCAGTCGTTGTCGATGCCGTCGCAGACCTCCGTGGTGGCGTGGCGCGCGATGGCGTCGAGCACCGCCTCCAGCTCGGCGGTGTCCTCCGCCTTCTGGTAGCAGGGGTTCGGGGTGGTCGGCTCGGAGCCCGTCGGATCGCACCCCGGGACGTACGTGCCGCTCTGGTACGCGATGCGATTGAGCGTCAAGGCGTCCACCGAATCGCCGAAGCCGACGACGTAGACGGTCGTGCCGGTCGCGCGCAGCGCGGCGGCGTGCTCGACCGGATGGAACCGCGTCGCGGGATCGTACGGGTCGCACCACTGCCAGCCGTCGCTGACCAGGACCGCGATGCGCCGCTCGGACGGGTCGCTCATCGGCGCGTAGCCGGCGGCGACGTCGAACGCCTGCCACATCGGCGTGTAGTTCCCGGCGGCGGGAGGCGGATCGGCGAGATAGCCCGCGATCGCGGACGCGGTCCCGGGGCCGACGGGGACCGCCACCCCGGAGACGTCGCAGTGGTTCGGGTTGGGGAAGACGAGCAGGCCGAAATCGATGCTGGTGTCGAAACGGCTCGTGATCGTCGAGACCGCCGCGCGCGCCGCGTCCCACTTCGTGTCGCCGCCCGGCACCGTGCCGGTGACCATCGAGCTGGACTTGTCCAGGACGATCAGCAGGCTGGGGGTCTCGCATTGCGCGGAGACCGGCCGCGGCCCCAGGCACGCGGCCGCGAGGAATGCGACGAAAGATGTGCGCTTCATGATGGGCCTCTCAGGGGTGGCTGACGTTGATCGTGTACCCGCCGCACGCGCTCTCCGAGTAGCCGTCCACCCACAGGTAGTACACGCCCGGGGCGAGCGTCTCGGTGATGCTGCTCTGGGTGCTGCAGGAGTCGTCGTTGCACGTCACACGCGTGGCGGACGTCTCGTCGTTGCACACGCGCCGCAGGTCGAGGATCGAGTCCCAGGTCGTGTCCCCGCCGCAGGTATCGAACGTGTAGCTGCCGGCGGTCGTCACGACGAAGGCGTAGACGAAGTCGAGCCCGCCGGTGCCGCGGCCGCACGCCACGGCGTCGTCGCGGGCATCGATCCAGTACCAGGGGCACGTGTTGCCGCCGACCGTGGTCGCGGTGCCGACGTCGAGCCAGGTCGGCTCGCCGCAGGCGTCGCCGCCGAGGCTGGACGGCGCCGAGAAGAAGACGTCCAGCACGTAGGCGCCGGTGGAGTAGGAGGAGTACGCGTCGAGGTAGATGAAGTAGGTTCCGGCCGGCTGGTCGAGCAGCTCGAGCTCGCTGCGCAGCGTCGAGCGCGCATCGTCGTTGCACGCCAGGTCGGCGCCGGTGCCGCCGCACGGGGCCGGGCGGACGTAGACGAGGGTGTCGAAGGCCGAGTTGAAGGTGTTGAGGTAGACGTCGGTCGTCCCGGTCAGCGTGTAGCGGAAGACGACGTCGCGGCCGGAGATGCCGCCGCAGCTCCCGGCGTAGTCGGCGCCGGCGCCCGCGACCGTGCCGCTGAACCGGCCGCCGCCCGTGACGTCGATCGGCGAGGCGCAGGTGTCGCCGGCGACGCCGCCGCCGGCGCTGCACGCGCCCTCCGTGCACGACTCGCCCGAGCCGCAGGCATTGCCGCAGGAGCCGCAGTTGTTGCGGTCGGACAGGGTGTCGACGCAGTAGCCGGAGCACGGCGTCGCCCCCGACGGGCAGGCCACCGTGCAGCCGCCGTCGACGCAGGCTTCCGAACCCGTGCAGGTCGTGCCGCAGGCCCCGCAGTTCTCCGGATCGATCCGCGTGTCGGCGCACGCGCCGCCGCACTCCTCGCGCGGCGAGGGGCAGGCGCAGGCGCCCGCCCGGCACGTCTGGTCGGTGCGGCAGTCGTTGCCGCACGAGCCGCAGTGCAGCGGATCGGTGTCCAGCGTGACGCACGAGCCGCCGCAGTCTTCCTGCCCCGTCGGGCAGAGCACGCCGCAGTCGCCGGACGTGCACGCCTCCCCGGAGGGACACGCGTGCTCGCAGGTGCCGCAGTTCTCCGGGTCGTTGTCGGTGTCGACGCACGAGCCGCCGCAGTCCGACAGGCCCGACGGGCAGCCGCCGGTGGTGCAGTCGCCGCCCGCGCAGACCTCGCCCGCCCCGCAGGCGTGGCCGCAGGAGCCGCAGTTCCCATGGTCGGAGGCCAGGACCACGCACACCCCACCGCACGGCTCGTAGCCGTCCGGGCAGCGCAGCCCGCACGTGCCCGACTCGCACGACTCGCCCGGGTCGCAGGCGTTGTTGCAGCCCCCGCAATTCTCCTCGTCCTTCTGGTAGTCCACGCACCGCCCGTCGCACTCGTCGAACCCCACGGGGCATCCGGTCTGGCACGCCCCGTCGAAGCACGCCTCGCCGGCGCCGCAGGCGTTCCCGCATTCGCCGCAGTGCTGCGGGCTGCTGCGCAGGTCGACGCACGTGCCGGAACAGCTCGTCTGGCCCGCCGAGCAGCTTCCGCGACAGACGCCGGCGTCGCAATGCCCGCCGCTCGGGCAGACGTTGTCGCACCTCCCGCAGTGCGCCGGGTTGTAGAGCGTGTCCACGCACGTCCCGTCGCACGACGTCAGCCCGCCCGGACACGATCCCGCGCACGCGCCGGACTGGCACGTCTGGCCGGCAGGGCAGGCGTTGCCGCAGCGCCCGCAGTTGCGCGCGTCCAGGAGCACGTTCGTGCAGACCGTTCCGCAAAGCCGTTCGCTCGTGCCGCAGGACGTTCCCTCTTCCGCCGAGCACCCGAGGCCCGCCGCGGCGATCCACGCCGCCCCGATCACGATTGCCCTCATCGTGGCCCTCCTGTCTTCCCCCGACGCGACGCACCCGCGCCGCCGATGCCGTCGACGCCCCGACCCTACTCCGCCGGGGGTTGGCCGACAAGGTGAAGTGCGGGATAGGGCAGGGGACCGGCGAACAGGGAACGGGGAAGGAGCAGCGCGGAGAGCTTGCGGAGGTGCGGGAGGAGAGTAAGCTACGGCTCCAACGCCGGACGCGCCGTGCGTGGTGGCGGAGGTTGGCAATGGCGATTTCTCTCGGGTCGCGTTGGTGTGCGCTGGTGGCGGCAGCGGCCGTCTTTTCGCTCGGCGGGTGCAGCCGGACCGACCTGGAATCGCGCCCGTGGCACGATTATGACGCCGGACGTCCGTCGGTGGAGCCGGACGCGCCGGACGCCGAGCCCGACGAGATCGACGTCGAGCCGGACGTGGAACCGGACGTCGAGGAGGTGCCCGAGGACGTTCCGGAGGACGAACCGGAGGAGGAAGCGGACGCGCCGGAGTTCACGGGCATGTCGTGCATGTCCGCGGCGATGTGCGCGGTCTGCTGCGCGAGCGACTTCGCCTGCATGCTCGGCTGCGTCGGCGCAGCCGACCCGTCCGCCTCGGGCACTCTCATGGGCATCGTCACCTGCGTCGTGGGCGCCGGCTGCGGGTCGGACATCGCCTGCATCATGGAATCGTGCACGGACGAGATCGACGCCTGCGACGCCGGCCCCGGCGGCACCGGCGGCTGCCTCAGTCTCGCCTGGTGCCTCGTCTCCTCCGGCTGCGCTTCCGCCGGCGCCTGCCAGGACCAGGGCCTCTGCTACCAGGGGTGCTTCGGCGCGGCGCGGCCCGAGGCGATCGGCGCCGCTCGGGATCTCGTGATCTGCATGGCCGGCACCTGCCTGACCGACTGCGCGGGTGGTCTCACCACCACCACGTGCCTCGGCTGCCTCGCCTTCAGCTGCCTCTCGTCGCTCCGCGGCTGCATCGGCTTCTAGGGGCGAGCGGTCGAGCGGTCGCGGGGCGTGGCGTGCGGGCGTCCGGCTCGACCGTTTGAGGCGGAGCCTCCCTGGCCGCCCACCGCTCGACCGCTCGGCCGCTCGACCGCTCGACCGCTCGCCCCCTGCCGTCGGCTTGACCGGGCCGAAGTCCGCGACTATGGTCGAAATCGCCGTCAGGGGAGGCTCGGACAAGGCTCGCGTCGCGGGCGGGGCTCCGGGCGCGACGGCCGGGAGGTGACACCATGAAGCGTATGGTCACGACGATCGTGGTTCTCTTCGTGCTTGCGACCCTCGTCGGGGGATGTCCGAACAACGGGCCCGGCCCCGTGGAGCCCGACGCCGGGGCGGAGCCGGCCGCGGATGTCGCGGCACCGCAGCCCGAGATCGTCGCGCCACCCCCCCCGCCGCCCGCCGAGTACACCGGCGATCCGGGCACGCTGATTGTCGAGGTGACGTTCAACGGCGCGGCCATCGATGGCGCAGAGGTCCGCGTGCACCGCACGGGCCAGGAGGCGGTCGAGACCAGCATCACCCTGACCGGCGGCCAGACGGAGGCGAGCTTCGAATTGCCCCCGGGCCGCTACGACGTCAGCGTCCCCTTCCCCGGGTCGCTCGATGGTGCAGCCGACGGGCAGCAGGGCTTCCGCATCGAGACCGGCCGGACGAAGCGGGTCACCCTTCCGTTCGACGGGGTGGCGCAGGTCACGCTGCAGTGCAGCCGCAACGGCCACAACACGAACGGGACGATCCGCCTGCGCCGGCAGGGTGCGACGGACTACCTGCCCGAGGTGCGCTGCCAGCAGGAGTTCTTCATCGGCGGCGGGACCTGGGAAGCCGAAGTCACGATCGGCAGCGGTCACGGCGGCGTCCAGGTCACGACCGAGGTCCATGTCCAGGGCGGCGGCTCCATCACCACGCCGATCATGATCCAGTAGGAAGGTCTCGGCCCGCAACCCGTATCCGAACCGCGGGCTTCAGCCCGCGGCTGTCCCGACCGAATCAGCCGCGCCCTGAAGGGCGCGGTTCGGTTCCGGGCAGATAGCGGGCCGTTGAAAAAAAAGAGCGGCCCGGATTGCTCCGGGCCGCCCAACGTCACGTCTCGAACGGCAGGGCGCTACAGAACGGCCTTGAGGCCCTTCAGGGCGCGCAGGCGCACCGTGCGGCGCGCCGGCTTCGCCTTGCGGATCTCCTCGCGCTTGGTGAAGGGGTTGAACCACTTCCCGGCCTTGATCGCCGGCTTGACCTTCACCTGGGCCTTGATCAGGCCGGGGAGGATCGTGAACTCGCCCGGGCCCTTCTTGCCCAGCTGCTCCTTCGCCAGGCCCTGCAGGGCGTCGAACACCGCATTGACGTTCTTGCGGGTCAGGCCCGTGTCCTTCGAGATCTCGGTCACGATCTGCGACTTCGTCATCTTCGCCATCTGTCCTACCTCCCTTGCTCCCTTGGTGCCTCCCCCGACGGCACCCTGCCGCGGGGCTCCAAATGCGACCGCTTCTAGGACACCACCCGTCCCACGTCAACAGAAAAGTGCAAACGTCAGGCGAAAAAATGGCGGATCGCTCTTCTGAAGGCCGAATTCGGCCTCGAAACTATCCCGGACGCGCCGTCCGACCGCAGCGGGGATGTTCCCGCGCCAGGACGAGGTACGTGCGTCGACGCGCGATCGAAGCGTCCAGCACCGACACCCGCACGGGATCGCCGAGCCGGAACGAGCGTCCCGACGACGCCCCCCACAGCCGCGCCTCCTCCGCGTGGAACCGCCACTCGTCCTCCGGCAGATCCTCCCGCGCCAACATGCCCTCGACGAACGGGTCGCAGAGCCGCACGTACACGCCCTGCGCCGAGACCCCCGAGACCGTCCCCTCGAACGTGTCGCCCACGCGGCCGCACATCAGCCACGCCCCGCACAGGTCGGCCACCTCGCGTTCCACCAGCATCCCGCGCCGCTCCCGCGCCGACGCGATCGCCGCCGCCTCGGCCGTCGCCTCGCGCTCCCCCAGCGCCGCCAGCTCGTCCGGCGTCGCCCCATCGATCAGCGCGCCGACGACACGGTGCACCACCAGGTCCGGGTAGCGCCGGATCGGCGACGTGAAGTGGAGGTACTCCCGGAAGGCCAGCCCGTAGTGACCGCGGTTCTCCGGCGCGTAGCGCGCCTGCGCCAGCGCGCGCAGGAGCATCCCCGCCAGCGCCTCGCCGAACGGCCGGCCGCGCATCGCCGCCAGCGCCGGCGCCAGCGCCCCGGCCCTCGCCGCCTCGGCGAAGCGCACGGCCACGCCGTAGTGCCGCGCCACCTGCGCGAAGCGCCGCACCTCGCCCGCGTCCGGCGGCTCGTGGATGCGGTAGATCGCCGGGGCCCCGCGGCCCAGCAGCACCCGCGCCACCGACCGGTTCGCCAGCAGCATCAGCTCCTCGATCAGCCGATACGACTCCCGCTCGCCCTCCGTCGTCGCTCGCCGCCGGATCGTCGCGATCCCCCCCGCCCCGTCCCCGACGATCACCGGCTCCGGCTGCTCCAGATCCAGCGCGCCCGCCGCCAGCCGGCGTTCCCGCAACGTCCGCGCGACCCGCGCCGCGAGGACCAGCGCTGCCGTCCCGTCCTCCGGAAGCCCCGCCTCCTCCCCCGCCAGGCACGCCGCCGCCTGCGGATAGGTCAGCGTCGCGCGCGAGCGGATCGCCGCGCGCACCAGCTCCGCCGCGCCGACCGGCCGCCCCGACTCGTCCAGCCGCACGCGCACGGCCAGCGCCGGGCGCTCCGCGCCGCCGACCAGCGAACACGCGCCGGCGGAAATCGAGTCCGGCAGCATGCGCACCACGCGGTCCGGAAGGTAGACCGACAGGCCGCGCTCGCGCGCCGCCCGGTCGAGCGGCGAGCCGAGCGGCACCGCCGCTCCCACGTCGGCGATCGCGACCCAGACGTCCACCGCGCCCGCCTCCGCCGCGGCGCCCGCCGCCGGCACGACGGCCACCGCGTCGTCGTGGTCGCGCGCGTCCTCCGGGTCGATGGTCACGAACGGCAGGTGCGTCAGGTCCCGCCTGGTCGTCGCCAGCAGCCGCTCCGCCGTCGCCGCCGCGGCCTGCTCCTCCGCCTCCGCCGGAAACCCGGCCTCAAGCCCCTCGCGCACCAGGATACGCTGCACCTCGGTGCCCAGCGTCCCGTCGTCCGGGAACGACGCCACCACCTCCACCGCCGCCCGCGCGGGCTCGGTCGGGTCGAGCGGCAGGAGTGCCGCCACGACCAGGGTCCCATCGGCCGCACCGCTGCTCGCGACCGCCGGCATCGCCGCCGGGAACTTGGGATCGTCCGGAATGAACGAAGCGCCCGCGGGGCCGCTCCGCAGCCGGCCAGTCAGCCGGCGGCCCCCGCGCGACAGGACCCGGGCTACCTCGGCCTCCGGACGCGCCGGACGACTGCGGCGGAACCGCGCCCACACCGGCGCCTCGCGCGTGATGCGCACCGCCACCCGATCGCCGTGGATCGCCCCGCCCAGCCGCTCGCCCCGGACCCGCGCCACCGCCTCCCCGTCGTCGCGCAGCACCAGCGCGTCCCCCGTCGCCGTGACGTAGATCTCCCCCGTCACCTGTCCCGGTTCGCTGGCGTCCCCGTCCGAACCGCGGGCTTCAGCCCGCGGCCGCCGTCCCGCCGGAGCCGCGCCCTGAAGGGCGCGGCTCGGAGCGTGCCCGCGTCCGTGATCGTGCGCACGCCCACGCGGCCGCCCCCTCCTCATTCCCCGTCCCCGCACTGCGGCTCCCCCGGCACGATGCGCACCACCCGTCCGTCCTCGAGCCCGACGAGCAGCGACGCACCTTCGAGCGTCGGCCGCGCCTCGATCGGCAGGCCGACGTTGAACCGCCACAGCTCCTCCGGCGGGACGGGCGCGCTCGCCCCGCCCGCCCCGCGCGCGCGGTAGGAGACCTCGGCCAGGTATCCGTCGCGGTCCGCGATCACGACGCCGGCCCGCTCCCCGGCTGCGCCGGCATCCGGTCCCCCGCCGGCGTCGATTCGCTCCACCACCAGCGGTGCGGCGAGAATCGGGGCCGGCACGCCGAGGCCCCAGGCCACGGCCCCGTCCTCGGGCGCCAAGCCGACCAGCGCGCCGTCCATGAGGCCGACGAGGATCGTGCCGTCGGTCCCTTCCACCGGGCTGCCGCGGGCCAGCGTCCCGACGGTCGTCTCCCAGCGCGGGACGCCGTCCGGCATCCCGAAGGCGTGCACGTGTCCGTACAACGTGGCGACAACGACGTCCCCGTTCTCCAACTCCAGCACGCCGCCCTCGACACCCCCGACGACCCACCGGCGCCACAGCTCCTCGCCGGTCCCGGCGTCGTATCCGCGCACGATGCGGTCCAGACCCGCGAACACGACGACGCGGCCCGAGAGTGCGGGTCGGCCCGGGAAGGGGCCGGGCTCGGGCCACGTCCAGGCGACGGCGCCCGAGCGGTGGAGCGCGACGAGGCCGTCGTCTCCGGCGAAGAGCATTCCCGCCCACGGGCTCCATTCGAAGGCACCGACGAGTCCGTCCCGGGCGGAACGGGCGACGCGCCAGCGTTCGTGCCCGTCGCCGGGGTCGAGCGCGACGACGGCGCCGTCGCCGCAGCGCAGGAACACCGGCTCGGCGGCGGGCGCGGCGGACGGACCCGCGCCCGCCGTCCCACAGGCGTACTCCCAGCGCGGGTTCCCGTCGACGTCGAAGGCGGTCAGGACGCCGCCGGTCGAACCGACCAGCATGAGATCGTCGTCGCAAGCACAGTCGCCGGCCCGGCGCGCCGGGCAATCCCCGGGCCGCAGGACGATCGGGCCCAGGACCCCGCCGGTCACGTGCACCTCGGCCGCGAGGCGCGGCGCGTACGGCGGCACCCATCGCGCCAGCCGCTCCGTACCGTCCCCCGCGTCGTCCGCGAGCGGCGCCGTGGCCTCCTCCCCGACCGCGGGCAGGGGGTCGAAGGGCAGGGCGTGCGGAGCGGGGGCCGGCGGGGTGCAGCCGGCGAGCCACACGGCAGCCGCGAGCCAACGCGGCGACCCGGGTCGTGCCCCGCGACTCGCTCCTGACCTGGCCATGCTCTTGGCGCCCTTTGCCTCTTTGCGTCCTTGGCGAGCCTCACCAGCAGTCGGTGACCTTGGCCACCTCGCCGGCGGTGACGGTGACGCTGTGGCTGCCGCTCAGGCCCTGCTCCGGGTTGGAGAAGGACAGGCGGTAGCTGCCGGCGGGCAGGTCGATGGAGAACGGCGAGCCGCGGGTGCCGTGGCCGGGGATGGTCACGTTGGCGTAGGGGTCGCAGCGCACGCGCAGCGTTCCCGTCGCGCCGGGCGGCGGGGGCGGCGGAGTGCCGCCGTCGGGCCGCGGCGTGCCGGCGGCGCGCTGCAGCGCGATCGCGGTCTCCACCGCGACCTCCTGCGGCGAGCCCGCGAGCGGCCGGAACGCGCGGCGGAAAGTCTCGAAGTTGCGCTTGGCCAGCGCGACGCGGACCTCGCCATCAATGAGCTTCGCGCGCACTCTGAGCGGCACGCCGGCCCGGTACGGCGTCGGGACCTCGTTGATCGTCAACTCGGCGCCCTCGTCGGTGACCGTCAGCGACAGCCAGACCTCGCCCTCGGCCAGCGGGCGCACGTAGCGGGAAAGGTCGAACCTCCACCCGTCGCCGTACGAGCCGACGGCGGCGAGGCTTTCCTTGGTCAGGCCGATGGAGAACTCGTCGGCCACGTACTCGGGATGGTCGAGGCGCAGGACGTGGTCCTCGGCGGCGACCCGCGGGACAGCCTTGTCGATCGGCGCCGTGCCGTCGTTCTCGAAGGCGAAGGCGCCGTCCAGGAAGACCTTCATGCCGGGCGGCACGGCCTGGAAGAGCAGGGTGCCGGTGACGACCTCGGGCGGGGGCGCCGCGTCGATCGCCGCCGCCGTGGCCTCGGGTTCCGGCCGCGCCGCGTCCGGTTGCGGCGCCGCGGCGACGTCGGCCGTGACCGGCGCGGCGTCCGGCGGGGGCGCCGCGCCCGACCCGTCTCCGCCGCGTCCGATCGCGAAGAAGACGATGCCGCCGACGGCGAGCGCCGCGGCGACGCCGAACGCGGCAACCAGCCCGGCGCGCGACTTCCTGGGCCGGGCCACGACCATGGAGCGGGTGGTCGAACGGGCGGACGCGGTCGGACCGGTCGTCGCCGTGTCGGCGACGTCGTCGAACCGGATCTCCGCCGGCTCGGGCTCGCTGGCGATGACGTCCGCGAGCTGCTTGCCTTCGGCCATCGCCTTGCGCTGCGCGTCGAGCTTGTCGCCGAACAGTCCGGTCATGAAGTTGGACAGCTCGATCGAGCTGACCGGCACGCGCTCGTCGCGCACGAACCGCTCCAGATCCCCCTGCAGCTCGCGCGCCGAGCCGTAGCGGGCGTCGCGCTCGCGCGCCAGCGCGCGCAGCACGATCGGCTCGAGGGCCGGCGGGAAGCCGGCGCGCACCTGCGTCGGCTGCGGATAGGGCTCCTCGACGATCTTGCGGATCGTCTCGACCTCCGACTTCCCGCGGAACAGCCGCCGCCCCGTGGACAGCTCGAAGAGGATGATGCCCAGGGAGAAGATGTCCGAGCGGTGATCGAGCGGCTGCCCGCGGCACTGCTCGGGAGACATGTACGGGAACTTGCCGCGAAGCTGGCCCTCGTCGGACTTCGTCGGCGTGCCGGTCGCGATCGTGTCGGCCCGGCGCTGCAGCGCGGCCTTGGCGATGCCGAAATCGACGAGCTTCACGTCGCCGGTGAAGGTGACGATGATGTTCTGCGGCGAGATGTCGCGATGGACGATGTTGAGGTCCTCGCCCGAGAACCCCTTGCGGGTGTGGGCGTAGTCGAGCCCCGCGCAGATGTTCATCACGATCTGCAGCGCGTGCGCGATCGGGAACTCGCGCATCTGGCGCGCGACCATGCCCTTCACGATCGAGCGCAGGTCCTCGCCGTGGACGAATTCCATCGCGATGAAGTAGCGGTCGCCCACCGCCCCGACGTCGAAGATCTGGATCACGTTGGGGTGGCTCAGCGTCGCCGCGACGCGCGCCTCGTTCATGAACATCTCGACGAACTCGGGGTCCGCCGTGAAGCGCGGCAGGATCTGCTTGATCACCACCAGCTTCTCGAAGCCGGAAATGGAACGGTGGATCGCCAGATACAGCTCCGCCATCCCGCCCGTCGCGAGCTTGCGCATCAACGTGTACTTGCCGAACTTCCGCGGCAGGACCTCGTCCGTGGCGGGTATCGGCGGTGGCGGTGTGGCGGCAGCCATCTGCGTTGTGAATTATACCGGCTCGCCCCGAATCGGGCAAAAGCCATTCCCACGCCCCCGGCGACCGCCCGCCGGCCACCGGGTCATCCCGCGTCCCGAGGGCCCGGACGACGCCCGCCGAAGCTCCCTCCCGCGGCGCCCTCGAGTCGACGACAGCGCAGACTACGACCATCCGAGACTGGACCGCAAGGGCGAGCTTGTCTATCCTGCCGCCCCGATGCGGTTCCTCCGCCATTGGCCCGTCGTCGTCGGCGCCCTGCTCCCGCTCGCGGCGGTGATCGAGCTGGCCGGCAACGCGTGGACGGCCAACCTCGTCCCGCCCGACGGCGCGTTCGCCGAGGCGCGACGGGTCGTCGAGCGCGATCACCGCGACGGCGATCTCGTCGTGGTCTACCCCGACTGGATGGGCCAGGGCCGCGTCGCCCTCGGCCCCTGGATGCCCCTGCGCGACCAGGCTCGCGGCGACATCCTCGACTACCCGCGCGTCTGGCAGCTCACGCTCGACGGCCGGCGCGCGCCCGAGCTGGCCGGCCTGCCGAACGAACGTTCCTGGTCGTTCGACGGCCTGGCGCTCGACCTGCTCCGCAATCCCGGCGGGGCGCCGGCCCTGTGGCGCGCCTACGACGACCTGGCGTCCGCCGTCGTCGTCGTCGCCGCTGCGGACGGCGAGAAGCCCTGCCCCTGGCAGGAGCGCGACCAGGCCCACCACTGCGGCGACTCGTTCGGCCAACCCTGGGTCTACGTCGGACCGTTCCTCGTGACCGACATGGATCAGCAGCCGCACCAGTGCCTGTGGGCCCACCCGACCCAGGTCGGGCCGATCGTCGCCACCTGGAACGACGTCCCCGCCGGCAAGACCCTCGTCGTGCACACCGCCCTGACCTACACTGCCGCGCGCGACATGAAGTACCCGCCCGTCCACCTCGAAACCCTCGTCGACGGCCGATCGCTCGGCATCGCCGAGCAGCCCGACGGCGCGAGCTGGCGCACGTGGAAGTACGAGGTCCCCCCGCCCGAGGCGAGGGAGAACCCCGGGGTCCGGCAGGTGCAGCTCCGAATCACGACCGAGTTCCAGGGAATGCGGCATTTCTGCTTCGATGCCGCGATGCGGGGCGACACGTGAGCGACGAACGCGACGACGCCCAAGGCGCGAGCGACCGCCCGGAGCCTTCCCTGCCGAACCGCGCCCTTGAGGGCGAGGCTCGAGAGCAGGAGCAGCCGCGGGCCGAGGCCCGCGGTTCGGAAGGGGAGGTCGCCGCCGCCTTGAAGGAGCCCGACCAGCCGCGGGCTGAAGCCCACGGTTCGGAGGGGGAGGTGGTGCCCGACCAGCCGCAGGCTGAAGCCCGCGGTTCGGACGGGGCCGCCGCCGGCTTGGAGATGCCCGAGCCGCCGTCGCCGTCCGCCGAACCGCCGCCCCCCGCCCCCGGCTACCAGCTACCAGCCACCAGCCGGCCGCCGGCCCCTCGCCGACCGGCCCGCTGGCGTCGCCACGCGGTCGGCGCGGCGCTCGGCATCGCCTACCTCGCCGTCCTGCTGTCGACCGCGCAGGAGATCGGGTTCGCCCGGGACGAGGGGTTCTACTTCACGGCGGCGGATCGGTACCAGCAATGGTTCGACCTGCTGCTCAAGGACCACAAGCAGGCGACCAGCAAGGAGGCGGTCCTCAGCCACTGGGACATGAACGCGGAGCACCCGCCGCTCATGAAGGTGCTGTTCGGCCTGTCGCACCGCCTGTTCCACAACAAGCTGGGCTGGCTCGCTCCGTCAACCTCGTACCGTCTGCCGGGAATGCTGTGCGGGGCGCTGCTCGTGTACCTGGTGTTCGTCTTCGCAGCCAAGCGCTTCGGCGAGCTGGAGGGATTCCTGTCCGCCGCCTTCCTCGCCCTGATGCCGGTCTTCTTCTACCACGCGCATCTCGACGCGTTCGACGTCCCGATCACGCTGATGTGCTTCCTGGTGCTCTACGCGTTCGAGAAATCCCGGACGTCGAACTGGTGGGCGTTCCTGACGGGGGTCTTCTTCGGCCTCGCGCTGCTGACCAAGCTCAACGCGTTCTTCCTGCCCCCGACGATGTTCATCCTCTGGGTGCTCCGGGACGTGATCCGGCCGACGCCGGCGACGATCCTGGCCGCGCTCGCCCTGATCATCGGCCTCGTCTTCCAGCTCGACATGCGTCTGGTCGGCGCGTTCGGCGTCCTGCTCGTGATCGCGGTGCTGCGCGCGAGCGATCGGCAAGGCGGGTTCCTGGGGCTACCGAAGATCCCCACCGCGTTCCTGTGGATGGCGCTGCTGGGCCCGATCCTGTTCTATGCACTTTGGCCGTGGATGTGGTTCGACACGCTCGACCACTTCCGCGGGTACGTGAACTTCCACGCCAAGCACGACTACTACAACATCGCCTACTTCGGCCAAAACTACTTCCACCCGCCGTTCCCCCTCGGTTATCCGTTCGTCACCACCGCGATGACGACCCCCGTCGTCACGCTCCTGGCGGGCGTCGTGGGCATGGCGCTCTTCCTGCGCTGGCGGCTGCGTTCCATGCACGCGGACCTGGCGGAGCGCTGCGCGGCCGTTCTCGCCGCCTCGCCCGGCTGGCGCGTCCGCGTGCGGCGGTTCCTGCTCGCCCCGTGGCGCTCGGCCCGCCCCGCGGGACCACCCGACGACGAGATCGCCGCGGCCCAGGCGCGCTCTCCCGGCATCGGCATCTTCCTCGCCGTGAACCTGCTCGTGCCGATGCTGATCATCGCGCACCCCAAGGTCTTCATCTTCGGGGGAACCAAGCACTGGATGCCCGCCTGGCCGTTCCTCGCGATCTTCGCGGGCGTCGGCGCGGCGTGGGGACTGCGGCGCGTGGCCGCGGTGATCCCCGACCGCTTCGCCTTGCCGCGCCTCGGTCGCGTCACCGTGCCGGTGCGGCCGCTGGTCGCAGGCGTGCTGTCGCTGCTGCTGCTCGCGCCGGCGGCCCAGGGCACCGCGCAGTCGCATCCTTTCGGCCTCTCGCACTACAACCTCCTCGCGGGCGGCGTGCCCGGCTCCGCCGACCTCGGCATGTGCCGGCAGTTCTGGGGCTTCACCACCGGCTCCCTCCTGCCCTGGCTCAACGCCAACGTGCCGCGCAACGGCGCGGTCTTCTTCCACGACACCGCCTGGGACTCGTTCCGCATGTTCCAGACCGACGGCACGCTGCGCAAGGACATCCGCTGGGCCGGCTCCCCCGACACCGCCGCCGTGTCGCTCCTGCACCACGAGCTGCACATGGCCGAGCTGGAGCACGCGATCTGGCTCGCCTACGGCGAAGCGGCGCCGGCCCACGTGCTGACCCACGAGGGCGTCGCGATCATCTCCGTCTACGTCAAGCCCGGCGTCGTCCTGGGCTACGTCCCCCCCGTTGCCCGGTGACCGGACCAACAACTCGACCCGGACGACCAACCAACGACCAATAACCACCTTGCTTCCCGTCCGCCGCTCCTGCTAGGTATTGGGGCCAGGGGTCGCCGCGTCCGTCGACGGCGACCGGGGTGATGGCGAGGAGTCTTTCGTGGGCGAGGAAAAGCGCATTCATGACCGCACGGGCATCGTGCTGCCCTTGCGCGTGCAGGCAGGCGAGCGGGAGCTCGAGGGCGAGTCGATCGATATTTCGGCCGGCGGCGTGCGCGTCTCGCTGCCGGAGGACCTTCCGTTCGGGGCCAAGGTGAAGGTGCACGTCGTGCTCCCGACCCTGGGCGAGGAGACCGCGATCGATGCCGAGGTGCGGTGGAGCCGCAAGGATCCGTCGGGCTGGTTCCTGGTCGGTCTGCAGTTCCAGCGCGTCCGGGCCCGCGAGACTTGGGCCCTCAATCAGTTGATGCGCAAGGCGTAAGACATTCGCTACGGCGAGCAGCCCCAGGTGGCCTCGTAGATCGGGTACTCCGTCGTTCCGGGATCCTCGACCCACAGCGCCATGTAGAAGCCGGAATTGTACGCCAGCGAAGGGTGGGCGGCCGTGACGGTCTCGGGCCGCATGTCGGTCGGGCCCTCCTTGAGCGTGAAACTCACGGCGTCCACGGTCGCCACCGAGATCCCGACGCGACCCGCCTGGGAGTGGCGCCAGGCGATGCCCCACTCGCTCTCCGCACCGCCCCACGCCAGCGCGACCTGGCCCTGCTCCGCGCTGGACAGGGCGACGTCCGTGAGCGGCTCGTGCTCGATCGGCGTCTCGCCTTCCGCGAAGACGGCCAGGTGCATCGTCGAGCTTCCCGCGGCCCGGGTCTCCCAGACCAGTCCGAACTCCGAGCCGTTCCAGGCGAGCGCCGGGTAGCCTACGAACGTGTGGCCCGTGGGAGGCGACAGCACCGCGTTGGAGAGCTCGGCGAACAGCCCGTCGAAGCTCTTCACGTGCAGCGCGCCGTCCCCGGCGTCGAAGTACGCCAGGGTCGGACCGGCGGAGCCCCAAGCCAGCCGGGGTTCGCCCGTGCCCACGGGACCGGTGGCCAGCGTCGCGTACGAATCGCTCGTCGTGCCGGTCGCGGCATCGACGTGCAGGGCGCGGAGCTCGACGGTGTCGCCCGCGACGCTGGTCTGGGTCCAGGCGACGACCAGCCGGGTGCCGTCGAACGTGACCGCAGGGTCGCTCGAACTCGCGTCCGTGTTCGGGATCTGCTGGGCCGTCGGCCCCGTGCCCGTCGCGGCCAGGATCTTGACCCAGACGCCGGGCGAGCCGGATCTGACGTTCATCACGGCCGCGAAACCGCCCCCCGGCAGGCCGATGAGCGGGTGCACCGGCGACAGCTCCGCGCCGCCCTGCGACCACAAGGCGGAGGAAGACGCCGAGCCGTCCAGCCGGAAGCGCTGGAACCGGAGTCCCTGCGGCGGTGCCGTCGTCGACGGGATCCGGAAGAAGGCCACGAACAGCGCGCCGTCCGCCGACGCCAGCGGACGCTCATCCACGTCGGCCGCCGTCGGCGCGATGGCGAGCGGCGCACTGATCGCCGGAACGCAGACTCCACCGTCCTCGCCGGCTTCGATCTCGTCGCCGTCGCCGTCGCCGTCGCCATCCCCCGGAACCTCGCCGTCCCCGTCGCCCTCGACCTCGCCCACGACCTCGCCGCCCTCGCCGCCGTCCCCGTCCGGGTCGGGTGCCTCGGCCTCGCCCTCGTCGCCCACCCCGCCGTCCTCGACCGGCGCGACGTCGCCGCCGTTCCCGGGAGGCACGCAGGCCGAGCGGACGCAGACCAGCGGCAGCTCGCAGTCCGTGTCCTTGACGCAGGAATCGGAACCGCACCCGCCCGCCGGGCCGACGACCGCCAGGAAGACCGCGACACCGCCAGCCACGAGCCCAACGACCCATCGTGCTTTCATGGCGGCTAGGCTAGCGCGCGGCAGGGGGCTCTGTCGACCCCTTCGCCGCTGCGTCGTCCGCCGTGCCGCGAGGCCTAGAGGGGACAGCCGCGGGTCGACGCGTACATCGGGTACAGCGCGCCGGCCTGCTCGATCCAGCCGAACATGTAGTAGCCCAGGTTGTACGCGACCGAGGGGTACCACGCCGTGGTCGCTTCCGTGCGGACGTCCACGGGCCCCTCCTTCAGCGCGAAGGTGTCGGCGTCGACCCGCACGAACGAGATGGTCACGCGCCCGGTCTGGTTGTTGCGCCAGGCGACGCCCCACTCGGTCTGCTCCTGCGCCCAGGCGAGCGCCACCTGGCCGGTCTCGGCCGAGGAGAGCGACACGGTGCCGAGGATGTCGTGTTCCACGGGCGTCTCGTCGGGGGCGAAGGTCGCGAAGTGCATCGTCGAGCTGCCGGTGCCGCGCGTCTCCCAGAGGAGCCCGTACACCGTCCCGTTCCAGACCAGCGCCGGATACCCGACGACGGTGTGGCTCGCCGGAGTGGGCAGGATCGACTCCGCGATCTGCGCGAACGTGCCGTCCAGGCTGCGGACGTGCAGGGCGCCGTCCGTGGCATCGATGTAGGCCAGCGCGTGGCGGATCGTGCTGAACACGATGCGCGGCTCGCCCGTGCCGGTCGGACCGGTCAGGAGCAGTGCGGGCGTGTCGAGGCCCGCGCCGGTCGCCGGCGAGAAGTGCCCGGCGAAGATCTGCACGTTGCCGGCGCCGTCGTCGTCCGTCCACCCGACCACGAGGTTCGTCCCGTCGTAGGTGATCGTGGGCGACCCGCACGTCTCGTCGGTTCCGTCGATCTTCCGCGGAGTGACGGAAGTCGCCGGCGGGAGCGGGACGATCTTGGTCCAGATTCCGATGCCGGCGTCCGACGGGACGGCAAAGGCCGTCACCACGGTCTCGTCCGGCAAGACGACCACCGGATGCTGGGGCGCGATCTCCACGCCGCTCAGCGTAAAGATCGCCGTGCCGATCGCCCTGCCGGTCAGGTCGAAGCGCCCGAGGAACAGTCCGTCGCCGGCCGTTGGTCCCGGCGGCCGGCCGAGCCAGACGAAGCCGCTTCCGGAGCGCGCCACGGCAACGCGCTCGTTGCCGTCGACCGCACCCGTCGACGAGTTCATGCTCACGGCGGCGCTCGTCACCGGCGTGCATCCCGCGTCCCCGTCGGCGTCGGCATCCCCGTCGCCGCCTCCACCCTCGTCGTCCGCGTCCACGTCCACGTCCACGTCCGCGTCGACCTCGGGGGGGATTCCATCGTCCCCGCCGCCGTCGGTGTCGGCCTCTGTCCCGTCGGCGTCGACGTCGAACCCCCCGTCGTCGACGGGCCCGACGTCCGGCTGCGGGCCGACGTGCACGCAGGCCGAGCGGACGCAGACCAGCGGCAGCTCGCAGTCGGTGTCCTTGGTACACGAATCCGACTCGCACCCGGCCGGAACGGCGATCAGGGCGAACAAACCGCCGGCCAGGAACGTCGCAGCAAGCACCAGATGCTTCGACTTCATGGGCGAAGAGTACCCGATGATCGGCCCGGAGTCGAGAAGACCGCGACCGACTCCTGGACACTCCGCGTCTTGCGACCTACACTGCGGTTGCCGGGAGGGGAGGGGCGTGAGGTCGAAGCAGGTGCGGAGCGGCGAGAGCGAGCGCAGGAAACATCGCCGGGTTCCCTTCGATCGGCCATGCTGGTGCGAAGGCGACGACGTGACCCTCTACGTCCGCTTCGCCAACGCCTCCGAAGGCGGTTCGTTCCTCCGCACCGCCATCTCGCTCGACATCGGTCGGCGCGCCCGCCTCGCCTGGTACAGCCCGGAGATCCAGGACGAGGTCGTGGCGGAGGTCGAGGTCGTGTGGCGATCCTCCGATCGACCGAACGAGCCGGGACCGCGCGGGATGGGCCTGCGCTTCCTCAGCTTCGAGAAGAACGGCGACCGGTTCCTCGACATCCTCCGCCGCGGCGGCGGCGACAAGGACGCCGCATCGTAGGACCTCATGGACGAACGACAAGCCTCCAGGCGCACCACCGTGCGCGCCGTCATCGCCGTCGCCACCCTCCTCGTCCTCGGCCTCGGTACCTACTTCGTCCTCGACGCCTTCTCCGTCGGCTCCGTCACCTTCCGCTATGTCGATGAGGTCGTGCCGAAGAAGGCCGAGCTGCAGGGCCGGCGGTTGAAGGTCTCCGGCGCCTACGTCGCGGGCTCCCGCGAGCCCGCGGGGCCCGGCAAGACCAGCTTCACACTCGAGAAGTCCGGCTACCGGCTGGCCATCCTCGCCGACGACGCCGCGCTGCCCGCCGGCTTCGACCTGCCGGGCCGCGACGTCGTCGTCGATGGGTCGCTCGACGCCTCCGGCATCCTGCGCGCGACGACCATCACCACCGGCTGCCCCTCGCGCTACGAGGCGCAACGAAGGTAGTTGTTGGTTGTTGGTGGGTCGTCCGGGTCGAGTTGTTGGTCCGGACCGGGGGTCGAACCGAACCGCGCCCTTCAGGGCGCGGCTGACCCGGCCTGGCCAGCCGCGGGCTGAAGCCCGCGGTTCGGATGCGTGAGTTCCGCGCGAAGGCGGCCCGTTGGCATCTAGTCCGCCGGGCCCATCGCGCGTTTCGCCTCCCCCTCCAACCCGTCGATCGTCCCGTTGCGAACCGCGGCCCGCAGCTTCGAGATCCAACGGGCGTAGAACGAGAGGTTGTGCGTGGTGAGGAGGCGCGCGGCGAGGATCTCGCCGCAGGCGTAGAGGTGGCGCAGGTAGGCCCGGGAGAATCGCCGGCAGGCGAGGCAGGGGCACCCCTCCTCCAGCGGCTCCGGATCCTCGCGGAACCGCGCCTGCTTGATCGTGATGCGACCCGCCGCGGTGAACGCCTGCCCGTTGCGCGCGTTCCGCGTCGGCAGCACGCAGTCGAACATGTCGATCCCGGCGCGCACGGCGTCGAACAGGTCGCCCGGCGTCCCCAGCCCCATCAGGTAGCGCGGCCGGTCGGCCGGCATCCGCGGCGCCACTGCCGCCAGCACCGGCGCCCGCCGCTGGGGCGGCTCCCCGACCGAGAACCCCCCCAGCGCCAGCCCGTCGAACGGCAACGACGCCAACTCCTCCAGGTGCGCGCATCGCAGCCCCACGTCCAGGGCTCCCTGCACGATGCCGAACAGCGCCTGCCCCTCCCGCCGCGGCGCTTCGACCGACATCCTCGCCCAGCGCGTCGTGCGCCGCACCGCCTCCTCCACCACCTCCGCCGGCGCCTCCGCCGGCGGACACTCGTCCAGCACCATCGCGATGTCCGACCCGATCCTCCCCTGCGCCTCGACCACGGACGCCGGCGTCAGCCGCACGCGCGAACCGTCGAGCGGCGAGGCGAACGACACGCCGTCGTCGTCGACCGCCCGCCGCTCCGCCAGCGAGAACACCTGGTACCCGCCGGAGTCGGTCAGGATCGCTCCGTCCCAGCCCATGAAGCGGTGCAGGCCGCCCAGCCGCGCCAGCACCTCCAGCCCCGGCCGCTGCAGGAGGTGGAACGTGTTCGCCAGGATCACCCGGGTCCCCTCCTCCCACACCTCGCCGGGCGCCATGGCCTTGACCGTCCCGCACGTCCCCACCGGCATGAACAGCGGCGTCGGCACCCGCAGGCCCCGCACGACCAGCGTCCCCGCCCGCGCATTCCCGCACGTCGCCTCGATTTCGATTCGGACGCTCATCGATCCACCATCCACGGGCCGGCGGCCGGCAGCCGGCGGTCGGCGGCCGCAACGAGCTGCTGCCAGCCACCAGCTACTAGCGACCAGCCTCCTCCAAGACGATCATCGCGTCGCCGTACGAGTAGAATCGATACCCCTCGCGGATGGCCTCCGCGTAGGCCGCCTTCGTCTCCTCGACTCCGTGCAGGGCCATCACCAGCGCCAAGAGGGTCGTGCGCGGCAGGTGGAAGTTGGTGAGCAGCGCGTCGACCGCCCGGAAGCGGTGGCCGGGGAGGATCATCAGCGCGGTGTCGCCCGCGAACGGACGGAGGGGCGAGTTCTCAGTTCCAAGCGGGACGTCGGGCTGCCGGCCTCCGGGATCCGAACCGCGGGCTTCAGCCCGCGGCTGCCCCGACGCCGCAGCCGCGCCCTGAAGGGCGCGGTTCGGACGATGGAAATCGCCGCCTGCCGCGCTCTCCAGCGTTCGCACGACCGTCGTGCCCACGGCGAGCACCACGCGGCCTTCGCGCCGCGCAGCGGAGATCGTCGCCGCGGCCCCGTCCGAAACCTCGGCCCACTCGGCGTCGAGCACGTGTTTCTCGGGGGCGTCGGCCGTGATCGGCCGGAAGGTGCCCGGGCCGACGTGCAGCGTGATGCGCACCAGCTCGTGGCCCTCGCCTTCCAGCCGCGCGAGCAGCTCGGGCGTGAAGTGCAGCCCCGCCGTCGGCGCCGCCACGGCCCCCGGCCGTGCCGCGTACACCGTCTGATAACGCTCCCGATCCGACGGGTCCGGAGCGCGGCGGATGTACGGCGGCAACGGCGTCGCACCGCCGCGCTCGAGCGCCCGCTCCACCGTGTCGCCCGCCTCCCGCGGCTCGAGATCGACCACGAAGGTGCCGCGCTCCGGTCGCTCGACCAGCGTCGCCCGCAGCACGCCAAGGTCGAACTGCTCGCCCGGCCCGGGCTTCCCGCGCGTTCCCAGGAGAGCGGTCCAGCGCTCGATCCGCTCGCCGCGACGCTCCAGCCGGCGGACGAGCAGGAACTCGCACGCGCCGCCGGTGGACTCGCGTCGGCCGGCCAGGCGCGCCGGGAACACGCGCGTGTCGTTGACCACGACCAGCGTTCGCGGCGGCAGCAGCCCGGGCAGGTCGCGCACCGTGGCGTGGCGCACCTCCGGCCGGCCGCGCCGCACGACCAGCAGCCGCGCCTCGTCCCGGCGCGCCAGAGGTTCCTGCGCGATGCGTCCGGCCGGCAGCTCGTAGTCCAGGTCGGCCAGGGAGAAGGTCATCGGTCCACGGGCCCACGGCACCCGCCGATCCGAACCGCGGGCTTCAGCCCGCGGCTGGTTCGGCCGGCAGAACCGCACCCTGAAGGGTGCGGCTCGGTTGCGGCGTGTCGTCGGATCGTCATCATGGGTTGCGGGTGCCGGCGGTTCGGGCGCCCCTACGGGACACTCAACGTGTACGCCTGCTCGGGCCCCACGGCCGCCTTCCCTTCGTCGGTCGCGCGCGGCGAGAGGAGGACCACGACGCAGGGGTCGGCGGGGCCGAGCGTCGTGGTCTCGGGCGCGCCGGGGCCGGCGGCGTCCAGCGTCTGGCCGGCCGTCTCCAGCGCCACGTCGAGGCCCGCCGGAGGAGTGACCACCACCTTCGGCGCGCCGCCGCCTTCCGTCGCCACGCAGTAGATGTCGCGATCCCCCGGGACCTCGAGGTAGCCCGTCATCGAGGCGCCCCGAGCGACCGCCTGTGCCGTCGCCGGATCGTCGTTCGGCTCGCCCTCGAACGCCTCCGCGGACAGGTGCCGCACCGTCAATCGGTACTGATCCGAGATCCGCTCGCTGGGCACCGCCTTGGGCGGCAGGTTCTCCCGGACCCGGACGAAGTAGACCATCCCGTCCACCAGCACCCCGGGAATCGCTTCGCTCGCCCCGGGCCCGCCCCGCTCCCCCTCCGCCATCGGCTCGCCGCCGGACACGTCGAAGAGGTCGAGGCGCAGGTCGAGGCCGGGGATGCCCGAGACGTCGGCGCGCAGCACGCCCTTGCGCATCGGCCGGATCTCGACCCGGAACCAGTCCTCGTCCCCCTGGGCCGACGAGATCCTCCGACCGATGGTCCCGCGCACGTTCGTGTCGAACCCGATGCGATTCGCAATCGTCGGCCCGTTGTTCGGCTCCTGCTCCTCCGTCAGCAGCCCCGCCGGCTCCGCCAGCATCCGCGGCACCACGAACGCCGCCGCCCCGCCGGCCAGCAGCAGCAGCACCAGGAACGACCACACGATCCACCGTCGCACCTTGAGCCGCCGCAGGTAGCGGTCGAACTCGTCCCGCGACAGATCCAGCCCCGTCCCCGCCGCCGGAACCACCGATGCCATCCGGATCGCGCTCGGCCCCGACCCCACCGGCCGCAACGCCGGCGCCGCCCCCTGTGCCGTCCCCGGTTCCCCCCCTCCCTTCCCGGTCCCTGCCGAATCTGCCCCTTGGCCTGTTTCCTTCTCAGCGCTTCTCTGTGCTCTCAGCGTCTCAGCGGTAAGTCGGATCTCCCTCCCCTCAGCGCTCTCCGGCGAAGCCGCGGGGAAGGTGATGAGCGACGGGTCGCTCAGCTCGGACGCCGCGGGGACCAGCGTCGGGGTCGTGCCGGGCGTGGTCAACAATGCCACCACCTCGTTGACCGCCAGCCGCAGCTCGGCCGCGCCGCGGTAGCGCTGCGCCGGGTCCTTGGCCATCGCCTTGGCGACCAGGGCATCGACCGCGGGCGGGATGCCCGCGCCGGGCACCCGGATGCCGGGCAGGGTCAGGGCCTCGTTGAGGTGCTTCGTCAGTACCGCGAACGGCGTCGGCGCCTCGAACGGCGGCAGTCCGGTGAGGCAGCGGTAGATGACCCCGCCGATGGCGTAGACGTCCGCGCGCGAATCGACCTGCTCGCCCCGGATCTGCTCGGGCGACATGTAGAAGGGGGTGCCGAGCAGCGAGCCGTCCCCGGTGGTGTCCAGCGCCTGCTTGTCGTCGCGAATCTTGGCCAGACCGAAGTCGACGACCTTGACGAAGTCGGGATGGCCCGCGCGCGGCACCAGGAGGATGTTCTCCGGCTTGAGGTCGCGGTGCACGATGCCCATCGCGTGCGCCTCGGCCAGCGAGTCGCAGACCTGAGCCACGATCGACATCGTCCGGTGCCACGGCAGCCGTCCCTCCTGGCGGATGACCGCCGCCAGGTCGCTGCCGCGCAGGTACTCCATCACGAGGTACGTCAGCCCGCGCCAGTGCCCGTAGTCGAACACCTGCACGGTGTGGATGTGCATCAGCTTGGACGCCGCCTCGGCCTCCCGCCGGAATCGCTGCAGCACTTCCTTGCGCTGCCCCAGCGTGCCGTGGAGGATCTTGAGGGCCACCGGCTTCCCGATCGCGACGTGCTCGGCGCGGTACACCGCGCCCATGCCGCCGCGGCCGAGCAGCGAGACCAGGCGATAGCGATCGGAGACGACCTGGCCGATGAGCGGATCGGGGAAGGTCTGGATGGTCTCGGCCGGCGTCGGGATCTCGGCACCGCACAGCCCGCAGAAGCGGACCGCCTGGTGGTACGTCGCGTAGCAGCGCGGGCAGGTGACCGCCATGGAGCGCCTACCGCGGGACGACGAAGACGGCCCGCACCGCCGCCAGCTCGGGGAATTTCTCGGACGTCGTCCTCTCCCGGCCCACGATCTCCCCCAGGACCCGCACCTGGTCCCGTTCCGCCAGGGCCTGCGCCGACGGCGCGTGCACCATCACCGCGCACACCTCGCTCGCCCCGCACCCCGACGCCGTGTCGACGTACAGCACGAACGACGAGACCCCGTCGCGCGCGGACGGCACCGACGTGATCCGTCCCAGGAGGTCGACCTTGCGGCCCCGGAAGCTGTCCGCCGCGCCCGCGAAGTCGGAGTAGCCGAGCCGCTCGGTAGTCCCAGTCGCCCACTCGTCCGCCGCCTGCGACAGCTCGCGCGGCGTCACCCGCCGCACGCCGAGCGACGCGCTGCGCCCCAGCGCGCCGGGAGCGCTCGCCGCCAACGCCAGCGTCCGCTCGACCCCCGCCGCCAGCGGCACCTCGATCGCGAACGCGCCGGCCTCGCCCACCGTGACCGCCGCGCCGTCCAGCGAGAGCGTCGCACCCGCCGCGGTCTCGCCGCGCACCCACACCGCCTCGTCCGTCGTCAGGCTCCCGCTCGCCGGGAAATCGATCCGCAACGGCACCACCGGCACCGCCACCCCGGCCTTCCCCTGGGCCACCACCCCCGCCGCGTCGCGCACCACGAACGGCAGCGAGAGATCCACCCGGTCGCCCGCCTCTGTCCAGATCCCTTCCTTGCCGCGCAGCCCCTCGACCGGCTGCTCGTACGTCGCCGTGCCGTCGGCCTGGACGCCGACCGGAGTGCCCGCCACCTCGAGCGTCCGGCCTTCGCCGGCCAGCCGGAACGCGATGCGCACGGTCGGAGCGGGCGCCTCGGGCACGAGCGCCGCGGCGAACAGGACCGGCACCGGCAGCTCGATCGTGGTCCGCTCGACGGCGCCGTCGCCGAACGTCACGTCGAGCGGGATCTTCACCGAGCCCGGGGCGGGCTCGGTGCCGGGCGGGAGGAAATCACGGAGGGCGGCGCGCTTGCCGGGCGTGAGCACGGCGTCGGGCGTGCCGGCGAGCGGCCCGGCGGCCAGTCGGACCTCGCGCCCCGGCGTCGTGAACGCGATCGCGCCGAAGACCAGCTCGACCTTCGCGCCGTCGCCCGAGTAGTCCAGCACCACGTCGATCTTCGGGGGCTCGTGCACGACCGGCGGAGGCGCCACCGCCGCGTCGCCCGCCGCCGGAACGGCAACCACGGCGCCGTCCGCGGCGACGGGGACCGCCAGGCCGGCGTCTGCGATCCGCGGCTTCCGCGAGGGCGCGGCTTCCTCCTCGCCGAAGATGTCGTCGCGGAACACGAGGACGATCGCGACCCCGATCGCCGCGAGCAGGCCGATGATGATCGCGATGACCATTCCCGTTCGCGACTTGGCCGGCGGGATGGAGGTGAACGAGTCGCTGATCGACGGATCCACCCTCGCCGTGGGGGCGTGCCGCGAGACGGCCGCGGCGGGGGGCGCGCCGAACGCGACGGCGGCCGTGGTCGGGACGCGGATCGAAGGATCCGCGACCTGGAACGCCGCGGCCGATACCTCGACCTTCGGCGGCGACGGAAACGACGGCCCGGGGATCGGCAGCCGCCCATCAGGGGCGGCAGCGGGCGAAATGCTCGGCGCCGGCACGAACTGGTCGCCGATCTGCATCCCGCCCGGAGCCGCGACGCCCAGCATCGTCCGCTTGCTCGACGGGACGTTGGCCAACGGGTCGATAGAGTGAGGTGCGGGCGGAGCGGGCGCCTGAGCCACGGGCGGAGCGGTCGGCAAGCCCGGGACGTTCACGCCCGGTACGCCCATGACCGTGCGCTTGGCGCTGAGCATCTCAGCCGTCGGCGCGGGGATCCCCGGCGCACTCGGCGGGTAGAGCGGACCGGACGGCGGCAACGCGCCGGAAGACGCCGCGACACCCCCGAACGCCGCGCTGCGCGCCGGGGTCGGAAACGCCTCGGGCGGAATCACCGGCACCGGCACCGGCATCGTCGGCTCGTACGGCGCCGCCGTCGCCGGAGTCGGCGGCGGAGCAGGCGCGAATGCGTGTGCAGGCATCGCAGGCGACGCCGGAGGAGCGTGTGGTGCAGACGCGACACCCGGGATCGCGGCCATCGCCGCGGCGAACCCGCTCGGCGCGGCCGGCTTGCCCGCCGTAGCCCCGCTCGGGGCGACGGCGGGGCCCGCCGGGGCTCCGAGACCGCCGGCCGCCGGCATGCCGAAGACGGTCTTCTGGGCCGACAGCATCGACGGGCCGGAAGCGGGAGGTTGCAGGCCGGCGGCCACCGGCGCGGCGGTGGCAGGCACCTGTGGAATGCCCGGCGCGGGTGCTGCGGGCACGGCGGTGCCCACGATCGGCGGCATTCCGAACACGGTCTTCATCGCCAGACCTGCCGCCGGCCTTGGTGGGGCGGCGGAGGATCCAGGTGCGATGGGAGTTCCGGGCGCCGTGGGCGCGACCGACGCAGGAGGCTGACTGGGGACCGGGCTGGAAGGGAACCGCGGATCCGTTGTCTGCGGCGTGCCCGTTCCAAATGTCGGATGCGGCGGGGCCGGCGCAGATGCAAGTGGCGGTGCGGCCGGCGGCGCGGAGGGAGCCGCGGCGGCCGCGGGCGTGGGCGAGGGGAACTGCATCACCGTGCGCTGCAGCGGCTTGGACGGCGCGGGACTGCGGGGCGCGGGAGGTCCGCCCAGCGGCGCCATGGGTGCGGCGGCCGGCGGTCGCGGGGCGGCGGTCGGCGGCATGGGCGCGGGTGCGGCCAGCGGCTTGGGTTGATCGGCGAGAGACTTGCCGCAGGCGACGCAGAACGCCGTGCCTTCGGGGTTGTGCGTGCCGCAATACGTGCAGAAAGTCATCGCCGATCGTCCCCGTCCGGCGCACGCGCACGCCGGCGCCCCGTGAGC
>JACRCX010000030.1 GCA_016218815.1 Deltaproteobacteria bacterium
CCCGCCGCCGCTCCCGCCGCGGCCCCGGCTCCCGCCGCCACTCCCGCGACGACGACGACGGCCCCCGCCACCGCCGGCGCCACGCCCCCTGCCGCTGCCGGCACAACGCCGCCTGCCGCGGCCGGCGCCACGCCTCCGCCCGCTTCCGGCGGCGTCTGCGACTTCATCCCCTGTTGCATCGGCCCCGCGTGCTCCAACGCCGAGGTCGTCCGCCTCTACACGCTCCCGGATCTGAACCTTCGCACCTTCCTCACCAACCAGAAATTCGACTTCGCCGGCTGCCGGACCGCCTACCTCGCCGACCTCGAAGCCGATCAGCGCCGCATCGTCGAAGCCAAGATCAAGGAGATCGAAGATCGGCGACGGGCCGAGGAAGAAGCGGCTGCCGCGGCTGCTGCCGCGGCCAATCCCGGCCGGCACGCCACCGAGCCCCCTCCGCCGCCACCACCGCCGCCGGCCCCCGTCCCCTTCGCGCCCAACCGCGAGTTCGACGCCGGCAGGTACCCGGCTTGCGGAAAGTTCAATACCGCCGCCCAGCTCGCGATGATCGATGAGATCAACGGCAAGATGTTCGCCCCCGTCGGCTACCAGGTGGCCGCCATCGCCTTCCGCACCATCTCCGATCTCACCGCCGCCAAGCTCGAGTTCGTCTGGCTCCTCGATCTCGAAACCGGTCGCGGCGTCGCCAAGAACAACGAGTTCAAGGCCGGCACCGCCGACGCCTTCTACTACCAGAAGGGCATCGGCGAGATCTTCGAAGGCCTCGCCGGCGCCCCGGGCCAGAAGATCATGCAGGCCGTCCGCAGCGGCACCGTCTACCGCGACATCTGGCACACCCGCGAAGAGCTCGGCGACTCCCTCACCGGATTCGTCCACGTCGCCATGGTCCCCATCCTCGGCCCCGACGGCAACGCCGTCGGTCTCCTCGCCGCCGCCGTGCGCATGGAGAACCTCGCCCGCGTCGCCCGCTCCGCCCACGCCAAGATCCTTCTTGTGCGCAAGGTCGCCCGCCAGGGCGCCGAGACGATCGAGGTCATCGGCGACGGCAACGACGACCTGAAGACCGAATCCCTCCCCGACGGCTTCCGCAAGGGCCTCCTCGCCTCCCGCGACGCCGACCTGCGCGCCGTCGCGGGCCTCGAGCCCGATGACGCCGACACCAAGGGCACGAGCGCTCCCTTCGACTTCGAGGACTCCGGCACCATGTACCTCGGCCAGGTCTTCGGCGTGACCAATTCCGCCGGGATGATCGCCCGCGGCGATGCGTCCTTCGCCGTCGGCCCCGTCGCTGTCGCCGCCCTCGTCGACAAGACCCAGGCCATGGAAGTCCTCTCCACCATCTGGCAGATCTGGATCTTCACCGGCATCGCCTTCCTCATCGCCGTCATCGCCGCCCTGATCCTGGCCCGCAGCTTCCTCCACCCCATCACCCTCATCGAGGACGGCCTCCTGCGCATCATGAACGGCGACTGGACCCACAGGTTCGAGGTCAAGAGCGCCGAGCTCGGCGGCCTCTCCTACCGTATCAACCAGCTCATGGCTGCGCTCCTCGGCGACGAGGAGGAAGGCGAAATGGAAGGCGTGGCCGGCGAGGCCGCCGCCGACCCTCGCGATGCCTACTACCAGGGCCTCTACGCCAAGTTCCAGGCCGCCCAGCAGCAGATCCGACAGGACCCCAACTCCGTCTCCTTCGCCGACTTCAAGGCCCGCCTCGTCGAGAACGAGCGCAAGATCCTCGAGAAGAATCCCGGCAAGCAGATCGAGTTCGAAATCCTCGTCCAGAACAACCAGATCACCTTCAAGCCGATCGTGAAGTAGCCGCGGCTCCCCCGCCGCCCCCCGGCATCCCCATGGGCCTGTTCGACATCTTCCGCAAGAAGGCTCCCGCCGCCACCGACGGCCCTGCGGTCCCACGCGCCCTCGAGAAGAATATCAAGAAGCTCCTCAACAAGTACCTCCAGCCCGAGGAGCGCTGGAGCGCCGTCCAGGCCGTCATCGCCGACGAGAGCGACGCCGCGGTCGATGCCCTCCTGCAGCGCTTCACCGTCTACACCGAGCCCTCCGCTGTCGATGACGAGGAAAAGGAACACATCGCCGATGCCCTCGCCGGCCGCGGAGAGAAGATCCTCCCCCACCTGAAAAAGGCCCTCCGCAAGCAGGAGAGCATCTCCTGGCTCGCCCGCATCGCCGGCCGCATCCTCCCCCGCGACGGCCTGCGCGACCTCCTGCTCGAGGTCCTCGCCGGGTTCGACACCGAATACGAACGCAACCCGGAACGCAAGATCCAGGTCATCCTCGCCCTGGGCGACTTCCCTGGCGAGATCACCGCCAAGGGCGTCGTCCCCTTCGTCGAGGACGTCAACGAGACGGTCCGCTTCCAGGCCGCCAGCACCCTCTTCGCCGCGGGAAACGACCTCGCCCGCGAACCCCTCCTCGCCGCCTTCCTCAAGGAGGAGTCCGTCCGCGTCAAGACCGCCATCCTCGACGGCTTCCTCCAGACCGCCTGGCCCGTCACCGGTCACCGCGGCGAGATCGAGAAGGCCCTCCCCAAAGGCTGGATCCTCGATCGCGCCGGCACGATCAAGAAACGTCCCAAGGCGTAGGACGTTCTACGCAACAACGACCCGCGATGGGGCCGGACTCCGATATCCGAACCGCGGGCTTCAGCCCGCGGCTGGCCCAGCCGACCCAGCCGCGCCCTGAAGGGCGCGGTTCGGTTCGGCGTAAAACGTATGACGTAGAACGTCCGACGCCCTAGGGCGTGCGCTCGGGCGTCAACGGGAAGGCGAACGTGCAGCCGATCGTCATCATCTGGTTCCAGTACAGGAACTGATCGTCCGCGTTGATCTTCTGGTCCAGCTCGACCTCCGACGCCCCGAATTCGTCCGTCCCGGACTGGTTCCACGTGAACGGCGTCGAGCGGTACTCCAGGTTCAACCCGATCCAGTCGTTGAAGTAGACCGTGACCCCGCCCCCGAACGTCGGTCCCACCGCGACCCGCGTCTGCATCGCGTTGTACGTGTCCTCGGCCGGACAGAAGTCCCGCGTTCCGGTCCCGGGCTGGATCGAGCAGTCCGTGTTCCCGCGCTCCTTCACCCCGACGATCCCGACCCCGAGGTTCAGGTACACGTCGACGGCGACGAACAGCTTGCCGAAGAACGACATCTTCCCGCGCAGCGGGATGACCCGCGCCTCCGCCGCCACCATCCACTGCATCTGCCCGAGCTGCTTGTCCAGCTCGCCCCGCAGCGGGAAGTTCAGGTCGTAGTCCTGGTTTGGCACGTCGTCGACCCCGCGGTCGTTGATCTGGTCCGCGATCCCCGTCCGCCAGCCGAACCCGCCGCCGCCGTACACCCCGGCCGACAGCCAGTCGAAGATGTTGTACTCCGCCTTCAACCCGAACATCATGTGCCGGCGGAACGTGTCCAGGATCGTGAACGAGATCTGCGGCGTGACGAAGAACCGACCCTCGCGCAGCAAGACCAGGTGACGGACCGCCGGCGCGCCCGCCAGCGGACCCTCGAGCTGGATCTCCTGGGCCGCCGCCCCGCGCGGCGCAATCGCCAGCCCGAGAGACGCGAGGACGACCAGAAGCAGGATCTTGGTGGCCTTCATGGTGCTCCCTCCCCCCGCCTACTTCGGGAACTCGTAGTCGAAGGTGAACGGGAAGAAGATCGACGCCCCGACGTGCAGCATCATGTCGTTCGTGAACTTCGAGTCGCCCAGCCACGTGCCCGAGTTGTACCGGCTGCGATCCCAGCAGTTGCCGTCCGTACAGTCGGTGTCGGTCTGGTCCGTCGTCTCCGACTCCGCGATGTCCAGCGCTTCCAGCTTCTCCATGTACATGTAGTCCAGGTACTGGATGAAGATGGCCACGTACTTCGTCAGGAACACGCGCGCCCCGATGCCGATGTTCGCTGCCACCCGGATCCCGAAGTCGAACGTCCGCACCTCCGGATCCACCACCGGGATCGGACGCGTGAACAGCATCCCCACCCCGCCCATCACGAACACGTCCCAGTGGAAGATCCACTTGTTGAAAATGGTCAGCTTCCCGTAGATCGGCACGTACTGGAAGTGCAGGTTCGCCCCCATCTGGTACTCGTTGATCGGCACCACCAGACGGAACGAACGCGCGATGTGAAAACTGTCCGTCGATTCCGCCCCCAGACCCTGGTACCACTGGAACGAAGCGCTGATCCCCAGCACCTCCGTGATGTACCAGCCCAAGGACAACCCGAACGCGTTGTGCGTCACCAGCGGGTCGTTCATCGACGTCCCGTACGTCGGCGTCAGCTCGAACCGCCCGTCCCGCAGCATGTACGACTGCTGCACCGCCCAGATGTCCGGGTCCGGCAACGCCGACGTGTCGATCAACGCCTCCTCCGGCTCCGCCGCGAGCGTCGACGTCGTCGACGGCCCCATCAGCCCGGCCAGACCGCCGCCCTCGCCCCCGCCTTCGTCCCCCTCCCCGAAGGTCATCGCGTCGCCCCCGCCTTCGTCCCCCTCCCCGAAGGTCATCGCGTCGCCCGAACCCTCGTCCGGCCCGAACGTCATCTCGTCCTGGCCCACGGCGCGCGACGGAAGGAGCGCCAGAACCAGGAGCCCGTGCAATCCGAACCATCGCTTCTTCATGCTCGCCTCACCCACGATTGCTCGGTCGCCCTACCGTACGGAACGGACCCCGCTGGGCCCGGAGTTTCCTCGACATCCCGATGTCCTCGCAAGATCGCGCACAAGTTCGCGCACGAGTACCACGCACGCGCCCGCCGAGGCAAGCTTTTTCTCACCCCGCACACCCCTGCCACGGCTCCAACCTCACGCCGCCGCCGACACGTCGCCGACGTCGTCGAACAGCGCCGACACGAACAACTCCGGGTCGAACGGTCGCAGGTCGTCGATCCCTTCCCCGATGCCGATGTACCGCACCGGAATCTTCTGCTCGTCGCAAATCCCGAGGATCACGCCGCCCTTCGCCGTCCCGTCCAGCTTGGTCAGCGCGATCCCCGTCACCTTCGCCGCCTCCCGGAACGTCGTCGCCTGCTGGTTCGCGTTCTGTCCCGTGTTCGCGTCCAGCACCAGCAACACCTCGTGCGGCGCCCCCTCCTGCGCCTTCCCCAACACCCGCGCGATCTTCTTCAGCTCTTCCATCAGCGGCACCTTCGTGTGCAGCCGCCCCGCCGTGTCCACGATCACCACGTCCGCACCCACCGCCTTCGCCTTCTCGATCGCCGAGAACGCCACCGACGACGGGTCCGCACCCTCCTTCCCGCTCACCACCTCGCACGGCACCCGACGCCCCCAGATCTGAAGCTGCTGCACCGCCGCCGCACGGAAGGTGTCGGCAGCCGCCAACACCACCTCCCGACCCTCCGCCTTGTACCGCGACGCCAGCTTCCCGATCGTCGTCGTCTTCCCCACCCCGTTCACCCCCAACACCAGGATCACGTACGGCTCCCCCTTCTTCATCTCCGGCTGCTCGCTCGGAACGCTCAGGATCGCCCGCGCCTCCTCCCGCAGGAACTCCCAGACCATCCCCTCGTCCGACAGGTCCTTCCCCGACAGACCCTCCCGCACCCGCCCCACCAGCCGGTCCGTCGTCCGCGCCCCCACGTCGCTCGTGATCAACGCCTCCTCGATGCTCGACAACAGCTCGGCCGAAATCTCCTTCTTCCCGCGGAACAGCCGCGACAGCTTCGCCACCAGTCCCCCACGCGTCGCCTCCAACCCCTTCCGCACCGCGGCGACCCGCTTGCGCTTCTCCTCCGCCCCCGCCTTCCGCTCCTCCGCCCGCCGCGTCTCCTCCGCCCGCCGCGCCTCCTCCGCCCGCTTCTCCTCCTCCGCCCGCCGCGCCTCGGCCGCCGCCCTCTCCCGCTTCTCCTCCTCCGCCCGCTTCTTCTCCTCCGCCTTCCGCGCCTCCCCGGCTTCCCTCTCCCCCTTCGGGCGCGCCTCCGCCTTCTTCACCGTCTCCCGCTCCCGGTGCTCCTCCGCCGCCGGCGCCGGTCCCGGCTTCGGTCTCGCCTTCTCCTCTCCGCCCGGCTTGAGCTGCGGCTTCCCGCCCTCGGCCGGCAGCTCCCCCCCCCCGGGACGTCGCCGCACCACCACGGCGATCACCACGATCGCCACGATCACCAGAACCACGACGAGACCGATCAACTCTGGCGTCATCGCTCCTCCCGTGCCCAGACGAGCCCTCGATGATAGGAACCTTCACGGCTGGTTTTCAACCGCATGTTTCGGACTCCGGATTCCCTGCCTCGCCCCCCAACACCCCGATCACCACGCCCGCATCCCCAGCCACCACCGCATCCCCCGAGCCCCCCGATCCCGCACGCGCGTGCAACGCCGACAGGATCGCGCACGCCTCCTCGTCGAGAGCGCGCGTCCGCCCGTAGCACACCTCCTCCAGCCGCGACTTCTGCGCCCCGCCCAGCACCCAGAGCGCCATCTGCCCCACCGTCTCCAGCCGCCCCGCCCCTGCATCCCCGCCGCGCCCCGAGCCAGCCGAAGGTCCGCCGCGCGCCCGCTCCAGCCACCCCACCACCGCGTCCCGCCCACGCAACAGTCGCACCACCTCGTCCCTCCCCCCCTCTCCCCGCTCTCCCCCCACTTCCCTCGGCACGTAACCTCCCAACCGCAGCACTACCCGCCCCGCACTCGCCGGCAGCACGATCGCACCGTCCACCCCCGACACGCCCAAGACCTCCCCCTCCCCTCCTGCCGCTCCACCGCCTGCCCTGAGCCCCGTCGAAGGGCTCCACCGCCTGCCCTGAGCCCCGTCGAAGGGCTCCACTCGCCTGCCCTGAGCCCCGTCGAAGGGCTCCACTCGCACGCCCGCCAGCGCTCGGTGCCGCAGGGCGTCCACGACCCGCACCCGCCGCACCGGCGCTCCCGCCACCCCGGCCGCCGGCGACCCGGCACCCGCCGACGGCCCCTTCGCCACGAGTCGCCGCCACCCCGCCCGGAGCCGGCGCAGTACCTCGCCCGCCCGCCGCGCCAGCAGCACCCCGCCCGCCGCGATCAGCGCCGTCCCCAGTGCGAGCAACGGCACGAACACGATCCATGGACGCCCCCCGGCCCCGCTCGCGGGCCGCGCCTTGACCGGCGCCTCCGACGGCCGCAGCCGCTCCCCCCCGTCGAATTTCGCGCTCCATCCGCCCTCGCCCCCGCGCAGCTCGATCCCGAATGACCCGTCGCTCCCCGTCACCGCCCCCCGCTCGTCACCGCCCCGCTCGAACCGCACCGCCACACCCCCCACCGGTTCCCCAAGCTCCGTCCGCAGCAGCCCGCGCACCTCCAGCCACTTCGCCCCGGCCTCGTCCGTCGTCTCCCGCCCCGCCGCTTCGATCCGCGTCGCTCCCCACACCCGCACCCGCACCCCGTCCGCCGCCGCACCCCACGGCATCGCCAGCCACACGATCACCGCCAACCCTCTCATCCCTCTCGCGTCCTTTGCCCCTTTGCGCCCTTTTCCCTCTCGCCCCTTGCCCCTCTGCGTCCTTTTCTTCCTCCAGCGTAGCGGCGCCCCGCGCCTCGTGACAAGGGTGCTCCGCTTTGGGTACACTACGGCTCGAGCGGGCGGCGACGGAAACGGAGGCGGAGAATACGGTGCGCCTCCCCCCCGTCGAAAGCGCCGGCTTCGACGTTGCTCGCGGGATCGCCTCGAGCGACGGGACGGGCGGACGAATGGACGGCAAGGGGCATCGAACGACCGGCGGCACTCTGTCGCTCGCTCTCCTCCTGCTGGGCGCGGCCCTCGCCGCTCCCCGCCCCGCCGCGGCCGTCGACGAGCGCATCACCTACCTCATCGAGACGCTCGAGGAGAGCATCAACTACCGCGTCCGCGTCCAGTCCATCGAGTCCCTCGACCAGATCGCCGTCACCGCCGCCGGCGAGGATCTTGCCGCCATCGTCGCCGCCATCACCAAGGGCCTCGACGATTCCAACAACCTCGTCCGGTACACCGCCGCCTCCACTCTCATCGGCCTCGGCCGCTCCTCCCTCCACGCCTCCGACCTGACCACCCTCATCGCCAAGCTCGAGACGATGACCGAGGACGCCGACACCGACGTCCGCACTCTCGTCGCCGACAACCTCGCCGGGCTCCGCTCCCGCCTCGAACAGCTCCAGACCGCCACGAGCGGCGGCTCCGCTGCCGCGGCCGCGTCCCAGCCCAAGCGCTGGTACGTCGCCGTCAGTGCCCTGGGCGACAGCTCCAACAGCGGTCGCGACGACCTCGACGACCTCGCCCACCAGTACATGCTCGACGAGCTCGCCGCCGTCGGCGGCGTCGAGGCCCACGGTGAGGTCCCCGACTCCGACGCCTTCCACTCGGAGCTCACCCGCCGTAACCTCCTCGGGTTCGTCCTCCAGGGCTCCGTCCTGTCCCTCACCCGCAGCGGCAACACCATCAGCGCCGTCGTCTCCGTCCTCGTCCTCGACCAGGACCAGAACCTGCGCGTCATGCTCAAGGGTACCGGCAACGCCCAGCGCCAGAACGGTACCCTCACCGACGCCGAGGTCCCCTCCGTCCAGGCCGACGCCCTGCGCGCCGCCGTCCACGCCGCCGTCGAAAGCCTCGCCGGCTACCTCCGCGAGCTCTGATCGCTCTCCCCCGCGCCCCCGGACCAACAACTCGACCCGCACGACCCACCAACAACCAACAACGCCCTCCCTCCCTCCCCTGGACTTTCCCAATCCCTCTCCCCTATCATCCGCCCTGAAACGGAGGCACCCATGGCCGACACCCAGGGCGGATCCCCGCAGGCCAAGCCGAAGCGTCACATCCGCAACTACCTGCTGGATCGCAAGTTCCAGTTCAAGTACGCGCTCCTGCTGTCCGGCGCGTCCGCCCTCCTCATGGCCGCCATGGGCGCGTTGCTCTACGTCCGCATGCAGGACTCCGAACGCCGCCTCCAGGACGAAGCCCGCATCGCCCACCAGAACCTGACGCACGAGGCCGATGAGGCCGCGGCGATGCTCAGCCGCGAGATGGACGCCTCCGCCCAGCAGCTCATCAACCGCCGCCTCGGCTGCGAGGCACCTCCTCCGTGCCCGCCCTGCGCCGCCACGTCCGAAGGGCACGTCGGCACCGGCGTCGTCACCCAGTCCTCCGGCGCCGCCTGTGACCCCGAGATGTGCAAGCCCCTCTGCGAACTCCTCGGCTACAAGGCCCCGCCGGCCCCGTCCCCGGCCGAAGGCTCCCCGTCGAGCACACCCGATCCGGCCGCACCGTCGCCGGCACCCGACCCCCCCGCGTCTCCCCCGCTTCCCGCAACGCCGGAACCGACCGCCGCGCCGGCGGCCGATTCCCCCACCACCGCTCCACCGCTCCAACCCACCACCGCTCCGCCGCCGTCGGCGGACGACCAGGCCCGCCAACACGATCTCATCGAGAAGATCAAGAGAGAGGTCCGCGCCGAGACTCAGCAGCGCGCCGCCGAGATGGCCGGCGAGACCCGCACCCGCCTGGACCGCATCGACGTCGATACCAGGACGCGCATGGAAGAGCTGCGCGCCGCCAACCACCGCGACCTGCGCGCCATCCTCGTCGCCCTCGTCGTCGTGTTCGTCATCCTCGCCGGCGTCGGCATCGTCGTCACCCACAAGGTCGTCGGCCCCATCTACCGCATGAGAATGCTCATCGGCAAGATCGACGGCGATCACCTCGTCCTCGCCGGCAAGCTGCGCCAGGGCGACGAGCTCCAGGACCTCTTCGAGGCCGTCCAGCAGATGCTCGACCGCCTCCGCGCCCACCAGTCCGCCGAGATCGAGAGCCTCGCCGCACTGGTCGATCGGCTCCGCTCCGCCCCCGACGCCGAGCGCAACAACATCCTCGACGACCTCGACGCCTTCCGCGCCCGCATGATCTCCGCCCTGGACAAGAAATAATCTACAGCAGATCGACCGCGTCGAACGCGTTCTCGTACAGCTCGATCCGCGGCTCCGCGCCTTCCCGCTCCCAGACCACCGCGGCGACGTCGAACCGCACCTCGCGCCCCCGCGGCAACAACCCGCCAGCCAGCGCCGCCGCCACCGCCCGCGCCAGCGCCCGACGCTTCGCCGGCCCCACCGTCTCCAGCGGCCCCCCCGCGTGCGTCCCTACCCGGCTCCGCACCTCGACCACGTGCAGCACCCCGTCGTGCTCCGCCACCAGGTCCAGCTCCAGCCGACCCACCCGCAGGTTGCGGCAAAGAACTTTCCAGCCGCGCGAGTCCAGTCCCTGGAGGACCAGCGTCTCCGCCGCGCGGCCCCGCTCCGCACGCTCCCCTCCGCCGCCGCGCGCCGTTCGGGACGCCGGGCCGGGCTTCGGTGATGGCATGGACTCGGGGAACTCTAGACGACTACCACACGCGCCCCATCTGACAGCAGTCCTGCTCGCCCGCGACGTTCGGCTCGCAGTCCACGAGTCTCGACGGCACGCAGTAGCTCCCCCGCATCCCTTCCGGACCCAGCGTCACGACCTCGCGGCACGCGTAGCCCTCCGGACACTCGAACGTCCGCCCCGCGCCCCCGCACTTCAGCGTGCAGAACGGCCGGCTCGCGTTGACCAGCGACATGTCGAAGTTGCAGTACCAGTCCGAATGCTCCGCCGGCACGGCCATGTCGGCCTCGTAACCGGGGCTGCCGTCATCGTGGCGCTTCGCCTTGCAGAAGTGCTTGACGAACTGCTCCGTCGTGTCGGTCGTGAGCTGCCGGCACGGCCTCTGGGGATCCTCGTCGTCCGGCCACGCGTGCCCGGGGAAACCTACGTTGATCCGCCAATCCGGCTCTCCCACGTCCTGTCCCGAGGGGAAGAAGTGGTACACCATGCAGGTCCGCGTCCGGCACTGCAAGGAACGGGTCTCGACCGAGACCTCGCCGTACGCCCACGGCATGTTGTATCCGGCGCGGTCCGGGTCGGGCGGCGGTCGCACCTCGGGCGTGCAGGGATCGCCAACCCCGGGCGGCTCGCAGGCCACCGTGGTACCCACCAGCGCCAGGCCGGCCAGCAGTGCGCACCAAGTACAATCGCGGTTCATCTCGATCTCCTTTCCCCTCGCCGGCGCGTACACGGCAACCCGGCAATCTACGCTGCCGCCACGCACCAAGTCAAGGCCCATCCGGAAGGGAGGGCGCGGAGGGGAGGGGATGTCGCTGAGACCGACCGACTTGCCGCTGAGCCGCTGAGGACGCCGAGACGAACGCTGAGAAAACGGGGGAAGGGGTGGCCAGGAGCAGCGGCAGGGAGGGTGCGAATCGTGATGAGTGGCAGTTGCAGGCTGGGGTTCGGTTGCCCTTGCGCGGCGAGGCGCCGCGCAAGGGACCAGTCCCGCCGCGAGGTTCGCGCGTGTCGCCTTGTCCGGAAACCGTCCACGGCTCTACCCGGCGGCGGAGGAGCCCGTGGCGCGGCGCCTCGCCGCGTCACGGCATCAACACCCCGCACCGCCATCAGGGCTCGCTCCTGCCGCCCCTTCCCCTGCTTGCCCTTCCCCTGCCTTCTCAGCGTTCGTCTCAGCGTCCTCAGCGGCTCAGCGGTAAGTCGGATCTCCGCGTCCTCCCCCCCCTCCGCGCCCTTCCCTCAACCTCTTGACTGCCTCTTCCGCCTTCATCTAGAGTACCGCCCGTCTCGGTGTGCCGGGACGGGAGCGAAACGTCCGGGAGGGAAGGGAAAAGCCGGTTTCCTGCAGGATCCGAACTCGACGCGGTCCTGTCGAGCTAGCGGGCCGGGGTTTCGTCGCGACGACGACCGCCGGTCGGGACGAGGTGAAGCATGGCAAGGAAGATCTCGATGCTCCGTCTGGGCGCCTTCGTCGGCGCGTTGATCGTCCCTGCGCTGGTCGTGGCGCAGGTGATGACCTTCGAACCCGAAGATCCGGGCACCGGCGGCGACACCATGACCTTCGGCACCGGCCCGGAGACCACCACCTACGACCAGCCGCCGCCCCCTCCCCAGGGCCCGCCCAGCCAGATCCTCGCGCAGGCCCTGCGCCTCTACGAGCAGAACGACTTCACCGGCGCCGCCGTCCAGTTCCAGCACGTCATCGAAGGCATGGGACATGACGAGCCCGCCAACGTCCAGAAGGCCGAGTTCTTCCTCGGCAAGTGCCTCTTCCGCCTCCGCTTCTTCCAGGCCGCCCTCGCCGTCTTCGAGGAAATCGTCAAACGCGGCAACGGCCACATCTACTTCCAGCAGACCCTGCAGTGGCTCGCCCAGCTCTCCCGCGAGCTGCCCGAGCCCGCCGACATCATCTCCCTCGTCGGCAGCTACGGCGACTCCCTCGACGCCCTGCGCGAGTTCGACAACTCCGAGACGCGCAGCCTCTACAACGAGCTGCTCTACATGATGGGCCGCTACTGGTACCGCCAGATGGAGTACCCCAAGGCCCGCCTCTTCTTCGAGAAGGTCGGTACCGACGACGAGCACTTCGTCGCCAGCCAGTTCTTCATCGGCATCACCTACGTCCGCGAGCGCTCGGCCCAGCAGTCGGCCGAAGCGTTCCAGAAGATCGTCGACATGTACGAGGACGAGCTCTTCCTCTCCGACGAGGAGGAGCGCTTCCTGAACCTCGCCTACCTCTCCATGGCCCGCATCTATTACACCACCCAGCACTTCGCCTCCGCCATGGAGGCCTGGGACCGCATCCCCATCAACTCCGAGTACTGGCTCGACTCCATCTTCGAGAAGTCCTGGGCCTACTACATGGTCGAGGACTTCCCCCGCGCCCTCGGCAACATTCACACCATCAACTCCCCGTTCTTCGAGGAGCAGTTCTACCCCGAGTCCGTCGTCCTGAAGGCCGTCATCTACTTCACCCTCTGCCAGTAC
>JACRCX010000035.1 GCA_016218815.1 Deltaproteobacteria bacterium
ACGGGGCGTCATCGATCCTGCCGTAGGTTGCGCAGACGTAGCCGTGGAAGCGGCCGAGCGAGTCCGTAGAGGCGCCGGCGGGCACGAGGTTGACGGCATCCGTGGCGTCGAGCCCGGAGACGATGATCCGCGTCGAATCAGGCGTGCCGCGGTTGACGACGACCTTGATCTCGCCCAGTTCGGCATCGATCGCATCGCGGGCGATGCGCATTTCCTCCAACAGGCCGCGCCGTCTTTCCGCCAGGATGTCACTCCCAGGCTCCACGTCGGCGACGTTGTCGTCGTATTGCGACTGGATTTCGTCCAACACGAACCAACGCGTCCACTCCAGCGCCTCGGTGACGGATACCTCGTCCCATGACTGCATAGCGCGGCCAGGGGCCATCCTTTGGTTGCGGCCCCTGGCCGCGCTATGCGAAGCGCGCGCGCCCGATCAGCCTCATTCGACTGTCGAAGGGCAACTCGCGCGAGGAATCGACGGCAGCTTGGTGAAGATGCGTCGCGACGCACTTCAAGATCGCGTGCGCCAACATTGCAGATCGATTCCAGCCGCAGGCGTCGTCGTCTGCCACGTCGAAAAAGCCCGGGGCGTACAGCTCTCCGCCACAACCCTGCGACGGGCACGGGGGCATGAAATCTGCTGGCAGCACGGCTCGCACCGGGTGCTTGTAGAACGCGCGTATCTGGTTCGCTTGCACCCGCTGGTCGGTGCCACCGAGGGGCTGCTGGCAGGCCGTGACGGCAGCTTCGGCAGCCGCCAACTCGTCAACCGGGAGATCGTCGTACGCGTCGTCGGTCAGGTCCCACAGGAGCCCGTGCCGATCGACATCGGTTTCCGGAGCGGCCGGAGTTCGATCCTCTGCACACCCACCGGCGCACAACACCGGAAGAACGAGTCGAAGAACGATGCTCATCCACCTTGCCATGACTTCCCTCCTTCCCCGAACCCCGGGCGACCTACCACTCAACGTAGGACGACTCGTACGGGCGTTCCGCCGAAACCGGATCGACCTGCTCGAACAGCAACGCGCGGAACCCACCACACCGCTCGTACCATGGCTGCTCCCACCGGATGGCCCAACCTCCGCCGGCAGCTTCGACCTCCTCGAGCAGGTCGTGCTCCTCGACGACCACGCCATCGCGCCAGAGCGCCAACGGTTCGGGCCCGCCGCCGATGTCACCCCGGTAGAGCACGACCGTCTCGGCAGCGTCGCAGGACAGCACGGTTGGCCAGCCGGACTCCGACGATGGCAACCCGGCGAGCGGCAGCGAGAGGGTTCGCTCGACCGTTCCGTCCGTCCCAAGCCAGTGCAAGTCGGTGCGGTCGAGCACGGCACGATCCGTACCGGCTACGTATACGTCCAGAGCCAGGACGCTGGAACCGTCGGGCGCGAGACAGAGATCGGGTGCCATGCCTGGCCCGATGGTCAGCGGGTCGGCCGCGCCGGGATCCCAGCCGTCCAGCCAGTAGGCCGTGTATTGGTCCAGCAGGCTCCGATGGGGCCCGACATCGCTCCGTCAAGGACCCGCCGCCGCAGGGGGCGATCGAACAGCTTCGGGCACCAGCCGTCGGGCGAGGTCACGGCGCAGAAGCCGTCGCGACACGCCTCGCCCTCCGCGCAGTCGAAGTCGAGTTCGCACGGCGCGCCGCTGTCGCCGTCTCCGTCCACGCCACCGTCCGCGTCCGACGACTCGCCGTCCGACGGGTCGCCGTCGGAGAGGCTGTCACCGCCGTCGGTCGTGCCGTCGGCGGGCTCGGCGGTTCCGTCATCGCAGGCAGGTACGACGGCCCCGAGCAGCGCGAGCAACGCGACGGCGAGGCAAACCCCGGATCTCACCGCACCACCGTTCCATGGGCTCATGGAAGTCCTCCTGCTCCGCTCGACGAGCGGAACCGACGCGATCGGCGAGAGCTGCGGATCGCAGAATACTCGGGAATTAGAGAGAGAGAGTACGCGTGGAGTTGGCGCCGCCCGAGAGCGACGGGAGAAACTCCACCCACCGCCTGGCTTGGCCGACGATGAAGCTACTCGACGCGGAACGCGCTCCCGTCACCTACAGCAACTCCTTCGGACGAGGTTCAGAATGCGCGCGGCGTCGGGCCGGTGTCAAGAAGTCGTTTTCTGGGGCGACGGATCCATCGTCAGGCGGCGCGCCGGCCCCGCGATCGACGCTTCGGCAGGGCGCTGCCGAGCGCCACGAGGGCGCGCAAGGCATCGTTGACGGAGCGCGAGTCGGGGAAGATCCGGGCGAGGTCCGGATCGAGTATCCGGAGCAGAGCCGAGGCCCGCGCGGCTCGCGCCGCGAGCCGACCGCGGCTTGCCCGGCTCCAGTCGTAGCGGTCGACGTGCCCTTCCGGCAATTTCGCGACATCAACCCTGGTCAATTCCTTCTCGGTCGCCACGCTCTGAGTCTGGCCCGACCCCTACGACGGCGTCAAGGCCGGGGATTCGAGCTCGTTCGGTCCATCCGGACCCGGCAGTCAGCCACAACCGGGAGCTCCGATTCCTACTCACGGTCTCGGGCCTGCCCGTCCGACGCGTCCCGATCGTGGTCGTGGTCGTCGTCGTCATCGGCCCCCCTTCCCTCCCGCTCTTGGCGTCCTTTGCGGCCCTTGGCGTCCTTTGCGCGAAATCCCCCTTGCGGATCTTGCGCGCGGCGCCGCGTAGCGTTATGGGACCGTCCGGCGGCTCGTGACGGGCACCGGGAGGGGCGACTGTGGATCTTCCGACTTCGACGCGACCACGCGCGACCGTTCGCGGCTGGACGGCGGCCCGGCTGCTGGCGGCGCTGCCGCCGGCGGAGTCGTCCGCCGCGCGCGCGCGGCTCGTCCGGGGTTCCCGCGCCGCGCGGTGGCTCGAGGAGGCCGAGTCGCTCGGCGCGCCGCCCCCGCCCGCGGCCACGCCCCACGCCTCGTGGCTGGTCGCCGCCCTGCGTGCCCTCCCTGCCCGCGTCGCCCGTCTTCATCTGGATCGACTGGGCCCGGCCGCGGCCCGCGATGCGGAGCGAATGGCTCCCGGACTGGCCCCGGCCGCCATCGTCGCGCCGGCCGACCCCTCGCCGTTCGTGGATGCCCTCATCGGCCGCCTCGCCCCGCCCGCCTTCCCGTGCGCGCCCGCCTGGGCCCGGCCGCCCGGCGTCGTCGCCCGCGTGGCGAGCGCCGCGGCGCGCGAGGACTGGCCGGTGCACGCGAGGCCTCGAGGAGGCGCGGACCTGGTCGCCCGCGTCGCGGTCCTCTCGGGCGCCTCCGCCGCGGCGGCGATCGGATTCGCTCGTCTTGCCTTCGCCCTGCTGCTGCGGCCGGACGAGGCTCGCGGGCTGGCCGGGACCTGGCCGCGCCAGGACGGCCGAACGTTGCTCGCGGCCTGGAACGCCTGGCCGGAAGCGACGGAGCTCGACGCGGCGACGATGGAGGCGTGCGAGGCGGCGGCGGGCTTCGTCGCGGGAAGGTGGCCGACATGGGCCGCGTGATCTCGGGCGCCCGGCGCGTGCCGGCCGAGGCCCTTGCGGCGCGCGGCGAGGCCGCGCTGGTGCGCGCAACGGCGGACGAGGAGGCCGCGCGCCTCCTGGCGGCGGCGCGGGCGCAGGCGGACGCCGCGCTGGCCGCGGCCCGGGCGAGGGGTCGCGCCGAAGGGTTTTCCGAGGCCGCCGCGGTCCTGGTCGAGGCGCGCGCGGAGCGCGAACGGGCGGCGCGGTTGCGCGAGCAGGAGATCGCCGCGCTGGCGCTGGCCGTCGCGCGGCGGGTTGTCGGCGAGTGCCGCGCGCTCGACCCGGACCTCGTGGCCCGACGCACCGCCGACACGATCCGCCGCCGCTTCCTGGGCCCCGTCGTCGTGCGCGCCGCGCCGGCCGAAGCCGCGAGGCTCCGCGAGGAGTTGGCGCGGGCCGAGTTGGGCGAGCGCTCGGTCGTGGTGCGGGAGGACGTCGAGCTGTGCGACGGCGCGTGCGTGCTCGAAGGCGACGGGGGCCAGGTGCGACTGGACGACGAGGAGATGCTCGGCCGCATCGGCCGGGCGATGGGCGGCGGGGAGGAGGGCTGATGAGCGGCGAGCGACTCCGGCCCGAGGAGGAGACCACGCCGTCGTCCGCGCCGGTGTCCGCGGAAGATGCAGCGGCGCCGCCGGGAGGGCTGCGCCGCCGGCTGGGCCGGCTGCGCACGCCGTTGGACATCGCGGCGCGTTTCGTCGCCGTCGAGCCGCAGAGGGTCTTCGTGCCGCTGGTGCTGTTCCTGCTCACGGTTCTGAGCACGCTCTACGTCGGGCGGGGGTTCGTCGAGGCGTACTCGGAGGAGGTCGGGGCGGGTCCGGCGGGCTCGACGGGGACCTTCCTGGACGGCTGGCCGTACGCGCTGCCGCTCCTGAGCATCCTGCTGTGCCACGAGATGGGGCACTATGTCGCGGCGCGCATCCACGGCATCCCGGTGTCGCTGCCCTACTTCATTCCCATCCCGATCTTCTTCGGTACGTTCGGCGCAGTGATCCGCACCCGCGGGCAGCTTCGCTCGCGTCGGGCGCTGCTGGACGTCGGAGCCGCGGGTCCGCTGGCGGGGATGATCGTCGCCATCCCGTGCATGATCGCCGGGCTCGCGCTGTCCGAGGTGCGTCCGCTCCCGACGGAGCCCTACCAGTTGGAGGGGGTATCCCTGCTGTACGGGCTGCTCAAGTGGCTGGTCGTCGGCCCGGTGCCCGCCGGCCATGACGTCTTTCTCCATCCGCTGGCGTGGGCCGCCTGGATCGGTTTCCTGGTGACGATGATCAACCTCATCCCCGTCGGGCAGCTCGACGGAGGCCACGTCGCCTACGCCCTCTTCGGCGGCCGCTACCGCGCCATTTCGCAGTGGGCCCACCGGATGCTGGTGGTGCTGGGGGTCGGTGCGGGCGCGTGGGCCGGCGGAAACGCGATCGCCGCCGGGAAGAGCACGGCGGACGTGGCGGCGGAGTTCGCTGTCGGGGCCAATTGGCTCGTCTGGGCCCTGATCCTCTGGATCCTCAACCGTGCCACCAAGGGGCATCCGCCGGTGGACGAAGGCGACCGCCTGTCGCCGCTGCGCGTCGCGCTCGGCACGACCTGCGTACTGCTGTTCCTCCTGCTGTTCATGCCCGTGCCGTTGAGGGCGGTGACGCCGTAGACCGGGACTGCGGGAAGTGCGGGGAGAGCGGGAAGCCGGACAGTGGCCGGTTGCACTCCCTTGACCCCGGGGGTGCGAGCGCCTAAAGGTGGCGCGGTTCGCGGCTGGGGGTCGTCCGGGAAAGGAGCAGCAGCGATGGGCAGCAGCGGAGAGGACAGGACGTCGAACCGGGAGCTAATCGCCTGGGTGAAGTCGGTCGCCGAGCTGTGCAAGCCGGAGCGGGTCCACTGGTGCGACGGCTCGCGGGAGGAGTACGACCGGCTGTGCGAGGAGTCGGTGCGGGCGGGCGGGTTCATCCGGCTCAATCCCGAGAAGCGGAAGAACTGTTTCCTGGCCCGCTCCCATCCCAGCGACGTGGCGCGCGTGGAGGACCGGACGTACATCTGCGCCGGCTCGAGGGAGGAGGCCGGTCCGACGAACAACTGGATGGACCCGGAGGAGATGAAGCGGACGCTGCGCGGCTACTACGACGGCGCGATGCGCGGCCGGACGCTCTACGTCATCCCCTTCAGCATGGGGCCGCTGGGGTCGAAGATCGCGCACATCGGCGTGCAGCTCACCGATTCGATCTACGTCGTGGTCAACATGAAGCTCATGACCCGCATGGGCCAGAAGGTGCTGGACGTGCTCGGCAACGGCCACTTCGTCAAGTGCCTGCACTCCGTCGGCGCGCCGCTGGCGCCCGGCCAGGCCGACGTTCCGTGGCCCTGCGAAGGGGATATTTCGAAGAAGTACATCGTGCACTTCCCGATGACGCGGGAGATCTGGTCGTACGGCAGCGGCTACGGCGGCAACGCCCTCCTGGGCAAGAAGTGCCTGGCGCTGCGCATCGGCTCGGTGATGGCCCGCGACGAGGGGTGGCTGGCGGAGCACATGCTGATCCTGGGCGTGACGTCGCCCAAGGGCGAGAAGACGTACATCTGCGGAGCGTTCCCCAGCGCGTGCGGCAAGACGAACCTGGCGATGATCGTCCCGCCGAAGGGGATGGAGGGCTGGAAGGCCGAGACGGTCGGCGACGACATCGCGTGGCTCAAGCCTGCGCCGGACGGGACGCTGCGGGCGATCAACCCCGAGGCCGGTTTCTTCGGCGTCGCGCCGGGGACCTCGTACGATTCCAACCCCACGGCGATGGACACGCTCCAGCGCGACTGCATCTTCACGAACGTCGCGCTCACGGACGACGGCGACGTGTGGTGGGAGGGGATGGGTCCGGCGCCGAAGCACGCGATCGACTGGCAGGGCAAGGACTGGACGCCCGACGCGGGGCGCGTCGCGGCGCACCCCAACTCGCGGTTCACGGCGCCGGCCTCGCAGTGCCCCTCGATCGACCCCGCGTGGGAGGACCCGGCGGGCGTGCCGATCTCGGCGTTCCTGTTCGGTGGCCGGTTGTCGAAGAACTTCCCGCTCGTCTTCGAGTCGTTCGACTGGAAGCACGGCGTGTTCCTGGCGGCGACGATGGGCTCGGAAGCCACGGCCGCCGCGATCGGCCAGGCGGCCATCCGCCGCGACCCGATGGCGATGCTGCCCTTCGCGGGCTACAACATGGCCGACTACTGGAACCACTGGCTCGGGCGCGAGCGCGGCGAGTGCAAGCTGCCGCGGATCTTCCGCGTCAACTGGTTCCGCAAGGGGGAGGACGGGAAGTTCCTCTGGCCGGGCTACGGGCAGAACATGCGCGCGGTGCAGTGGGTCGTCGAGCGCGTCCGTGGGCGCGCCGGCGCCGTGGAAAGCCCCCTCGGCCTCGTCCCGCGCCGCCAGGACCTGGATTGGAACGGCCTGGACTTCCCCGAGGACAGGTACCGCGACCTGATGACGGTGACCAAGGCCGGGGTCGCCGCCGAAACCGAGGAGCTGAAGGGTTTCTTCGCCAAGTTCGGCTCGCACCTCCCCCCCGAGATCGAGAAGCAGCGCCTCGCGCTCGCCGACCGTGGCGCCAAGATGCCGGACGTCTGGAAGCCGTAGGACGAATCGCCGCTAGTCGGGAACGACGCGCAGCGCGCCGTCGGCGCCGATGCCGTCGGTGTTCCCGCGAACGAGGGCACCGGGCTTCACGGCGTGGGAGATGACCGTGGCAGGGAGGAAACGCTCGGTCGTACCCCGCCCGAAGCCGTCCTCCCCCATGTGCTCCACCGCGACCTCCGCCCGGCCCCGGGCCAGGATCTTCGCCCGGTAGGCCGCCCGGAGCCGCTCGTCCGAACGCAGCAGCGCGCGGGTCCGCAGCACCGCGAAACGCTCCGGCACCGAGGGCAGCATCGAGGCGGCCCGCGTGCCCGGACGCGCCGAGAACGTGAAGACGTGCAGGTAGGCCAGCGGCAGCCGCTCCACCAGCTCCACCGTGAGCAGGTGTTCCGGCTCGGTCTCCGTCGGCAGCCCGGCGATGACGTCGAAACCCACCGCGAGATCGCCATGCCTCGCCCAGGCCTTTTCCAGCAGCTCGATCGTCGGCGACACGTCGGCGCGCCCCATCGCCGCCAGGAGCCGGGGCGACGCCGATTGCAGCGGCACGTGCAGGTGGGGACAGATCCCCCGTTCGCTCGCCGCCAGCTCGATCAGCCGCGGTGTGAGGTACTGCGGCTCGACCGACGAGATCCGGATCCGCGGCTTCCGCGGCAGCGCCAGGATCTTCTCCAGCAGGTCGGTCAGCGACGACGGCGGGTCGAGATCCCGGCCCCAGGCGCCCGTCTGGATGCCGCTCAGCACGACCTCCGGCGCCCCGCGTTCGGCGAGGCTCTGGATTTCCTCCAGCACCGTCGTCGCCTGCACCGAACGGGGCTTGCCGCGCACGGCCGGCACGATGCAGTAGGCGCAGGAGTTGTCGCAGCCGTCCTGGATGCGAAGCGCCACCCGGCGGCGCCCTCCCTCCGCGGACGGTGCGCAAGACGGGAGCAGGCCGGCCGGCACGAGCCGCTCGCGGATCGCCGTGGCCAGCGCCTCGGGCCCGGCATCCGGCAGCGCCAGGTCCGCACCCAGCTCCCGCGAGGCCGCTTCCCCGGTGAGACGTGCGTGGCAGCCCGAGACCACGATGCGCAAGTCGGGGTGATCGCGCCGCAGACGCCGGATCGCCTTGCGTGCGTCTCGTTCGGCTCGCGCCGTAACGACGCAACCGTGCACGACCGCGATCCCGGCGCCCTCGGCCTTCTTGCCTTCCAGGACCGTCAGGCCGCGCGCGACGAGCGCCGCCCGCAACGCTTCCTCGTCCGCCTGCTGAGCCCGGCAGCCGAAGGTCAGGAGGTGGACCTCGGGCCGAAGCGCCGGGAGAAGAGGGGCAGGCGGCGGCGCCGGCGAGGGCGCGCATGGAACCGCGGGCCGCAGGTCAACAGTCGAGAGTCGAGAGTCGACAGCTCCTTCGCGAGCCGCGGAGGAGTCGGAAGGCGGTCGATCGGCGCCCCGGGCCGAGGAAGCGGCGGGCTGGAGCCCGTGGTCCGGATCCCCGGGGACGCCGGCATGCGGCGGCTCGGCCTCGGCTGCTGGAGGAGGAGGAGCCGCGGATTCCGCTGCCGGCGAGTCGGGGCCGGTCCGGCGCTTCCGGCTTGTTCCCTTCACGGACTTGGGGTTCTGCGACTCCGCCCGAGGTTCGCGCCCGGTCCCGGCCGCGGGGAGTTCCGCGGTCTTCGCAGGCAATGCGGCCGGGATCACCCTGCGCCGGGCCGGCGCGGCGGACACGGGCGCAGCCTCGGACGCGGGCGAGCGGGGTCCTTCGACGGCCCCCGGGCAAGGCCCTTCGGCCGGCCCAGGGGAAGGCCCTTCGGCCGGCTCAGGGCAAGCCGCACCACGGACGGCAGCCTTGCCGCGTTCTCCCTTCCCCCGAGCCCCCGACGCAATCGAGCGGGCGGTCGGTTTCTCGTTCTTCACCGGGGACCTGCTTCCGTCCCCCCCTTGGGGTGCCTACTGGAACCGGACGTTGACCGTGCGCGGCGCGGAGCCGCCCACGGTGCGGCCGGCACGGAAGAACAGCGTATCGATGCGCACCGCGCCGCGGTCGACGACGAGGTGCTGGTAGCCCGAGGCGCCTTCCGACGACTCCGAGGACGCCTCGCGGACGTACTCGGCGTACTGCGTCTGGAGGTAGTGCGACAGCTCGCCGATCTGGACCAGGCCGTCGCCGTCCAGATCCGCGTACCCCTCGACCGCCTTCTGGAAGAAGTGCGAGAGGTAGCCGCCCGCCTCGAACTCCTGCGCGACGTTCGAGGTCAGGTCCTCCTCGGAGGAGAAGAAGCCGACTCGTCCGGGCTCGGAGATGATGTCGCGAGCGAAGCCGCCGGCGAAGCAGGAGTCGAGCGCGACGACGGTGAGGCCGGAATGGATGTCATCGAGGTCGTCGGACATCTCGTCGTCGGTGTACTCGTCGTTGTTGAGGATGATCGACTCCTGCCGGCCGTCCACCTCGTCGGGGTAGCGCTCCGGATCCGGGTCGCTCTGTCCGCCATGGCCGGAGTAGAAGAAGACGAACACGTCGTCCGAGCCGATCCGGCCGGCCATGCGCTGCATCGCGGCCCGCACGTTGGCTTCGGTCGCCCGGGTGTCGGTGATGAGGTCGATGTGCGAGTCGTCCATGAGGCCGATGCCCTTGAAGGTCTGGGCCAGCTTCTCGGCGTCCTCCCGGCACAGCGGCAGGTCGTTGGCCGAGCCCGGGTAGTCGGAGATGCCGACGAACACGCCGAAGAACTCGCGATCCTGGGAGGGCACGCCGCCCCAGGTGGGCCCCGGCCCGGATTGCGGTTCCGTGCCCTCGCCGATCGCCAGCGCCACGTCGTACACGCCCGCCTCACGCGGCTGGTAGCTGGTGCACAGGACGCTGTAGGTCCCTGTCTCCGGCAGCGTCATCGAGACGCTCGCGTTGCGATCGTTGGGCCCCACGTCGTCATTCTCGGCCTGCCGGCCGCCGGGCGTCTGGAGGATCACGTACGGGTCGATCGAGGTCGAGATCATGTCGACCCGCACCGACTGACCCGCCTGGCCCTGGAAGGTGTACGTGTCGACGAATTCGCCGCTGGCCAGCGTCGCATCGCCCTGTCCCAGCTCGCCGCTCGTGCTTCGGCCCGCCGTCAGTGTCCCGGAGGCCGATGGACCAGGACCAGGACCGGGGCCGGGACCGGGACCGGGGCCGGGGCCGGGGCCGGGCGTCCCCGCGCCCGTCGCGACGCGCAGCTCGTACGAACCCCGCTCGCCCGGCTGGTACGAGGTCACGCCGATCTGCCACGTTCCCGCCGCGTCCAGTCGCCGGGCGATGCGCGAGTCGCGCGAGCCCTCGACGGCGTCGTCGTTGTCGAACTGCTCGCCGGATGGCGACAGGAGGACCAGGTAGGCGTCGAACTCCGTCGAGGCCAGGTCGATGGTCGCATCCTCGCCGCCACGTGCCTCGAGCGGGTACCAGTCGATGAACTCGCCGGTGGAGAGCTGGTCGTCGCCTGCCGCGAGCGATCCCCTGCTCGACTCGCCCGGACCGACGACCGGCCCGGGACCGGGCGCCGCCCCGCCGCCGACGGTCATCCGCAACGCGTAGTCGCCGCGCTCGCCGCGCTGGTACGAGGACGCCGCGACGAGGTACGTGCCGGACGAGGGTGCGACGAAGGACAGGAACGAGTCGGTGTTCCCCTGCGTCCGGTCATCGTTGGTGAGCGGCTCGCCGCCGGGCGGCACCACGGCCACGAAGGTATCCAGGTTACGCGACGACAAGTCGACCGCCACCTGCTGCCCCGTCTGCGCCTCGAACTCGTACCAGTCCGCCCACTGCCCGCCCCCCAGCGACCCGTCGCCGGGTCCCAGCGAGCCGGTGACCGTCTGGCCCGAGGTGACCGTCTGGCCGCTGGGGAGTTGCGGCCCGACCGGGTTCACCGGCGTCTCGTACTCGGTGTCGGGAAGCTCGTCCGGACCCAGCGAGATCACGCCCACCCCCGGCCGGATGTGGAGGGTCCCCTGGCTGGTAGGCCGCACGCCCGCGCTGATCTGCGGGGCCGCACCGTCGCCGACGGTGGTGATCCCCGGCGCCGGCATCATGTTCGGCCCCGCCCCGGTGAGCGTGCCGAACCGGCCGCCGTCCGACCGCAGGTGGAGCACGTACGAGCCGCGCTCCCCCGGCGTCTTCGAGGTCAGCACCACGCTGTAGGAACCGTCCTCCGTGAGGTCGACCTCGATGCGCGCGTTGGTCCCCTTGCCGCCGTCGTCGTTGTCGACCTGCTGCCCCGACGGAGCCACGAGCACGAGGTAGGTATCGAACTCGTCGGAGACCATGCGCAGAACGACGTGCTGTCCCCGACGACCGTCGAACGGCAGCAGGTCGTAGAACTCCCCGGAGCTCAGCGCGGGGTCGCCGGCCTCCAGGGCGCCCTCGACGGGTCCGCTCATGTCCAGGACCTGACTCGAGGTCGCCGGCGCTCCGCCCGGGCCCCGCGCGGCAATGGCATCGGTGCGTTTCTTGGCCGACGCCGGTGGCGCCGCGAGCGCGATGACCAACGCCGATCCCCAGACCAACCCCGTCATTCTCCTCATCCGTCGTTCCTCCACGGCGCCCCCGAACCGGGGGGCGCACACGGCCTTGGACGTGGAGGGTAGTACGAAAGTCGAGGGAAAAGAAGTGCGCCGGCAGTTGCGGTTGGCAACCGAAGCCCGTAGACTCCGCGGCCGATGTTTCCGGGCTTCGCCCTCGACGACTTCGAGAACTATCGCCCCGAGCGGGCGTCGAGCAACGTGTACAACCGGCAGCGCCTCGCCGTGAAGGAGAAGGTCGACGAGATCCTCCACGCCGCCCTCGCCGATCTCGGGCCGCGCCGGCCCGACCTGGAGGCGGGCGCCGCCGACCACGCACCGAACCTGCGCAACAACCGCTTCGTGGAAGCGCAGTGGGGCTACCTCTGGCGGAGGGGCGGGGAACGGCTGGCGATCGAGGAAGTGATCGAGGGCAGCCGCGGCGTCGCCGACCTGCTCGCCGTCCCGCCGCCGCATCGGCTGCACGCCCTGCTGGCGGTGGTCGTCGATCCCGAGGGTTTCGCGCTGGGCGCGCGCATCGAGGCACGTGCGCTGGTGGACGCCGCCAATCTGCGGCTCGTCCTGGCGGACCCCGCGCTCCGCGCCCGGCTGCTGGAGGGGCTGCACGCGCTCCCGGAACCGTTCGTGTTCGCCATCCCCGGCCGGGAGCCGCAGGCGGCGGCGACCGTCACGGAGGCCGGTGTCGAGGCGTTCCTGGCGTCGTTCCCCGAGGACGGCGAGGCGTCGTTCGCGATCGAGCGGCGGTGGCCGAAGGCCGAGGCGGCGGCGGCCGGCTCGGGCCTGCTGGCCGCCGCTCGAGCGGACCTCGCGGCGCTCGAGCCCGTGTTCGCCCTCGCCGCGTGGAGCCGAGCCAACGACCTGGTCGGCTTCGACGCGCTGCTCGAGCGCGTGCGTGCCGAGCGGGAGCACGAGGAGGAGGAGCACGAGCGGGAGCACCGGGCCTTCGCGGATCGGCACGCGGAGTCGGCGGCGGCCGGGCGCGAGCGGCTGGAGCGGATGCTCGCCGACCGGGCGCCCGGGATGACGCGCGCGGGCACGCGCGAGATCGCCCTGCCGAGGCCGCCGGCCTGGGCCCAGCCGCCCGCGGGCCGCCGTCCGCGACGGGAGGAGGAGTCGGCGCCGCCGGCCGCGGAGGCCGCGGGGCCGGTGCCCGAGCCCCTGGCGGCCGCGGCAGGAACGGACGGCGGCGCACAGCCGGCGGCGGCGGCATCGGGCGCGGTCGAGCGGCGCGAGGCTCCCGGCGCGGGGGGCGGCCGGCCCGAACGACCGCGCGACGAGGCGCACGCGAGCGCGCACGAACAACGGCCCGGGCGGTCGCGCGACGACGGACGTCCCGGGGCCTACGGCGATCGGCGAGGACCTGGTCCGGCGCGCCCGTCGGGGCCGGCACACCCCCATGGCGCGCCGCGGCCCATCACCCTGCCCCACCCGGACCCGGGCACCGCGCTCGCCGGCGCGACGACCGGGTCCGGCCTGTCGCCCGGCAAGCTCGTGCGGTTCCGCCAGGGTCCGCTGCGCGGTCGTGTCGGCACGCTGTTCGAGATCGGGCCCAAGGGCGAAGCCCGCGTGATGCTCGGCCTGTTCACCACTCGCGTGCCGGCCGGGCACCTGGTCGAGGTGCGCCGGCGCGGGGCCGAGCCGCACGGCGGAACGTGAGCCTGATCCCTGTGGAAGACGATGCGCCTGCCGGGATCCGCTGCGGGCCCCGGCGGGATCGCGCTAGTGGATGAGGGTCGAGCCGGCGCGCAGGTCGTCGGCGACGGCGGGGAGCTGCGGGAAGGCGTGCGCGCCGGTGCCCGTGTGGCACACCCGGCAGGCCGCCGTCCGCGGCCCGTTCGAGGCGTGGCACGAGGCGCAGGCATAGTCGAGCGTGACGGCCGGGGTGGTCACCGACGTCGCTGTGGCCCCGGCGATGTAGGTCACGCTGGGATCCACCGCGATGGCGAACGTGTGGGTGTGCACGTCCGCGGCGTTGCCGACGTTGCGCGCCGACTTGCCCGTGCCCGACATGTGGCAGTCCATGCACTCGATCCGCTGCCACGACGACGGATAGGTGCCGGCGGTCGTGTACATGTCGTGTCCGCCCGCGCTGGGCATGTACAGCGGGTGGCGGAACCCGCCCTCATGGGTCGGGAGCGCCGTGGCCCAGCCGACCGTCCGATCCCAGTGGCAGCGGTCGCACGATGCGGTGACACCCGTTCCGTTCATCGTCGAGTCGTGGGGGTCGTGGCAGTCGACGCAGTCCAGACTGCGGTGCGCCCCGTTCCACAGCTCATCGTACTGCTCGTGGTGCTCGACGAATCCGCCCTTCGCCTCGATGGCCTCGGGCGCGGCAACCATGCCGTCCCTTCCGGCCGGCGCGCCGCGGGTGTGGCAGCGTCCGCAGGCATAGCCCGAACGATCCGACACGATGTCGGCCGGGCTGCGGGTGGCCACATGGATGGAACCCGGTCCATGGCAGGCCTCGCAATGGACGCCGGGCTGGGACCAGTAGCCGACGAGACCGGTCATGCCGGCGGGCGGCGTCGCAGTCCGGCTGTAGCCGGTGGTGTGGCATGGCCCGCAGTCGTAGTTCTGTCGGGTCGCCGAACCGGTGGTATTCCAGTTGCCCCACGCCGCCGTGGCCAATCCCAGCTCGGCGTTCGGCAGATTGTACTGCACGGTGTCGCCGGGGGTGACCGTCCCGTCGCCGGTGCGCGCGATCTGGCCGGTCGCGTCCATGAACCGGGCCTTCCAACCCCAGCCGCCGATCACGTAGGAGATGTCGTTCCAGGTGAGGCCGTAGGGCAGGTCCGCGTCGGCCACGCCCGCCAGGTTCGCCGCCACGCGGTTGGTCCAGCCGGTGATGCCGAGCGAGGCCGGGTCGACGTTGTCCTGGACCACGCCGCCGACGACCGGGTTGAGCTTGAACGGGTGGCCGGAGTCGATGAGCTTCTGGTACTCGTCCATATGGCACGCGCCGCATACCTCGGACGACCCGACGTACTCTGCCACGGCGAGCGTCGCGTTGCAGTCGATGGCGTCGCAGCCGCCATCCTCGTTCGTGTCTTCCGTCGCCGGATCGCACGCGCCGTTGTCGTTGAGATCCCAGCAGGGCGTGCCGGGCAGCCCCATGCAGTCGGCGACGTCGCAGTCGCCGTCCCCGTTGGGATCCTCCGACGCCACGTCGCAGCCGTCGTTGGCGTTGAGATCCCAGCAGGCGACGCCCGGCGTGCCGTCGCCGCCGCGCGCGTCTTCCACGGTGCACTCGCCGTCGCCGTTCGCGTCCTCGGTGGCCGCATCGCATTCGCCGTCGCCGTCGAGGTCCCACGCGGCGGCGCCGGCAGGTCCATGACAGTCGGCCGCGGTGCAGTCGCCGTCGCCGTCCATGTCCTCCGTCGCCGCGTCGCACGTGCCGCTGGCGTCCAGATCCCAGCACGCCGTTCCCGGGTCCCCTGGGTCCCCCGGTCCTCCGCGAGCATCATCGACCGTGCACTCGCCGTCCCCGTTGGTATCCTCCGCCACGAGATCGCACTCGCCGTTGCCGTTGAGGTCCCAGGCTGCCGCGCCGGGCACTCCCGCCTCGCCCGCCGGGCCGGCCGGACCGTCGCAGGCGGACAGCGCCGCCCCCCATGCGACCAGCATCGCCACTCCACGTCCCCGTCCGAGCGTCGTCATCTGTTGCCCTCCTTGTATCCCGCGATCCGCTGCCCGTGCCGGAGCCTCCGGCAATCCACGAACCCCGGCACCCCTGTGTCCCCCCGGCGGACCCGTGGACGGGACCGCTCCCGGACTCGGGTGCGCGCGAGAGCAACCGGCGTGCCGTGGAGAGTCGACCGAGGGCCGGCGCCTCGAGACGACCGCGGCGTGTCGTTGTGCGCCTCGGCCGAAACCTACCCGCGGGTCACAAGGAACCGTTCTCGGTCCTGTGCCGGGACTCGGGGTGTCAGAAGGCGACGATGTGCCACGGCCTTCCCTGGGCGCGACGGGCAGCTGCCCCTGACTGCCAAGACGATTCCCTGGCCGAAGGAGGTCACACCGGGCAGCGACGGTGACTGCTTCCGGTCATGGCCGCCGGGCCGCCGAAACGTCAACCATTGCGCCGCACCGCACGCACGACGGATTCCGGTCTTGCTCTCGTGGGACCATCGATGCGCGGTTGGGTGGCCGGAATCCGCCAGATGCGGATCCGCCGGCGCCCGAGCGCGGTTCCGGGCCACCGCGCCGCACCGCCAGTATCGACGACCGCTTGGCCGCGTGGCGCACCTCGCGCCCGACTTCGTGCGTGGCAGACAGGATCTTGGCCCGCGTGGTGCAGATCGCGGCCCGGCGTCCGAGGAGGCGGACGCCGGCAACGCTTCCGTGGGCGAAGCGGTCGCGCTAGCCCGGATTTCCACGGAGGGGAATCCCGCTAAGAATTGAGGCGCGCGGCTCGGCGGGCCGGGTTCCGGATCCGAACCGCGGGCTTCAGCCCGCGGCCGGGTTCTGACGGGTCAGGCACGCATTCGCAGTGGTCGTCC
>JACRCX010000040.1 GCA_016218815.1 Deltaproteobacteria bacterium
CGAGGGCATGGCCGCCCTCTACGCCGCCGCCCGAACCAGACGAAGAACTCGGCGGCGACGGCCTCTCGGCCGACGTCACCCGCCTCGCAGGTGGTCAACTTCTGGCAAGCAGACCTGGGTCAAATCTCGCGAGCGCCAGGGTCCGATCCCATCGAACCGCGCGTCACGCGACGGGCGGACGACCATGACCTGGTGCCGAGCAGGAGGCCGTCCCGGTCGACGCTGCCCCTTCCTTGACGCCCGGGTTGCTCCCGCCCAGACTTCAGGTCGTGGATCGGACGGAGACGGCCGGGTTGCTGGGGTGGCCGACGTGCGTCGGGGTGATGGTCGCGTTCGGCGTAGTCGGGTGCTTCCATTCCTACGTCGAGGTGGGCGACGACGACTCGGACGCTCGTACCGAAGTGGGCGGCGAGGTGTATGCGGACGACGTGGGAGAGGTCGACGCGGTGGACGACGCCGACGGCGTCCCCGACGACGTCGCCGACCACGCCGACGCCGAGACCTGCGCTGGCGGGTGGTTGGATCCCACGACCGGGCTCTGCTGGCAGGATCCGACCCCCCTCTTCGACGACTCGTCCACCGGCCGGGTGTCCTGGCGCGGGGCGGTCGACTACTGCGAGAACCTCGACCGTGGCGGTCGCGCCGCGGGTACGTGGCACCTGCCGACGATCAGCGAGCTTCGTTCCCTCGTTCGTGGATGGCCGCCCATCGAGACCGGCGGGGCGTGCGGAGTGACCGACCACTGCCTCGCCGGATCCTGTTGGAGCTTCTCCTGTCGAGGATGCACCGACGCCGCGTGCCGCGGCGCGCACTGCCCTGGAGATCTTCGCGGCCCGCTGTATGCATACTGGTCGTCTTCGATCAACGCCACCGACGACCGCTTCGCGTGGACCGTCGACTTCTTCAGGGCCGAGGTCCGTGACCTGGACACGGGGTCGGTGTTGGTATTCGCCCGCTGCGTCCGACCCGGGCCGTGAGGAGCGTCGCCGCCACCGGTTCCATGGCACGCGCCTCATTCTTCCCTCCAGCTGGCTCGTCGGGCAGGATCACCCGTCGTGCTTCGGATCTTTCGGGGACGCGGCCCCGCGGGACCGCCTTCGAACGCCCTGACGTAGCTCCCACGCCATCCACAAGACCGTCCCCCAGACCGCGCTGTTCACGAGGAACGGAACCCACCCGAGCACGCCGGGGAACACCGTGTGGACCCAGCTCCCGCCCCAGCGCACGAGGGGCTCGCACAGCGGCCACCGCAAGATCTCGGCCAGAGCCAGCGCGAGTGCTTCCAGCGGTGAGGGATCACCACCGCGCTCGAACCGGCCCATCGACATGGCGAAGCCGACCACGAACAGGCCGACCGTCAGGACCGCGTGAACGGCCGTGATGCCGACGATCCCCTCGATCCGCCGCTTCGTACCCGGGCTCACCCTTGGAGCATACCCCAACGGTGTGGCGTCGACCGCGATCGAAGGCGTGGGCCGGGGACGGCCGGGTTCGCGTCAGCCTCCCCGCCCCCCACGTCGCCCACGGCGGGGCTGAAGCCGGGCAGGACGGGCCGGAGGCCGACCTCGCGTCGACCTCACCCGCTTCCGCCCCTCTTCCCCTGGACTCCCCCGCCCGCGCATGGCTTCGTCGGGGCGGAAGGGGGCACGCACGATCGAGGTCGACGTGAGCAGGAACACGCAGCAGAAGCCCGTCCACCGCGTACCGCGTCTGGAGCAGGTCGCCTACCACGAAGCCGGTCACGCCGTGATGGCCGTCCTCCAGGGACGCACCTTCGGCGACGTCTCCGTCATCCCCTCCGAGGGCACCTCCGGACGCATCGACGGCTTCGCCCTGACCCAGGACCAGCAGAACGAGATCGCCGCCGGCACCCGCCGCCGCCTGGAGCGCCACGTCAGGTCCGAGATCATGATCTACTACGCCGGGCACGTGGCCGAGAGCATGAGGACCGGCAAGCTGACCTTGCGCGGGGCCGAGAACGACCTCGCCCAGGCCGCGGAGATGGCCACCAAGCTCTACCCCGACGAGGCCACCCGCGGCGCGTTCGTGCTGTGGCTCTGGCACCTCACCCGAGAGGCGCTGCAGGAGAGGATCAACTGGGCGGCGGTAGGGACGTTGGCGCAGGCGCTGCTGGTGGAGGAGGTCGTGCCGGGGAGGAGGGCGAGGAGGATCGTGAGGATGGTGCGGAGGGTGACGGGGGAAGGAGATCCGGGGCGGCGGGGGAAGGTGACGGCGTGCTCGGACACGGCACCTCCAGGGCGGGACATGTACGGTGCAGGAGAGGGGCACGGGCGACACGCGACGCGAACGTCACGCATCACGGCCCGGAGTGGACGCAGCGGACCCAGCCCCGAAACGTCGCGTCGCGGTGCTCCACCAGAGCATGGTCGAAGTAGATGGTCCACGCTTCGGACGGGGCACCAGCGACGGCCGACGAGGACCAGTACCACCAGCCGCAAGATGCCTCATCTTCGACCCCTGGTTCCCAGTAGCAGCCTCCTCCTCCGGGACCTTCCCTCAGCACGCATCCGATGCAGACCGTGGACCAGCACGAAACGTCCGCGCACAAATCGGTCACTGCGCAAGCGCCGCCCTCCGCGGTCCGCGCGCATCCACGAACGAGCGACCGCAACTCGTTGACCGTGGGCAGATGCCACGCACCCCGCGCGTGCCCGCATCGCGAGAACGCGCGGCAGTCGCCCAAGGCGTCGTCCAACTCCAGCGCCGCGTCGGACGCCGGGTTTTCCCAGAGGTACCCGGTGGCCGGATCCAGCCACGTGCCGGGGCAGGTGTCCGCATCACCGCCGGACTCGTCGACGATGTCCTGGTCGCCGTCCCCATCGTCGACCAGTTCGGCATCCGCACTCACATCCGCCTCGGCGTCGGCGTCGCGGACCACGTCCGCCCACGCGCTCTCCTCCGCGTCGCCAGAGTCGGCGACGTCCACGTCTCTGAGTTCGTCTACCTCGACTTCGACGTCGCGCTCAACGTCAGCGATGACCGGCAGGTCGACCCCGCGGTCGGCGACTTCCTCGTGCGTCTGGTAGCAGCCCGCGACCAGCACCACGACGGCCAACGCCGCCCTCCCCGATCTCGTCCGGTCCGCCTCCACCTGCATGCCCGACCTTTCGCCGGTGATCGTACCGGGCGGAGCGGTAGGCGTCGAGGGCGGGCACCTCAACGGCCGAACTTGCGGCGCGGCCCGTTGCGGTCTATGCCGTCCACATGCGCGTCATCGCCCCAGCGATACTGGTCGCGGCTCTGGGTGCCTGCTCGCATCCGCCGATGCCCCCGGCGAACCCGGAGCCCGAGGGGACTCCTTCCGTCGCGGCTGCGACACCCGACGATCCTTGTTCCGCGACGCCAGGGCCGGATCGCCCCGCGGACTGTCCTCCGCTGCCGTTGGCGTCGGGGGTGACGGCCGCGGATCTGGCCGCCATCGATTCCGACGGCGACGGCGTCGACGACGTGCGCGACCAGTGCCCACGCGACGCCGAGGATCACGACGGCGTGTTCGACGACGATGGGTGCCCCGAGGCGGATCAGGCGGACCGTCCAGGCAGCATCCTGACGCCGGTCCAGGCGGAGCAACACCCGCCGCGCAGGTTCTGAGCGGCGTTCGGCGCGGGCAAGACGGTGTGCGTCCCGAGAAGCCCTTACCCGGCGGCAGCAGCAGGTCCGGCGGGTCAGGAGCACATCGTCGGTGAGCCGTCCTGCCGTCCGCCCGGGTGCTCTACGTGCGGGGAAGCCGCGGCTGAACCCGGCGTAGACGCCGCCCTTGACGCTGACCTGCGCCACCGGAGACGATGATGCCGCCGCGGAGGACGCACCGGTGGTACCGGGACAGGGAGACCACCGCCCAGGTCGCCACCAGCAGAGGAGTGGCAATGAAGATCGAGTGGGTCATCGACAAGCAGGACGTCGCCGCCGTCGCCGCCGTCCGCGGCCAGACCGAGCGCAACAACTTCGTGCAGTACCGGATCCGCCGCAACGTCGAGGAACGGACGCGTGCATTCGACCGCGCGAGGTTCTGGTCCACCATGATCGGCTGCTTGCTGACGACCCAGCAGCGCTCCGGTCCCGATCGCCCGGTCCCGCGGTTTCTCAATCGCAGCCCCTTCCCGCTCTCGCTCGGCCGGTGCGAGAGGGGTGACGCGCAGGACCTGATCGCCCGCGTGCTTGCGGATGGCACTGGGGTCCGAAGGGGACCGACGATCGCCGAGCAGGCGGCGCGGAACCTGGACTGGTTCAGGAAAGACGGCTGGAAGGACGTCGAGGACTGGTACCGGGCACTGGCGGGTCTGCGAGCCCGCCCTGCCGAAGCGGAGGACGCGGTCGAGGAACGACGCGCAGCCCGCTTCGTCGCTGAGTCCCTTGCTGGCTTCGGGCCGAAGCAGTCGCGGAACCTCTGGCAGTGGCTGGGACTGACTCGCTTCGAGATTCCGCTGGATAGCCGGATCACGGGCTGGCTCAACGCCAACGGGTTCCCGGTCGAGCTTTCGGCGTCGGGGCTCTCCGATCCCAACTACTACGAGTTCGTACTGGATGGGGTGCAGGCGCTCTGCCGTCGGGCTGGACTACTGCCGTGCGTCTTCGACGCGTGCGTCTTCTCGTCCTACGACCCCGAGTGGCGGCTTGAGGACCTGGAGGACTGAGCAGCGGCCTCGCACCACCCGACCTCCACCCTCTCCGGCGGGTACCGCCGGTGCAACCCGACCTCCCGGTACCTCCACCCGGCCATGTGGCCGTGCCTCGCCTTCTTCGCCGTGACGCACCGGTAGAACGCCGCAAGGCGCGTGCGAAGGCGCACGCTCTTGCCGATGTCGAGCACGCCTTTGCGGTCGACACCGATCGCGCGCCCGTTCACCCGACCGCGGCACCGGATGCGGTACGCGCCGGGGACGGGTGGGATCAGCTTTCCGCCGACGCAGGCGTCGAGGGGCTTCCAGGCGGTCCACCGGATCGAGTGCATCCCCTATCCTCTGGGGCGAGGATACCACGGCTGCGAAGGCGGTGGTGACCGGCCACAGGCCGGGAGGTCGCGGTGGGGGTACGAATCTAGGTCGTCGGCGCGGCTGGCTCTGGCGCGTCGTCTTTCCGAGCCTGCGCCACCTCAAGGCTGCGAAGCACCAGCGCCTTGATCGCCCACAGCTGAGCCGGTCCGTCGATGTACACGCGGGAGACGCCCCACACCGCGGGCGAATCTTCGACGTCGAAGCCGGGGGCCAGCCTTCGCGCTTCTTCGGTTGGAACCCATGTGGCGATGTACCGCCGCTTCGAAGTGGCAAAGAACCGGAGGAACCACTTCGTCGGCCGCCGGATCGACACGTTGAAGTAGTTGACGGTGTCCCGGGACAGGATCTCCTCCGATTTCGCCCCGGCCTTGACGCAGATGTCGCGCACGACCTCGAAGAACTGCATCTCCTCCGCCGACGTTTCGACGACGCGCTGCCGTTCTTCGGTCGGCTCCTCCGCGTTCGGCGCAGGAGATGTCGCCGCCACCGGGGCCACCGCCGCAGGGGCCGGATCCGCAGCCTGCCGATCGCCCTGCCCGCGCGACTCCTGGATCCGCTCGCGCAGTTTCGCCAGGAAGTCCTCACCGATGACGCGGAGCAACGCGGGTTCCACGGCCTCCCGCGCCAATTCTCCGAGGCGCGACATGACGGCCTTCGTGCGCAGGCCCTTGTAGACGTCCTCGGTCAGCCACTTCATGAACCCCTCGTCCTCGGCGGGGGCTTTGAGCACCCTGGCCAGCTTGTCGACCATCGCCTGCCGGTACCGCGAGTTCTCGGCGTCGGTGACCAGGGTCTCGGCGTTGAAGGCATCGCGGCTGAATTTGGACAGAAACTTGGCGACCTTCGTCCAGTCGGCGTTCGGGTCGTCGAGCGAGAACGTGAAGAACGGCTCCCGGTCCATCTGGTTCTGGCTCTCCAGATCGCCGTAGAAGAGGTAGTGGCAGCCGTCGGTGATGATCCCGAAGTGCAGGTCCGCGACCTGCGCGATGTAGCGCGCCAGTTGGTTGGACTTCGACGCGAGGTCGGTTCCCAGCGGCTTCGTCTCGATGACGAGCAGCGGCTTCGAGCCGGACTTGTCGAAGATCGCGAAGTCCATGCGGTCGGGCTGCCGCTTCCCGTCCCCCTGGGTGAAGTCCGCGGCGAACTCCGGTCGAACCTCGCGCGGGGTGTTCGGATCGTAGCCGAGGAGACGGATGAACGGCACGACGAGGGCCATCTTCGCGGTCTCCTCGTTCGCGATGAAGTCCCGGTTCTCGTGGTATCGCTGCACCAACTCGACCAACTGGTTCGCGTCCATCGGTCCCTCCGCCGTCCGAACAGGTAGTCGCCTCCGACGACCGCCGTACTCCGCCGAGAAGATCCAGCGCCGACGTGGCAACGGCCAACGATCCCAGGGATTCTCCGCCGGTCTGCCGTTCGCGGTCAAGCATCGGTCGGAGGTACTCGGTCGGAGGTACTCGGGCCACGCAGGGACCGGCAAGCACGATCGTGACTTGTCGATCGACCCCGTCCTGGAGAGCCTCGCGGCGCTGGGGCTGCTGGTGCGGTTCGAGAAGGACGGCAAACGGATGTGGCGGGCGACCGGGAGGGCGTAGCGTCGTTCGATTCCGCTCACCTCCCCGGTCCCTGCTATGTCTCCGGCAAGAACTCCTCCCCCGCCCCCGCCCTCTCCTCCGGATCCCCCGACTCCAGCGCATCAGCAGCATGAAGGTGCTCTGCTGCGACAGCTTGCCTCACGCCCGTACCCTGGTCCCCCAGCGCCCGCACGAGCAGCCCCACCGCAGCCTTGGACGGCTTGCCCGCCGCCCCAAGGGCCTGGAGCGCCCCTCGGCGCACGGCCGGATCGTGGTCCTGCGCCAGCTGACGGAGTTCCTGGATCATCCCCTGCCTCCTCCTTCCCCCGCTACCGTCGGCGAGATCCACCTCGCCCCGAGACCGGCTTGCGTTGCCGCCGCCCCGGGCGCTCGCGTCGCCTCACCGTCGCCCTCAGCGCACGCAGCTCGGCCGAACCCGCCGGTAGCGCCAGCACCCGGGTCAGATCCGCCAGCGCCTCGCGTGGCCGGTCGACCAGCTCGCTCCGGAAGTACCGCGCCTTCGGGATCGCCAGCGACTCGTAGAAGGTGTAGCGCCCTGCGTCCAGCCCGGAGCGCATGTCCTCGATGGCCCCCCAGCTCGTCGCATCGACGAACACCCGGTCGTAGAGCTGGTCGCGATCCGTCAGACCCAGCCGGGCCAGCACCGGCGCACCGGCGACCTTCATCGCCTGCTCGACCAGCTCCGCCGCCTGCTCCGCCTTGTCCAACGCGAGGCGTACCTCGGGTGTGCACAGGACCTCGACGGCTTGATCACCGAGCGCCTTGGCGCGGTCGAGCAGTTGCTGGGCGTCCCGAAGCGCCCGCTTCGCGCGCGGGTCGACGACGAGGTGGCGGTCCTCGGTCACCACCGGCGCCGGCTGATCCACTGGCTCCAGGCGCGCATCCTCCACCCGCACGAACGCCAGGAGCCGCTTACCCTCGGTGGAGTCGAGGTCGAGGCGACCCACGCGGGCGAAGGCCTTCAGCAACTCCCGCCCGTCGCGCACGACCCACTCGTCGAGCGTGCGGCGTCGCGGGAAGTCGCGGAAGGCGTGCTCCGGCATGCCGGGGTGGAAGTCGTCGACCTCGGGATCCAGCACGTCAAGGTCGTGCAGCATGTTGCAGAGCTTGCTCGCGTTACCGTCCTCGACGCCGAGCCTGCGGCAGACGGTCGCCGCCAGCCGGTTGGCCGCCTTCTCGATCTCCAGCCCGGCCTGGGCGACGGCGTGCACGGACTTCGCCACCCGGGGGTGGCAGACTACCCCCACGGACCGGCGGTACCGGCGGACGGCGGTGACGTAGACCCGCTCGGCCTCGGTGATCGCCTGCTCGACGTCAGGTGCCTTGGTGGCGTGCATCATCAAACCTCCTCACGCCCCCCTGCCGCAAGCGCCTCCACCCACGCGCGCTGTTCCGGCGTGTCGGGCACAGGTCGTCCGCGGGCGTGCGCCACGACTGCAAGCGCCCGCTCCGGCGTCTCGCCGGTCAGCACCAGCACGGCGGCGGCGGTGATCGCTGATCTGCCGATGCCCTGGCGGCAGTGCACTAGAACGCGTCCTCCGGCGGCGATAGCTCGCGTCAGGTCGGCGACGAGTGCCAGGAAGTCCGCCGGCTGCTCCGGCACGCCGCGATCGGTGATGGGGAACGCTCGGAACGCGATGCCGTGTACGGTGCAGCGATCCGGCTCGGCGCCGAGATCGACCTCGCGGACCTCGCCGGGCGTCAGGAGGGAGACCACCACGTCGACACCGGAGACCTTCCATGCACGGACGTCGTCGTCGAGCCAGTCGCCGCCGCGTGGCCGGGCGCAGATGCCGAGACGTCCCCGCTGCTCCATGCTGATCCAGTAGATGTCCATGCGCCGTTCCCCCCTGTGCGACCGTCACCGCCGCCGGCCGCGATCCCGGTCGGGGTAGTTCCTCATCCGGGCGACCCATTCCTTCCCGCACTTGGGGCAGCGCAGGACGGCCTTTGCCCTGGCCAGTCGCGGCAGCCCCACGACCTCACCCCGCGTCCCGCACCCCGGGCACCGCACCGGCACCAACACGACTCGCGAGATTCCCATGTCGTCACCCCCGGGTGCGGTGGATCGACTCGAAGCCCCAGGCGTCCTCGGCCGCGGGGGCGTACCGCCTCCGCAGGAACTCGCGGACTCGATCAACGCGATCGCTGGTGAACTCGATCATCATCTCCTCCTTGCTCGGCTGCCGGACGTGCGTCCCGAGGCCCGCGCCCGGGAACGGCCGGCCACCGTGATCTCTCGTGCCCGTCGAAACGCCTCCTCGGCACGCAAGAGCAGGCTCACCAGGCGGGTGCTCGGAGGCCGCTCGTTTGCACGGCGAAGAAGCTCGTCGCCACGGTCGAAGTCCCGCCGGGCGCTGGCGCGACGCCGAGCGCCCGCACGGACTGCCAGGGCACGGGCAAGGCAGGCGTCCTCAGCCGACGACACGACGGTGATGTCCTCCTCGCCGTCGAGCCAGCCGGGGAGGAGCACGATCAACTTGGCCATCACCGACCCCTCCCCCGGTTGCGGACCGGGTAGCCTTTCATCTTGGCGATCCACTTCTGGCCGCACCCAGGGCACCTCAGCTCGGCCTCCCACTCCCCGGGTCGGCACGGCGGCACCTTGGCCGGCTCACCCCGCTTGCCGCACCTGGGGCACCTCACGGGCACGAAGATCACGCGGACGATGCCCACGACGTCACCTCCGCCGGGGAGTCCGCCACTCCCGAGGGTCGCACTCCGGTCCGAGACGGCGACGCCACGGTCGCCGGAGCCGCCCGGTGCACGCGGACTGGATCCGCACCACCCGGCACGCCTCGATGAGCCGACGGGTGACGTCGTCGACGTGCATGCAACGTCGTACCGCCGCATCAGGATGCCGATCTGCCTCTCCTCGATCTTGGATCATGCGCACCCTCCTCTCGGTCACCGTTCGCTCGAAGCCCGCCGGGAGTCAACGAGCGGGAGCCGGATTCGACCTGCATTCCGCCTGTACGTCGTGCACGCACCTGCTCCCGTCTGACGCCGGTGGGCGCCAGACGACGCCACCCTCGACGGCGACGGCGGCCAGGTGGTGCGCCGCCTTGAGGACGGCGCACGCGGTCGTCCGACCGGCGATCATTTCCGAGTGGGTTTACAGAATCCGGCGGAACGATGCGATTCCAACTGGTTGCGACTTCCGAAATGGCGGAATTGGGGGGTGGAGCAGGTGGTCGGGATGCGACCGGCGGCGTACGTCGTCTCCGCGGCCGTCGTCGTCGGGGTGGGGGGACAGGCAGCCCGACGCCGGGGTCGACTACTGGATGGAGGCGGCTGAGGCGGCCATCAAGCAGACGTTCGAGAACCTGCCGCGGTGCGTCCGGCGCGGGCGGCGGTGACCGGATCGGGCGCTACTCCTCGTCGTCACCTTCGACTCGTCTGCGACGCAGAGGCCAGCCCTGGGCGTACGCGATGGCCGCGAGGAATGCCCGCACCTCTTCCGTCGGCCACCCCTCCTTGACCTCGAAGCGAACTCCGTCCTCCTCAAACGGCCCGGCGAAGTCGAGGTGGAAGTCCCCACTCCCGGCGTCAGATCCGGTCAGGCGATGGAGGGTGTTGATGAAGCGCACGCGTCCGATGGAGGTCGAACGCACCGACACGACCTGCCTGCGAGGCTCGACCCAGAGGAAGACGAATAGGAAGTGGAGATCCGTGACGACCGCCAATTTGATCTCCTGGTCGTCCTTCCGCCTCTCGAATACCTTCAGCACGATCCAGCCCAAGATCGCCTCGCCATCAGCAAGGTGCATCCCCAGCGCCCCGACAACAGCCTCCGCATCGACTGCCTTGAGTCGCTCGTCGCCCCGCAGCTTCTCCACGAACTGGTCCCTCGTCATCGATTGCCCTCCCTGCCCTTCCCGTACCTGATGTCCCAGCATGTGGCAAGGCACGACCAACTGAGCGGCGTCAGATAGGCTGCGTTGCCGTCGGCCGCCGTCTACTCGTCCGTCACCCGGCGCAGCTCCTGGCAGGTCAGCGCTCTACCCACCTCGGCCCGGCCGTGGCGCTCGGCCGTGACCCCCCCGGGGGCTGCGGCGGTGGTTCGGGCGCGGGGTGCCGCGGCGTCGCTTGCACCCCGCCGCCCAATGGCGCACCATTCCCGTGGTGGCTGTCGCGTCCCACCAGGACGGAGGAGGGTTCCGAATGCGTGCTCGTGCCTGGATCGGCGCTGCCGCCCTGGTCCTCGCTGGCGGCGGCTGCCCGGCTGACGACGACATCCCGCCCGACACCGGCGACGGCGCGGTCGACGACGGCATGACCGAAGAGGATGGGACCACGCTCGACGACGGAGCGCCGGAAGTCGAGGACGCCTCCGTCGATGATGGCCCGGCCGAAGCTGACGATTTTGCCTGCCCTCCCTCCGACCACCTCGCCTGCATGGAAGCCTGCGCGGCCCCGATGACCACCCCGAACGGCGGGGTGTGCGTGGACGGGGAGTGCCGCTGCGACCTGTGCGACGATACCGCGTGCTACTCCTACTGCGGAATGCACTTCGCAGGGGGCCGGAACACGAGCAGGTGCGTAGGCAACCGCTGCCAGTGCAGCCACGAGGACCCCGCGTGGGACGCCGACGCAGGTGTGGACGACGCGGATGTCGGCGTTGGCGACGAAGGGACGACGGACGCCGACGAGGACGTCGAGTAGCGATCGCCGAACCGCCGCCAGGGCGTCGGCCCTCGCTCCAGGTCCTCCGTCAACCGGCGCAGCTCCTGCCGGGTTTGTACTCCGCCATCCTCAACCTGTCGGCGATGATCTGCTGGTCCTGAGCGGGCGTCGAAGCGTCAGAAGGACGACCCCGGCTCGCTCAAGATCGACGACGGGATCTGCTGCTTCGGGGTACCCGCCGCGGCTCGAACTCGATGACGATCCTCCACCGGCCGTACGGTGGGTGGTGCCTGCCTCGCCGGAAGAGGTCGACAGGCACGAGGCCGTACAGGTCGACGGGGACATCGTCGGCCTGCCGCTCCCGGCTGTCGACTCCCTCCGCGTGGCGGTCGAAGACGAGGCTGTCGACGTCCTCGCGGAAGTAGTAGCCGTCGAGCACGGTCGTCTTTCGCCGGATCGTCATGCTGGTGCTCCAGTCCCTGCGGCGTCCTCGCTCAAGGTCATCAGCGCTTCCGGCGAAACCCTGTCCCCCGCTGGCGGACGTGCGCCGCGGTCCCCGCAAATTCGTCCGTGGACGGCGGCAGACCTCCGCTGGCGCGCTGGACGAGATGACAGACGGCGGGCAGGTCCTTGGCGGCGCGCTCCACCCCGTGCGCGGCCCGCACGACATCGGGGATGTCGCAGACGCCCTCGTAGAAGCACGAGGTGTGCTCCTTGAGCGCCCGACCGAGCGCCCGCATGGCGTTTGTCCACGGCCTCCTCGCGGCGCAGGCCCAGCTCGCCGACGAGCTGGTTGGCCCGGGCGATGGCCGCGGAGGACTGCCGCGGCTTGCGGGTCGAGGTGATGCCCGCGCAGATCAGGATCTGCCGAGCGGCGTGGACGGCGGCGAGGTAGCTCTTCTCGGCCGCCTGCCGGGCACCCATCATGTCGTCCGCGCGCTTGGCGTCGTCGGCCTCCTTGCGCGCACGGCGAGCGATGTCGCGGTAGCGGTCGACGAAGATCTCGAAACCACCCTTGCTGTCCTTCTGCTCCGCCACGTTCACCTCCGCCGCTTCTTGCACGGCCCGGTCCCCCGTCGCGGCAGGTGCTTCGGCGGGTCGAAGTCGATCCAACCGCCGCCGATCTCGTCGCGCTGGGGCACGCCGGAGAAGACCTCCTCGTGCGGCTTGCTGTAGTCGCACTTCGCCTGGGATGCCTGGAGGAAGTCCGTGCCGATCAGGTTGCGCGGCTGGACGGACTCCAACTCGCCGCTGGTGGAGACGGCTCCGACCGGCACGAACGCGTCGACCTCCGCGGTCCGCTGGTCGACGGTCAGCCGTACCCGGAAGATGTGCCCCATGACCTCCTGCCCGCTCGCCGTCCAGACGCTGTGGGGCTGCGCCGTTCGTGTGTCGAGACGGAGTTCCTCGGCCACGTCGGGCTTGAGCACGGTGCGGTCCGCACCGCCGTCGATCTTGCCCGTCCTGGTGGCTCTGGCCCCACAAGCCTCGGCGATGAACTCCTTGATGATCCTGCCCATGTCCGATCTCCTTCGCGGTCCTGACGCCGGGGTGCGGCTGGAAGTTCACCCTCGTCGGCGGACCCGGCCTCCTCGGGCACCCCTGCGCGCCGGTGCCGCGGCCGTGCAGTCCAGCGCCTTGATGAACTTCTCCAGCGCCTCCGACGCGCTCTTCCTCGCCGCGGCCGTGTTCGGCCTGAGACGCCCGAGCCGGATCGCGTCGAGGATCTTCTCGGCGCTCTCGAACGCCTTGCGGCACCTCGGGCTTCCCGTCCTCGCCCCGGCCTTCTCGGCCGCTTCACGCGCCACGGCCGCCTCCTTGACGATCCGGCCGAGGCACGGCTCCTGGTCGCTGATGTCGTTCACCCACGGTGCCCAGGTGATGTGCGTGCGGTGCGGCATCTGCGGCCTCCTGATCCGATGATGGCTCCCGGCGGCGGCCGGTCAAGGTCGGAGTGCGGCTCCGCCGCCGTCGCGGCTTGCGGTGCGTCGATGTCGACGACAACTACTCCTCGTCGTCGTCGTCCGGGCACTGCACCCGCGGCTGCTCCGCCAGGATCTGCCGCGCCCGCTGCACCTCAGCGATGCGGCGATCGGCGCGGCGGAAGGCGTCGCTCCAGGTCTCGCCGGAGCCCAGTACCTCCTTGCACCCGCGGCCGTCCTCGTCCTCCGGCGGCTTCACGCCGACGACGAATTCGTCGTCCTCGACCCACACCTGGGCGTCCTGCCCCCAGCGGCAACGGGCGGCCGACCAAGCCTGGATCATGTTGGCGACGTTGTGCGTCGGGCAATTGTGCTGTGACTTCATGGTCGTGGACCTCCTGCTGGTGTACACGACTCGCTCTGGGTGGGGGTGAAGTCAAGGACGCAAGAGGACGGACATGCTGGAAGATCCGCAGGGCGGAAACGCGGCCGGGACTACCTCCGCCTCTTCCGACACGGTCCGGTTCCCCGGCGAGGGGTGTGCGTGGGCGGGTCGAAGTCGATCCAGCCGCCGCCGATCTCGAACTCGGGCATGCCCGAGAAGACCTGGTCGTGAGGCTTGCTGTAGTCGAGCGACGCTCCCGAGCCCTGGAGGAAGTCGGTCCCGATCAGGTTGCGGGTATCGACGGCTTCCACCTCGCCCTTGGCGGAGATGGCGACGGCGGGCACGAATGCCTCCACCTCGGCCGTGCGCTTGTCGACGGTCAGCTTCACCCGGAACGCATGTCCGAACATCTGCTGGCCGCTGGCCGTGCGTCCGTGGAGCGGCTTCGCCCGGCTGCGGTCGAATCCAAGCGCCGTGGCCAGCTCGGGCTGGAGCACGGTCCGGTCGGCTCCGTTGTCGATCTTGCCGGTGGCCTCGACGCGCTCGTTGCACGCCTCGGCGGTGAACTCCTTGATGATCCTGCCCATGTCCGGATTCCTCCCTCGTGCTGGACGACGGAGCAAGGAGGAAGTTCAGCCTGGTCGGTGGGGTCTCCTGCGATGTCCGGATTGCAGCGGTTCCGGTCAACGGATCACGAGCAGCAGAGCACTGGCTGCGTCGTGTCGCAGCCGCAAGCCGAAGGGCCAGATGACCAGCACGCGCCGTGGGGGCCTGTCGGAATGGCACACGACGAACCCGAGCAGCAGGTCGGGATTCCGGGAAGGCCGGGGACGCCAAGGCCGACGGGCGCGGCGGCGTCCGATGAGGTCCATCCATCGCAGTCCGTCGAGGCGAAGTGGTAGTAGGACCAGCCGGTTTCGGACCTTGCGCACAATCCGGCGTATCCCCTCTCGCCGCCCACATACCATCCTGCGCCGAACGCGACGCCCAGCGCCGCCGAGCGCGTCACCTCCTCGGTGGAGCACATGTGCGCGACCGGGTCAGCGCACGCGGTCTCGCAGAGGGCCTTCGCGCCCGAGTAGCCGCCGACGCTGCCGCTCGTGGCCGCCGTGGCTCCGCAGTAGACCCCGCCAACCGAGATGGTCTTCGTGCCCCGCGTCCGCGTTACCCTACCGGCTGTCTCGGCGTGCTCAGCCTGATAGGCCGACGCCACTGGCAGCAGCGGCGTCCTCGGAGCCAGCGTGGTGGTGCCGACCGTCAACTCCAGGAAGACGGGCGCGCTTCTCGTGAACCACGACGGATCCACCGCACAGCCACCGTCGCCGACCGTCATGCGGAACAGGCCGCCCGTCACCGTCACCGTCTCCGACTCCGCGCACAGCGCGCTGGTCGTCGTGGCGTCCGCGAAGACGCGCATCGTGATGGCGTGCGGTCCGGTGATGGGGCTCCCAGCGTCATCCGTGAGCACGCCCTGGTACGCGAACGTGCGCGGGACCGGCTCGGCCTGCACGACGAGTACGCCGATCGCAACCGCAGCAGCGAGAAGCGCGGCCACGATCCCCAGACGCACGCGCCACGACAGCGATTGGAGCACCTTCTTCATCGTCCACCTCCCACCACCACGATCCCGCGTGCACGAAACCCGCCGCCGGACATCTCCTCGGCCGCCGGATCGACCGAGTCCGATCGCAGGCAGACGCCTGCGCCGCGCGCAACGCACCCAGCCGCCGGAATGGCACCTGTCACCGTGAGTTCACCCCAGACCCGTGCTGGTGGACCGACGACGGCGTCGGCGTCGGTGACCACGTCTGCGTCCGCATCTGCTCCGGCGTCCGAGCCGACCTCCACCTCCACGTCGGCATCTCCATCCGCGTCTGGTTGCGTGTCGGCTTCCATCCCACCGTCCCCATCGCGGACGTCGCCGTCGCTGCGGCCCCCATCTAGTTGGTCGAGGCTGACGCCGGGGACGCAGCCCACCAGCAGGAGGACGGCAGACGCGCAAGCAGCTGAATCGCACCGCGATCGCAGCACGCCCCGTGACGAGTCGGATCTGGGTTGCCTCACGGGGACCTCGCACATCGAAAGCCGTAGTCCGAGTAGGCGTCGGTCGGGAGCAACGAAAACCGCAAGGCCGCGCGAATGGAGTACGTTGGGGCGTTCCACCCGCCCCCGCGCACGACCCGATTCGTGCCGGTGCTGGGTCCGCGGGGATCCTCACAGCCTGATCGGCACGCCGAGTAGTACGAAGCCGCGTACCAATCGGCGACCCACTCCCAGACGTTGCCGGCCAAGTCATGCACGCCGTACGGGCTGTCACCCGCCGGTCGTGCAGCACCCGCGTCGGTGCCTCCGACGCAGCTGGAGTAGTTGGCGTGGTCGCACGTGGGAGCTGCCGCTCCCCACGGGTAGGAACGCTCATCCTCCGGACCGCACGTCTCAGGCGCGACGACCTCGCAGCCTCCCCGGGCCGCCTTCTCCCACTCAGCCTCCGACGGCAGCCGGTTGCCAAGCCACCCGCAGTAGGCACGTGCTTGTTCCCAGTTCACGCCCACAACCGGATGGTCGTCGGGACCGTACCAACCCCCGAGAGGCGGCGTGCAGGCTCCAGCTGTGGCACATGCACGGTATCGGGCCGTCGTGACTTCAACCTGCTCGATGCAGAACGCCGAGAGATGAACGACATGCTCCGGCATCTCGTCGGCAAGGCCCTCGCCGGTGTCGCTTCCCATCACGAACGGCCCGCACGTAACGTACGCCATCCCGGCCGGACAGGAGTTGGTGGGGCACAGGACGTCGGCGTCGGTGTCGGCGTCGGTGTCGGCGTCGGCACCCGCATCTGCATCGGCGTCGGTGTCCGGCACCGCTTCGTCCGTGACGGATACATCCTCCGGCTCGACCTCATCAGCGACTTCGGCAAGCCCTTCATCTACTGAAGCCGCATCGGACTCCTCGTCCCCGACGTCCGACATGGCTCCGTTGAGCTGGTCCAAGCTCACGCCCGGCACGCAGCCCTCCAGCACGTCCAATACCGCCACCAGCATGAGCCCCCTCATGGCCACCTCAGAACCTCAAGATCGCGCCCAGCACCGCGCCCGACCCACCCTCGCCGACCACCGGCGCAACACCCACCGCCACCGGCGGCTGCTCGCCGTCCCAGTCCGTGAAGAAGATCAAGGTCACCGCAGCAGCCGCCGCGACCCCAGCCACGACCAGCAGCGCCGTCGTGGCGTCCGCCTCGGTCTCGATGTTCGCGTAGACCGTGCGTGCCGCCGAACACCCTGCGTCGTCGCCGCTGTTGCAGCGATCCGCGGCGTCGGTGAAGCTGCCTTCGTCCGCCAGCTCCAGCCCGCCGGTGATCGCCCCGGCGACGCCCAACGCCGCAGCCGTCCCGGCCGTGATCCAGAACCAGGTCTGCGAGATCCCCTCCCTCCCTTCCTCCTCCGGCACGAGATCCAGCCGCGCCTCGATCATGCTCCCGGCGGGGACGTTCAGCACCGCCGAGACCGGGTCGAAGCCGTCCTTTTCCGCGGTGACGCTGTGCTGCCCCGGCTCGACCGCAAGCCACGCGGTGATCACCCCGGCGCCGACAGGGACGCCGTCGACCGCGACGCCAGATCCCTGCTCGTTCACCTGGAAGGAGATCCGGCCGATCTGCGGCACCAGCTCGGCCAGCAGGGCGTCGAACTCGGCGCGCTCGTCGGCGGACATGGTGTCGCCCACGAGCGTGACGTACTCGCGGAAGGTGTTGGCCGCCTGGGGAAGCTGACCGAGAGCCTTCTGGCACATCCCGACGTTGTAGAGCACGTCCGGCAGGGGATTCAGGGCGTACGATCCCTCGAAGGCGCGCAGGGCCGCCGCGAAGTCCTCGTGCTCCGTTGCGGCGACGCCCTCGTTGTAGAGCCGCTCCGCGTCAGCGACAGCCGCCTCACCCGGGGGTGGCGTCGGCTGGGCTGGGGCCGCTGGCGCGAACGCCACGAGGCTGACGACGGCGGCAGCGATCGGGCTGATGCTCATCCCGCGTCCCTCCCGTAAACCCCGGTGCGGATCCTGATGGTGTCTCGCACCCGGCCTGCGTCGTGCGTGCTCGTGGCCGCTCCTCCGCCATCCGACGGAGTACCTGGAGCCGCGGCGATGCCGAGTTGCGTCGCGGTCCGCAGGATCGTGGTGACCTCGCCCGCGGTGATGCGGACCTCCTCCTCGACGCTGATGCCAGCCGACTGCTCGACGAAGCGCAGGCGGTGGACACCCACGGGGACCGCACGGTTGTTGATCGGCGACCGCCCGAGGGGCTCGTCGTCGAGGTAAATCTCCACGCGCGGGCTCGTCGTGACGGACAGCATGCCGGTCCGAACCGGCTGTGCTCGGCCGGCGTCGGGTGAGGTCGCTGCAGCGGCGTCAACCGGCTCCACCGGCGGAGTCGTCACGGTGGCGACGTCCGAGGCCGGGGGTTGTGGCCCGGCATCCTCCACCTTGACGTCCACCGGCGGCAACGTGGCGCCGTCCGAAGGCGGCTTCACCAGCTCGACGACCGGCACGGCCGGAGGCGGTTCCAGTGGCGTCACGGCGGCCTCGCCGACGCCAGCGTCGGGTGCCGCGGCCGTCACGACCGTGGTGGCGTCCGGCGCGGTCGTTTCCCCACCGCCCCGCAGGAGGAAGTACGCGCCGCCCCCGACTACGACGGCGGCGAGGAGCAGCGCCGGTACGAGGGGCACCCGCCGTGCCTGGGGACGGCTCTGGGTAGCCGCCGGAGGCCGCACGACCGTTGCGCCCGGGGTCACCTCTACCGTGCCCCGCTTGGCGAGGCTCGCCGCGGCGACCAAGCTGCGCGGGGTCGGTGGTCCGCCGCCCGCAGGCGGCAAAGGTACATCACCCGAGGCCACCGGCTCGGCCAGGAACACGTTGGAAACCGCTGGAATTCTCGGCGCACCCGACGGACCCGGCGTCGGCACCGGCGTACCGATGACCATGCCCGCCGCACGCTTCGGCCCCGTCGACGGCGGCAGGAGATGGGGAGCCAGCTCGGTCGCATCGTCGCCCGGGCTCGGCACCGTGATCGAGGTCTTCACCGCGAAGCCGGACTCCCGGGTGCTCATCCAGGCCCCGAGCAGCGCGTCGCGGAAATGGAGCGCCATCGGGTAGCGCCGATCCAGGTCGCGCTCCAGCGCACGCATCACGACGGCTTCCAGCTCGGGCGTGATCCCCTCGCGCAGCGCCCGCAGGCGCGGGATCGGCTCGGACACCACGTTGAAGATGACCTGGTTGTAGTTGGCTCCCTCAAACGGGATCCGGCCGGTAAGCATCTCGAAGATGATCACCCCGACGGCCCAGATGTCCGCACGGCCGTCGACGTCGATCTTGCCGCGGGCCTGCTCCGGCGACATGTACTGCGGCGTCCCGAGGACCGAGCCCTCCTGGGTGAGCTTCGTGCCGGTGTCGCTGGCCCGGACCTTCGAGATGCCGAAGTCGAGCAGCTTCACGAAGTCCCCGCGCCCCGCAACCTTCGTGAGGAAGATGTTGTCGGGCTTGAGGTCGCGGTGGACGATCCCGGTTGCGTGCGCGACGGCCAGGGCCTCCAGCGCCTGCTGGGCGATGTCCACCGCACGACCGACCGGCAGCGGTGCGGACTCCACGATCACCCTCGCCAGGGACCGCCCTTCCAGCAGCTGCATCACGATGTACGGGCTCTGGACCGTCTGCCCGACGTCGATCACCTCGCAGATGTTCTCGTGGCCGATGCGGGCGGCGGCTTGGGCCTCGCGGTAGAAGCGCTTGACCGCCTCCTTCTTGTGGGCGAACTCGGGGGAGAGGACCTTGATCGCGACGTGCTTGCCGAGGAAGGTGTGCTCGGCTTCGTAGACGGCCCCCATGCCGCCTTCGCCCACCAGCCGGACGATGCGGTACTTCTCGTCGAGGATCTGGCCGACCTTCAGCGGCACGGGGCACCCCTCCGGGCTGCAGCACGGTGCCGCAGCCGGTGGCTCGTCGACGCCCCTGAAAGGAAAAGGGGCGCGACGTACCCTGCCCGAGCATGCGATGCGCCCGCCCCTTCTGGCCGATGCGGAGGGAGCTACCCCCCGCTGTACCAGCAGCGGATGCTCGGGCAGATGTTCAGAACCTCGTCCGTCTCCACGTCGTCGTCGCTAGCTAGGCGACCAAGCCCCGTGAGGGGCCGACGTAGAACCGGACTCGGCTCCGATGGGGATCCTGGCGGTCTGGCCGGGGATCGTCAAGCTCCGTGCGATCGCGCCCGGCCATGTCGTCGACATCGACTACGTGATCGACATGCGGACCGGCATGTCGCCGCCGGTTGCCGCCTTGCCGCTGGTCCGCACCGGCGGCTTCCTGCCTGCCGAGGATGTCGCCGCCGACAGGCTCCACCTTGGCGCCATGTCGTGCCCGACAACCTCCCGCCGCCCGCCTTCGCCGTCGACCGCCTCCGCACGCCTCTCACCAGGCCGCAACGTCGGGCCACCGTCGCCCCACGTTCGGCCTGACCCGGCCGAGGCCGGGTCGCAGGCCCACCTGGCGCCGAGCGCCGCCACGTGGGCGGCGGATTCCGACCTCCTCGGGTGCCGGACTCCCCCCCAGCATCGGCGGCCCGGACGCCGCCCATGTCCGTCGACATGCGTCCGCGCTCTTGCCTGCCGCGACAGGCCGCCGCCCTGCCGCGACAGCCTGTCGACATGCCCCGGCCGCCTTGTCGGACCGCCCTGTCGGGGGCGGCAGGGCGCGATCCTATGCGCCCCCTTGCGCCCGCTCGCGGTATACGCGTGAACTTGCGAGCGTAATTAATTGGAGCCATGGTACCGATGGGCAACGAGGGAGGCGATGGAGGTGGTCATGCGTCTTGGAACGCTGGCTCAGGTTGCGCGACGGCTGCGTGCAACGCGTGCCGTCATCCGCGGGGCGGTGGATCTCGGCTTGCTCCAGCCCGCACGCGTTCGTCCCGCGGGCGACAACCGCTACGTGCGGCTCTTCAACCTGGCAGAGGCGGATCAGCTTCGGCCGTCCATCGAGGCCGCGTATCGCTCCGGGGAACTGGTACCTCGTGCGCCCCGAACCCATCGACACCAGGTCCCGCGTGCGACCGACGCCGCGCCGGTGAGCGACTTGGGGACTCGGGCGCGATCCGACTACCTCGGGTGCATGCCGCCAGGGTGCTCGCCCGTGTCGGGCGACCTCATGGAGAGGCTGCACGAGGAGGCGAAGCGGGAGGAGCGGGCGAGGGGGCGCTCAGGGCGGGACGAGTCCTGGTAGGCGGCTCGCGTCGGTCCGCACGTGAGAGGTCGCCTACGGGCAGTCCGGATCGGACGGCCCGCAGACGAGGTCCGGGACGATCAGGTCCACCGCTCCGATCCGCTCGTGGGTCGCTAGGTCGTGGATGGGGATGATCCCACGGACCACCGGAAGGTCGGACATCGCGTCCGGATCGCGCCACAACAGCAAGCTGCCCCACCACAGGGCGTACGCGATGCCGCGCTCCGGAATCTCGATCCAATCGCACTCCCCGTAGTGAACGTCGGGGGGGCATGCTGGCGGTGGGCTGTCGTCGCTCAGCGAGTAGGGCCACTCCCCGCCGTAGTACCTCCCGACGTAGTCGCGGATGTACTCCACATGCACCTGCAGGTCCGTGCGGGAGTCGATGACGAAGATCATCGCGCCGTCTTGCCAGCACCAGTCCTGGCATTCGAGCCGCCAACGACAACTACCGAAGAAGCCAAGGATGGCCGTCTCCGACCCATCAGCTCGCCACGTCCACGCGTCGAGGGGCGGTACCGCCGACCCCACAGCGCCCGTCATCACCCGCTCCGCGTCGAAGAAGTCCACCCACAGGTCCGCCTCGGGCATCCCGAGTGCATCCACACAGAATCCAGCCGGATCCCACTCCGAGCGCGGCCCCGAGCAGCATCTCCAGCCGCAGTCGCCCTCGGCGTCGGGGCACGGTTCTCGGTCCTGGCCGTCCTCCTGGTCCAGCGCCTCGTCGCCCGAGTCGGCGTCGCCTTCCTCGGTTCCCGTCCTGTCCATCTCGTCCGCACCCTCTCGGAACTCCCCGCCGTCCGAATCTCCAGCGGGCTGCTGCGCGCTGGGCGCACAGGCGACCAAACACACGGCAGCAGCCACCGGGAACCGTCGCCTCGTCGCCACGCCGCTCAAATCCTCCTCCATCAGTCGCTGAATCTCGCACGCACGACCGGTGTCGCCGACATCACCGTAATTCCGCCCGAGTCCCACTCCATCTGCCGCTGCCACATGAACAAGGCGATGCCGGGGTTGGCCGAAAGCCGCGGATCCGCCGCACTCCCGCCGTAGGTCCGCTGGGGGACGACGTGCGACCACGACGCTGGGTCAAGCGGCGCGGGCGAACTGGCGAGCAACAACGTGCCCTTCTCGATCGAATACCATTCTGAAGAAGCCAACTCTGCCGCCCTCGCGCCGACCTGAAGGCGATCCTTGAACACGACCGCGGTCGGCCCGTCGATCACTCCCGGTTGGACCAGCGTCGCGTACGGATGCGCCTCGCAGCGCACATCGTCGCGCGTTTCCCAGGTCCCCGGCTGGAGGCCCACGACGGCCGGAGGCGACCAACTCGGACCAATGATGCTCAACATCGGATTGCGCGAGACATGGAGGACATCTCGCTGCTCGACGCCGATCCGCACCCGCTTCGCGAACGCCAGCCACCATGCATCCCCGACTCCCGCTGCGATGGCCGGTTCGAAGGGAGTGAGGATCTGAGCGCGGTCCTCGGTGCGCGCGTACTCGGACCACTGACATCGGCCCAACGTGCAGAAGCCGAGAACGACCGGCTGTTCTCCGTCGCCGCACTGCCGGAAGGCAGCGTAGACGTTTCCACCGCGCCGTGCGGCACTCACCGAGATCGGCTTGGGTAGCGAATCGACGCTCCCGGGCACCAGGGGCGCTGCGTCTGCGCCAGCCCACGCGCTGGGCACCTCGTCGCCAGGTGTCCCCGACGCGACCGAGAAGACGCCATGGTTGTCCATCGTGACGTACCGGACGGGCGCGCAGGTCGGTACAGGGTCGCCGAACCGTCGTTCCGGGTAGAAGACCCAAATCTTGTCGTCGGTCCCCTCAACGGGTGGTCCGACGACGGCTGCCGGAGTGCCGAACGCCGGGGCGATGAAATACGGCTCCGTCCAGCATGCCGCTGACGTGATCGGGCACCTCGGATTGCCGCCAACCGGGTACGCCTGATGCACCAATACCGTGAACCTGCGCTCGGCAGCCTCGCCCGTGTCGGTCACGTAGAAAACGTGGTGCCACGGTCCGCGTCCGGTGTCCGTCGTGGTTGGGAAGACCAAGTGCGCCACGCCTCCGTACCGCAACGTGGTTGACCCGTCCCAGCCCAGGTCCGGGAAGAAGTCGGCGCTCCAGAAACCGGCCGCAGCCAGGCCGGTGAAGACCGAGCGGAGGGCGGGCATGCCACCGTTATCGAGCGCGGACTGGAGGGATACCGGCACCATGTCACGCAGCACGGGGCTGGCGGCTGCGGGGATCCGCACCATCGCCGCGTCATACCAGATGCGCCCGAACAGCCCAGGATCCAGGTCGGAAAGCAAGTCGATCCCGTTGCGCCTTCCGCTGCAGCGGAGCCTGACGTCGTCCGGAAGGCCCGGAGCGTTCCCGGCGACGTAGCACCCGACCGATGACAGGATCGTAGAGTTGTGGTGGTAGTCGGCGAGCACGCCCGGGGCCTCGATGTCGGTGCCCCACCTGTAGTCGCGGTAGTTGTCAGGGAAGAACCCCAGCGGGTCCCTGCCGGGTGTCTCGTCGCACATGGGCGCGGCGAGGTCGCGTACCTTCGTCTCGCATCCTCGTCCGGACACCCCGCCGATCCTCCAATCGAACGTCCCGCCGAGGTAGTCGGCGAAGTCGGAGCCGCCGCGCCAAGCTCCAGCCAACTCGCCCAGCACGTCCGAGTTCGCCTCTTGAAGTTCTCCAGACTCCTCCCTGCCCACCGCCACATCATAGCCGACGCTCTGCTGTACGCCATGCGTCACTTCATGTGCAACAGTCTCGGGACACGACTGGTCAACCCGGACGACCACGTACGGGTCGCTCACGTACTCCGGCATCCACTTGCTGGACGAGAGCCCCAGCGAGTCTGCCTCCGCGTTCGGGATCGCGTACGCGATCAATGGCGCGCCCGCACCATCCCACGAGTCGCGCGTCAAGGCTGGCCCAAGGTTGTCACGGTAGAACCGGTACGTCGCGGCCAGAGCGCGGTGCACCCGCTTGGCAGCGACAGGCCACCACCTTTCCGACACGATCTCTGAGGGAATGGCCGAATCGTCATATAGGAGTCTCCCACCTCCGATGTCCCGGTCCAGGCCGGGAACCGACGACCACCGGCACGATCCGGCGCATTCGTACACGACCTTGCGCTCCAGTTCGGGAGGCCCGTACGAGCGGGCGAGCAGGATGCCGCCGTCGATCGCAGAGACGTATACGCCCAGCGAGTCCGGCGGCGGCGCGGACTCCAGCAGCACGCGCCACGCCAGTGCGCCCCCGGTGCCCGTTCCACCCGCCGCCTCCGGAGCGAAGACGCCCAGGACCGCTTGTTCGTCGACCGGCTCGACGCCGGGTGGCAACTGGGTGCGCGCGTGCGAAATCGCCGCCTCGGCCGTCACCAGCGGTGCGAACGAATCGATACGGTAGCGCGGAATGAGCAGTCCCTGGAATCCGGCCAGCCGCAAGTCCGTCGTCAGGTGAACGGTGACCCCGCAGTTGAACACCGGCAGCCCTTCCTCCACCTGCCGGAAGTGGACGTGTGCTCCCCCCGAGGCGTCCTTGCGCACATCGAGAAGTTCGACCTCCTTGCTTGGTTGTTCCAGGCCAAGGAGGAGGCGGTATTGACCAAGCGCCGCCAACGCTACCTCGACGGGACCGGCCCCTGACGAGTACTGGACCGGAATCGCCATGCCCAAGGCAGTGATCGATCGGACCACGCCATCGCGGCTGAAGGTGTAGTCGACGTCCGAAGGCGACATCCCCACGCTGTCCCGCACGCCCACCAGGAAGGATGCGGTCTCGGGCGACACCCACGGGGGCTGATCGCGGACGGAGGCGCGATGCGCTGAAGAAAGGTCCCGAATCGCCCGGGCCATCTGTCCGGAGCCCGGCTGGAACGACTCGTGCTGGACGTAGATCGTTCCGCCGTTCGCCAGATCCAGTTGGTCAATGAGGCAGGCTGGTAAACCGGGACCGGCGAACGTGGTTTCGCCACGCGCACAACGAGGCCCTCTGCCCGATCCGATCCAGACGCGGATGAGTTTCAGCGACAGATCGTACGCGTACAGCTTCTCCAGCGAGACGGGCGTTCCCGCGGCGTTCGTGCCGTCCCAGACCGCCTTCGCTGTGGCGTTGAGGACAGAGGCCCCCGTGGGCAGCACCGCCTTGGCCTGGACCGACTTCACGGTGGTTCCCGAGTCCGCATTCCGGATCGTCCAGTCCAGGTTCAATTCGAACCGGTGATTCGGCGACGATCCGGCCAACCCCGCAACGCCCTGGATGGTGGTGTTCAGCGTGACGGACGCCGCTTCGTCGACCAGAGGATCGAACGGATCGGGGGAGTCGTTCACCTCCGTCAGCGCGATCTTCCCCCCGGCGCTGATGACCGGCGAGCCAACGGAAACGCCCTGCACGGTGAACCGCACCTCGTTCGACGGATCGGACACCCACCCGGCCGCGTCTGTAACCGTCGCCGTCACCGCGCGTTCGCCGATCGCGAGGTCCACGGACGGTACCGCCTCGAACTTGCCCCACGAGTCCACCCAGGCGGAAGCGACCAGCGTTCCTCCTTCGAGAACTCGCACCGTCGCGCCGACTTCGGCCGTGCCCGAAAACAGCGGCCTCGGCGTCGAGACGATCTCGCTGGCGTGCGGCGCGAGGATGATCGGCGGATCGGGCGGCAGTCCGTCTACGACCAGCGGCACATGCGAGGACGGCCGCGAAGCATTCCCGGCCGCATCCCGTGCGATGGCGTAAAGCTCGTGCCCACCTTCGACCAACGGTGTGGGTACGCTGAGCGCGAATGCCCCGGCATCGTCCGCTTGAACCTCACCGAGCGTCACGTCCAGATCGTGGATAGCCACATCGCTTCGTGGTTCTGCTGTCCCCAGGACGATGATCGCACCCGTCGCCAGGGTCGACCACGGCGTCGGGCTCGTGATCACCGGCGTGTCAGGCGGCGTCGCGTCGCAGGCGTCACCAACGCCGTCACCGTCTCCATCCTCCTGGTCTGGATTCGGTACGTCCGGGCAGTTGTCCGTTGCATCGGGCACGCCATCACCGTCTGCATCCCCGGCGCACCCCGGCTCTCCACCGGTCGTCCAGGCGTTGCGCTCACCGTACGCGTGGCTATCCCGGACATGCACGGCGTTCGAGTCGACGCCCGGCGTGAACAGGCCGCCCTCGCCGCACGAGTGCCCCCACCAGGAACCCTGATCGCTCCAGGAGACCTCGACCAGCGGCACGTCGGGAGGCGCACCGTCGGGCGTGGGCTCCTTGTAGGTGTAGTTCGCTGGCGGCATCGTTCCGCCGGACGCGGGCTGGCGAAGGTCGACGACCCCGAACATGCTGGCGGTCACGTTGTTGTGCCAGAACCGGCTCGGCCAGCCGCCGCCCAGGATGAGCAGCCCGCGCTCGGGACCGTCGAGGTCGTTCTGCTGGACGTCGGCGTCGAGCACGTTCGCCAGGGTGATCGCGTTGCCGCCGCCGGTCACGACGTTGTCGTGCACGGTGACGGGCGGGAGGCCGTTGGTGGCCACGCCCACCGCATCGTTGATGAACTTGGCGGGCGTTCCGCGCACGTCGATGGCCGTGGACTTCGAGTCCGCCGTCTGGGAGATGGTGTTGCCCCAGACCTCCACCTGTGGCAGGGGCGGCGGGAGGTTCTCGGCCGTGGCCGTCGCGAGATCCTGGATGGCGATGCCGGAGACCCAGGAGTCGCTGACCTGGTTGTCGTGCACCACGACGCCCGTGGAGACCTGGGCGACGATCCCCTGCACGTTCTCGGTGAGCACGTTGCCCGCGATGTCCGCGCCATCCGTGTAGTAGACCCAGATGCCGATGCCGAAGCCCGCGCCCGTGCCACCCACGTGGCATTCGCGGACGCCGACGTCGTGGATCTTGGAGATCAGGATCCCAGCACCCTGGTCTGCAAGCACCTCCCCCATGGCGGGCGGCGGCTTGACGGGCGGAGTGATGGAGTGCCCGTCGCAGTCCAGCGTCACCCCGGACTGCGCGATAACCACGTTGTCGGCGACGTCGGCCGTCAGCGTGCAGGTCGTGGGGTCTGTCCAACTCCCGACGGTGGCGCACGCATCGTTCGGGCCGCCGATGAGGACGGTGCTGGCGTGCTCCTGGAGCCAGAGCTGATGCGGCTCCGAGCGGTCCAGGTCCACGGTCACCGAGCCGCCGTCGGCCGGGCCAATCGTGCGCATGTCGTCGTGGTCATCCACGTAGAGTACGTGGTCCTCGTCGGTCGGCAAGCCGGAGAGCGTGAGTTGCGTGGTGCCCGCAGCGCCGCCGTCGACGTAGAAGGTCACGATCGTCGGGGAGACGAACAGCCGGGCGTACACGTCGTCGGTGGTTTCCACGACGATGCCGTTGGCCTCCAAACGCCGCCCCACCCCGCTGACCTCGCGTGGGTCCGCCACCAGGCCGTACGGCGAGAGGTGGCGCAACTGGGCGGAGACCATGCGCGGGCGCTCGGTCAGCGGACCGGCCACCGCAGCAGCGCTGTCCTCACCAGCGGCGGGCAGCGCGGCCCACCGGCCGTTCTCCACGGTGCCCACGCGGAGCGCCTCTGGCGCGACGCCAGGAGGAAGATCGATGGTGTCCAGATCGAATTCGATCGTGACGGGCTCGGCGAACTCCAGCCCGCTGGGCTCGATCTCGTAAGCCGGGCCGACGTGCCCCCACGGTGCGGCCGTCTCGCGGATCGACAGCTCGACCGGCCGGGTGATCGCGCGCGGACCCACGTTCAGCCGCACGAGCGGCTGGGCCGTCGGCCCCCGAAGCTCGACCACGGCCTCCCGCCCCGGCGTCAGCATCGCGACGGTCGGCGTACCGGCGGTCAGCGCGAAGTGGGCCGCGTCGCCCACGCCGCCCGCGTCGCTCCCTGGTGCCGCATCGCCCGCGCAGCCGACCGCAACCGCCGTGATCACCGCCACGAGCCAGCTGACGTGCTGCCTCATGGTCTCCCTCCCGCTCCCCCTCGCAGAAACCACGACCCGCGACCGCCCGAGCCCGAACCGCCGCAAGGACCCGCTTGTGCTGTACCGACGTCCCGCTCTTCGCGGGTTTCAGGGGGAAAGTGTACGCGCCGGATCTGCTGGCCGCAAGCCGGACCTACCGGCACCCGTCGCCGTGAGCCCACGACGACGACGCGTCACCGTGCGGCGCGCCGCACCGGCCCCACGTGCCCCGCTTCAGCGGCCGGTCGCCTCCCACCCGACCTCGCCCGGAACTGGCGACGGTCGTCACCTGCTCACCTCCGGCTTGCCGACCCCGTGGCCTCGCTGGCGGGACTCGCGGTCGTTGGGCCAGTTGCGCGGCGACGGCGGGCTCAGCTGGGCGATCGGGCTCTGACCCGGCGCCGTCGGAGAAAGGCGGCGTCGGGCCACGAAGGCGGCGTCGTTGGGCTTCACGATGGCCCCGCCGACCACCCCGGCACCTTCCCCGCCTTGACGCTCTCGATGAACATGATCGCCAACCCCGTCCGGGTGTCACCCGCTACGCCCTGCGCCGAGGGATCGTCCCGCGCGGCCGGTGGCGTCGTCCTGGGCACCGGCGGCACCCCTATGCGCACCGGCGAGATCCGCCGCACCTCAGTTCACCCCCGCCCTCAGCGCCAGCTGCCCGTCGACCTCAACACCTCGCGACTCCAGCGCCGCCAGGAGCTTCGCCGCAGCGCCGGGGGTGGCCTCCGAAGACCCACGATACCTCGTGGTCATCGCGTCGGCCGACGAGTCGCAGCGGCCGTCGAACGTGCGGGCGCGTGGTATCATCTGGTCGTGGGTTGTGGGCGGACATCGTCGGGCGCGCCAGCCCGAGCCGTCGTGACGGTCTGTTGGGCGCTGGCGGTCTCCTGCCACGCCAGCCAACCGCGTCATGTCACGCCAGCCGCCGAGGTGACCTCCAGCGACTCGGCCCCAGTCATGGATCCCACGATCTGCTGGGGCGACCGAGACTGCTACTTCACCTGGGTTCCTCACGCCGTGGCAGGTCCCGACGACTGCGGGCTGGCCGACTGCTGCGCGCCGCTCGTGTTCAATGCTGATGCGGTTGCGAGCTACGAAGCGGCGTTCCGCCGGTGGTGCGGGTATTCTCCAGCCGGAGGCAGTTGCTTCCTGCTGGAGGTGGGCAATTGCCCCCGTCGATGGCCGACCTGCGTCGAGGGGCGCTGCATCGCCGTCCCCTACTGAGCCTTCGGCGACCTCCTCCGCGACCAGGATCCGCGCGTTCCCTGGGCGCAGCCACCCGCGGACGGCCGGTCGCCCTTCCACCCGACCTGACCCGGAAGAGGCGGCGTGTCGGGCGCTGGAGCGCAACAACCGGCGGTTCACGACTCGCCAGCGGACCACCCCGGCACCTTTCCAGCCTTCACCCGCTCGATGAACATGACGGCAAGGCGCGTGCGCGGGTCGGCGGTGGAGGTCTCCGTGGTTTCCGCCGGGGAAGGTGGCGTCGCCGGAGGTGGTGCGGCCGGTGGCGTCCTGCGCGGCGTCGGCGTCACGGTCGGGGGCAGGCCCTGCCGCACCCTCCAGGTCCAGAGCCGGACGAAGGGGGCCAGCACGTCGGCATCATCTGGCGTCAGGTTGCCGGCGGGCGCGTCCGGGGTGACCGCCTCCGAGGACGCCGACATGGCCTCCTCGGCGGGTCGGGCGGAGGCGTGACCACGGGGGTGGTTTGGAGCCTGGCGGCGCTTCACGTGCCGACCCCCAGCACCGCGCCGGGCACCGACGATGGCCAGGGCACCGTGAGTGGACGCGCCCAATTGGATCTTGCGTCGCATCAGTTCACCCCCTGCCTCAGCGCCAGCTGCCCGTCCACCTCCACCCCCCGCGACTCCAGCGCGGCGAGGAACTCCGCCGCTGCGCCAGGGGTGGCCTCCCAGATCCGGGAAGGGCGGCTACGCGGACCCCAGCGGACCGTCGTCCAGCCCTCCGGCGGCACCGACCGGCGCAGGATCCGGGTGAGGTGCCTGCGGCTCAAGGTACACGCGACCTGGGAGGCGAGGGCCAGGTCGTGCGCGTGGCGGACATAATTGCTGTTGGACGAACCCGCTTCGCGGCAGCAGGTTGAGTTGATCTGCCGAGCAGGCATGGGCTGAGGCGGGCGACACTTCGGACCTCGGCCTCGTGGTCGTGATCGGGTTTCGGTTCTCGGCTTCGGTCCCTGTTTCCGACCCC
>JACRCX010000037.1 GCA_016218815.1 Deltaproteobacteria bacterium
CCAAGTTCCCCAAGGCGCCGACCGTCGCTCGACGTAGGCCGTTGGCTCGCCTGCGCTACCGCGGCAAGACACACGTCTCAACCGGCCGCCTCCTCGACCCGCAACTCGCGACCAGGAGGGCACCTTGACATGGCTGCCGGACGGGCCGTGCGACCAGTGGTGCTTCTACGACGAGTACGCGTGGGACGACCGGCACTTCTTCGGAGGCCACTACGCGAGCGAGTATGGCGGAGATCCGGGCGATCCGCGGGGCGGTGTCGGCGACTACGAATGCGGTGTGGACGACGCCGACCACCCACACAACGCTTCGTCCGTGTTGTCCTCGTGGGACATCCCCGGCTCTCCGGCCGCAAATCGCACCTACCTTGGCGACCTCGACGGCGACACCGTGCCCAACGCCGACGACCGCTGCTACATCGACGGCCTGGACGGATGCACCGACTGGCCGTTCGCGGGCTCCTACGCCTTGGCTCTGGACCGGGATCTCGACGGCATCGTGAACGAGTGCGACAATTGCCCCGACACCCCGAACCCTCCGTACACGCCGAGCGGCCGGCAGGCTGACAGCGACTCGGACGGGATCGGCAACGCGTGCGATCTGTGCATCACCTCCGCCGGCAAGATCACCGACCGCGATGACACCGTATTGGACGGCGTCCCGTCAGCGTACGATGGGGACGGGGACGGAGTGGGCGACCGTTGCGACCCCTGTCCGCGCCACGACTGGAACCAGGGACGCTGGCCGCTCGAACCAGGATGGCCGTCGGACTTCTTGCGGGAAGCCGCGTCCGTGGATCCGGTGGAGATCGGCGACGGGCTTGCGGCCGACTGGGACGAGGACGGCGACGACATCGGCGACGACTGCGACAACTGTCGGTCGGTCTGGAACCCCGACCAGGTGAACTGCAACGAGGACGACGAGCGCAGGTGGTGGTCGCCGGACCGGCGCGAACCGTTCCGGGGCACGGGGGACGCGTGCGACGCGACCCCGTGCCTGGCGGAGTGCGCCAAATTGAGCGGCCAGCGGTCGGAGAGCATCCTCAGCACGCAAGACGAGTGCGTTGTTGCCGGGCTCTGCGGCTGGTACGCGCCGGAGGGGCACTGGTACTGCGATTACGACTGCACCTCGGGCGAGCCGGCCGAGTTGACGGTCTGCCCGGTGGGCTTCGCCGACGCCGCCGCGGCGGAGGATCACGACGCCGAGGATCACGCCACCGCCGCGGACTTCGCGCGGACCGGTTCGGCAGTCAACCAGGCCATGCGGCTGAGGACGGAGTACCGGGGATGTCCGTGCAGGCTCGAGGAACGGGCGGATAGCGCTGACCCGGAGACGGCTCGTCATTGCGAGGAGATCTACTGCCCGCGGAACGGGAGAAGCGGTGGCAGCACCCGCTGGTCGTACGCGACGAACGACCACCAGTTCTCGGCCATCACCGGGTGCTACTGCCTTCCCGGCGCCGAGTGCCCGCCTTGCGAGCCGGGACCGCCGCCGCAGCCGGTGTTCAACTACCGCCGCACGTACGGTGACGACGGGACCCTCGGCGACCCCGACAAGACGCGCCGGGCCCTGTACGACCCCCACGGCGCGTACCGCGACTGGTATCGGTTCGGCGGGCCGCACGATGCGACACTGACCGCGACCCTCATCGCCCGCGAGGAATGGAACTACCTCACCGATGCCGAGCAGTGGCAGTGGGATGACGAGTCGCTCTGCACGGATGTCCACGGCACGCCGGATTGCCGGATTTTCCCCCGCGACGTCATGCGCGACGAGTCCGTCTGGTTCAAGCCGCTCGCGAACCTGGCCGACGGGTACGGCGGATACTCGCGCGACTACCCCCAGTTCGGCAACTCCTACATCGAGCGGCGAAGCATCTCGGGAGATCACCATCGGGTGACCACGGGCGCGCCGGAGCAATTCCACCCGATCCCCGGTTCCGGCACTCCGTACCTGCCGGGCGCGGACGATCGTGCGCTGAACTTCCCCGGTGCGTACTCCCCGTTCGTCGGACTGCTCGACCCGTTCATCGCGATCGATCCGAAGCTGATGTTCGATCAGCAGGGCACTCTGGCCGGTGGCATCCTCACCGCGAAGTGGGATGCCGGCACCCAGCTCTACGTCGATCTGGTCGGAACGAAGATCGGCTCGGGAGCCTACGATCTCGCCTCTTCCTCGCTCGCGGTCGGCATGGCCGCCGACGGCAAGATGACGGCGTACTGGCTGTTCGGCGGGCGCAGCGCGGACGGAAACGCCCACGACGGTTTCTGGGCGGCGCACCGTAGCGTCCAGATGGCCCTGGACGGGACGATGCTGGAGGCCTTCGTCCTGGATCAGGTCCTGCCCGGCCCGGACGCCGTGTGGCCGGCCGCGCGATGGGGCGCCACCCTTGCGCCCAGCGCCGCGAACATCGCCAAGCCGGCGTCCGTCGACGAGCCGCCTGCCGCGGCCGCGAGTTCCCCCGGGTCAACCGGAAACACGACGATGCCCGGAAGCAAGGCCGCGCCACTGCTGCTCATCGGCGGCGAAAACGAGAGCGGCCTGCTGGCGGACATCTGGATCTTCGAAGCGTCGTCGTGGCGCGCGCTGGGCCAGCTGCCCGGCGCGGACGTCGGGTTGACCGACCCCGGCGTCGCGATGACCGACGACGGGCTGTGGCTCTTCGGCGGGCGGGATGCTTCGGGTCCGTCCGCGACCCTGTGGCGCGTCGACCCCGCGACAGGTGCGGCCGAGCGGATCCTGCCGATCAGCGAGACGCAACCGGCGCCCCGAGTCCGCCCTGCGCTGGCGGTGGATCCCGAGACCGGCGAATTGCTCGCCTTCGGCGGTACGTCCGGCGGCGTCGGCTTGACCGACTTGTGGGCGTTCTCGCCCGCCACCTCAACGTGGAGGCTCGTCGTGCCATCCTGTTCGGGCGCCGGCTGCCCCGTGACCACCGGTTTCGAGCGGTTGGTGCCGGTCGGACCGTCGGGCAGGGTCGCGGTCGTCGCGGATCCGTACGGTCCGGCCGGCAGCGACTCGAGTTGGACGCTTGACGACGGGTCGTGGGCGTCCCGCGCCGAGGCGCGGAGCGTCCCCGGCCGCGATGACTGCAACCTCGACGGGCTTCGCGATGCAGGCTGGGGCGCACGGTGCGACGTCGGCGGCCACGGCTTCCCGGCGTACGGCCGGCTGCGGTGCGATCCGGCCACAGGCGATCTGGCCTGCCGTGCGCCCGTCGTGCCGGCGCAGGCGCTGGTCGAGTTCCTCATGCCCGGGAACGGGCCGGTGGTGCCCGTGCCCGGCGGCGTCGCGGTGCTCCAGGACCGGACGCTGGACATCTACGGCCTCGACGGCGCGGGTGTGCTGACGCCGCGCAGGACGATCCGGCTCTCCCGCCCGGGCAACGACGTGGCGGCCGACCAGGGCTTCGCCTACGTGGCGGACCGCCAGGGCCTGACCGTCTACTCCATGGCGGACGGCGCCCAGGTGGCCGCTGTGGCGACCTGCGGCAAGGCGCGGCGCGTGTTCGTGGAGGGGTCGATCGTCTACGTCCTCGGCCTGCGGTCGATCCTCGTGGTGGACGTCGGCGAGCCCCGGGCGCCGGTCGTGCTCGGGGACCTTCGCATCGCCGCGGGCCTCGGGTCTGCCTGGCTCGCGCCGGCGGATCGCTGCGGGCCCACCTACCGCGTGGCCGACGCGCTGTGCGACCTGTCGGGCGTCTGCGGCCTGACGGGCCGCGTCGCGGCGGCCGAGGCGGGCCACCGGCTGTTCGTGAACCTCCTGGACTCGACCTACGAGATCGATTTCACCGCAGGCGTCATGCCGGTTCTGTCGCCTCCGTTGCGGACCGGCCTGGCGATGCGGCTGGCGTCCGAAGACTCCGTCCTCTACGTGAATGGCGCCGGGTGCGGTCGGGCGATGTACGAGCGGGACGAGGACGGGATGTGGCTGTACGGCGGGCCGCACGACGTGGGCGACTGGGTCGTCGGCGTGGTGTCGACCGGCAGCGTGACGCTGCGGCGCACGCCCGGCCGGCTGGCGATCAGCCAGAGGCAGTAGCGATGGCGTCCCCCCGGACAACCATCGATCGGCTCGGACTGGTCTTGCCCCTCCTGGTCGTCGCCTGCCGTTGCGGAGGCGGCGACTCCACCGCGGACGCGGACGCCGACGCGGGCTGCAGCTTCGCTTCGTGCGACGAGGAGTGCCGTGCGGTGGGCCGTTGCTACGGCAGTTGCGTCAGCGGCGTCTGCGGTTGCTCCACCTCGTGCGACGGGGGTGGCGACGCGGACGATGTGGCCCCCGATGACGGCGGCAGGGATGACGCTACTCCCGTCGATGACGGTGGGGATGTCGTCGTCGAGACGCGCGAAGGGGGGACGGCGGGCATCACGTGCCAGCACGTCCCTACCGCCTCTCGCCGCCTCCTCCCGCCCGCGGCCGGCTGGCGGAACATCGTTGCGTTTTCGGAATGGGTCGAAACGCCCTCCGGCCATGTCTTCGCCATACGAGAGTATGACTCGACGACCCGCAGCTTGCGGACGCTGGATGATCTCGGGGATGTGCCGGGCGCGGGTGTTGGGTCGCGAATCTCGTACTACCCTTCGATTGAGGGCGATTGGGTCGCCTTCGGCGCCGTGGGGCAATTAGCCCCAGACACGGCCGTCGTTCAACTCCGCCTCGTCAACCGCCGGACGGGAGAGAAACGCGTGCTCGCCACCGGCTCCGGCGACCTCGACCACACCGAGTCCGTCGACTTCGTCGTCCTGCGCTACCCTTGGGTCGTCTGGCGCCAAGTGTCGGAGGAAACATACTGGTACTCGTGGACGGGATGGTACATGAACATCGACACCGGGGAGAAGGCGGAAATCATCCCGGGGTACGGCGGCGTCGTGAATCTCGACCTGCTCGGGACTACAGCCGTGGTGAGCGGTGGCGTGAGGGCGGTCGACCTGATCACCGGCCTGGCGACCGAGGTCTTCCCCGGTGAAGCCGACCAGTGGGCGGGCGTGATTACCCCGAACTGGATCGCTTGGCTGGATCAAGTCGAGCACCCGAGCGGGTCGTGGTTTAGCCCGTACGGCACCGACGTCTACGGCCAGAACCGGTCCACCGGCGAGATCGTGCCGCTGGTCAACTCGCCCGGGATGCACGGCCCGGAACTCGACGGCGAGGGCGATTGGCTGGCGTACATGGACCGTCGTGACGAGCCGAATCCGTGGTACGAGATCGAGCGCAGCGACAACATCTACGCGCTGCACCTCCCGACGATGACGGAGGTCTGCGTCGAGGACTGGCCCGGCTACCAGGTCACCCCGACCGTGTACCAGGGTACCGACGGAATGCGCGTATTCTTCTTCGAAGACCTGGGAGCCGCCACCCTTTTCGACCTCTGGGACTGCAACCTGCCGACACCCGCGGCGGGCGATGGACCCTGACTCGCAGGCTCCGCTCCCGCAGGCCTCGACGGCCTCCGTGACGCGGGCTGGGGCGTGCGCTGCGACGGTGGGACGGCGGGAAACGCCTCGCCGCGCGTGCGGTCGCCTGCGGTGCGATGCCGCGACGGGCGATCTGGCCTGCCGTCCACCGGTCGTGCCGGCGCGGGCGCTGGTCGAGTACCTCATGCCCGGCAACGGGCCGGTCGTGGCGGTTCCCGGCGGCATCGCCGTGCTCCAGGACCGGACGCTGGACATCTACGACCTGGACGGCGCTGGCGCGCCAGCTGCTCGCCTACTCCGGCCGCGGCAGCGTCGCCCGCGAGCTGGTCGACCTGGGGCAGGTGATCGAGCAGGCCGCCGGTCTGGTCGCCCCGGCGATCGCCCGGCAGGTCGACCTGCGCTACCGGCTGGCGGGTGAGGTACCGAGGGTGGAGGGGGATCCGACGCAGTTGCGTCAGGTGGCGGTGAACCTGATCACCAACGCTGCCGAGGCGACCGGTTCGGGCGGTGGGTCCGTGACGGCAGTGGTCGACATGAAAGAGGTCGACGAGCAGATGATGCGGTCGGCGTACGGCACCGAGGCGCTGCCGTCCGGACGCTACGCCTGCATCGAGGTGACCGACACCGGTCCCGGCATTCCGGAGGATGTCCTGCCGCGCATCTTCGACCCGTTCTTCACGACCAAGCGGGCTGGACGAGGACTCGGACTCGCCACCGTGCTCGGGATCGTCCGGGCGCACGGCGGAGCGGTCCAGCTAGAAACGCGGGTGGGACAGGGCACGACGTTCCGGGTGCTGCTGCCGGTGGCGGCGCAGGCTGGCAACGCAACCTCGCGTGGTCCGGGCTGATTTCGTTGTTTCCGCTGGACGCACTTGGCGCACGGCGGGCACAGGGGTTGCGACCCCAACGTCAAGAGGTTGTGCTCCCCCGCCGCGGCGCAGTCGGGCGGTGCTCGAACGCGCCGTGGTGGAGTAGACTGCACGGGCGAGGTGGATCATGCCGGACGTGAAGAGGCCGTGGTTCCCGCTGTGCATCGTCGTCGCGGCGCTCGGCTGCGGATCACCGGGTGGCGAGGCCGATGCGGCCGACGCGGACGCGGACGCGGCGGAGGACGCGCCGCCGTTCACGGGGCTGTGCCCGCCGAGTTGGGACGAGGAGGCGCCGGTGGCGCTGTTCGATCCGTTCGGCACGCGTGCGGACCGGACGACGCCGATCCCGAGCAACGTCTGGACCCGGGCCGATCCGACCACGACGACGGGGCTTCGCCCGGACGGCGCGTTCTCGGCCTTCGACGAGGCATTCGCGCTGCTCGACGGGTTCGGCCTGATCGCGCCGATCGTGGCGCCCTTCGACTGGGTCGTCGATCCCGCGTCGCTCGACGGCACCGCCGGCGGGTCGGACCTGCCCCGGCTGTTCCTGCTCGACGCCGACGGGCTGGGTGCGCCGACGGCGGGAGAGTTCGCCGCGCGTCTCGTGCCGATCGAGAAGACCGTGGCACAGACCGGCTCGGCCCTCGTCTTCCCGTTCCGCCGCGTGGTCGCCGTCCGTCCGCTGGCGCCGCTGGAGCCGAATCACCGGTACGCGATGGTCGTCACGTCGTGCCTGGCGGACCCGGAGGGACGGGGCTTGCGCGCGGACGACGCGTTCGCGGCGCTGCGCGACGGCGCGACGATCGACCCGCGGCTGGAGGCGACGCGCGCGGACGTGGAGCCGGTGCTGGCGTGGCTGGAGGACCCGGCGATTGGCCTGGACCGCGGCTCCGTCGCCCTGGCCACCGTCTTCACCACGCAGTCGGTGTACGAGGATTCCCTCGCCATGGCCGAACATGTGGCCGACGCGCCGCCGTCCGACCTGACGGTGACGCGCACCTACGATGCGACCGACGGCGCGGGGAACCTCAACCCGGAAATCCTCGCCGACTATCCGGGTCTTGCGGAGCTGCTGGCCGACCTGCCATTAGGCGACTACCACTTCGACGCCATCGGCACGGTCGTCATCGGGACCTTCACGTCCCCCGCGTATCTCGACGAGGGCGACATTCTGCACCGCGACGCCGCGGGCGCCCCCGAGCCGTTACGCGACGACACGCTGCAATTCCTCGCGGTGCTGCCGGCCGAGGATCCGGCGCACGGGATCGGGCCGCCGTTCCCGACGGTCGTCTACCAGCACGCCTTCACGACCTGCAAGGAGACGATGATCGCGGTCGCCGACACCTTCGCCCGGTTCGGCATCGCGCTGGTCGGCATCGACATGGTGATGCACGGCTCGCGCCATCCCGACGGCCCCGGCGGCTGCACGCTGGACGCCGGCGCGTTCTTCGACACCGGCAACTTCGTGCGCACCACCGACCGCGTGAGGCAGAGCGTCGTGGACATCCTGGCCTTCGTCCGCGCCCTGCGGGGCGGAACGCCGCTGGACGTCCTCCCCGGGCCGGACGGCGACGGCGACCCGGACCTCGAGCTGGGACGTCTGGCCATTGCCGGGCAGTCGATGGGCGCCTCGATCGAGATGAACGCGCTGGCCCTGAGCCCCGACCTGGGCGCCGGCCTGGTCAACGTCGGGGGCGGCGTGTTCACCAACCTCATGCTGGCGAGCATGGTCGACGACCCGGACGCGATGGATCTGCCGCACCTCGCGCTGACCCACATCGCCATGGCGCTCGGCGCCCAGACCTGCGGCGAGAAGGCGGATCCCATTCATTTCGCGCGGCGGCTCCTCGCCGACCCGCTCACCGTCGGCGGCGTCCCGGCCGGCACGAAGCAGATCCTCTACCAGGAGGCGGTGGACGAGACGGTCTTTCCGAACTTCTCGACCGAGCTGACGGCGCGAACGATGGGGATTGTGCAGGTCGAGCCGATCGCGGAGCCGATCGCGGGCCTGTCGTCCGTCGCCTCGCCGGTTTCCGGCAACCTGCCCGGTGGCGGCACCGCGGGCCTGTTCCAGTTCGTGGGCGCGGAGCACGAGTTCCTGCTGCGTTCCGACGACCCGGCGCTGATGCGCGGCGGGCAGCTCCAGGCGGCGATCTTCCTGTCGACGTGGCTCGAGACGGGCACGGGGGTGATCGTCGATCCGTTCGACGCGACGCAGGTGGCGCCGTACGATCCGGGCAACTTGCCGTGGTAGGAAGAAGTGCGGGGAGTGCGGGAAGAGCGGGAAGGGCGGGGGGACCTTCCAGAGCCGAACCGCGCCCTTCAGGGCGCGGCTGGGGCAGCCGCGGGCTAAAGCCCGCGGTTCGGATGCGGGAGTCGGGCGACAACGCGAGCCGTTGAGAAGAAGACGCCTCGACCGTCCCTCAGATGGGACAGGTGACGCCGCGGTCGAGACAGACGACGACGTCGGTGGTGCCGGGGTAGAGGCAGCAGGTCGCGCCGGTCGGGCAGTCGGAGCAGGGGCAGGTCGTGCAGCCGCGGCCGATCTGGAACTGCTCGCAGTTGCGATCGGTGCAGATCTCGTTGCGCGCGCAGGTGTTGTTGCAGCCGTCGCAGTGCAGCGGATTGGTGGCCATGGAGAAGAAGGGGACGCAGCTATCCCCGTTGGGGTCGCAGTTGTCCGTCCCCCCGGGGCAGCCGCCGATGCAGGTTCCGGCGGAGCAGACGTCGCCCCGGCCGCCGGAGCCGTTGCAGGCGTAGCCGCAGGTGCCGCAGTTGCTGTCGTTGCTCTGGAGGTCGACGCACTGGCCGCCGCAGTCCGTCAGGCCGGGGCGGCAGGCGCAGGCTCCGTCGAGGCAGTACTGCGAGCGGCTGCAGGTCGTTCCGCACCCGCCGCAGTTGCTGGGGTCGTCGAGCGTCGCGCGGCAGGTATGCGTCGTGAAGCCGCAGGGCGCCAGGCCGGGGGAGCAGCCGCAGACGCCGGAGGTGCAGACGCCGAAGGTCGGGTCGCACCGGTTGCCGCAGGCGCCGCAGTTGGCGACGTTGCTGGAGACGTCGACGCAGGCGCCACCGCAGGCGATCAATCCGGGCGCGCACTGGCAGACGCCGGAGACGCAGCTTGCGCCGGCGGGGCAGGCGTTGCCGCAACCGCCGCAGTTGGTCATGTCGGCGGAGAGGTCCGCGCAGGTCGAGCTGCAATTGACCAGGCCGGGCGGACAGGCGCAGACGCCGGAGGTGCAGCTCCCGCCGGTCGGGCAGGCGGTGCCGCACGTGCCGCAGTGGGCGAGATCGGCGGAGAGGTCCGCGCAGGCGGAGCCGCAGTTGACCTCTCCCACGGGACAGGTGCAGGCGCCGCTGATGCACGAGGCGCCGGTCGGGCAGGCGTTGCCGCAGACGCCGCAGTTGGCGAGGTCGGTCGACGTGTCGACGCAGGTGCCCCCGCAGACGATGGGCGAGGCTGGCGGGCAGGCCGAGCAGGTCCCGGAGACGCAGGATTGGCCCGTGGCGCACTCGTGTCCGCAGGAGCCGCAGTTGAGCGGGTCGGCCGACAGATCGGCGCAGGCGCCGCCGGCGCAGGCGACCTCGCCGGGCGGGCAGATGCACATGCCGGCGGAGCACTCGCTGCCTGCGGGACAGACGTGGCTGCAGGTACCGCAGTTCGCCGGATCGGTCCGGCGGTCGACGCACGCGCCGCCGCAGACGTCCTGGCCGGTGGCGCAGGCGCACGACCCGGAGATGCAGGTGGCGCCGGTGGCGCAGGCGTTGCCGCAGGCGCCGCAGTGGGCGACGTCGCCCGAGAGGTCGGCGCACACGTCCGTGCAGGCGACCTCACCCGGTGGGCACTCGCACAGGCCGCCCGTGCAGTCCGCGCCGGCGGGGCAGGCGTTGCCGCAGCTTCCGCAGTTCGTGGCGTCCGCGGCCAGGTCGGCGCAGATGCCGGCGCAATTCTCGGTCCCGAGCGGGCAGTCGCTGCAGCCGCCGGAGACGCACGAGGCGCCGACGAGGCAGGCGTTGCCGCACACGCCGCAGTGGAGCGGGTCGGCGGAGAGGTCGGCGCACGTGTCGCCGCAATTGACGAGGCCGGGGGCGCAGACGCAAAGGCCCGACTCGCAGGTGGCCGAAGGCGGACAGGCGTTGCCGCAGCCGCCGCAGTTCGCCAGGTCTCTGGAGACGTCGACGCACGCGCCGTCGCAACCGATCAGGCCCGCCGGACACTCGCAGCCGCCGGAGACGCACTCCGCGCCGCTGGGACAGGCGTCGCCGCAGGCGCCGCAGTTCGCCGCGTCGGTGGACAGGTCGGCACAGGCGGTGCCGCAGTTGACCTGGCCGGCCGGACACTCGCACAGGCCGCCGACGCACGAGGCGCCGAGCGGACACGCGAGGTCGCACGCGCCGCAATGCGCGGCGTCTGCGGTGATGTCGGTGCAGATGCCGTCGCAGGCCAGCTCGAAGTCCGGGCAGGCCTCGCACGCGCCCGCCAGGCAGGCTTCCGACGGCCCGCAGGCGTTGTCGCACGCGCCGCAGTGCCCGGGGTCGCTCTGGAGGTCGAAGCACTCGCCGCCGCACTGCTCCCACCCGGGGTCGGGACACGCGGCCTCCGATCCGTCGCCTCCGCCGTCCCCGTCCCCATCCCCGGTGACGTCGCCGTCACCCCCGTCTCCCGGGGCGCTCGACGCGTCCCCGCAACCGGTGCCCGACAAGGCCAGGGCCAGGGCCAGAGCCGTTGCGATGCGACAACCAGACGCCATGAACATCCTCCCGTCCGCGTCGGCCGCCGGGCGACTGTCGCCCGCACGCGGCAACGCGGCGCTCATGGAGGAGTTGCCCGCGACGGGAAACTTCTGAGCGCGATTCGTGGCAACGACCCGCCAACCGGCGGGAACCGAACCGCGCCCTTCAGGGCGCGGCTGGGGCAGCCGCGGTCAGCCGCGGGCTGAAGCCCGCGGTTCGGATACGGGAGTCCGGCTACAACAGCGGGTGGTTGTTGATTGTCAGGGATCGAGGCAGAAACCCCCCGCGCACTCCTGGCCGGACTCGCACTCGCGATCGCACGACCCGCAGTGGTCGGGGTCGGCCGACAGCTCGTAGCAGCGATCGATCTCGCCCTCCTCGCAGCAGACGAGGCCGAGCGGGCAGGGCAGATCGCCGTCTTCGGCGGGCTCGCCGCAGATGACGGCCTCACCGTCCTCCCCGCCGCCGTCGTCCTCGTCGTCGGCTTCGGACTCCTCCGCGGCGTCCTCCGCGGGCGATTCGTCCGTGACATCCGGGAGCGATTCCTCGGCCGTGTCGGTCGAGTCGTCGGGCGTCCAGTCGGGGATGAGCTGGTAGTGTTCGACGTTGCACGCGGCCAGGAGCAAGGCCGGGACCGCGAGCCGAACGAGCGCGGGCGCGCCGCGCCGTGATCTCCGCTTCGTTGGCCGGCACCGGATCATGGTCTCTTGCGCAGCTCCTCGCCGCCGTCGGACGTCGCGCGCCGCGCCTCGGCAGCGTACGCGCCGGCCGGGTACTCGGTCAGGTAGGAAGCATAGCACGTCGCGGCATCGGCGAACCGGCCGGCGGCGGCGTCGATGCGGCAGACGCGGACGCGCGCCTCCCCGCGTAGCGAGCCCGCCGGCTGCGCGGCCAGATAGCGCAGGAACGCGCGCCGCGCCTCCGCCGGGCGGCCGGTGCGACGGTAGGTCTCGGCGACGTCGAACAACGCCAGGCCGCCGATCACGGAGTGTGGAGCCGTCTCCGCGATGCGCTCGAGCAGGTCCAGCGCATCAGCCGCGCGGCCTTCGACCAGCGCACGCTCGGCGGCGCGGTACAACGACTCGACGTCCTCGACCGGCAGGGCGCCGTCGGCCGTCGGGCCGGCGTCGGTTGCGGTGGCGCCCTGCGGCCGGACGGCCGCGACCGGCGCCGGCTCGACCGGGACGGCGGGCGCGGGCCCCGCCGGGACCGGGGGCGCATACGGGGGCGGCCCTTCGACTCGCTGCGCTCGCTCAGGGGGAGCGAACGGCCCTTCGACTCGCTGCGCTCGCTCAGGGCGAGCGGCCGGCACCTCGAGCGTCCGGATGGCCAGGTCGAGTGCGTCGGCCGGGGCGGCCTCGAGCCCGGCGTAGGGAGGGGCGAAGCGGCTTCCCGCCGGGACCAGGATCGCCGCTGCGTCCGGTCGCGTGACCTCGACCACGCCCTCGACGACGACGACCGAGGAGCCCGGGGCGGAGGGAGCAGCGGCGAGACCCCGCGGTGGCGCCGTCACCTCGAACGCAGTGCCGTGGACGCAGGCGCGAAGGTCCGGGGCCTGGACGCAGACGGCCGGGCCGGGAAGGGGCGAGCCGTCGGCGGCGTGCCGGACGCGCACCCACACCCGACCTGTCTCGAGGCGCACGACGGTGCCGCCGTGGATCGAGGCGTCCGCGGCCGCGTCGGCGAGCACGCGGGTCCGTCCGTCGTCGAGGAGGACCCGCGGGCCGGCCTGCGGCGGGACGGGGGAGGTGGAACGGGCGGTCCGATCGGAGGGGGAACCGCCGGACGGAATGTCGGAGCCCAGCCCGGGAACGACGAACACGGCGGCGAGGGCCGCGGCCAGCGCCAGGAGGGTCGCGGCGGCCGCCGCGACGCGACGGTGACGGCGGCGCGCCGTGCGCAGCCGCTCGACCCGGCCCCAGTCGAGGGTCCGGGCAGTCGCCTCCTCGTGCAGCACGTCGTGCAGGGCGAGCGCCATGCGATCCAGCTCATCCTGCGGCTGCTGGCGATCAGGGTGCGTCGTCATGGCAACGCCTTTCCGCACGACGGGCGCTCTCGGCGTCGATCGCCGCGAGGAGCAGCGAGCGTGCCTTGCAGACCCGGGTATGGACCGCGGCGGGCGAGGTTCCGGTCAGCCGTGCGACTTCCTCGCCCGGCAGGCCCTCGACCACGCGCAGCACGAACGCCTCGCGAACCTTGGGACTGAGGGCATCGAGCGCGGCGAGGAGTCTCGCGGCCTGCTCGCGGCCCGAGAGGGCAGATTCGGGATCGAGAGTGCGCGGACCGTTCTCGAGGGCGGCGCCGGCGAGCACGGCCGTGGCCGTCCGCCCGCGGCGGATCCTGCGCCAATGGTGACGGGCGACGTGTACGGCGATGCCGCGCATCCACACGCCCAGATCCCGGGTCGGATCGTACCGCCGCCAGCTTGCCAGGGCCTGCGCAACCGTCTCGTGCACGACGTCCTCGACGACGTGCGGGTCGCCGACGAGCGCGCGGACGCAGGCGTACAGCGACGGCAGGTGGGGCACCATCGCACGCCCCGCCTCGCCGGGCGGAGACTCCGGACCCGGAAGATCCTCCGGGACCGGGGAATCCCGCTGCGGCGCCGGAGCTTGCCCCGGTGCCGGAAACGGATTCGTGACGACCAGTCGCAGCCGCTCGGCCATCGGCCTCACCCGCTCCCCCGCCGATGGTAGTTGCCCGATGACGCCATTTCCTTTGCCGTCAACCCCCGGCGAAGCGGAAGGCCGCCCAGAGACCCGCACGCCACCGCCATTGATCGAGCGCGAAGATGGGCTCGGCGCCGTAGTCGATCTCGACTCGCGTCCGGTACAGATCCACGGCGAAATCCGCGCCGATGCGAATGCCGTCGCTCGGCTGCCACGAGGGCTCGACAAGCAACGTGCCGCCGGTCCTCCATTGCCTGGGCGCCGTCCCGCCCTCCGTCCACCAGCCCTGGAAGGCCCATCCCAGACCGAAGCGGACGTTCCAGGGACCGGGACCGAGGACGGCGCCGGCCACGAGGCGGGGCGTGGCAGTCTCCAGGAGCAGGGTCTGCGCCCGTTCCCGCCCGGTGACCGTCCAGTCGAAGTCGAGGGCCAGCCAGATCCCGGCGGGGAACGCGACGTCGAGGCGGACGCCGAGCACGCCCGCGGTGCCGAGCCGCGTCGCACCGACCTCCAGATTGCCGGTGGCGGCGAGGAGCAAGGCAGCGGACCAGACCGGCTCGCCGGCGCCTTCCGTCGCGGGCGATGCGACGTCGGGCGGCGGCGGGGGCGGCGCCGGCTCCTCGGGCGGGGCAGCGGGCGGCGCCGGCTCGGGGGGCGGGGACACGACGATCACCGGCTCCGCCGGGATGAGCGGTTCCTCCCCCTCGAGCAGAAGCTCGAGGACGGCCGCGACGGCGACAGCGACGGAACGGGCGCGGTCCTCGAGGCTCGCGGCGTCGTCGACAACGACGACGGGCTTCCAAGTGGTGCCGTCGGCGGCCCGGACGAAGGCGGCGGGAGGGCCGGGGGCGAGGAACTCCACGCGGACCGTCCACGTGGCCCATGTGGCCGGCTGGCAACCCTGGACTGCCAGGCCGCGAGCGCGCAACCCGTCGACGAGCAACGCCTGGCCCGCGGGATCGTCGGCGATGACGCAGGTGGTCCCGCCGGCCGGTCCGGGCGGGTCCTCCGGCGTCGGGCGGCCGGTTTCCGGCGCGGCGAAGAGGAACACGGCGGCGGCGAGCGCGGTCCCCGACGACATGACCCCCAGCATAGCGCGCCCTCGGCGCAGCGGCAGGCGGTATGCGACCTGCCGGGGGCCGGACCGGGGGGGCCGAGGCGGCGACTCAGAAACCGCGTCGGTCGGGCAATACCCCTCGGAAGGCGAGGAGGACCCATGACGAACAGACCGATTCGACTCCTGGCGGCCCTTGTTCCGCTGATCGTCGCCGCGTGCGGCGGAAGCGGCCTGGACAGCGGCTACCTCGACGGCGGCGACGGCGGCGATGACGGCGACACGGCCGCCGACGCCGGGGCGGACGGTGGCGACGTCCCGAGCGGGCGCGACGAGGGGGGTGGTTCCGACGTGCCCGCCGACGCGATCGTGCCGGCGGACGGGGCTTGTCCCGGCGGGATGGTCAACTGCGACGGTCTGTACTGCGCGGACCTGTCGAGCGATCCGCTCAACTGCGGCGCTTGCGGCGACGCGTGCGGCCTGGGCACCTGCATCAGCGGGGCTTGCGTCTGCGAGCCGGGCACGGTCGAGTGCGGGGGGTTGTGCGTCGACCTGTCCGTCGATCCGGCCAACTGCGGCGAATGCCGCAACGACTGCGGGGCGGGTTCGTGCGTGAGCGGCGTCTGCGTCTGCGCGGCCGGCCAGGTCGACTGCGGCGGGGGGCTGTGCGCCGATCTGTCGAGTGATCCACGCCACTGCGGAGATTGCGCAAACGAGTGCGCCCCGGGCGAGGCCTGCGTGAGCGGGCGCTGCGCGTGCGGGGGTGGCGGGATCGATTGCGGCGGCGCGTGCGTCGATCCGGCCACGGATCCGGTCAACTGCGGCGGGTGCGGCAACCGCTGCGCGCACGCCCAGTGGTGCGACGGAGGCTGCGTCTGCCGGCCCGGTCTGACCGACTGTGGTGGGGGGTCGTGCGTCGACCTGTCGAGCGATCCGGCCAACTGCGGCGACTGCGGCAACGCGTGCGGAGGCGGCGACGTCTGCTCGGGCGCGTCCTGCACGCCTTCGTGCGGTCCGGGGCTGGACCGTTGCGGCGACGCGTGCGTGGACCGGGCCGTCGACCCGCTCAACTGCGGCGACTGCGGCAACGTTTGCGCGACGGACCAGACGTGCGTCGACGGCGCGTGCGAGGACTACCGCGCCGCGGTCGGCTGCACGTCGTGCCCCTGCGACGCCTGCGGCCGCTGGGACTGCTGCGTGCACCCGGTGACCGGCGACCTGCTGTGTGTGGGCGGCGGCGAGGGATGTCCGTGGTAGATCGGGAGGGACGCGGGCCGGGTCAGTGCTTGCGGGCGGGGATGAGCTTGAGGGCGAGGAAGCCGGTGACGAAGGCGACGATGGCGCCGACGAGACCGGCGAGGGCGCAGCCGAGGACGCCCATCAGGAGGTTGTCCGGGTTGACGACGGACAGGAAGTAGGCGGTCGCGGCCAGCAGGCCGCCGACGAGCATCGCCGGACGGGCCTTCTCCTTGCGCGAGCGATCCTCGAACGCCTCGACGACGGAGGCGAGCAGGAGGAGACCGACCGAGACGAGGTAGAGGACGAGTCGCGGGATGGGGGCCTCGGTCAGCCGCACGTGAACGGGCCCATGGAGCGTCACCTTCTCGAGGTCCTCCGGCTTCGACGGGGCGTCCGCGGGCTCGCGGACCAGGCTCCCCAGGCGCAGCTTGTCGCGCTTGGGATCGAGCGCGAGGTGGAGGTGGTGGTAGGAGTGGTCCAGGGTGCGGATCTGCTCGCCGCCCGCGCAGGCGAAGCGGCGGCGCACGCGCTCGGTGCCGAAGTTGCCGCGGACGTCGGATTGTCCGACGCGCATCGTGAAGGGGAAGGTCATCGCCTTCTTCTTCCCGGCCTCCGGCACGCCGGACACGCTCAGCTCGAGCAGGTAGTCGCGCGTCTCGCCGGGCGAGGTGGGCGCGAGCGCCAGCGCGTCCTCGGTCGTCGTGAGGTCGCCCTCGGCCACGACGTCACCGCCCTCGGTCCAGCGCCAGACGGCGAATCCGGCCCAGGCCAGCGCGGTGGCGATGAGGACCAGAGCCGCGGCGCGCGCCCAGCCGGGATACTGGCCCTGCCGGAACAGGCGCAAGAGCACCGGCTCGCCCATCGTATAGAGGAGGGCGCCGGCGACGGGTAGTGCGGCCCAGACGGCGGGCATCGCGTTGAACAGGTGCAACGCGACGGCGACGACGACGATGCCGACGGGGATCCAGGTGCCCGGTCCGCCCAGGCCGCCCATCTTCCCCGTATCGAGAACCTTCGGACGGAGCTTCATCATGGCGCCCGTCCTTCTAGCACAGATCCGGGGCCTCTACTCCAGCCTGACCCAGCGCACGCCGAGGTCGGCCCCTTCCTCGGCCTCGAGGCGCGCGACGACCGGTCACTCCGCCCGCATCCTCGATCGTGCCGTCGGCCAGGCAGGTCGCGCCGCCGAGGCGATCGAAGAGGTAGCGCGGGAGGAAGCAGCTGGCGGAGCGCAGGACGATGTCGTTGGTGGCGATGTCGGTGCCCACCGCGCCGGCGCGGGGTCGGCACCCAGGTCAAGCGGGTTCTCCCGGTGCTCGATTGGTGAGACACTGGGCGCCGAGGATGTTCGGGGCCTGCCGATGCCGAAGGTGCGCTACGGGACCCGGAGGGAGGCGGCGACCTCCCCGTCGAGCAGGATGACCGTCTGGAGGTGGATGACGATGTCACGATTGCTGATCGGGCTGCTCGTCGCGCTCTCCGTGGGCTGTTCCGACGCAGACGGAGGCGCCGGGGACAGCGGCCCATCCGAGGACACGAGCCCGTCCGAGGACGCCGGCCTGGAGAGCGACTCGGGCGTCCCTCCGTGCTCCGCGCAGGACGAGGCCTGCGAGGGCGAGATCCAGGGCAACGACGATTTCTGGTGTGACGTCGAGCACGGCCGATGCGAGGCCCGGTGTCGTGTCGGTACGGTCTTCCCGGAGCCGGAGCCGTGTCCTGCCGGCACCTACTGCCGGCCGGGGCCCGTCTCCGGGGACCGGGACGGCTCGTGCGTCCTTGGCGACTGCAACGACGGCTGCTTCGACCCGGCGGAGTGCCCCGGTACGGCCTTCACCTGCGACGACGGAGCCGGCACGTGCCTGGCCGTGGGCAACGGGGCCAGCGCCTGCTTCGCGGCGGGGACCGCGGCGGCCGGAGAGGGCTGCGATCCGACGTCCGGGGCGGAAGGCGACACGTGCGCCCCCGGCCTCCTCTGTTTCCAGGGAATCTGCGAGACGCCCTGCGCCTACGATGCGGGAGATCCCGGCTCCGGCTGCTCCGGCGCCGCCGAGTGCGTCCCCGTGTTCGACCACACGGCCGACAACCGACCCGGGGTCTGCGCGAGCCCCTGCGGACCATTTTCGAGCGGGGAGTGCGGCCCGGAGTCGCGTTGCGATCCGGCGTTCAGCTCGATCTCCGGGACGATCACGGCCTGGGTCTGCACGCCGTTGGCCGCCGGGGTGCCGGTAGTCGGTCTCGGCGGGCCGTGCGATGCGGATCCGGCCGATGGTCTCGAGGATCAGTGTGACGAAGGGCTGTGGTGCCGGGGCGACCTGCCGTTCGACTCGGCGGGGCGCTGCGTGCAGCACTGCGACTTCACGCTCCGGTCGGACGCGGGCCTGGCCACGTGCCCGGCGACCGACCCGGCTCCGACCTGCGCGCCGACCGGTGTGACCGGGTTCGGAATGTGCCTTCCGACCTGCACGCCGTTCTTCCCCGGCGTGGCGTACAGCGAGGGCGGCGTCTCCAACGAGCGCTGGCGGGGGAACGGCTGTACCCAGGACGATGCCACGGGACACTACGCGGCCTGCATTCCGTTCCTCACCACAGGCGCGAACGACGTGGTCATGGAGGCGGACGGTCCGCCGGACCTCTCGGCCTACTGTGCGCCTCGCGCCGTGGCGGCCGCGGGCGACTTCGGCGCCGAATGCAGCTCCGACGACGACTGCAACCCGGACGCCTTCTGCGTCCCGATGGACGGTGCGGCCCGCTGCGCGAAGCTCTGCCAGCCCTTTTCCGGAGCCGCGGAGAGCGACTGCGCCCCGGGGTTGGTCTGTTTCAACACGGCGGAACAGGCGTATGGCTTCTGCGTCCAGCCGCAACTGCCCGCCGCCGAGGCGGACTCGTGCACGGCCGGGCAGTCGGGTCTGGCGTGCGCCGCGGACGACACGTTCTGCCTGGAGCTCACGCCCGGGAGCGCCCAGTGCGTGAGGTTGTGCAAGCGTGAGTTGAACGACCCCGTCACGTACGAGAACCCCGGCTGCCCGCCCCTGCCGTCCGGGGGCCGTCGCACCTGCCGCGAGGACGTGACGTTCGCGAGTTCCGTCCCGGCCTGGCTGAGCATCTGCGGCGACGCGCCGTAGGGGGCGAGCGAGGAGCGGGCGGGGGGAGGCCTCTACTCCAGTCGGACCCAGCGGACGCCGAGGTCGGCGCCTTCCTCGGCCTCGAGGTGTGCCACGACGGGTCCGGGGACGACGGGGCGGACCATGAGGAGGGCGATGCCGCCGCCGGGGATGGTGCCGGCGAAGTCGCGCAGGTCGGTCGTCGCGACGTTGGCGAGATAGACCGAGCGGAAGCCCGGGTAGGCGTTCTCGGCGTTGAGGGCGACGCCGTGCTGCGCGGAGGTGACCGGGTCGGCGTACGGCTCGCCGAAGTGGTAACGGGGAGGCGTGTCCAGCGGATAGCCGGAGGCGTCGGTGCGGCCGTCGAGCAGCATGGCGGTCAGCCAGTCGGGGAGGAAGTCCCGGCGCGAGGCGCCGACGGTCCACTCCAGCTCCTCGATGCCGCGGCGCGAGGACTCGAACTGGTCGCGCAAGAGGGTCACTCCGCCCGCATCCTCGATCGTGCCGTCGGCCAGGTAGATCGCGCCGCCGAGGCGATCGAAGAGGTAGCGCAGGAGGAAGTAGCCGGCGGAGCGCAGGACGATGTCGTTGGTGTAGTCGGTGGACGCCGTCATGCTGGGGGAGTCGATGGCGCGGGGGACCGAGAACAGGTTGGGGTCGTCGAGGAACTCGCCCAGGAACCACAGGTTGTCGTAGCCGAACCCCGCGACGTCCGCGGCGAGGTGGCTCATGCCTTCGTTGAAGTAGATCGACTCGGCGATGTCGGTGCCCAGCGCGCCGGCGCGGATCAGGTGTTGCAGCTCGTGCGCCAGGACGCCCGCGGCGTTGAGTACCTGGAACTCCGGGCCGTACCAGTCCGGCGGCGGATTCAGGTAGATCATGTCCTTGTGGTTGCCGTAGGGGGACGTGGTCAAGTCCAGGGGGTTGACGTAGCCCGAGGCCCCGATCTCGCCGACCGTCGGACTGACCAGGACGATCACGCGCCCGTTGCCGTCGACGTCCGGCTCGGCGTGGAACAGCGAGCGTTCGCGCGGCAGGATGACGGTCTGGAACCGGCCGGCGATGTCGTTCCACGCCGCGTCCGTGAGGTCGCCGAAGGGGTTGGTCTCATCGAGCCAGATCTCGATCGAGGAGTCGATCAGCCGCAGCCGGGCGTCCACGGTGCTGACCGACGTCCCGCCGGGGTCGATGACGCGGAAGGTGGTGGTGTCGCCGGGGAGCGGGTCGAGCGCGAACGGCAGCAGCCGCTCCGGGAGGCGCACGGCCGTCCGATCGCCGAACCGTCCCGGCAGGCACGGCACGGCAGGCGGTTCGCCCGACCACCCCGCCTTGGTGGTCAACCGCGAGGACTTGAGGCCGTTGTCGATGGTGACCGTGACGTCGAAGTGGTCCCACATGCCCACTCCGTTTTCCCACAGCACCAGCGCGTAGGACTCGCCCGCCGCGCCCAGCACGCCGCTTGCGGCGGTTTCCGGCGGGTCCCATGTCTCGCCCGGCTCGAGCGTCCCGAGAAGGGGAGGGGGAGGTGCGTCGGCGTCGCCGGCGTCGTCGGCCTCGAGCCCGTCCCCGCCGTCAGTTCCGTCGGGGAGCTCGCCGCCGTCGTCGTCGGCGTCCGCCGCGCCGTCGTCGCCGGGTTCGGCGTCGTCGTCCGGGGCGTCGTGGTCCGGGGGTTCGGCGTCTCCCTCGCCGAGCCCGGGCGGGAGGCAGACGCCGCCGCGGCAGACCAGGCCGCCGGCGCACTCGTCGTTGGTCGCGCAGGGCGCCCCGGCGCCCGCGCCGCAGCCCGCGGCCGCCGCGAGGAGCAGCAGGAGCGGGGCGAGGGGCGTCTCAGAACGTGGCCGAGACGCCGACCGAGAAGATGTCCATCGATGTGCGGTAGGTGCCATTGTTGATGACCATGTCCGGGTCCGCCGGGTCGGAGGGGAAGGCCGACAACTTGCGGGCCTGTCCGTCGGTGACCGTGCGGTCGGGCATGAAAAGGTGGAGGTAGCCGGCGGTCAGCTCCACGCCGTACCACGGGAGGCGGACGGTCACGCCGCCCGAGACGCCGAACGTCTCCCACTGCGCATAGTCGACTCGCGTCCACTCCTCGGGAACGGTCGAGCTTTCGTAGCTTGCACCCCAGCGCAGCGACAGGGAGCCGTCGAGGAGGTTGACGTCGCCGCCGAGCCGCAGGCCCCAGGTGTCCTTCCAGTTGTGGTCGACGCGCATGACGCCGGGGGGATCGGCGGAGGGCAGCACGGCGATGGGGGGCATGCCGTACCCGGTCGGCACCTGCCCATCGATCTTGACCTCGTAGGTGTCCACGCTGGAGTTCATCTCGTAGGAGACGTCCAGCTCCACGTCCAGCCACTCGCGCTCGTACGGCATCAGCCGCGCGAGGCTTGAGGCGACGTCGTCGTCCAGGTCGCCGCCGACGACGTCGCCGCCGTCCTTGGGCCACACGAAGCGGAAGCCCGCGCGCGTGTTGAGCAGCGGCCAGGCGAAGGAGAGCGAAGCCTTCGGCGCCTGCTCGCCGTTGTCCTCGTTGTAGTCCCACTCGTCGCTGGACACCGGATCCTGGTCCCACACCCCGTAGGGGTTGGAGATCGTGACGAGGTCGCCGGTCGCGTGGATCTCATCGGACACGCGCATCGCCCAGGCCATCTCGAACCACGGGCTGGGGCGGTACCACACGCCGGCGATGCCGGCCGGGACGAACCAGTCCCAGACGTCGAGGTTGGCGCGCAGGTCGTTGACGACGCTGCTGCCGGGCGAGGCGATGGCCATGCTCTGGAAGTTGATGTTGACGACGCCGGACTGGAACCCGAGGCCCACCGAGACGTCGTCGGTGATGCGCCAGGCGGCCGCCAGGGTGGGCCAGACGAAGACGATGTCCATGTACAACAGGTCGTAGCGCGCCGGCCCGGGGATCGGGACGCGCTCGCCGTCCAGGTTCTCCATCCAGCTCTGCGTCGGGAAGTCGGCGCGCCCGATCGCGGCCGGACCGTAGGCGCCGAAGGCGAAGCGGAAGTCGGAGTCGAGGCCCAGGTCGGTGACCAGGCCGAAGAACGGCGCGGGGTAGACTCCCGCGCGATCGTCCACCTCCGGGTAGGACAGCCCTTCGTAGCAGCGGCCGGAGCTGTTCACGCGATTGACCCGGAACCCGTCGCGGCTGGCGAAGCACTGCGTTCCCGCGGGCTGGAAGGAAAGCTCCCGCCGGACGAGGTTCAGATCCAGCTCCAGGTGCGTGCCTTCGTCCATCCGGCCGATGCCGGCGACGTTGTAGTAGAGCGCGGCCGGGCTGTCCGCGCGGGCCGTGAACGCGCCTGCCCGACCGACGGCCTCCGAGCCGTTCACGCCGTATTCGAAACCACCGGCGCGAGCGCCGCGCGGTCGGCCCAGCCAGATGCAGATCAGCAACGAGCACAGGATTCCAGTTCGTCGCACGCGGCCATTTTGGCCGGATCGCAAGGGCGGGGCAATGGTGCGAATTGACGCTTCGCGTCAAGTGGGGGGCTGGGGGAGGGGGGGGCGGGGACAAGAGGGGGCTGGGGGTCGGGGGTCGGGGGTCGGCAGAAGGGAACCGGGGCGCTTACGGTCGGCGGCCGCGGCGGCGGCCGGCGCGGAAGCGGCGGAGGTAGGTTTCCAGGACGTCGCGTTCGGGCAGACCGAGGACTCGCGCGATCTGCCGCAGGTAGCCTTTGAGGAAGACCTCCTCCGGCAGCGTGTCGAAGTCCTCTTCCTCGATCGCGCGCAGGTAGGCGGTGCCGATGCGGGTCACCGCGGCCACGTCGTCACGTTCCATCCCGCGTTGCCGGCGGGTGTCGCGCAGGACCCCGCCGGTGAACTCGGTTCCCTCTTCGACGGCCGCGCCGCGCCCGGCGGTCGCGGCGCTCCGGCGCCCGCCGTCGGCGGGCCCCGGCGCGGAACCCTGGGGCGAATCGCCTCCTTCGCCCGCCTGCAGGCTGCGGTCGTAGGGCTTTCGCAAGTGGACGTCGACCAGGGTCTCGTACGCCTCTTCCGCGCGGGCGAGCATGCGGCGCAGCTCGGCGGCCGGCACGTGGCCGCGTGTCGCGACGTGCGTGCCGCCATAGAGGTCCTTGGCCCGGCGATAGGCGCGGCGGATCTCCTCCTCCGTGGCGCCGCGGTCGACCTCCAGCGCCTCGTACATGTTCTCGTCGGCGCCCGGCTCGCGCAGCCGCGGGACCACCCCGCGCGGCGCCGCGTCGGGCAGGAGGATCCACCGCGCGATGCGCTCGATCTCCCGTGCCGGCTTGCTCGACGGCGCCTCGACCAGGAGGGGCCGGCCGCTGCGCACGCTCTTCCAGATCGCGTCGTCCGCTTCGATCGCCGCCAGGAAGCGCAGCGGAATGCCGAGGACCCGTCGCGCGACGCTTTCCACGGCGGGACCCAGCTCGAAGTCGGCGCGCACGCGCACCTGGTTGACGACGAGGCCGGGGCCGAAGCCGCCCAGCCGGCGGAACAACGCGCGCGCCGCGGCCTCGTCCCGGTCCGCGACCCGCTCCAGCAGCTCGGCCGCCGCGGGCGGCGCCTGCCCGTTGGCGGCCAGCACGTCGTGCACGAGAGTGCCGCAGTCCGGCTCGTGCGCCAGGTACCGGTTCGCCGCTTCGCGCAGGAAGCCCAGCGTCGATTCCACCGCCGTGGGCTCTGGTTCCATCACCACCAGGGGCGAGGCGGCGTGGACGAAGACGTCGAACGCGTCCCGGCGCGGCCAGGCGCCGCAGTCGAAGAGGAAGGCGTCGAAGCGCGGCGCGAGCCGCTCGACCTGCTCGCCGAGCCACCGCTTCCAGCCCAGGCCCGGCGCCCGGCGGCGGTCGGATGGGCGCGCCGCGATGACCGCCAGGTTCGCCGTCGGCGTGGGCTCGATGAACCCGTCCACGTCGTCCGGATCGCCGGGCTCCGGCCCGTCGCGCTGTGCCGCGTGGCCGACCATCGAGTGCAGGTTGCCCCCGCCGCGGGCGAGATCGATGAGCAGCACCTTCTTGCCGATCTGCGCCAGGAAGAGGCCCAGATTGGCCAGGACGAGCGTGGTGCCGACGCCTCCCTTGCCGCCGCCCGCGGCCACCACCACGGGACCGCCGCGTGCCGCCTCCGCCGCCAGCTTGCGGATGTCGGGCCGGATCTGCCAGCGCTCGCCCATCGGCGACACCCTAGCAACGGGGGCCGGCTTGCACCAGCAGTCGCCCGCGGATAGGCTCGGTCCCCGATGGCCGATTCGATTGTTCCGGCCGGCGGCAGCACCGTTCCTCCCGCGATCTCCAAGACGGAGATCTGCGGCGTGTGCGGCACGGAGATCCCGCCGGGACGAGAACGCTGCCCCGGCTGCGGCAAGCCCTCGGCCAGCCTTGAGCGCTGCCCACATTGCAACAACCCCAGTCCGGCAGTGCCCTACTTCTCGCGCTCCGGCGCCGGCTGCATGGTCACCCTGCTCTACGGCCTCGGCGGTTTTCCCGGGGTCGCCTATCGCAAGGCCCACGAGAACGAGCTGGTCTGCGAGCTGTGCGGCGGACACCGCGGCTTCGTCACCTCGCCGCTCGCGTTGGCCGACGCCGGTCGCCGCGGCGCGCCCGCCACGCCGGACCAGGCGATGCAGCGCGCGGCGCAGCTCGAGGCGATGGGCGACGGCCGATCGTTCGGGCTGAAGGGACTTGGCGTCACGATCGGCGTGTTTTCGCTGGCGCTCCTCTTGATCGCGCTGTTCTTCACTTCCGGCTGGTTCTTCGTCGGCGGCCTGCTGACGGTGCTGGCGGGGCTGTTCACGGCGGGCGCGCTGTTCGTGGCGGGGCGCGGCATCAAGAAGCGCTACCGGTCGGAGGCCGACAACACGCGTCTGCGTGCGCTGGCCGATCTGGCGAAGGAGAAGAACGGCGTGCTGCGGCTCGACGCGGCGGCCGAGGCGCTGCGGCTTCCGCCGCCGCAGGTCGAGCCGCTGCTGTCGTCGCTGGTGGACGGCACGCGCATCAAGCTGGACGTCGACGACGACGGTGTCCTGGTCTACAAGTTCGTCGACTGGATGAAGCCCGAGAAGCAGCTCCCTCCGGGGTGAAGGCCGGGGTGGAGGCCGCGGGGAGGAACATGACGGCCTCGCCCAATCGATCTGCCATCGGGGAGGGGAATTCTCGCGCAGAGGCGCAGAGACGCAGAAGGAAGGGCACTCCGGGGGCGGGCCGGCGCGTCGCCTTGCTCTTTCTACTCACCGCCGCCGTCTTCGTCCCTTCCTCCGCCGGCTGCCGCGGCAAGGAGTCGCCGGCCCCCACGCCCGGGCGCACGGTTCCGGGCGATTGGATCGGGCTCGATGTCCCCGGGGACGCGTCCGCGCCGTCGCCCGGCCGCGACGGTCTCGCCGCGCCCGCACGCGTCGACGCCACGCTCGACATTACTCCCACGGCGGGTGCGATCGCCGCGCTGCAGATGCAGCTACGAACCGCCACGCTATCTGTCGGCGACCGTCACGCCTGCTGGATCCGGCCCGATCAGCGCGTCGTCTGCTGGGGCGAGAATGACATGGGGCAGGTCGATGGGCGACCGGGACCGGTCGAAGGTCCGCGGATCGTGCCCGACGTTGCCGGCGCCGTGGAGCTCGGCGCCAGCGCCGTCTGCTCGTGCGCTCGGACGGACGACGGCCGCGTGCTGTGCTGGGGGGATTGCGCGGTCCGCCCCCTTCACGATCGCCGTACGTTCGGCGAGCACCGGCATGTTCGGTGGTGGGCAGACACGAGCGCGGGATTCGGATGCTGGATCTCCGAAGGTCGACAGGCCTTCTGTTCCCGCGACCGTTCGACGGTCGCGTCGCGCCGCGAGGGGGACATCGTCGACTTTCCGGCCGACGTGGAGGAGCTGGCCGTCGCGGACGAGCTGGTCTGCGGTCGAGACGCGCAGGGCGCGGTCGCCTGCATCACGGCCGCCGATCGTGCCCGACGTCCCGGCGGCGAGGCCTACTGGAAGCCGCGCTCCGCCGAGGCACTCGCCGGCACCGTGCGGCTGGTGGCGGGCGCCGGGATGATCTGTGCGCTGAGGACGAGCGGGACCGTCGCTTGCGTCGTCCCGCGTGCGTCGTCGGATGCCGGAGCATCTCCCGACACGGGCCAGGTCGCGGTTCTGGAGGTCGCCACGGCGAACGTGCTCGACGTCGCCGGGCGCATCGCCTTCTGCGCGACCCGCCGCGACGACACAACGGTGTGCTGGGGGCCGCCCGCGCCGGGCGCAGACGGGAACCTGCCCGAGCGGATCGCGCCGGTCACCGTCGCCGGCTCCAAGGGGATGACGGCCGTCGCCGTCGACGAGATCGCCTGCGGCCTGGATCCGGCCGGCTTGCTCTACTGCTGGGATCTCGCCGAGCTGGTCGGGGGCGGCCGTGCGCGATCCCTCGGCTCGCTCGGTATCGCAGGCTTCGCCGGCGGAACCCAGCTCGCCGTGCGCGCGGACGTCGCCTGCGTGCGCGACGACGCCGGCAGCGTCCACTGCCGGCGGCCGAACGACGACGCGATCCCGCCCGTGCCTCGCGTGACGGGGGCGGTGAACCTGGTGGCCGCCCAGGACGGCTTCTGCGCGCGGCGCACCGGCGGCTGGCTGAGCTGCTGGCCCGCGGAGACCCCCGTGGCCGAGGCCGACGTGTTCACCGCCTCGTTCGAAAGGCGGCTGCCCGACGACCTCGACGGAGACCGGTCGGACGCCGTCGTCCTGGCCGCGATGGGCGACGACATCTGCATCCGCGACGCCCGCGAATGGTCCTGGGACTGCTGGTCGCACGTCCTCGACGCCGCGCACGGCGAACCAATCGCCGCCGTTCCTGGCCTCCCCGAACCGGTCCAACTCGCGATCGGCGGGGCGGCCTCGTCGTGCGTCTTGTCGCGCGAGCGGGCGGTCCTGTGCTGGGACGCCGCGACCGACGTCCCCCGAGTCACCCCGATCGATGAGTTCGCGGGCGCCTTCGCCGTGGCCCCATGGGGAGAACAGGGCCTCTGCGCCGTGATGCCTGCCGGCAAGGTTGCCTGCCGCAAGCGGGATCGCGAGATCGTCTTTCAGGATGTGGAGCAACTCGGGCGGGAGGTGTCCATGCTGGCCGGAGGTCCCGGGGACCGTGTCTGCGCGACGGTCCACGCCCGCACCATCTACTGCTGGGCACAGGATCCCACGCTGGACGCTCCCGTCCCCGTCGCCACGCCGGTCGATGGACTGAACAAGCCGCGCGGCCTCGCCGTCGGCGAGACGCACGTCTGCGCGCTGTTCGCCGGAGGCGACGTCACCTGCTGGGGCGACGACAACCACTATGGCCAGCTCGGCCGGCCGCCGTTCGAGGAAGCTGCCGCGCCTGCGCCCGTCGCCGGCCTCCCTGCGGCCGCCGAAATCGCGGCCGGCACAGTTTCCACCTGCGCCGTCGCGACGACCGGCGAGGTCTGGTGCTGGGGCTCGCGCGACGATCCTGAAAACGGCTGGCGCCCGCGGCGCGTCGAGGGCCTCCTGGAGGCCGGCGAGCATGCCCCTGATGGCTAGTGGCTGGCAGGTCGTGGCTGGTAGTTTGGACCCACCGGCCGCCAGCAAGGAACCCTTCGACGAGCGCAGGGCGGGGCCAGCTACGAGCTGCGAGCCATGAGCTACGAGCTACCAGCAGCCAGCCTCCTGCGCAGCCATTCCAGCGCGGTGGCGGCCGCCATCGTCCGGACGCGGTCGCGGCCGCGGATGCCGAAGCGCACGGTCCGCGTGGAGGTCTCGGCCGGGAGCGCGAGGCCGAAGCAGACCAGGCCGACGGGCTTGTCCGGGCTGCCGCCGTCGGGGCCGGCGATGCCGGTGATCGAAGCGCCGACGTCGGCGCCCGTCGCCCGCCGCGCTCCCTCGGCCATCGCCCCGGCACATTGCTCGCTGACCGCGCCGTGCTCCGCGAGGAGCGCCTCCGGGACGCCGAGGAGTTTCGTCTTCACCTCGTTGGAGTACGCGACCACGCCGCCCTTGAACCAGGCCGAGCTGCCGGGGACCTCGGTCGCCAGCGCGGACGCGCCGCCCGCGGTGCACGACTCGGCCAGCGCCATCGTCCAGCCGCGCGCCAGGAGCAGCCGCCCGACGACCTGCGGCAGGGTCTCGTCGTCCTCGCCCAGCAGGTTCTCGCCCACACGCGCCCGCACGTCGACCGCCGCCCGCTCGAGCCGCTCGACCGCGTCGGGCTCGCCGTAGAGCAGGACCGTGTTGAACGGGAGCCAGGTCTTGTAGCCCAGGCGCACGCCCTCGGGCAGCGCGAGGTCCGCGAGGCGGTCCTGGAGCACGGATTCGCCCACGCCGCAGACGTGGAATCGGCGGCGCAGGAGCGGGGCCGTTCCCTGGGCCTCGAGCCACGGGAACAGGTGGCGATCAGCCATGACGTGCAGCTCGTGCGGCGGACCCGGGAAGAAGAACGCGCGGGAGCGCCCGAGATCGACGGCGAAGCCCGGCGCCGTTCCCGCCGGGTTCTCCAGCAGCCCCGCGCCCCGCGGCAGCAGCGCCTGTTTCGCGTTGCTCGGCGTCATCGGGTGCCCGATGACGCGGAAGCGCGCCCGGATCTGCTCCAGCGCCTCGGCATTCTCGACGAGCGGCACGCCCAGCGCCTTGGCGACGGCCTCGGCCGTCACGTCGTCGGTCGTCGGTCCCAGGCCGCCCGTCGAGATCACCAGGTCGCAGTCGCGGGACGAGTCGAGCAGCAAGCGCGTCAGGAGATCGAGATCGTCCGGCGCCGAGCCCGTGCCCAGCACCCGGATCCCGCGCTCGAACAGCCGCTCGGCCAGCCACGCCGAGTTGGTGTCGATCGTCGCCCCCGTGGTGATCTCGTCGCCCTGCGCCACCAGGCGCGCCGTCTTCGCCATGCTCCGCACCTCAGTCGAACATTTCGACCAGGACCAGCATCAGCGAATGGACCTCCGGCAGGAAGCAGGGCTCGTCGCTGATCACGGTCACCAGCTCGGTTCCGACGCGCGCGAACAAGCGGCTCTCGGCCACGGTCGGATCCGGGGACTCCAGGCGGTGCAGGCCCGCGGCCCGCTCCAGGTGCGCGTCCACGATTGCCCGGCGCACCTCCTCCATTTCTGCCCCGCTGAGGGTCTTGCCGGAGAGCCAGCTCCCGTCGGCCTGGCGCGACTCCACGCGTCCGTCCTGCCGGATGCGCACCCCGGTCGGCGTCCCGGTCGGGGGCACGATCGAGGACTCGACGAGCACGTCGGGCGGCGGAAGCTCGGGTACGCCCGCGTGCGCTTCGTGGGTGCAGACGGGGGTGCGGTCGATGGGCTCGCCGGGAGGCGGCAGGGCGGGCCCGACCGCCCGGGTCGTCTGGACCGCGGCCTCCGCGGCCTGAGCCGCGTCGGCGTTGTTCGGCGCCGCCGGCGCCGGCGTGGCGCTCGTTTCCGCCGTCGGTCCGCGCGCCGAGACGACGTCCGCGCCCGGCCGCGTCGCCGCCGTCTGCTTCCTCGCGCACGATCCACCTCCCGCCAGCCAAGCCGTCGAGGCGAGCAGCACGACCGCGGTGCGTCGAATCCGCCGCGGCATTGATCGGTTCACCATCGCCGTTCGCATTCCTGACCTCCGGCCCCCTCGTCGGCGGCACGTCCCGCCCGCCACCGGCCGCCCGTCCGCAGGGATCCGTGTCGCACGGGCCGGAGGGAGCATCGCACGACCGGGGGGAGTGGTGAAGAGGCCCTCGACCACCCGCCCCCACACCGCCGCGGTGGTTACGTTGGCGAGCGGAATGCCGGCCCCGGAGGACAACGAATGACGAGGATCGATCGCGGAACCCCGGATGTTCGCTCGCCAGGACGCCCACAGCTCACCCTCGCGCTCGTGGCGCTCGCCGCGCTCGGCTGCGACGGCGCTTCGGCCGAGGCCGGCGAGGCCGGCGCGACGGAAGATGCCGGAGACGGCCAGCCGGACGAGCCCGAAGCCCCGGGGGACGACGTCGTGGAGGCGACGGACGCGCTGGACGTGGTGGACGAGGTCGCCGGCGACTCGGCCGACGACGGCGCTCCGCCCGTCGACTCCTGCTTCGGTCCCGCGTCGGCCGCCGTCGCGAACGCGGCGGTGCCCGAGGGGTTCTGCGCCTGGACGTGGGCCGAGGGACTCTCCGCGCCGCGAGGGATTGCGGTCGCGCCCGACGGCGATGTGCTGGTGGTCGAGCGCGGGTCGAGCCGCGTGACGGTCCTGTTCGACGACGACGGGGACGGCGTCTCCGGCCCGGAGGAGCGCGCGTCGCTCGCCTCCGCCCCCGACGTCAACCATGGCATCGCGATCCACGACGGGTACCTCTACGCCTCGAGCGCGACGACCGTCTTCCGTTGGCCTTACAGCGACGGCGACCGCGCCGACCTCGGCTCGCCCGAGACCGTCGTGCGCGACATCCCCGCCGGGGGGCACTCAACCCGCACGCTCGTCTTCGACGCCGCGGACCGCCTGTACGTGAGCGTCGGCTCGGGCAGCAATGTCGACGGCGACTTCTCGCGGGCCCGCATCCGCCGTTTCGCCGTCGGCGGCCTCCCGGCGGGCGGCCTGGCGTTCGACTCCGGCGAGGCGTTCGCCGACGGGATGCGCAACGAGGTCGGCCTGGCGTTCGACGGGGCGGGCCGCCTCTGGGGCGTCGAGAACGGCATCGACGAGCTTCATCGCGACGACCTGGGCGGCGACATCCACCAGGACAACCCCGGCGAGGAGCTGAACCTCTTCGACGTCGCCGGGCGGTTCTACGGCTACCCGTACTGCTGGAGCGAGTTCCTGCTGCCTGCCGGCGTCGGCCTCGGCCCCACGACCCAGTGGGCCGACCCCGGCTTCCTCGGCGACGGCGTGCACACCGACGCCTGGTGCCGGAATCCCGCCAACGTCGTGCCCCCGCCGCTGGTCCTTCCCGCCCACACGGCGCCGTTGGGCCTCCTGTTCTACGACGGCCCGTCGTTCCCGGGCGGCGCCCGCGGCGACGCGTTCGTGGCCCTGCACGGCTCCTGGAATCGCGACGTGCCGATCGGCTACAAGGTCGTGCGCGTCATTTTCGAGGGTGGCGACCGGCCGCTGCGCTGGGAGCCCTTTTTCGAGTACGGCGGGCCGGGGGATCGCGCGGCGGAATGGACCCACCGCCCTGTAGATGTCGCCCTCGGCTCCCGCGGCGAGCTGCTCGTGACCAGCGACGCCTCCGGCGTGGTGATCGCGATCGGGTACGGCGGACCGTAGCGCGGCTTCAGTCCCGGCCCAGCACCACGTCGATGCCCCGGAGCACGAGCTCCAGCTTCGCGGATGGGAGATGCCCGACACGCTGGACGAGGAGCGACCGATCGAGGGTGACGAGCTGCGACACGTTCGCGACGGACGCCTTCGGCAATCCGGTCTCCCGGCGGCCCAGGACGACGTTGCCGGGAGCGGCGCCCCACTTGAGATTGCTCGTCACCGGCACGCACGCGACGGTTGAGATGGCGCTGCGATTGAAAGCGTCCCCCTGGACGACGATGACCGGCCGGCGGAAGCCCGGGGCCGAGCCGACCGGGGTGCCCAGCGCGGCCCAGAACACGTCGCCGCGCGCGACGCCTACCATTCGGTCCCCTCGAGGACCCGGCGGCCTGCGCGGGCGAGGTCGGGTGGCAGCGTCGAGTCGACCTCCGCGCACAGGTCGTCCAGCGCCTGCGTGACGGGGTCGGCCTCGTGCCGTTGCAGGAACTCGCGCAAGGCGTCGGCGTACACCTGGCTGCGGGACTTCCTGCTTCGCCGGGCCAGGCGATCGGCCGCGTGATACACCTCGTCAGGAATGGAAACCGCCGTTTTCATACCGGCAGTATAACCGACGGCACGGCGATCATCAACCGGGCCCGCCGCCCTGCCCGCACTTCCCGCTCTCCCCGCACACCCCGGCCGCGGTACACTCCCCCTCCGACGGGAGGACAGGCCATGCGCATCGCCCTGGTCGGAGCGGAGTTCGAGGAGAACCTTGCGATCCGGTACATCCGGGGAGCGCTCGAGGCGGACGGGCACGAGGTCGTGCAGCTCGTGTTCAACGACGTGCCCGGGCTGGAGCGTGTCGCCAAGGCTTTGGCGGAGTCGGGGGCCGAGCTGGCCGGCTTCTCGCTCGTGTTCACCCGCCGCGCGCGGCAGTTCGCCGCGCTCGCGCGCCGGGCCCGCGAGCTGGGTTTCGCCGGCCACCTCACGGCGGGCGGCCACTTCGCGACCTTCAACGCCGAGGTGCTGCTGCGGGAGGTCGACGCCTTCGACTCCGTCGTCTGCGGCGAGGGCGAGCTGCCGATGCAACGCCTGGCGCGCGGCCTGGAAGGCCTCGACGACGTGCGGGGCCTGGTGTGGCGCGACCCGGACGGCCTCATCGTCTGCAATCCGCCCGCCGAGAAGCCCGCCGATCTCGACGCGCTCCCCTGGCCCGCCCACCGCAAGCCGTACGACCGCTATCTGGGCTTCCCGATCGCCAACGTCCTGGGCTCCCGCGGCTGCACGCATTCCTGCGCCTTCTGCTCCATCGCCGCCTGGCACGCGCACTGCGGCGGCGAGCGCTTCCGCATGCGCAGCCCGGAGAACCTGGCCGGCGAGCTGGCGGCGTTGTGGGGCGAGGGCGTGCGCATCTTCAACTTCCACGACGACAACTTCCTCCCCGGCTCGCGTGACGACGCTTTCGCCCGCGTGCGCGCCCTGCGCGACGAGCTGCTCGCGCGCGGCGTCGGCCGCATCGGCTTCGCGATCAAGGCGCGTCCCGACGAGGTCGACGAGGAGCTGTTCGCGTTCCTCAAGTCGATGGGCCTGTTCCGCGTGTTCCTGGGCATCGAGGCGGGGACGGCGGACTCGCTGCGGCGCCTGGGCCGCGGCCAGTCGCTCGACGACAACCGCCGCGCGCTCGACGTCATGCACCGTCTGGACCTCCACGCCTGCTTCAACCTGCTGCTGTTCAACCCGGACTCGACGCTCGAGGACGTCGCGGCCAACGTCGCCTTTTTGCGCGCGCGTCCGCGCAACCCGATGAACTTCTGCCGCACGGAGATCTACGCCGGGACGCCGCTGGAGCGGCGTCTTCGCGCGCAGGGGCGGCTGGTGGGGGACTGGTGGGGCTGGGACTACCGGATCGGCGACCCGCGCGCCGAGAGCGCCTTCCAGGTCGCGTTCGCCGCGTTCCGCGAGCGCAACTACGGCGAGCGCGGGCTGCACCACACGACGATGCGGGTCGACTACGAGTACCAGGTCTTCGAGCATTTCCACGGCCGCGACGAGGCGCTGCGGCGCCGGGTCAAGGCGTTCGTGGTCGATGCCAACCTCGACACGTGCTCCCGCCTGGAGGAGTTGCTGGAGCGCGTCGCTGCGGGCTTCCGCGACGAGACCGAGGAGCGGGAATGGGCGGCGGCGGCGGCCGAGCGCGTCCGCGAGGCCGACGCGCGCCTGGTCGGCGGGGCGGAGCGCATCCTCGACGACCTGCGCGACGTGGTGGCGGCGCGCGGCGGACGGCGCCGCACGGCCTGGGCGCGCAAGGCCGCGGCGGCAGGGCTCGCCGCGGCCCTCGCCGCGGCTCCCGCCTGCAAGAAAGGGCCGAACGACGGCGCGAGCCACCCGACGGAGATGGCGCCGGAGCCCGAGCAGATCGACTACTCGACGGTGATGTGCGAGATGGTCGCTCCGCCGCCCGAGCCCGCGGATGCGGGGACGCAGGTGCGCGAGATGGTCCCCGAGCCGCCCGCGGACGCGGGCGCCGGTCCCGCCGCCGCCGCATCGCCCGACGTCACGCTCCCCGCCGACGCCGCTCCGGGCGCGCCCGATGCGGCCGCTTCCGTCGAGGTCACGACCGACGCGGTGCCGCCGATCGTGGACTCCGCGGTCCTGCGTTCGTGGTTCGACACGGCGGCGATGTGGCGTCTGGCGGACGAGATCATCCCCTCGCACCGGCTCCAGGTGGAGCTGTGGATCGATGCCGACGGGCGCGTGACCCACGCCGAGCTGCACGGGATCTCGCTGCGGGCCGAGCGCAAGCAGGCGCTGGTGGAGTATCTCGAGTCGCTGAGCGCGGCAGGGCAGGGCGGTCCCGCGGGGCGCTATCTTTTCGAGGTCACGCGCGAGCAGCTCGACGAGGTGCGCGCGTCCAACTCGCAGATCTTCGAGGAGGCGCCGTACCCGTATCCGGACACGCACATGCACGAGCGCGCGCCCGAGCCGTCGCACACGCGCGAGATGATCGCGCCGCCGCCGGAGCTGCAGAAGAAGAAGTAGGCGCGAAGACCCAGCGCCGCAGGATCGGGTAGGTGAAGCCGAGCCAGACGAGCGCCATGCTCGCGAGCTGCAGCAGCCGCGGGTCCCAGCCCGTGGCGGCGTAGAGCGACCACCACACGAGCGTCGCGAGGGTCACGGCCGCCCCGGCGGCCATGGCGTAGCGGCCGAGCTGGGGCAGGACGGACTCGCCGCGTACGCGGAACGCCCACTGCCGGTTCAGGGCGAAGTTCGCCGCGGCTCCGATTGCCCCGCTGCACCACCGCGCCGCGGTCAGCGCCGGCCCGGCCAGGAACAGCGTCGCCAGCGCGAAGATCCCCGCGTCCAGCACCGTCGTTGCGGCGCTCACCAGGAGGCTGCGTCGGCCGGCGGCGGGTGGCTGGTAGCTGGTGGCTGGTGGCTGGTGGTTCGGAGCGCTCACGAACTCCCCGCGCTTTCCGCCCTTCCCGCTCTTCCCGCACTCTCCGCCAGGTACTCGTCGTAGGTCACGAGCCGGCGGTAGCGCATGAGGCGGCGGAGGCGGTCGCGGACGTGGTCGAAGGGGCGGGCGCCCCGGAGATCTTCGGGGTGCAGGGCGACGCGGAGGAGCGGGGTCGTGCGGGCGAGGGCCTCGGCGCCGCGCATCACGGCGCGCTTGCCGAAGTCGACGAGCGGGTGCGGCGCGGCGAAGGTGAGGGCGGGGGCCGGGATCGGGGTCCGGGAGCCGCCCAGCGGCCGCAGGTGTCCCATCGTCGCGGTCGCGCGGAAGCACAGCTCGTCCATGGCCTGACGCGTGCCCTCGCTCTGGAACCACGCGGGGGCGACGAAGTCGTCGGCGTGCAGGCCGACGGCGTCGAGGATGGCCCGGCCCGCGTGCAGCCGCTCGCGCGCCTCGGCGAACGGGAGATGGGCGAACTCCTCGCAGCCCCGTGCGAACCACTCGTGCAGCAGCGCGTTGCGCAGCCCGGGCGGCGGCGGCTCCGCGCGGTGCGTGAGTCCGTGCTGGACGATTTCGCAACCCTCGTGCCGGCGTCGTCGCAGCCAGTCCGCGAACGCGGGATGGTCGCGCAGGTCCCACCTCCCGCCGCGGCCGTCCTGGAACGCCGGGACCACCAGGAACATCGCGCGATCGACGCCCACCTCGACCAGCGCCTCCCACAGCTCCCGGAGCTCGGGTTCGAACGCCGGCGTGACGTCGTGCAGCTCGACGACGAGCGAACGCGGCAGCAGGCGCGGCGCTCCCGTCTCCCGGTCGGCGGCGGGATTGGTGGCGCGCAGGCGAACCGCCTGGCGTACGGTCTCGCGCGCCAGGCGCGCGGCCTGCCGCGGTCCGAGCTTGCTCTCGGCGGCGCCGTAGCGGCAGGCGATGGTCGCGGTGGCGATCCGCACGTCCCGTGCGCTTTCCGCCGCGCGGCGAGCCAGGACCACCAGCGACTCGTACTCGACCCCGTACCCGCCGGTGATCGGCAGGCGGTCGCCCAGGGCGTCCGCGAGCGGCTTGCGGTACAGCCGGACTCCCGATTGCACATCCATGAGGTCCACCCCGGCGACGAAGCGGAAGCCCGCGTTCACCGCCCAGTTGGAGAACCGCCGCTCGACCGGCATCTCGTCCTGCGCGCGCGCGCCGATCACCGCGTCGTGCGTGTCCAGGAGTGTCGCCAGCCCCGGCAGCTCGGCCGGGTCGTGCTGTCCGTCGCCGTCCAGGAGCGCGACCGCGTCGAGGTTCCAGCGGCGCAGCGCGCGCAGGCCGCGGCGCACGGCGCCCTGCTTGCCCAGGTTCTTGCGATTGCGCAGCACGCGCAGGGGAACGTCGGGTGCCCGCGCGGCGATCTGCGCGAGCACGGCGGCGGTCCCGTCGCGCGAGGCGTCGTCGACCACCACGATCGCCGCCGGCTCCGCCGCGCGGCAGCGTGCGAGCAGTTCCGGCAGGTGCCGCGCCTCGTTGAACGCCGGGATCACGAGGCCCACGCGCCGATCGAAGGTCGTCGGGGACGGCCGCCGCACCTCGGCCGCCGTGCACTGGATGCTCATGACGTCCTCCTTCCTCGCCCGGGAGGTCGTTCAAGGGGCATGCCAAGCGCGGCGCGGCGTCATCCTCGAAGCGAGCGAGGGCCGATCGTGGGAATCCGGCGTCTTGCGGTGTCGCGGGTCGGCTGCCGGTGCGTAGCCGGATGCGCGGCGACCGGCGCGCCGCGTGGCGCATGACGCGGTGCGTCGAAGTCCTACATGCCCTGGCGGCCGGGCGCTGCGCACGCGGGCAGCGGCGGCTGCGGAGCCTCCGGCAGCCCGTCGGCCGTGAGGTCCTCGTACACTTCCCCGCGGGGCACGCCGGCCTCCAGCCGCGCGCGGCCTTCGGCGATGGCCGCCGTCACGCGGGCCTCGAGCTTCGCGAAGGGCAGCGAGCCCTCGAACCGCCGCCCGTTGAGCACGAAGGACGGCGTGCCGGTGACGCCGATGCGATGGCCCGCCGTGACGTCGGCCGCAACCTCGGCGCGGACCCGCTCGTCCTCCAACGCGTCGCGGAAGCGCGCCGGGTTCAGACCGGCCTGGATCGCGAGCCGTTCGAGGTCCTCGGTCGTCCACTCCCCGGGATTCGCGAAGAGCAGATCGTGCATTTCCCAGAAGCGGCCCTGCGCATGCGCGGCGGCCGCCACCACCGCCGCCTCCGGCGCCTTGCCGTGCCCGGGAATCGGGTACGCCTTGTAAACCGCGCGCAGCTCGTCCGGGTGCGCTGCGACGAGTTGGTCGAGCACCGGCGCCATGCGTGCGCAATGCGGGCACGAGAAGTCGATGAAGACGATCAGAACGGCCAGCGGCTCGGACGCCCCCTTCCAGGGCGAATCCCCCAGCGGCACGTGGAACACGGGCCCCGCGAGGCCGGCGTCGAGCGGCTCCGCTTCGCGCGCCGGCGGCGGCCGCACCGCATCCTCCGGCGCCGGCTCGGCCGTCGCGGCCTCCGGCTCGACGGGCGCCGGGATCGGTGCGGGTTGCGATGTCGCCTCCGCGTCCCCGTTATTCAGGTCGCACGGCGCGCCCCCCGCCCGTCCGCATGCGGCGAGGACGATCCCGGCGGCGGCCGCCAGCAGCGTCCCGGCGACCGGTCCAGTAGCCTGGCCCGCACCCCTCCGCACGTCTGCCCTTTCCCTCTTCGTCCGCCTTGCCCTTGCCTTCTCAGCGCCTCAGCGTCCGCCTGCGCCCTGAGAGCGTCGAAGGGTCAGCGGTCAGTCGGATCCCCGGGTCCTCCCGCAGCGGCCTCCGTCGGGACGGCAGCCGCGGGCTGAAGCCCGCGGTTCGGACGGGAGAGCCTCTCCCCGCCCTCCGCGTGCTCCGCGATCCAGTCGTGCACGGCGGCCACGAGCGCCGGCAGCCCCTCGTCCGTGACGTCTCGGGTCGGCACCGGCGCGCCGACGTGCACGACGACCTGGGCCCCGGGCCGCAGGAGCGCGCTGCCCTTGCGCATCAGGTTCCACGTGCCGCGCACCGCCACGGGCACGATCGGCGTGCCCAGGTCCCGCGCCACGACGAACAGGCCCGTCTTGAAGGGGCCGACCTTCCCGTCGAGAGTCCTGGTCCCCTCGGGAAAGGCGAGGATCGACCTGCCGAGCGCCAATTCCTCGCGGCACCGGTTGCGCAGCTCCGCCAGCCGTCCCGCGCCGCCCTTGCGCACGGCGATCGTGCCGCGCGAGCGCATGAACGGGCCGTAGAGCGGAATCCGGAAGTGCTCGTCCAGCTCGATCCCCTGCCGGTAGTGCGGCGTTGCGTTGTGGCAGGCGATGAAGTCGAAGTGGTTCACGTGGTTCTGGAAGAAGAAGTACGGGGTGCGGGGGTTGACCGCGGGGTCCACCTCGGCGCGCCAGCGCACGCCGAGCAACCGGAGCTGCACGTCGGCGTAGATCGCATAGAGCCGCTGCAGCCGCTCGGGTCGGAGGCCCAAGTTCCCCGCGAGTACGGTGAGCGTGGTCAGCGCGGGGACGCCCCACGCGAGTCCCGCGGCCCACGCCGCCGCCGAGAGCGCGAAGTCCTTGGCGCCCACGTCGCCGTGCACCCGCCGCGCGGCGGCCACTCCATCCCGCAGGAAGCGCAAGGGGAGGATGGAGCGAGCGCGTCGCCGGATCCCGCTATCGGTGTCCATCGGTGTCCATCGGTGGTTTCCTTCGCTCGCCGGGCACTCCACCTACGCCGCGACCTCGATCGCGCCCGGAACGACCTCCAGCGAGCGCAAGGCGAGTGCCAGGACTTCGCCGTCGATCATCACGTCGACCGCCTCCCCTCCCTCGAAGTCGACTCTCCGCGCCCTCGTGCACTCGACTTCCGGCAGGTCGACGTGGGTGCCCTTGAAGATGCGCGGGAACGAGCGCAGGAGTCGGACGCGCCCCATCGGTCCGATGCGGATCACGTCGACGTAGCCGTCCGCGGCGTCGGCGGCCGGGGCCATCATCATCGTTCCGCCCGTGTACCGGCTGTTGCAGAAGGAGAGCATGCTGCACGGACGGGCGTCCGGCCCTCCGCCGTCCAGGCGCACGGGGAACGACGGGTACCTCATCCGCGCGACGCAGCCGAGCACCGCCAGGATGTACCCGCGGGCCCCGAAGGACTTGAAGCGGCGGTTGGTCATCGCGCCCGCGCGCGCGGCGAACCCCAGCCCGGCGATGTTGAGGTAGTGGAGCACTCCCCCGCCGTGCTCGCACCGCACGACGTCGACGGCTCGTCGCGCGTCCGCGAGGAGCGCCGTCGCCGCGCCGGCCGCATCCGTGATCCCGTAGTCGCGCAGGAACGAGTTCCCCGTGCCCAGCGGCAGGGTGGCGACACGCGGCCTGGTCGCTCCGTCCCCGGTCGCCAGCAGGCCGTTCACGACCTCGAAGCACGTGCCGTCGCCCCCGACCGCCAGGAAGTCGCGCGCCCCGGCCTCGTACGCCTCGCGCGCCAGCCGGCTTGCGTGTCCGGGCGCTTCCGTGGTCCGCACCTCCAGGTCCACGCCCGCCGCGCGCAGCGCGGCCAGCTCCGCCTCCGCCTGCCGGCGGCACTTCCCATGGCCCGCGGCGGGGTTGACGATGGCGATCCAGCGCGTTGTCACTTGCGCCCGCCGGCGAGCAGATGATGAGAAGCGAGAGACGGGATCTCTTCTTCTCCGCTATCTGTGTTCATCGGTGTCCATCGGTGGTTTCTCTTCCCGCTCAGCGTCCTCCCCACCGGAGCACGGGGTGACGCGCGGCGCGCGTCTCGTCGGCGCGCCCGATGGGCGTGCGGACCGGGGCGTGGTGCAGGTCGTCCGGCTTCGAGTGCGCCTGGGCGACGATCGCCTCGATCGCCTCGACGAACTCGTCGAGCGTCTCCGGCGACTCGGTCTCCGTCGGTTCGATCATCAGGGCGCCGTGCACGACGAGGGGGAAGTAGACGGTCGGCGGGTGGAAGCCGCGGTCCAGGAGGCCCTTGGCCACATCCATCGTCGTGACGCCGGTCTCGTTCTTGAGGTCGCGGTCGGACAGCACGCACTCGTGCATGCACGGCCGATCCTGCGGCACGTGGAACGTCTTGCGCAGCCGCGCCAGGAGGTAGTTCGCGTTGAGGATCGCGATCTCCGCGACGCGCCGCAGCTCGGCCGGCCCGTGGGCCAGGAGGTACGTGTAGGCGCGGACCATCACGCCGAAGTTGCCGAAGAACGAGCGCATCCGCCCGATGGTCTTCGGCCGATCCTCGACGAGGCGGAACGTTCCGTCCGAGGCCCGTTCGACGATGGGCACCGGAAGATACGGCTCCAGCGTGTTGACCACGCCGACGGGACCGGACCCCGGTCCACCGCCTCCGTGGGGCGTGGAGAACGTCTTGTGCAGGTTGAGCTGCATGACGTCGATGCCGAGGTCGCCGGGGCGCGCGAGGCCGAGCAGGGCGTTGAGGTTGGCGCCGTCGCCGTAGACCAGCCCGCCGCGGGCGTGGACGATCTCCGCGACCTGTGCGATGTGCGACTCGAACAGGCCGAGCGTGTTGGGGTTGGTGATCATGATCGCCGCGACGTCGGCGTCCATCGCCTTGTCCACGGCCGCCGGATCGACGAGGCCGTCGGGTCCGGAGGCGACGGGGACGGTGAGGTAGCCGGCCAGCGAGCACGAGGCGGGGTTGGTGCCGTGGGCCGTGTCGGGGATGAGCACCTTCTTGCGCGGGTTGCCGCGATCGGTGTGGCAGGCGCGGACGAGCAGCATGCCGCACAGCTCGCCCTGCGCCCCTGCGGACGGCTGGAGCGTCATGCGGGAGAAGCCGCAGATCGCGCAGAGCCGCCGCTCCAGGTCCCACATCAGTTCCAGGGCGCCCTGCGCCAGCGCGGCCGGGGTGTGGGGGTGCAGGCGCGAGAAACCCGGCAGCCGCGCCGCCCACTCGTTGACCTTCGGGTTGTACTTCATGGTGCAGGACCCGAGCGGGTACATCACCGAGTCCACGCAGAGGTTCCACTGCGAGAGGCGCACGAAGTGCCGCACCACGTCGGCTTCCGCCACTTCCGGCAGCCGCGGCGGGGCGGTGCGGCGCGATGCGACCGGGATGTCCGGTCCCGCCCGGTCGTCGTCGACCGCGGGCACCTCGGCGGCGGGCATCCGGATCCCCTCCCGTCCGGGCCTGGACCGCTCGAAGATCAACGGCTCCCGAAAAACGAGTCCGCTGGTTCCGACTTCGGCCATGGCGATCCTCCAGGGGAGGGAATGTCGGTCGAATGGGAGAGGAGGTCAAGGGGAGGGAGGGCCCTTCGGGGAGGGCCCTTCGACATGCGCAGGGCTCAGGGCGGCGTCGGCCTTTTCCGGACCGGACGAAGGAGAGGTGGAGAGACCGGCTGGAGAGGTGGGGAGGGTTCGGGTGGGGATGCCCTTGCGCGGCGCCCCTTATAACGGATCAGGGCCGCCGGGGCGCCGCGCAAGGGACTTCCTCGCCGCGAGGTCCGCGTGTCGTGTTGTCCAAGACCCTCCACCGTTCTGCCGGTGGCGGGGAGTCCGTGGAGCGGCGCCCCTTTGGCCGTGAGCGCAGTCGAAGGGCCGCCGCGCCACGGGCACCTCCACCCGGGCCCTCCCCACCTCTCCAGCCGCCCTCTCCACCTCTCCTTCGTCCGGGTCCCCACCTCTCCTCGCGGTTGACGCCCTGGCCGGACCGGGGGAGGATCGCCTCGTGCGATCGTTCCTGTCGGCCGGGGCGTTGGTGGTGCTGTCCCTCTCCTCGTGCGACGGCTGCCCGACGGAGGGGGGTTCGGGTGCCGACGTCCGTTTCTTCTGCGACTTCGCGCCCAAGGCCGTCGAGTACGGCCGCACGATGCGCTTCGTCTGCGTCGTGTGGAACGAAGGCTCCGCCCCCGCCCGCAACGTCGTTCTCCCCGTCCCGATCGTCCAGGACGGCACGACCACCGTCTACGGCGACCGCGAGCACTGCGGCACCGCCGAGGACCCGTACGACTGCATGGTCGACGTGAGCTACGTCCGCGAGTCCATGCGCATCAACCGCGTCTACCACCCCAACCGCGCCCGCAACTCCTACGCCTTCCTCGACACCACCCCTCTCACCGATGCGCCCGACGACGACGAGGCGACCTACGACGCCGAGCGAGAGATCCTCTTCCTCGCGTTGCCCGAGCTGCGTGCGCGGGACGACGACCCGGAGGACGCCGGCCTGCTGTGGACCTACGAGCTGGCCGCGGACGGCGGCTCCCGGCACACGCCGTGCGAGGAGATGCCGCTGGTCCAGAACTGGAACTGGATCTTCGCGGACAACTCGCCGGAATACAGCAACGACATCATCGGCCACATCGTTTGCAGCTCGCCGCGGCTTCGCGCCGCGATCGTCGCCGACCGCACCGTCGCCGCGCCGGGCGACCTGGTCGTCTACGACGTCACGATGAGCCAGGACTTCCTGGCGCTGCCGCCGGGGCGGGACGACGAGCGGTTCTCGCTCCTCCGGCCGCGCTTGTACCTGGACTACCCGGAGGATCTGTTGATCTTCGAGTCGGTCGACCGGCCGGAGGAGGCGACGGATCTGCCGGGGTTCGACGACGAGCCATCCGTGGGCGGCGTGGTGTACTGGGCCCGCACCGACGACGCCGGCGACGAGGTGCTGAGATCCGGGGAAGCGGAGACGTTGCGGGCGACGTTCCGGGTGCGCGACGGAGTGCCGCAAGGGACCGAGGTGCGGGTTTCGGCCCGCGTCCTGTCGCAGCGGACGGCGTCGTACCAGAACGTCGGCGCCGACCACACGCTGAGCGTCGAGGGTGGTCCGGCGCCGGCCTGCGGCGACGGATTCTGCACTTCGCCTGCCGAGGATGAGACATCGTGCGCGGGAGATTGTCCGCGCTGCACGGACGAGGACGGCGTCGCGGGTTTCGGCGACCCGCCGTGCTGCGACGGCCTGGTTCCGTTACGAGCGGCCCACCTCTACGGCTGGGCGTACGACCAGTGCTACGAGTGGGAGGGCGGGGGCGTTCCCTTCGTGCAGACCTACTGTGGCGCCTGCGGCGACGGCGCCTGCTCGGGCCGCGAGAACCCATGCAACTGTCCCGCCGACTGCGGGCCGCACTGCGGCAATTGGCTGTGCGAAACCGGCGAGTCCCGCACGACCTGCCCCGCCGACTGCTGAGCGGGAGGCCGCTCACGGCACGAGATACGGGCGAAGATCCTTGCGTCGCATCAGGAAGAAGGTGTTGCGCAGGTAGAAGAAGAGCACCTCCGCCACACCGCCGCCCATCATCTTCCCCAGCCGCAACGTCCGCAGCCGGTCGTACAGCTCGTTCAGCTTCTCCGCGCGCAGCTCGAACGGTGCCTGGATGAGGAGGTTGTGCATCCAACCCATGCCCTTGATCATCTGGATCTTCCGTACGCGGGCGTCGTAGGCGCGCAGCGACGCGATGGAGACGTCGTTGCGGTGCAACGCGCCGGCGGCCACCTGCGCGGCCAGATCGCCGGCGCGCAGCGCCACGATGTTGGTCATCATCCCGCACGTGGTGAATGCGTCGCCCGCCGCGATCAAGCCGTCGCCGACCGAGGTCTTGGGCATCCGGCGCCCGAACACCCGGCAGCCGTCGATGGCCGCGGGGTCCACCGTCGCGGGCTCCCCCAGTCTCGCCCGGACCCGCGGGTCCTTCGCCGCCAGCTCCACCAGCAGCTCCGACACGGGCCGAGCCAGAACGCGCGCTTTTCCCTTCTGCATCGGTCCCCACGCCAGGTGGGTCACCGTCGGGCCGCTCGACCAGTACCCCACTCCCGCCGGCAGTCGCTTGTCCGGGTCGGCGGCGTCGACGAAGAAGCCCGCCTCGTCCGTCGGGCGAGCCAGCGGCGGCAGATCGGCCTCGGCCGCGTAGGCCCAGCACAGCGCGCGCTCGTTGAGCGGCACGCCCGCTTTCGCCGCGAGCCGCCCGGTGACTCCCTCCGCCGAGATCGCCACCCGTGCGTGCACGGTGAATCCGGCGTCGGTTTCCACGCCCGTAACGGGCCCGCCGTCCTCGTGCTCGAACCCCGTGGCGCGCGTGTTGTAGGCGATCGTCGCCCCGCGCTCGAGGGCCCGGCGGGCGAGGTGCTCGACGAACGCGTCCTTGGAGACCAGCGGGAACCCCTTCCAGTCGTGGTCGCGCGCGCGCGTCGACTGGCCGCGGGGCCCCATGAACACGAAATCGTGCAGGCGCTCGCGGATCAGCTCCTTGGGGAAGGCGACGTCGATGTCCTGGAGGTGCAGCCCGTCGGGGCCATCGGTCGAGCGGTACGCGTCGGGCGGCACGAAGAGCAGCCCGCCGTCCGGATGGTGCGAACGCTCGGGCGACGGCAGGCGCTCGAGCACGGCGACCGAGAGGCCGAGCATCCGGGCGCGGATGGCGGCGCCGAGCCCGGCGGGCCCGGCGCCCACGACGACGAGGTCGTACGTCCGCTCGCCGTCCAGGCCCGTGCCGGGGGCGGGAACGGCGTCGCGGCTCATGCCGCGGGGCAGGCGGTGCACGCGCAGCGCGCCGTGCGGACAATCCTCCTCGCACGCCAGGCAGCCGAAGCACCGTGCCGGCGCCGCGATCGTCGGCACCGTCTTCGCCGTCGCCTGCTCGTACACGAGCTGCGGGCAATTGCGCACGCAGGCCCCGCACCCGTCGCAGCGCGCCTCGTCGCGGACGATCACGTTGTCCATCCGATCCCTCCGGTCGTCCCCCCCCGGCCGCCCCCCGGCACGGGGGCCAAGCTACCACGGGGTCCGCGGGGTCGGGAAGAAGCGGGAACGATTCGGGCGAGAGGTGAAACCACCGATGGACACCGATGGACACCGATCTGTGACCAGGCGGCGGGAAGCGCTAAGCTGGACGCGATGCGCGTCGTGCGCCGCATCCTGTTGATCGTGTTCATCGTGATCGTGGTCGTGGTCGCGGCGGCGGCGATCTACCTCAACTCGTCCGCCGCCAAACGCCACGTGCGCGCGCTGATCCTGCGCGAGATGAACGAGACCTGGGGCATCCCGACGGAGTTCGACGACCTGGAGGTCCGACTTTTCCCGCTCTCGGTCACCGTCTACGGCCTGCGCATCTCGCATCCGAGCGAGGGGAAGGTCCTCGAGGCGCGGGCGCTGACGATCACTCCGGACGCCTGGTCGCTGCTCCGCGGGCGGTACCGTTTCGAGGAGGTGGCGCTGGTCGACCCCGTCCTGCACCTCAAGGTGCGCAACGGCCAGCTCGTGAACCTCCCGCGGCCGCAGAAGCCGTCCGATCCGGACGCCGAGGCGCCGTTGCTCGACGCCTTCGCGCTGGTCGATGGGCGGATAGAGCTGGAGGTCGAAGGCGGCGACGCGCCGCCCGCCTCCGTCCGCCTGGACGGCGTCAACCTCGACCTGACGGCCAGCCGCAACGAGGTGTTCGAGCTGCGGGCGTTGATCTCGGGCGGCGACGTGCGCTGGGGGGACTTCGTCCGACCGCTGCGGCGGTTCGAGGCGCGCGTGGGGCTGACGCCGGCCGAGCTGCGGGTGCGGCGCCTGGCGCTGGAGCTGGGCGACGACGTGCGCGTGACGGTCGACCACGGCTTGTGGGGCTTCGGGGCCGACGGCGAGGTCCACGCGGCCGCGCAGCTAGCCGCGCCGCTCGAGCTGCTCGAGCAGTTCCCTCGCTCGCTCGGCCTCCCGCTGTTCCGCGGGGCGGCCCGGGTCTCCGGCCAGGTCGATTTCGGTCCGCCGCCGCCGGCCCCGGGCGCCAAGGCCGCGCCCCCCGGGAAGCCGAAGTGGTCCTCCCGCCTCGACGTCGCCCTCGAGCGCTTCCGTGTGGCCGACGTTTTCGTCGGCGACATCGGCGGCATCGTCGCGGTCGGCGACGACGCCGTGCGCGCCGAGAAGCTCCGCATCGACACGGGCATCGGCATCCTCACCGTCGACGGCGACTTCCGCTTCGGCGCGAAGGGGCTGCCGTACGAGGGCGACCTGAAGATGGACCGGCTCGAGTTCGCTCCGTTGCTCGAGCGACTGGGTGTGCCGCGCAGCAAGTGCACCCAGACCTTCGACGGCGAGATCCACCTGCTGGGGACCGGGCGCCCGTTCCACCTACTGGCCCGCACCGACACCGACGTCTCCAACTTCGCCGTCTTCGACACCTCGTTCCGCAACGACTCCAAGCTCGTCATCCTGGACCTGGACCACGCCCACGCGGTGGGCGGCGTGGAGGTCGACTCCGAGAAGCTCGTGATCATCCCCACCGACGCCGTCACGGGCGACTCGAAGCACCTGGTCACCGGCTCCTACCGTTTCGCCGACTCGCACTTCACGCTCGACATCGTCAGCGATCCGCTGGTCACGGCCGATCTGGGCGAGCTGCTGGAGATCGGCATCGGCGGGACCGGACCGACCCACACGCTGCTCGACGGCCCGATGACGAACCTCACGATCACGGCCGAGATGGCCCTGCGCGACTTCCGCTACCTGGACATGGAGTTCGGGAACATCCGCGCCGACCTGCACTACCTCGACAATGTGCTCGCCTTCCCCGAGATCCACGCCTCGACGGGCGACAGCCGCTACGACGTCACGAAGCTGACCTTCGATCTTGCCGACAAGATCCCCGGACGATGGACGGCGGCTGCCGACATCACGGCCAATCCGATCCACGTCGCCGACGTCCCGCGCGTGATTCGCGGCGATCCCGCCGGCTGGGCGGACGTCGACGGGTGGGTCGAGGGCACGGCGCACCTGGACTACCGTTCGTGGACCGACGCCTTCGACATCTCGTTCGACGGCCGCGCGCGGCGGGTGACCGTCCGCGGCGAGCCGCTCGACCTGGTCGCCGCCTCGGGCCGCTACCGCGGGGGCGTGTACGACATCCCGCGCCTGCACCTGGAGCGTTTGGGCGGGTGGCTCGACGCGGGAGTCCGCATCGGTCCCCGGCGACGGCTGCACGCCGAGTTCCGCGGCGCCGACATCCCGCTGCACCGGCTGCTGGACGGAGTTTTGGGCGAGTACGGGCTGGAGGCGAACGCGGCGCTCCGGGGCGAGGTTGACGGGACGCTGGACGCCTTCAGCGGCCGGGCATCGGCGACGCTTTCCGGCACGGAGCTGTTCGGCCAGCCGCTGGGCGAGGTGGCGTTGGACGTTTTTCTCGAGCCGTCGCAGCGCCTCCGGCTGGTCGGCGGCACGGCCGACGGGCGGCTGCGCTTCGACGCGCAGGCCGACCTGGGCGGGCGCACGCGGGTCGGGGCGACGTTCGAGTTCACCGATTTGGAGCCGTTTCCCTTCCTCGCGGACGATCGCCTCGACGGCTATCGCCTCGTCACCTCGGGGCGCACGACGGTGGTCGCGGAGCTGGGCCGGACGGTCGAGGTCGAGGGCAAGGCCGAGCTGGACGCGTTCGCGCTGGACACGCCGCGCGGGCGGGTCGAGGCGACGGAGCCGGTGTGGCTGTCGTTCGACCAATCGGGGCTGGAGCTGCGCCGGGGGAGCTTCACGGCGCCTGGCGGCTCCGAGTTCACGATGCTCGGCTACGCCGGCAAGGAGCGCCTGGCGCTGGACGTCCGGGGGACCGCCGACCTGGCGTTGGTGCTCAGCCTGTTTGCGGGCGCCGAGGCATTGCCGGCGGCGACGGGGCGGCTGGAGATCGGCGCGTGGATCGGCGGAACGCTCGACGCCCCGCAGCTCGTGGGAACGGTCGGCCTGCACGACGGCCGCGTGCCGGTCGGCGCGCCGTACGGCGACGTGACGGCGGTCGAGGCGCAGCTCACGCTCGGTCCCGGCGGCGTGACCATCGACCGCGGCACGGCCGAGTTCCTCGGCGGGCACGTGCGTCTCACCGGCTCCGTCGCCCTGGCCGGGCTCGACCCGCAGTCCTACGACCTGGGGCTGGATTTCGGCGGGGTGCGCTACGACGTCACGTCGACCCTGCCCGTCTGGTTCGACGGGACGCTGCGGGTGACGGGCGACGAGCGCGACTTCCGCCCGTTGGTGACGGGCGACGTGTGGATCACGCGTCTCCTGTACACCGACCCCGTGCGCCTTGGCGTGTCGCTCGCCGAGCTGGGGCGGACCGAGGTCGCCGCGGTGCCTTCCTTCCGGCCCGAGGACGACCTGGTGCGCTTCGACGTGCGGCTGCACGGGGAAGGGCTGCGCGTGCGGAACAACCTCATTGATGCCGCGTTCCGCATCGACGACGCGAGCCAGCCGTTCCGCATCGTGGGCACGAACCAGCTCTTCGGGCTGGTCGGCGCGGTGGTCATCGACCAGGGCGAGGTGATGTTCCGCCGGTCGGTGTTCGACATCACGCGCGGGGTGGTGACGTTCGACTCGCCGTGGCGTGTCGACCCGCGTTTTGACGTGGTGGCCGAGACAGAGGTGCGCGACTGGAGGATCACGCTGACGGCGACGGGGCGGCGCGACGACCTGCGCCTGCTGACGACGTCGCAGCCCGAGCTGTCGGAGGAGGACGTGGTGCTGCTGCTGACGCTGGGGATGACGCGCGAGGAGGTGGAGATGCTCGGGGCGGAGGGCGCGGCGGCCGGCGCGCTGGCCGAGGTGTTCGACGAGGCGCTGGGGGTGTCGGAGCGGGTGGGGCGCTACGTGCCGATCTTCGACCAGATGCGGCTGACGACGGAGTATTCGCAGCGCACGGGCCGTTCCGAGCCGCGGATCACGGTGGGGCGGCGGATCTCGGACGACGCGCGCATCGAGGCGTCGTCGGCGGTGACGGACACGCGGGACTTCCGGGCCGTGTTCTCGTACGACGTCACCGACCGCATGTCGATCGAGGGCGTGTACGACAACAACAACGATCAGCAGTTCGGGAATGTGGGGGCGGATATCCGGTGGAGGATCGAGTTCTAGGCGAGGCTGGCGCCTCAGACCGACGAGTCATGTAGCACGGGGTCATCCTGGCTGTTGCTTGATCGCGAACCCGGCATGGGAGAGGTGGAGAGGCCGGCTGGAGAGGTGGCGAGGTGTGGTGGTGTGGATGCCTTGGCGCGGCGGGGCGCCGCGCCAAGGGCGTTCCAGCCGTTCGCGCTCATGCGGCAAGCCGGGTGAGCTTGTCGAGCGAGGCCTGGTGAGCGGCAAGGAAGGCGGTCGAGCGGGAAGGCCATTGGAGGGTCGGTCCGAAGCCAGACGAATTCGCGCTCCGCGGTTGCGGCGATGTCAACGCGGTACCGCTTTGCCACGACGCAGCTCCGCCAGGAAGTCCCTGGTCGGCCGGACTCGTCCGGTACATGTGTCCTTCTCGCCCTGCGCGAGCTGCGCGGCAAGCTCCAGCGCGCGCTGCATCTCCTCGTACTCCTCCGGGTCCACGAGCACGGCGCCGGCTCTTCCGCGGACCATGATGACGACCGGCCGTCGCGTCCGATGGACGTGGTCGAAGATCCGTTTCGCGTCCTTCTTCAGCTCGGAAACGGATCGGATGTCCTCGGTGATGTTGATGGCCATGAACAATCCCTCCGTGGGTACGGTTGAAGGTATCATGGAAGGTACTTCCTGTGAACCATCGCGAGTCTCCCGGCACTGTTCCGGCCAAGACCGACCGGGCTCGGTCGCAGCTCCGAGGGCCGATTCCCGGTGGCGCAGCCGGCGTGGTATTCTCAGACCGGCGGAGAGTGAATGGCCGGTACGGATCGAAAGCCGGCGGTGTTCGGCGGGCCGCGCGACGGCGGGCGCGGGCGGTGGGGTCCGTGGTTCATCGCGGCCTGCCTGGCGTCCTGGTTGATTTCGGCCGGAGCGCGCGCTGCCGACGCCGCCGACCCGTGCGTACCGCCCGAAGTCGAGGCACAGCTCGACGATTGCGCAACGCTGCTCCCGCCTCCTCCTCCTCCCGTGTCGCCGCTGACGGTCGCGGAGTGGTGTGCCGCAGGGGCCGGGGTGGACGGCCCGGTCGTCGCGCGAAAACGAGCGCCGCCGGCGCCGACGATCGTCAGCGAGTGGCAGCGGCGACTGGGTTGTGCGGACGATCCGGACTCGGCAGACGGGCAGGCTCTCGATACCTTGCTCGTGGAAACCAGCCGCGCCTTGGAAGACCGGCCGGAAGCGGATCCGGCCGACCCCGATGTGTACTTCCAGCTGGCCGAGCTGCAGCTGGCGGCCGCACGGGAGCAGGCCTGTGCCGCGCTGGATCTCGATGCGCGCTGTCGCCACGACGACCCCGGGCCCGATGGCGAGCAGGATCCCCGCTGCGAGCGGCGGTCTGCGGTCCGGCAAGAGGCGAGCGACCTGGTCGACCACGCCGTCGAATCGTCCTACCGGCTGACCCAGGACTTCCCCGAGTCGAAACGGATGGACGAAGCGCTGTTCGGCTTGGCCGTAGCATTGGAATGGCAGGCGCGGCTCGCGATGGACGAGGCATTGGGCGCGCAGGCCCGCCGGAACTCCCGGACCGCGTTGTCGGAGCTCGTCTCGCGCGAGGAGCCGTCGTCGCTCGCGGACTTCGCTCGCGTTGCTTTGGCCGACTCCGCGTGCCTGGAGGATCCCCAGTGGGCGATGGAGCAGTACGACGCGCCTCCCCCGACCGGCGGCGCCACGGTTCCGGCGGAGATGCTCTACTCCAAGGCATGGTGTCTCGCGCGGCAAGGGAACCTGGAAGACGCAGTGGACGCGTTCCACGAGCTGCACCGCGTGATCCGGGAACAGCCGGACAGGCCCCGCGCCGCCGAGCTTGCCGTCGCCGCTACCGTCGATGCCGCGGCGCTCCTGCTGGCCGAGCTGGACGAATGGCGTGCAGCGGCATGCCTTCCGGATGCAGATGCGGAGGCCAGCGCGCGGTCCGCCGCACGCATCGCGTCGCTTCTGGCCGACACGGCGATGCGCCGACAGGCTGACCTCCCAGCGGAAGGTGAGCGATGGCGCTTCGGTGGTCCCGAGACGGACGCCGTCCTCAAGATGTTCGACGCCTTCCTCGCCTCTTTCGGCGAACCCGCTTCACCCTGGTTCTTCGATCGTCTCGAACGACCGGACGGCAGGGAGTCACCCGCGCCGACCGTTCTTGAGCTCCGTCTTGCACGCGCCGGGCTCTTGGAGCGAAGCGAGCAGTGGCATGAGTGCGGCGAGGCGTTCGACGGGGTGTTCGACGTCGATCCGAGCGGTCCCCTGGCCCAGCAGGCGCTACTGGGAGCAGCGCTGTGCTATCAGGGCGACCGGGAGAGATTCCTCGCCCGCCTCGAGGAACCCGGATGCCGTGGTCGGCCGGCCTTGGCCGGCGGTCCGCGGTCCCGGCTTCGCCACGACTGCGAGTATCTCACCGGGGTGGCTTGGGTCCCAGGTGAGCTTGGGTTCGTGGACGAGAACGTCGAACGGGCGCTCCACCGATACACCTGCTTTGCCGATCCGCCGGATCGGACCGCGGAGTTCGCGCTGGCGCGCGCGCGGGTTTACGACGAAGGAGACCGGATCCCGGAAGCAGCGGCGCTGTACGCGCGAGTTGCCGAGGAGTACGACCAGTCGGACGATCCGGACGAGCGCCGCATCGCCGTGGAGGCGCAAGGGGCACGCTTGGCTACGCTTGTCGAGCTGGCGTGGTTCGCGGTGCGGGTCCCGGACTCGCGCCCCGGTAGGCGTTACAGTACTGACTCGCACGATGCGCCCGCCGACGCACGCACACCGATGGGCTGCATCCAAGATCTGCGGGACTTGGCGCCAACACTTCGATCCGAGGGATTTCCGGACGCCGATGCCGTGACGGCGCCCTCTGCGGACCCGGACTGGGCGGCCTGGGCCGCCGAGCTCCCTGCAGTGGCGCAGTTCGGAGGTTGCCTCGCGGACGTGGCCCGGCTTCGGCACGCGCTCGACGTGTCGAGCGCCGCAGAGCTCGCCGGTCTTGTTGCCGACCTCGCCTCGGGCGGGTCCTGCCGGGCGGAGTTGCTGCAGGCTACCTGGAGCGCGACCGGGGGGAGTTGCGTCGCCGCCGACACGGCGTTCGCACTGGCCGAGACCATCGCCGAAATCGGCTTCCCAGACGGTGCGGCTGCCCGGTACGAGCAGGCCGCGCGGACATGGATCGGCGCCGAGCAATGGGAGGAACGGATCGTTCCGTCGCTCGTTCGTGCGATCGACATCCACCTGGCCCTCGGGAACACCGAGCAGGCCTTGCTCGACATTGCCCTGCTCGACGAGAACCAGGACGAGTATCCCCGCTACAGCACGGCGGTCGCCGTCGCCTGGTTCGAGTTCGGGGACGGTCTCGCCGCGAATCGCGCCTGGGAGGCACTGACCGAGCACGACACGGTCTTCCTCGAGCGGTACGCCGAGGGCGCCGGGAAGGACCGCGAGCTGCGCGCCATGGTCCGCCTTGCCCGGGCGTGGCGCGAGCGGTCGCTCTGCGATCCGGACGAAGACCGCCTCGAGGTGTTGCGCGCTTGCCGCAACGCCCGCGAGCAAGCGGCGGAGTGGGCGTCCAAGGCGGTCGAGCTCGCCGGACTGCCGTTTCCGCCTGCCACCCTCCAGGTCGCGGGCGACGTTCCGGCGCCTGAGCGGGAGCAGACGCGCACGGCTCTCGATCTCGCGCTCGGCATCGACGCCGACGTCCATCGAGGCGTCTACGTGGAGACGGTCTTGCGTCCCGCCGTTCCGACCGCGGCCGCCGTCGGTCCCGACGCCCTGGCCACGCAGCGCACGTCCCTGGCCGCCGAGGCCCTGGCGGAGGCGCGCTTCCTTCTCGGGGAACTCCTGTTCGAGGAGTTCATCGCCGAAACCGTGCCCGCATTCCTCCCGCAGGATTGGCATCCCGATCCGGACGACGTGACCCGGTGTGTCCAAGCCGGCGGTTTCTCTGGCTCGGAATGCCTGGCGCTCAAGCGCTACGAGCTTTGGACCCGCGAACGATTCGTCCCGTTCCTCAAGGACCACTTGGTCAAGCTGGCCGACACGCGCCGCCAGTGGGCGGCCATCGCCTGGCTCGATGCTCCGGACTGGGCGGTGGCCGCCGCCGCGCGCGTCGGCGAAGCGTACCTCTACCTATGGCGGCAGATCCTCGACGTGCCGCCGTCGCCGATCCCGTCCGACATGGTGGACGAGCTCTCGCGCGACCTTGCCGGAACCGTCGCGGACGTGGTCGAGCCCATCCGCAACGATGCCATCGATGCGTTCGTTCGTTGCCGCGAGCTTGCCGCCCGCGAACAAGCAGGTGGATTCCTCGCGGCCTTCTGTTCCCGGCAGTTGGAAAACCTGGACCCCGAACGCTTCGTGGACCTCCACGAGGCGTACGCCGGGATGGTGCCTCCGCCCACCCATCACGCCGTGCCGGACCTGGACCTCGGACCGCTGGAAGTGGACGGCGGCGGGCCGACGAGCGGTCAGCCGACGCCGCACCAGTCGAGCCGCTGACGCGGGGTGGGCGTGCGAGGCCGGTGCCCGACTCCTCTCGCCGCCGCCCTCTGCGTCTCTGCGTCTCTGCGCGAGAATTCCCCCGATTTTACAGGTGCAGCGCGAGCGACAGTCCCCACCCGGGCCTTCCGCCGTCCGATGGGAAGTAGGCGAGCGACGGGGAGAGCGTGGCGGCTTCGTCGATCGTGGGGGAGAAGGAGATCATCTCGGCCGAGCCGAAGGAGAGCGCGACGGCGACGATGCCGCCGACGAGCGCGAGGCCGCCCGCGCCGGTCGCGACCGACGCGCCGATCAGCCAGTCCCGATCCGGCTTGTCCTCCGACGCCAGGGTCGCGACGCCCCACGTGCCGACGCCCGTCGCCGCGGCGCCGACGACGATGCCGATGATCCCCACCGCCAGCCAGCTCCCCGAGTCGTCCTCGACGAGCCAGTGCTGGAGCCCGCCCTCCGCCGCCACCTCGAACTCGTGGTCCCCCGCGTGCAGCGTGTAGTTGCCGTTCGTCAGGCGGAAGCGGCACGGGGTCCGGCAGTCGCGCTCCGGGATCCGTCCCGGACCCCCGTCGACGATGCGGATCGACAGGCCGGTGTCCTCGGATGAGAACGACAGCTCCGTCTGGCCGACGGTCGAGGTCTCCTCCGGGGGGCCGGGCGTCACGTCGGCCCACTGCGCTGCGGCCGGGCTCGCGGCCAGGGCCGTCGCGAGGAACGCCGTCATCCTACCCATCCGCACCATCGTCCACCTTCCCGTCCCGACAAGCCCGACCATCGACGCCGGCTCGCCGACGGGTATTCCCTCCGGTGCGGCCACAGTAGCACGAGTCGTCGGTCGGGTCAGGAAATCGTGCGGACGAGGCGCCAGCACCGGTGCACGAGCCGGTTGCGGTACTCCTCCGGGACGGTGCGCGACGTGATCTCCTCGACGGAGGTGCCGGCGAGGCGGTCGAGCTGCGGCTCGAACCGCTGGTGGCTCGTCGAGAAGTACAGCACGGCGCCGTCCGCCAGGATCTCCAGCACGGCCTCGACCAGCCGGCGATGATCGCGCTGGACGTCGAAGGGCGGCGCGCCGGCGCCCGTCGAGAACGACGGAGGGTCGCAGACGCACAGGTCCCAGGTCTGCCGCGCGCGCTTCGCGCGCGCCAGGAACGGCTCCACGTCCGCCTCGACCAGCTCGTGCTCCGGGGCCCACAGCCCGTTGCGCTCCAGGTTGTCGCTCGCCCAGAGGAGATAGCTGTCCGAGCGATCCACGCTCGTCGTCCGGGCCGCCCCGCCCGCCGCGGCGGCGCAGGTGAACGAGCCGGTGTAGGCGAAGAGGTTCAGGAACCGCTTGCCGCGGCTCTCGGCCCGCACCAGCCCCCGCGTCAGCCGGTGGTCCGGGAAGAGCCCGGTGTCGACGTAGTCGTCGAGGTTGACCAGGAAGACCAGATCCCGTTCGCGAACCTCGAGGCGCCGTCCGGCCGAGCCGAGCTTGCCGTAGCGCGGCCCCTCGGCCGGCCTCGTCCGCCGTTTCCTCACGTGCACGCGCTCGGGCGGGATGTCGAGCGCGGCGGCGGCGGCGTGTGCGAGGGTCCCGACGTAGTCGTCGATTTCCGCCGTCTGCGTCCGCTCGTACTCCGCGACGACCAGGTGGCCTTCGTACCAGTCGACCACCGCCCGCACCTCGGGAATGTCCCGGTCGTACAGCCGGAAGGCGCCGATCCCCGCCCGCTCGAACTTCGGCCCCAGCCGCGCGAACGCCTTGCGCACGCGGTTGGCCAGCATTTCGGCGTGACGTGCAGCGTCCACTACCCGAGCAACCCCTTCACCCGATCCGCCATCGCGCTGCCCTGGAGCGTGAAGAGTTGGAGGGCCTCGGCGAGCGGCGCGCGGGCGTCGACGGCCAGACCCCGTGCGCGCAGCGTGTGGCCCCACGAGTGGAGCGCCTTGGCCAGCTCCACCTGGTGGCCGATGTTGCGGAAGATCTCGATGCCGCGCCGGAAGCAGACGTCGGGCGGGTCGGCGCCGGGCGGCGTTCCCGCCGAGGCCCGCACTTCGCCCATCAGCACCCACGCCAACCCCTTCGATTCCTGGTTGCCGATCTGTTCGGCCAGGGCCAGGGCGTGGTCGGCATAGACCGTCGCGCGGTCGTTGCGTTTTTCCCAGATCGACAGCCGCGCCACGTTGCGCTGGATCTCGCCCAGCGCGCGCCGGTCCTCCTGTTCGGTCGCCATCTCCATGGCGCGGCCGAGGTTCCTTGCCGCGTCGTCGAGGCTGCCCATCCAGAACTGGATCTCGCCGACGTTGTTCAGGAGGTACAGCTCCATGCGGCGGTCGGCGCCGGCGGCGAGCTGCAGGCCCTCCTGGAGGTAGCCCAGCGCGCTGGGGAGGTCCCCGCGATCGAAAGCCAGGACGCCCAGGACGTTCATGGCCTGCGCCAGCTCCTCCTTGGCCGCCGAGCCCTCGCCGAGGCGGAGCGCCTCCTGGGTCTTGGTCGTCGCGCGATCGAGCAGTCCGGCGGCGCGGTCGAGCATGGCGAGGTGCAGGAGGGCCAGGGCGGTGCCGCGGTCGTCCTCCAGCTCGCGGCGCAGCGCGAGGGCCTCGCGGTGGCACCGCCGCGCTTCGTCGTACTCGCCGAGCAGGTAGCGCAGGGAGCCGAGGTCGGTGAGGGCGGCGGCGATGCCGACCTGGTCGCCGCAGAGCCGGAACAGGCGGAGCGCCTCTTCCAGATCGCGGAGGGCGGCGGCGTAGTCGCCGCGCGCGCGGCTGACGCGGCCGAGCTTGGAGAGCGCCACGGCGACCTTGCCGGGCGTGCCGAGCGCCCAGGCGTGGCGGAGCATCTGGCGGAACGACTCCTCGGCCGAGTCGTACCGCCCCATCGCCACATGGACGGTGCCCAGCTCGTGCAGCGTGGCCACCCGCAGCGAGTGATCCTCCGCGTCCAGGAGGTCGAGCTTGCGGCGGTAGAGGGCCACGGCGCGGTCGTAGAGCGTGCGCTGCCGCGCTTCGTCCGCGGCCTCGCCGTAGCGCTGCGCCGCCAGGGCCGGCGCGCCGCCTTCGGCGAAGTGCGCCGCGATGGCTTCCAGGAATCCCGGCTTGTCCGCCGCGCGCACGGCCAGCCAGCGCGCGGCGGCCTGGTGCAGCCGCGCCCGCGCCTCGGCGGAGAGCGTGCCGGTCACGAACGCGCCGAGCCCGTCGAGCGCGAAGACGTACTCCTCGGTACCGGAGAACTCGCTCTCCTCCTGGCGCATGAGGAACCCCATGCGGCAGAGGTTCGCGAGGCGTCCGCGGACCAGCGCCACGTCTTCCGCGTGCCGGGACTCGAAGTCGGACTCCGGCGTCGCGGCCGAGCGCCTCGCGCGTTCCAGCGCGACGACCGCCTCGTCCCAGACGACGTCGCCCATCACCGCGGCGGCCTGGAGGGCGTGGCGGTCGGGCGCGCTCAGGCTTTCCCAGTACACGCCGGCGAGCGCCTCGGCCGTCTTCGCGCCCAGCCGCTCGCCCACGGCGGTCGGCTCGACGTGCGCGATCCCGTCCGCGCGGCGGACGGCCTTGGACTGTTCGAGCGAGCGCAGGACGTCGAGCGCCCGGCCGGGCTGTCCCTGCGACAGGCGGTGGACCAGCGACAGGAGGTCGCGCGAGGGGGTCGCGCCGAGCGTCGATTGCAGCAGCGCGGCCATGTCCTCCTCCCCGAGCGGCTCGACCTCGAGCACCTCGGTGGGGATGGCCGAGGAGAAGATCGTCCCGGTATCGACCTCGCGCGCCGTCGCCAGCCACCCGACCGGGACCTCGGCGAGGCGGCGGACGAGACCGGCGAGCAGGAAGCGGCCCTCGTCGGTGGCGCGATCCAGGCCGTCGAGCGTGACCAGCAGCGGGTGCTGGGCGACGTCGAGCTGGAGCGCCTTGGCCAGGGCGTCGAGGTACGGCGAGGGGCGGCGCAGGACTTCCTCGCCGCCGGGTGCGGCCGCGCCGCGGACGCCGCCGAGCACTCCCAGCCGCGATTCCAGCTCGGTCGTCTCGGCGGCCGACAGTCCCGGCGCCAGCTCGCGCAGCCGGCGCGAGAGGCGTCGAGGCAGCGAGGTCGCGTCGTGGCGATCGGTGAGTCCTTCGCCGGCCCAGCGTTCGACGAGCCTCTCGATCGGCGCGAGCGGCTCGCGGGCCCCGGGGGGGAGGCGGACGTCCAGGCGTGCCGCGTTCGTCGAGGAGGCGAGGGCGCCCGCGCCGGCGGCCAGGAGGGCGGACTTGCCCGCGCCGGAGGGTCCATGGAGCAGCGCGGCGGCAGGCGAGCCCGCGCCGAGGGCCTGGTGCAGATGGGCGTGGATCCGGTCGACCAGCTTGCGGCGGCCGCGCAGCGCCAGCAAGGGCGGACCCTGGACGGTGCCTTCGACCTCGGTGTCGTCCCCGGCCTCGGGCTTGTCGGACGGCGGGGAGGTCGTGCTGCGCGAGTCACGCGCGGGGACGACGGCGGGGTGCACACCGGTGCCCGGCACGGTGAAGCCCAGGACGACGCCGCAGACTTCGCACCGCCGCCGGTCGGTCCAGACGGCCTCGCCGCACATCGGGCAGCGGACGACGGGATGCAGCACGGCGCCTCTACTTCCCCAGCTTCACCGGGTCGTTGTCCGATTCGTCCTTCACGGCGTAGCCGGTCTCCTGGCGCTGGAAGTTGACGCGGTTCTTCTTCATGTAGAGCTCGTGCACGTCCGCGGCGGTGAGGCCGGCGACCTGGGCGAGGGAGACGAGGAAGTGGAGCATGTCGACGATCTCGACCTGGACGTTGGCGCGGTCGTACTTCTGGTACTTGGCCCACCACTTCCAGGGGACGGAGTCGATCATCTCGGCGGTTTCCTGGGAGAGGGCGCGCGAGTAGTTGAGCAGCCAATTCACCTGCTGCTCCTCGTCCATGGCGTCGGTATCCACGCCGATGCGCTTGTTGAGCGCTTTCTGGCAGTCGAAGATCTCCGCGAGCATGTCGGTGGGCGGCATGTGGGCCTCCTGCCGGAGGGACTGTAGATGGGGGGCGGGCGTCGCACAAGCCGGGCTACGCCGCGCGCGCTGTGCTAGCCTGCGAGTGGAGGTCGGACGGACCGCGGATCATGCCCGAGATTGCCCGCTTCTTCGGTATCGTCATCCGGATGTACGCGGAGCCCGCCGCTCCGCACCGACGGCCCCACTTCCACGCGTACTTCGCCGAGGCTGCGGCCGTCTACGGAATCGCTCCCGTTGAGTTGCTCGGCGGCGAGTTGCCCTTGCGGCAGCGACGGCTCGTGGAAGCGTGGGCCGAGCTGCACGAGGCGGAACTCCTGGCGGACTGGGACCTGCTCCAGGCCGGGAGACCGCCCGCCAAGGTGGAGCCGTTGCGGTAGGAGAGAGGACCATGGAGCACGCGATCTACCGTGTCACCGGATTCCGGCTGGTCGGTCCGCGAGCGCTTCGTGTGGAGTTCGACGACGGGACCGCACGGGACGTGGACTTCACGCCGGTCCTGGCGGGGGAGGTCTTCGGTCCGCTGTGCGATCCCGACTTCTTCCGGCAGGTGCGCATCGACCCCGAGGCGCAGACCATCGTCTGGCCGAACGGAGCCGACTTCGACCCGGCGACGCTGCACGACTGGCCCGACCAGCTCCCGGGCCTGCGTCGGATGGCCGAGCGATGGGCTGGGGCGGCTTGTACCGACCCCCCCAACGACCGCGGAACCGCCGACTTGTAGGACTGCGGCCCTCGGCGTCCCGGGCGCGGAATCCCCCCAACGGGCAGGCTTGTGGCGCCGCGGTGGGGCATTCTCCTTGCGTGCGTTCCCGGCGTGCCCCAAACTTCTCGTGTTCGGACAAGTTCGCGCGCAAGGTGGACGCGCCCGCTGGGGCGAACCCCCGCGGGCGATTGGTGGGCGCCGTAGCTGGACCAGCGAGTCCATCGGATCGCCGTCCCCCATGAATGCCCGTCGCCCCGGGCGCGTCCGAAGCCGCGTGGCCGTCCCGGACCCTCGCTACTTGGACGGGGGCGGCCCTGGTGGTACGGTCCGCCGGCACGGAGGCTTGCGATGAACGCGTTTTGCAGAACCCGACCGCTCCGCTCTCTCGGCGCCCTCGCTCTCCTGCTCGCGCTCGCGGCCGCGGCACCCGCGGCCGCGCAGAGCTTCGACGAGCTGACCGCGGCGCGCGAGGCCGTCTCCGCGACGCCCACCGACGCCGCGGCGCAGCTCCGCCTGGGCAACGCGCTGCTGGAGGCCCGCGAGCTCTCGGGCGCGAAAACCGCGTTCGAGGCGGCGCTGCGCCAGCACGCCGACTGGGTCGATGCCCTGTGGGGCCTGGCGCGGATCAAGATGGCCGAGGGCAACTACGAGGACTCCCAGACCGCGTGCCGCCGCGTCGTTTCCGCCGCCGGCAGCGCCGCCGCCGAAGGCCACGTCTGCATGGGCCAGGCGTACCTCGTCTGGCGCCGCTCGTCGCTGGCCATCGAGGAGTTCAACAAGGCGCTCGAGGCCGATGCCGACAACGCCGCCGCGCTCTCGGGGCTCGGCGACTCCCAGGCCCGCGCCAACCAGCTCGACGCCGCCGTCGAGCAGTACCGCAAGGCGATTGCCGCCGACGCCAACCTGCTGGAGGCGCACCTGGGCCTGGCCAACGTCCTGGAGCGCAAGAGCGACTCGGCCGGCGCGATCGCCGAGCTGCGCACGGCGGTCGGCATCCGCGCCTGGTCCGCCGACGCGCAGTACAACCTCGGCCGCCTGCTCTCCGACGTCAACGAGGCGATCACGCACCTCGCGCTGGCCGTCGCCATCCGTCCCTCGTTCACCGACGCGCAGATGGAGTATGGGAAGAAGCTGGCGGCCGCGGGGCGCTGGTCCGAGGCCTTGGCGCCGTTGCGCGTCGCCTCCTCGCAGCTCCCCAACGTCGGCGCCGTCAACGAGCTCCTGGGCATCGCGCTGTGGAAGAACGGCGAGCTGGCCGAGGCGGAGACGAAGCTGCGCGCGGCGCTGGTGGGCGTGCCGAACTCGCCGCGCGCCAACGAGGCGCTGGGCGAGGTGCTGATCGCGAACGGCCACATCGAGGACGGCCTCGCGTCGCTCGAGACCGCCGCGAACCTCGAGCAGAGCAACCAGGCGCTCGCGCTACGCATTGCGACGGTGCTGCGCGGCCAGGGCCGCAACACGCTCGCAACCGGCTGGCTCGACAAGGCCCTCACCCTGAAGGCCGACCTCTCCGCCGCCCACGAGATGTACGGCGACATTCTGTTCGAGCAGGGCCGCTACTCCGAAGCGCGCCCGCACTACGAGTCGGCGCTGTCCGGTGACGGCGTGGGGATCGACCGCGCGCGCGTTCAGGGACGAATCGAGCAGCTTCGCACCTTGGCGCCGCAGTGACGGTGGTTTTCGGTTCTCAGTTTTCGGTATTCAGTTCCGGGCCGGATCCTGTAGCCGATGACGGAGAGCCGGCGACCGGGAACCGACGACCGGAAACACAGAGCCTGGAATTCGTCGGCTGGCCGTACGACCACCGCTCCCGTCGGCCGTTGGCTCATCGACCACCGGATTGAAATGCACGTCATTTCGTGGTTTACTGCCGGCGTCCCGCGGCCGTTGGTCGGATGACCAACGCGGTGGACGGCGGAAACGACCATGCGGACGGTGGTGCTCGAGCCGATCCTGGATGCGAACCCGATCGTCATCGTCGATGGCGATGGCACGGTTCTTGATTGCAACCTCGCCTGGACGAAGTTGGTATCGACGAGGCACAAGACGGGGCTGCGCACGAGCCTGTACGACGTGGTGTCGTTCGTGGGGGCTTCGGGCTCGCCCACGTCGGCGCAGCGCGAGTTGCAGGTCCATCACGTGGCGGCGCGCGACGTGGAGGCGGTCGGCGTGCCCGGCGGGCCGATCACGACGGCGCTTCTGATGCCGATCGTCCACCGTCGCCGCGACACGTACCTGTGCGTCCTGCTCTCGCCGAAGCTGTTCCATCCCGACGCGGTGCGATTCGCCGAGCTATTGGCGATGGACGCGACGGCGGCGGCGAAGGCCGGGGCGCGGCAGGAAGCGACTGCCTCCCCGACGACGGATGAGGCGGAGCTTGACGCCTCGGATTACGCGTTGACGATCGAGCTGGAGGGCGGGCTGCGCAGCACGGCGCGCCTCGTCGCGGCGCTGGCCGGTCCGGAGGGCTGCACGGCGCGCGACCTCCCGGCGGCGTTGATCGAGCAGCTCCGCAACGGAGTCCCGGGCCGCCGCGTGCTGGTCGCGCTGCGCGACTCCGACCGCTTCGGTGTGCCGACCGGCGTGGCGCTGGCGCCCGCCGAGCTGGACGCGATGCCGAGCTGGCGGCCCGGCGCCGGATGGCCGGCGAACCCGCTTCACGGCGTGCCGGCCGCAGTGGAGGCCGGGGCGGGGGAGGGCGGCGTGGTGCGCGAGGTGGGGTTGTCGGCGCTGCCGGCGTGGCTCCAGCGCGAGTTCGCGGGCGGCCTGGAGGAAGGTGTTTCGCCGCGTTTCGTTCTGGCCGAGACACTGGCCGGGGGGGCGCGCGCGCTGGTCGCGGTCGGACCGTGGCGCGGCACGGAGGTGATCGCGCCGGACGAGCGGCTGCTGGTCGAGGTCGCGGTTTCGCTGTTGGGCCACCGGCTGCGCGTCGCCGAGCGCGAGCGGGCGCTGGTGCTGGAGGCCGAGCGGCTGGGGCACGCGTTGCGGGCCGAGCGGGCGGCATTGGGTCGGACGGCGGAGCGGCTCGAGCCGGTCGCGTTGTCGGCGGCGATGTCGGCCGCGGTCGAGCGCGGCCGGGCGCTGGAGGCGCTCGGCCGGCCGTACGCCGTGACCGGCCCCGGCGGCGGCGGACGACGAACGCTCGCGCGCTACCTCATCGCGATCGGCTCGCGGCGTGACGCGCCGGTGGTCGAGGTCGGGTGCCGGTTCCACGACGAGCGATGGCTGCGGGAGGAGCTGTTCGGGGGGGAAGCGACCGGGCGAGGGGACGAGGGGACGGGAGGGCGAGCGGTCGAGCGGCCGAGCGGCCGAGCGGCCGAGGGGGCCGAGGCGCCGGGCAAGATTGCGCTGGCGGCGGGGGGCACGTTGCTGGTGGCGGACATTGACCAGATGCCGCGCGGGGTGCAGGCCGTGCTGCTCGAGGCGTTGCGCCGGCCGCGTGCGGCCGACGCGGGCACGGCGCCGTTGCTGGTGGTCACGCTGGAGGGCGATCCGGAGCGGGCGGCGCAGGCCGGCGCGCTGCACCCCGACCTGGCGGCGCTCTTTGGCGCGCGCGTGGTGACCGTGCCGCCGTTGTCCGCGAGGCTCGAGGACGTGCCGGCGCTGGCGGCGCGTTTCGTCGACGCGTCGGCCGCGGAGCTGGGCCGCAAGCCGCCGGAGCTGACCGCGCGCGCCGTCGATCGGCTGCGCGCGCTGCCGTGGCGTGGCAACGTGCGCGAGCTGAAGGCCGCGATCGAGGGCGCGGTGGCGCTCGCCCCGGGCGGAATCGTCGATGCCGACCTCCTGCCGACGGACGAGGCGGCGCCGGGCGCGCCGGCGGCCGGGGCGCCCCCGCCGCCGGTCGATCTCTCGGTGCCGTTCGCCGAGCTGAAGGACCGCTGGGTCGACCACTTCGAGCGCGCGTACCTCGACGCCGCCCTGCGGCGCTCCGCCGGCAACCTCTCGGCCGCCGCGCGCCTGGCGCGCATGGACAAGAAGAACTTCCACGCCAAGGCCACCCGCCTGGGGCTGGCCGGTGCGACCACGGGTGCGCGCAACGGCACGGGCCGCAACGGAGCATTGAAGGCCGCCGGCCGGCGGCGTAGCATGCCTCCGCCGGCCGACGATTCCGGCCAGGGAGGAGACACGTGAGCACCGGCGAACCCAAGGAGATCGGCGGAACCCACGCGTACCGTTGTCCCAACTGCAGCGCGGAGATGATCTACGACGCCGCGGCGCAGAAGCTGTCCTGCAGCCATTGCGGCACCGTGCAGGCCGTCCCCGCGGCCGGGCCGGAGGGCAGCCACATCCAGGCCTACGACCTCATGGCCGGCCTGCGTGCCGAGCAGACGGGCGGCATGGGACGCCCGGCGCTCGCCGTCCGCTGCAAGGAGTGCGGCGCGACGGTGCAGTTCGAGCAGAACACGACGACGACGGCCTGCCCCTTCTGCGGCTCCAGCTACGTTGCCCCGCAGGAGGTCTCGGCCAAGTCGATCCGTCCCGAGTCGCTGGTCCCCTTCCGCGTCGACCGTGCGGCCGCCGGCGGGGCCTTTTCCAAGTGGATCGGCGGCCTGTGGTTCCGGCCCAGCGACCTCAAGCAGCGCGCCAAGGTCCAGAACATCGACGGCGTGTACGTCCCCTTCTGGGCCTACAACTCCGAAGTGTTCAGCCGCTGGACCGCCGACGCCGGCTACTACTACTACGTCACCGTCACCAGGACCGACAGCCAGGGCAAGACCCACACCGAGCAGGAACGGCGCATCCGTTGGGAGCCCGCGTGGGGGCAGCGTCAGGACTCCTACCGTGACGTCCTGATCTGCGCCTCCAAGGGCCTCCCGCCGGAGCTGGTGGTCAAGGTCCAGAACTTCGACTGCAACCAGCTCGCCCCGTACAACCCCGCCTACCTCTCCGGCTGGCGCGCCGAGGAATACGTCCTGGGGTTGCAGGAAGGGTGGGGCGCCGCCTCGCAGCGCATTGCCGACGACCAGTACGGCCGCTGCGGCAAGGACGTGCCCGGCGACACGCACCGCAACCTCTCCGTCAACAACGCCTTCTCCAACGTCACGTGGCGGCACATCCTGCTCCCGATCTGGATCGCCGCCTACCGCTACAAGGAGAAGATCTACCGTTTCCTGGTCAACGGGCAGACGGGCGAGGTCGTGGGCAAGGCGCCGTGGAGCGTGATCAAGCTCCTCATCCTCTTCGCCGTCATCGCCGCGCTCGTCGGCACCGTCATCTGGGCCGCCAACCGGTGATGGACACCCGCAGCATTGCCGACTGGATCCTGGGCCTCGAGCCTGCCGCCATCCCGCCCGCCACGGCCGAACGCGTGCGGCTCCAACTCGCCTCGGTCCTCGCCTCGCTGCTGGACGGCCTGCGTCTCCCCGAGGTCGCCGCGGCGCGCGAGGCCTGGGGCTCGCCGGCGCAGCCCGCGCGGCGCAAGGGCGCGCGCAAGGCATCCGAACCGGTTCCCGCCGAGGCCCTGGCGCCCTGGTGGTCGATGGCATCGATCGCGCTCGACCACGACGACTACCTGCTCTTCGGACACACCGGCCACTCGGCGATCAACGTCGCCGTGGCCTGTGGTCTGGAGCGCGACTCGTCGCTGGGCGACGTGCTGGCGGCGGCCACGGCGGCGAACGAGCTGGCGGGGCGGCTGGGTGGCTTTGCGCTCGTCGGGCCGCACAACGGCCAGATGTGGACCCACATCCACCTGGGCGGGGCCGTCGCCGCCGCCGCGCGTGTCGTCCGCGACGCCGTGGAGATCGTCGACCGGGCGCTCGGACTCGCGTTCATGGCGCCGCCCTTCCTTTTTCCGCCCGCGTTCTTCAGCGGTCCGGCAAAACTGCTCACCGCCGCGCTGCCGATCCGGCAGGGGTTGCAGGCACTGCGACTCGCCCGCGCCACGACGCTCGCCGCTCCCGTCGCCGTCTTCGGTGCGGCCGACGGCCTGGGGCGTCACTTCGCCCACGCCCCGCTGGAGGGGTTCCTCGAGGGGTTCGGCGAGGTCTGGCTTTCCGACACGCTGGCCGTCAAGCGCGTGCCCGGCTGCGCGTACGTCTCAGCGGCCGCCGAGGCGGCGTCGTCGCTGGCCGCGCAGTTCCGCCGGGCCAAGGGCCGTGCCCTCGCGCCGGGCGACGTCGAGCGGGTCGAGCTTTCGGCGACGGTGTTGACCGCCGGCATGGAGGACGCGGCACGTCCGTGGCGCGGCGGCCCGCTGTCGGCGGTCGAGGTCAATTTCTCCGCCCCGCTCACCGTCGCCGTCGCCCTGCTGGACGGAGCGCTCGAGCCGCGTTCGCTCGACGCGCGGCGCCTGGCGCGCGACGAGGAGGACATCCGTGCCGTCGCGGAGCGGGTGGTCGTGCGGCACGAGCTGGCGCGCACGTTGCGGCTGGTCGACGGGGTCGTGCGCCCGATGGAGCTGCTCGACGCGCTGGGCGACGTGCACGCCGACGGCGCGCGCCGGGCGGGCTGGGAGCTGCTCAAGCGCTACCCGGGAGTCCTGCGCGGCGGCGGCGAGGCGAAGGGAGCGACCCTGTCGCGCTCCCCGTTCGAGCTGTTCCGGGATCGCAAGTCGTTCGAGACGCTGCGCTCCGTCGGGCAGCTTGTCAAGGGCGCGCTGGGCAAGCGCCGCGAGGGCACGCGCTACTCGGTCCGTTCCGCGCGCCCGGGCGAGGTGCGCTTCGCGGCCTCGGCCGGGGCGCTGGCCACGCTGGCGGGCGAGGTGTTCCAGGCGGAGTGCGAGGTGCCGCCGGGAGCGCCGGGCGCCGAGCTGGAGCTCTCGGCGGTCGTGCGCGAGAAGGTCGTGCGCGCGTTCCGTGACGCGTCGTTCGAGGCCGACCCGGACGAGTTCGTCGGCCGCCTTCTCGGCGCGCCGCTCGAGCTGCCGCTGCGCGAGGTGCTCGGGCCGCTGGCCGGTGTGCTGGAGGCGTCCCCCCGCGGCTGAAGCCGCGGGGGCGTCACTTCACGTTGGGGAAGACCTGCTGCAGGAGCGCGAGCAGCACGTGCATGTTGGGCACCATGCGGTAGACGATGGTCCAGTCGATGGCGAGGCCGGGGCGCACCAGGCGGAGCCACTGCGATTCGGGGCGGACCTGCGAGAACTCGCTCCACGGCATGAAGGTCGTCTGGGCGGCGCCGAGCGAGGTCACGGCGCCGCCGGAGAGCATTATCGCGCCGATCGAAACTTGCGGCGCGGTCACGGCGAGGCCTTGACGGCTGACGGAGTACATGCCGAACGACACCTGGCCTCCCGCCTGGAACTGGGAAAGGGCCCACGGCATCATCCGCCGGTAGGTCTCCTCGCGCACGCGGCCGGCCAGGCGCTCGAGTCCGGCGAGCGCGGGGGTGAGCAGGATGTTGGTGCCGTCGCGCTTGCGGACCGTGTAGCCGGCCTTCGTCTGACGGCCGCCGCCGGGCGATGGGCCGTAGAACGGAGTCGACCACAGCTCGGCGATGTCGTCCCACCGGCACGCCTGCGTCTGCGAGCGCCGATGCAGCACGAAACCGAGCTCGTGCACGTCCACGTGCAGGCCGAGATTCTTGGCCCACGACCAGAGCAGGACGAGTGAGCCGATGACGGAAGCCGCGGCGAGGAGCCACGCCTTGTCCATCGTCTCGCGCTCCCCGGGCGGCACGAAGCGGATGACGGCGTAGACCATTGCGGCCGCCGCGGCGGGGATGAGCACCGCGAGGAACAGCGGGCCGACCACGTTGAACAGGCTGCGCTTGTGCACGGCCTGGAGCGCGCCCAGGGTGACGGAATCGACCGCGAACGGGGGCATGTCCATCGCTTCACCTCGCCGGACGCGAGGATTACGCCGGAACGGGCGGCGCAACAACCCGTCCTGGAGCGGGCCGCGCGGAACCGCTCACGGCCCGTCACGGCGAGCGAGGGATGGAAGCGGCCGGCCGCGGGGAGAGCGGAGGGGGTTGCCTACTGGCAGATGAAGGAGACGCGGCAGAACATCGTGTCGCCCACGAAGTCCCCGTTCGCGCTGACGTAGCAGCCGAACGTGTACGCCGTCCCGGCGGTGACGCTGATCACGCTTGCCACCGTCGTCCCGGTCTGGGTCGTGTTCGTCGGCATGTACGGGCCGAACCAGCCGTCGTCGTTGTTGACGGCGCCGGCGCGATACGCGACGCGGACGTAGGTGTTGCTGTTCGTGTTCGGCCCCGCGCGCAGGTCGACCGTGGCGGTGACGTGGCAAAGCCCGTTGGCCGTCGGCGTGAAGCTCGCGCCGGATGCCGGATAGACGTAGTTGTTGCCCGCCACGAGGGTGTAGACGGAGGTCAAGTACCCGCCGCCGATGGTGACTCCCGGCACGCACGTCCACGCCGCCCCGTTCCAGACCAGATGGCCGCCGGACGGGCAGCCCGTCGAGTTGAGGGAAAGCGTCGTGCCGGCCAGGCTGAGTCCGGCGCCCGCCGTGTAGGCGGGGCCGACGTCGTCCGTGCCGTCGGCGAAGCCGGCGGGAACGGCGGTCAGCGCGCTCCACGGATGGGTGTGCGCGAGCGCCGCGTAGTTGTCGTCGAGCGCGGTGGTCAGCTCGAGCTCCGTGTCGTAGCACACGCCCTGCGCCCAGCCCTGGACCGTCGCCTGGTCGGCGGCGAAGGTCGAGCCGGTAAGCGTCAGGCCGGTGCCGGCGGAGTAGGTCGTGCCGTCGTCCGTGCCGTCGGCGAAGCCGGCCGGCACGCCGCTGAGCGAGCTCCACGCCACGCCGCCCGCGGTGGTGACGAAACCGCTGGCGGGTGTGCCGCCGAGCATTTCGGCATCGCCGGCGTACTGCGCGTAGGCCGCGTAGCCCGTCGACGCCACCTGGAAGCGGGACATCTCGGCATCCGAGCCCACGCGCACGCCGAGCCACAGCCCGTCGTTGTCGCGGAACACGGTCAGGTTGAGCACCGTGACGTCGCCCAGGTACGCCGTGAAGAAGCCCTGGTCGATCGCCACGGTCTGCGTCTCGTTCCAGACCTCGGTGCCGCCGAGGTCGGCGGTGTACAGCCCGAAGCGAACCGCCACGTCGCCGTCGACCGGCGCCCCGCCGGCGTCGGTCAGGAACCCCTGCACCGGCATGTACGCCGGAGCATCCGCAGCCGCCGGGGCCGCGACGAGCAGGCAAGCAGCAAACGCAACGAATACCTTCCGCATCTTCTACCTCCTCCGTCCCTACTGGTTCACCGCGGCGCCGGGGCCCACGGCCGCCCCGTACGAACCGCTCGTCGCCGCGCCCCTCGGCTGCGGCGTGCCAATGCTCAACGTCAGCTGGTACGAGGCCGAACTCGCGCGGCCACCGCCCGACGTGAGACTGATCACCGTGTGTCCGGCCGTTGCGTCGGCATCGGCATCCGCATCCCCGCCGCCGTCGTCGTCGCCGACGTCCGTGTCGGCGTCCGCGTCCCCGCCGCCGTCGTCGCCGGCGTCCACGTCGCCCGCCTCCCCCTCCCCGGGCACGTCGCCCACGTCCGGCAGTCCGGACGAGCTGCTGCCGCACCCGAGGAGCGGGAGAATGAGGGCGAAAGCCCAGGTCCCCAATCCCTTCCTCATCGATCCTCCTTTTCTGCATCTTGCCGGGATGGCAAAACGCAGGTGCCTCGTAAGCACCACGGACGATGGCGTCAACGCCTCTGCCACAGGATGGGCCGGACGCTGCGTCGGCCGGAGGCCGCTCCCCGGGGCGTCCTACCGCACCGGCTGGCGGAGGATCGTGCGCAGCTTCAGCGGTGGCGAACGGAGCGGATCGCCCAGCGGGTCGCCCAGGTAGATCTCGTGATGGAATCCGCAGGGCGTCAGGCCCCGCTCCTTCATCATCGCCTGCATCCTGGCGATCGTCGCCGGCTCCTCCGCGTGCGGGCCGACGTGGAGCACCTGCATGCAGGCTCCCTCATCGATCCGATCCAGGTGGACGCGGCCCGGCAGCGGGTCGCCGCCCCGCCGGTCCGAGAGGACCTGGCGCGCGCCGCGCACGTCCTCCGACGTCACGAAGTCGGGCAGCAGCAGGAGCGCCTTCCAGCGCCAGGTGTGACGCGGAACGCGCCACAGCTCCCGCGGATCGGCCAGGCGGCTGAGGTCGTAGTCCGACCACCAGAGCGCCTCGAGCGGCGGGACCTTGAAGTCCCGGCCCGCCGCCTTCTGCGAGAACTTGAGCGTGCAGGCCACGCCGACGATCGCTCCCCGCGCGTCCTGGAACTCGCGGCCCTCCGGCGCCCCGCGACCCTCGAGTGCCAGGCAGTTCAGCGCAGGCAGGTGCACGACGGCCGGCGTCCGCGTCGCGGAGAAGCAGGCGGCGTGCAGCCGGACGAGATCGAGCGGCCCCCGCGCGGTCGCCTTCCCGGGCTTGGCATCGCCGACGCGCCGCGCGGGTGTCGCCGTCCGCTGCGGCACGGTCTTCTTCGCCCCCCGCTTCGCCGCGTGTGCCGGCGTCGCCGTCGGTCCCGTGCGCGCCGCCTTTCCCTTCGCCGTCCGCTGCGACCCACCCGTCTTCCGTGTCGTCATCCTTTCCTCCCCGTACTTCGGGACCACGGCTCCACCGCTCCCCTAGAACCCTCGAGCCGAGTCCAACAGCATGGTGACCGGCCCGGCGTTGACCGCGGCGACGTCCATCATTGCGCGGAACCGCCCGGACTGGACCGGCACCCCCTGCGCCGCCAGCGCCGCCAGGAACTTCTCGTACAGCGGCTCGGCCTCTTCCGGGGGCAACGCCGCCTCGAACGACGGCCGTCGTCCGCGCCGGCAATCCCCGTACAGCGTGAACTGGCTCACGACCAGGGCCGCGCCGCCGACGTCCAGGACCGACTGGTCGAAGTGCGAACGGTCGTTCTCGAAGATGCGCAGGTTCGCGATCTTCTCCGCCAGCCAGGTGACCTCCGGCTCCCCGTCGCCCCGGCCGACGCCGAGGTACACGACGAGGCCCCGGCCGATGCGTGCAATCTCCCGGCCTTCGACCGAGACGCTCGCCTCCCCGACCCGCTGCACCACCGCTCGCACGAAGCCGTATCCTAGGCCGGAACACCGAAGCCCGGCAACCTCGCGCATGTGCATGAATTCCACGTCCGGAAAGGATGCGTTGACAATTCCCCGCGGTCGGGGTATGCGTCTGACCGGTGGCTCTTGGGGGGTGGGCGCCTTCGATCTCACCCCGTTCAACTCGATTCCTGGGGTGACAGGAGGTTGGGGGCCGTGAGCAGGCGGGAAACCGCTGACGCGCGCGGGGGCGAAGGATCCCGCGGTCCCGACGCCGTGGACGTGCCGGAATCGGTCTTTCTGTGCATCCAGTGCCGCAAGTGCACCGCCGGCTGTCCCGTGGCGGAGTCGACCGACGTCCCGGTCAACGAGCTGGTCGCGCACGTGCGCCTGGGCCACATCGATGCCGCCGTGCGTTCCCGGATGATCTGGGACTGCCTGGGCTGCCATGCGTGCTCAACCCGCTGCCCGACCGGCGCGGAGCCGGCCGAGGTCCTCGACTGGCTGCGGGCGCGGGCGACGGAGCTGGACCTGGCGCCTTCTTCGCGTGCCGGCACCTTCCATTCCGCGTTCATCAAGACCCTGCGCAAGAAGGGGCGCTCGGACGAGGCGCGCCTGATGGTGCGCATCTACCTCAAGCATTGGCTGACCTGGAAAGAGCTGCGCCGCGGAATGGCGATGCGCGGCAAGGGCCGCGTCCGGGCCCTTGGCCGCTCCATCCGCGCCCGCCGCGATCTGCAACGCATCTTCGACCTCGCCCAGGGGTCGCTGGATCGGTGAAGTCGTGAAGTACGCCTACTACCCCGGGTGCTCCGTCGAGACGTCGGCACGGATGTACGAGGCCAGCTTGCGCCGCGTGCTCGGGCGGCTCGGCGTCGAGCTGGAGGAGATCGAGGACTGGAACTGCTGCGGCGCCTCGTCCGCCCACTCCCTCGATCCAGCGGTCGCCACCGGCCTCGCCGCCCGCAACCTCGGACTGGCCGAGAAGACCGGCCTCGACGTCGTCACCCCCTGCGCCTCCTGCTTCTTCCGCCTGCGCGCGGCCGAGCATGCGATGCGCGAGGCGGCGATGCGGGAACAGGTCAACGGCGCGCTGCCCGTGCCCTACGAGGGGCGGGTGCGGATCCACAACATCGTCGAGGTCACGCTGCGAGCGCTGGAAGCCGCGCGCGAGCCGCCGCCGGTCCGCCGTCGCCTCTCCGGTTTCCGCCCCGTCTGCTACTACGGCTGCCTCTTCGTCCGCGCGGCCGGCGATCTCGGGTACGACGACCCCGAGAACCCCACCGCGATGGAGCGCATCCTGCGCTTCGCCGGCGTCGAGTCCGTCGACTGGGGCGGCAAGGTCGATTGTTGCGGCGCGGCGTCCGCCGTCACCGCTCCCGACACCGCGGTGCGTCTGCAGACCCGGCTGCTGGACGACGCGCGCGCACGAGGTGCTACCGCCATCGTCACCGCGTGCCCCATGTGCCAGGTCAACCTCGACATGGGCCAGCAGGGGGCCCTGCGCCCGCTCCCCGTGTTCTTCCTGACCCAGGTCCTCGGTCTGGCCTGGGGCTTCGGCGAGGGCGAGATGGAGGTCGAGCGCCTGCTCGCGCCCCCCGACGTCGTCGCTGCCGTGCTGGGCTAGGGGCCGGAGATGGACCAAGAACCAACAACCAAGAACCAAGAACGCCCCGCGAAGCGGGGCAGCGTCCTCGTGGTCGGCGGCGGCATCGGCGGCATCCAGGCCTCCCTCGACCTCGCCGACCAGGGCTTCAAGGTGTACCTCGTCGAGCGCAACCCCTCCATCGGCGGCACGATGGCGCAGCTCGACAAGACCTTCCCCACCAACGACTGCGCGATGTGCATGATTTCCCCCAAGCTGGTCGGCTGCGGCCGCCATCCGAACATCGAGATCCTGACGATGACGGAGGTGACCGAGGTCGCGGGCGAGCCGGGGCGGTTCCAGGTTTCCGTCCGCTCCGAGCCGCGCTCGGTCGACGCCGCCAAGTGCACTGCCTGCGGCCTGTGCCTGGAGGAGTGCCCCACGCGCAGCGTCGTGCGCGTGCCGCCGCCGCCGCCGCCGCTGGACGTGCTGGAGCCGGAGGACGAGGCATTTCTTGCGGGGACGATGGCGAGCACCTACGGCGATCGCGGCGCGCTCCTGCCCGTGCTGCGTGCGATCAACGGCCACTACGGATACCTGCCGCGACTGATGCTGGAGCACGTCTCCGAGCGGATCCGCATCCCGCTCTCGCGCGTGCTGCGCGCCGCGTCGTTCTACCACTCGCTGTCGCTGGAGCCTTCCGGGCGGCACCTGCTCGAGGTTTGCGTGGGCGCTGCGTGCCACATGAAGGGCGCCGGAGACATCCTCGCACGCGTCGAGCGCGAGCTGGGGGTGCGGCGCGGCGGTACGACCGAAGACAAGCGCTTCACCGTGCGCGCCGTGCACCACGTCGGCTGCTGCTCCCACGCCCCGGTGGCGCGCATCGACGGCGAGGCGTACGTCGAGCTGAAACCCGATCAGATTCCCAAACTGCTCGCGGATTTCCGGTAGGGACGAAACGATGATCGCCGCAACCATGCGAGAACGGCTCGGCAACCTCCGGCGGATCGGAACGGCCACCCTTTGGCCCGCGCACCCCAAGCTTTCGGTCGGCTGCGCCACCTGCGGCGCGATGGTCGGCGCCGAGGAGGTCTTCGAGGCGATCGCCGCGCGCGTGCGCGCGACCGGTCTCGACCTCCGCGTCACCCGCACCGGCTGCACCGGCCACTGCGCCGAGGAGCCTTTGGTGCACGTCGAGATCCCGGGCCGGCCGCGCGTGACCTACCGCAAAGTCACGACGTCCAAGGCCCGCGACCTCGTCGATGCCGTCGGGCGTGGCGAGCTTCCCGCCGACGGCGTGCTCCAGGCCATCGACCGCGAGGAGAACCTGCTCGACAAGAGCGTCCACGTCTGGGGTCCCCCCGACAAGTCGCTCGCCGGCCCGCATCCGTTCTACGCCCGCCAGCAGCGCCTCAGCCTGCGCAACTGCGGCATGGTCAACCCGCGCAGCCTGGAGGAGTACCTTGCGCGCGGCGGGTACACGGCCCTGGAGCGGGTCCTCTCCGGCATGGCGCCCGAGCAGGTGATCGATGCCGTCAAGGCCTCTGGCCTCCGCGGGCGGGGCGGCGCCGGGTTCCCCACCGGCGTGAAGTGGGGCTTCTGCCGCGCCGCGACCGGCGACCCGAAGTACGTCATCTGCAACGCCGACGAGGGCAACTGCGGCTCGTACATGGATCGCGTGCTGCTCGAGGGCGATCCCTACAGCGTCCTGGAGGGGATGACCATCGGCGGCTACGCCATCGGCGCCCGCTACGGCTACTTCTACGTCCGTGCCGAGTATCCGCTGGCCGTGGAGCTGCTGGGCGAGGCGATCCGCCAGGCGATGCGCAACGGGCTGTTGGGCGACGACATCCTGGGTACCGGCTTCTCCTTCCACGCCAAGGTCAAGATCGGCGCGGGCGCGTACGTCTGCGGCGAGGAGACGGCGCTCATTTCGAGCATCGAGGGCATGGCGGGGGAGCCGCGGTTGCGGCCGCCGTTCCCGGCCCAGTCCGGGCTGTGGGGCAAGCCGACCAACGTCAACAACGTCAAGACCTGGAGCGCCGTCCCCGCCATCGTGCTCCGCGGCGGCGACTGGTACGCCTCGATCGGTTCCGAGAAGAGCAAGGGCACCATGGTCTTCTCGCTCGCCGGCGCGATCAACAACCCGGGCGTGCTCGAGGTGCCGCTGGGGACGACCGTCAAGGACGTGATCGACATGGCCGGCGGCGTGCCCTCCGGCCACAAGCTCAAGGGCGTCCAGACCGGCGGTCCCGGCGGCGGCATCGTCCCCGCCAACCTCATCGACCTGCCGCTCGACTTCGAGCACCTGAACCAGGCCGGCTCCGCGATGGGCTCCGGCGGCATCATCGTCATGGACGAGAGCGTCTGCATCGTGGACATGGTCCGCGACTTCCTCTCGTTCTTCACCGCCGAGTCCTGCGGCAAGTGCACGCCGTGCCGTGAGGGCACCGTGCAGCTCCTGCACATGGTCGATGAGATCATCGCCGGGCGCGGCAAGGCTTCGGACATCGAGCGGATGGAACGCCTCTCGCGGATTCTGATCTCCACCTCGTTCTGCGGGCTCGGCCAGGCCGCGCCCAATCCCCTGCTCTCGTCGTTGCGCTACTTCCGCTACGAATGGGACGCGCACCTGGCGGGGAAATGTCCGGCCGGGCGCTGCCAGGGCGGCACGTGCCGGGAGGAGGACGCAAGATGAGCGACCCCCTCAAGCCTCCTGCCGGCGCTCCCGGCGCCGGCAGTCCTGAGCGACCGAAGGGAGTCGAAGGGCCCAAGCCCCCGACGTCCGCGGCGCCGCCGAAGGCGCCCGCCATCCCGCCGCCGATCGTCTTGCCGGCCGCGGGCTTCCCCGCGCGCCCGGCCCCCGCGGCGCCCCGGACGACTCCGCCGCTGGGCGCGGCCCCCGCCCCGTTCGTCCCGGCCGCGCGGCCGCCGTCGCGTGTCTCCGGAGTCGACTCACGACTCACGACTCACGACTCACGACCTGCGCCTCCGCCGTCCGCCCCCTCCGCCGCGCCGCCTCCCGGCACCCCCGGCGCCGGGAGCCCTGAGCGACCGAAGGGAGTCGAAGGGCCGTCCTCCGAGGTCACCCTCACGCTCGACGGCCGCGAGGTCAAGGTCGCCGCCGGCTCGACGATCCTCCAGGCGGCCGAGGCCGCCGGGATCAAGATCCCGACGCTGTGCCACAGCCGCGGTCTGATCCCGAGCGGCGCCTGCCGCATCTGCCAGGTGCAGCTCGAGGAGCCGCGCGGCAAGCGCCTCGTCGCCTCCTGCACCTACCCGGCGACGCCGGGCCTCAAGGTGATCACCGACGCGCCCGAGGTATTGGAGGCACGCAAGGTGATCGCCGAGCTGCTGCTCGCGCGTTGTCCGGAGAACGTGCCCGTTCGTGACCTCGCCGCGTCGCTCGGCGCCTGCGAGACCTCCTTCTGGTCGCCCGACCCGAAGGAGGACTGTGTGCTGTGCGGCCGCTGCGTGCGCATGTGCCACCAGGTGATGGAGGTCGGCGCGATCGATTTCCTGGGCCGCGGGCGCGAGCGCACCGTGCGCGCGCCGTTCGACGAGCGTTCCAAGGTCTGCCAGGAGTGCAACGCCTGCGCGAGCGTCTGCCCGACGAAGAAGATCCGTCCCGAGGACCTGTGGGGCCACAAGCCCGCACCCTACCGGCAGCCGTTCGAGGCGGGACTCGGGCGCACCGGCACGATCAACCGCCCGTTCCCCTCGGCCGTTCCCTCCACGCCGCGCATCGACCGCGACAACTGCGTGCACTTCCTCACGGGCAAGTGCGGCACCTGCGCCAAGGTCTGCCCCGCGGGCGCGATCGACTACGAGCAGCAGCCGACCGAGCGCAAGCTCGACGTCGGCGCGGTCGTCCTGGCCCCCGGCTTCCGCACGTTCGATGCCGGCCGTCTGGCCGAGCTGGGACACGGCCGCTTCCCCAACGTGCTGACGAGCATCCAGTTCGAGCGGACGCTGTCGGCCTCGGGCCCCACCCGCGGCGTCGTCCTGCGGCCCGCCGACGGCAAGCACCCCAAGAAGATCGCCTTCCTCCAGTGCGTCGGCTCGCGCGACCGCCGCACCAATCCCTGGTGCTCGGCCTTCTGCTGCATGCAGGCCACCAAGGAGGCGATCGTCGCCAAGGACCACGACTCCGCGCTCCAGTCGACGATCTTCTTCATGGACCTGCGCGCCTTCGGCAAGGGCTTCGAGGCCTACTGGGAGCGCGCGCAGCGCGAGACCGGCGTGCGCTACGTCCGCAGCCAGATCGCCACTGTGCGCGAGGACCCGAAGTCCCGCGACATCCGCGTGGCGTACTCCGACCCCTCGACCGGCAAGCCGGTCGAGGAGGACTTCGATCTGCTCGTGCTCTCCGTCGGGGCCGAGCCGTCGAAGGGCTCGCGCGAGCTGGCCGCGAAGTTCGGCGTGGAGCTGGACGACCACGGTTTCGTGCGTTGCCCGTCGCTCTCGCCCGTCGAGACCAGCCGCGAGGGCGTCTTCGCCACCGGCATGTTCGTGGCGCCCAAGGACATCCCCGAGACCGTCACGCAGGCCAGCGCCGCCGCCGGGCGCGTCGGCGCGTACCTGGCCGAGGCGCGCGGAACGGAAGTCACGAAGAAGACCTACCCCGAGCCGCGCGACGTCTCCGGCGAGGAGCCGCGCGTCGGCGTCTTCATCTGCCACTGCGGCATCAACATCGCGGGGACGGTGCAGGTCGAGGAGGTCGAGAAGTTCGCGCGGACGCTGCCGCACGTGGTGCACGTGGAGCGCAACCTGTTCACCTGCTCCCAGGACACCCAGGTCAACATCCGCAAGCGCATCGCGGAGAAGGGTTTGAACCGCGTCGTCGTCGCCTCCTGCACGCCGCGCACCCACGAGCCGATCTTCCAGGAGACGCTGCGCGAGGCGGGCTTGAACCGCCACCTTTTCGAGCTGGGCAACATCCGCGAGCAGTGCGCCTGGGTGCACCAGAAGCTGCCGCTCGAGGCGACCGAGAAGGCCAAGGACCTGGTGGCGATGACGGTGGCCAAGGCCTCCCGGCTCACCCCGCTGGTCGGCTCCACCGTGCCCGTCCACCAGGAGGCGATCGTGATCGGCGGCGGCGTCGGCGGCATGGTCGCCGCGCTGTCCATCGCCGGCCAGGGCTTCCCCGTACACCTCGTCGAGAAGGAACCGGAGCTGGGCGGCGTCGCCCGCCGCTTGCGCAAGACCTGGCGCGGCAAGGACGTTCAGGCGTACGTCGCCGACCTGGCCGAGGCGGTGCGGCGCAACGAGCGCATCCGCCTGCACCTGGGAACGACCGTCGTCTCCTCTCACGGCCACGTCGGGCACTTCACCGCCGAGCTGTCCAACGGGAAGACGGCCGAGGGCGCGGTGGTCGTCGTCGCCACCGGTGCGCACGAGCACAAGCCGAAGCAGTTCCTCTACGGCGAGCATCCGCGCGTCGTGACGCTGCTCGAGGTGGAGGAGAAGGGCGGCCTCGACCTGCCCGCGGGCGGCACCGCCGTGTTCATCCAGTGCGTCGGCTCGCGCGACGAGGAGCGCCCGTACTGCTCGCGCGTCTGCTGCGCCAACGCCGTCAAGAACGCCCTGGCGGTCAAGACCGCCCGGCCCGACGCCAATGTCTACGTCCTGTACCGCGACGTCCGCACCTACGGCCTGGCCGAGGACGTGTACCGCAGGGCGCGCGAGGCCGGCGTGGTCTTCCTGCGCTTCGACGCGGAGAAGAAGCCGGAGGTCGCGGCCGACGGCGACCGCGTGAAGGTCGTGCACCACGACCCGTCGCTGCGCGACGACCTGACCCTCACCGCGGACTGGCTCGTCCTGGCCGCCGGGATCGAGGCCGACAAGGCCGCGAACCGCACCTTGGGCGACGTGTTCAAGATCCCGATCCTCGCCGAGGGGTTCTTCCTCGAGGCGCATCCCAAGCTGCGGCCCGTGGACTTCGCCAGCGAGGGCATCTACCTCTGCGGGCTGGCCCACGGCCCCAAGACCGTCGACGAGACCGTCGACCAGGCGCTGGCAGCGGCCGGCCGCGCCGGCACCGTGTTGTGGCGCGACGAGCTGGAGTCCAGCGCGATCGTGTCGCGCGTCGATCCGGAGAAGTGCGTTTCCTGTCTGACGTGCGTGCGCATGTGCCCGTTCGACGCGCCCGCGCCGGGAGCCGACGGCGTGGTCGAAATCGCCTCGGTCAAGTGCCAGGGCTGCGGCATCTGTGCCGCTTCCTGCCCGGCCAAGGCGATCCAGCTCGGCCATTTCCGCGACGACGAGCTGACCGAGATGCTCCGTGCCTTCGGAAGCTGCGGCCCGACCTGCGGCGCCCCGCGCCCCGCCGCCGACGGCCAGCTCGCGGCCAACACCTGCACGCCAGGCGCGGCCCCGGTCGGCGGCTGCGCCTGCAATCCGCCCGGGACCAGGGAGTAGGGAGGACACCATGGCCGAATCCACCTCCCACGCCGCACCCCAGGGCCCGAAGCCGACGCCCAAGGATCAGGGACCCCAGGCCGCTCGCCCGAAGCCGGCTCCGGAACCAACGACCAACAACCAAGAACCAACGACTGCCTCTTCCCCCTTCGAACCCCGTCTGGTCGCCTTCCTGTGCCACTACTGCGCTTTCGCCGCCGCCGACATGGCCGGCTCGATGCGCCTGCAGTACCCGCCGAACGTGCGCAACATCCGCCTGCCGTGCACCGGCAAGCTCGACGCGGGGCAGCTCCTGCGCGCGTTCGAGGAAGGGGCCGACGGCGTAATGGTCGCCGGCTGCGAGGAGGGGAGCTGCCACTTCCTGAAGGGCAACCTCGTGGCCAAGAGTCGCGTCAAGTGGGTCAAGACCCTGTTGGCCCAGGTGGGGATCGAGCCGGAGCGGCTGCACATGTACAACCTGTCGTCCGCGATGGGGCCCCGGTGGGCCGCCATCGTGCAGGAAATGGTCGAGCGCGTCCGGGGGCTGGGACCCAGCCCCGTGCGCGGGGGCGTCTCTGCGACGACCTCGAGCAAGGCCGGGCGCGTGGGGGACGGTGGCGGTCAGGCCGCCGGATCGATCAAGAGCGAGGCAACGAAATGATCGTCGGTGAGCAGAAACCGTTCGAGCAGATCGTGAAGTTGATCGAGCGCTACAAGCGCATCCTCGTCGCCGGCTGCGGGACGTGCGTCAGCGTCTGCTTCGCCGGCGGCGAGAAGGAGGCCGGCATCCTCGCCTCGATGCTCCGCCTCGAGGCCCAGAAGAACGGCCGCCCGCTCGAGGTCCTGGAGCAGACCGTGAAGCGGCAGTGCGACCGGGAGTTCCTCGAGGAGATGGCGACCAAGGTCGGGCAGGTCGACGCGGTCCTGTCCATCGCCTGCGGCTGCGGCATCCAGTTCATGGCCGAGCGCTTCCAGGACAAGATCGTGCTGCCGGGCCTCAATACCCGCTTCATCGGCGTGACGCTGGAGCAGGGCGAGTGGGCCGAGCGGTGCGCGATGTGCGGCGACTGCATCCTCGACCGGACCGGGGGCATCTGCCCCGTGGCCCGCTGCGCCAAGCGCCTGCACAACGGCCCGTGCGGCGGATCGAGCGGCGGGAAGTGCGAGGTCGGCAAGGACCGCGACTGCGGTTGGGCGCTGATCGTCCAGCGCCTCCAGAAGCTCGGCGAGCTGGACCGCTACTCGGAGATCCTCCCGCCGCGCAACTGGACGACGAGCCGCGACGGCGGACAGCGCAAGGTCGTGCGCGAGGACCTCAAGGAACAGGGCAGGATCGAGCCGAGATAGGGGACGGAGACCATGACGGAAGCGGCAGCACCGAAGAAGGCCAAGCCCCCGGCGGAGAAGACGCCGCCCCCGCCGGTCGTGGGACCGGTCAGCGGCCTGGAGAAGCTCATCAAGGCCGGAAGCTTCGTCGTGACGGCCGAGCTCGGCCCGCCCAAGGGCCTCGACCTCGAGGCGATCCACAAGAAGGTCGGCATCCTCAAGGGCTGGGTCGACGCCGCCAACGTCACCGACAACCAGACCGCGGTCGTCCGTGTCTCCAGCATCGCCACCGCCGCGATCATGGTCCAGCAGGGCCTCGAGCCCGTGATGCAGATGGTCGCGCGCGACCGCAACCGCATCGCCATCCAGAGCGACATGCTCGGCGCCACCGCCCTGGGCATCCGCAACGTCCTCTGCCTCTCCGGCGACCACCAGACCTTCGGCTCCGAGCCCGGGGCCGCCAACGTCTACGATGTCGACTCGATCCAGATGCTCGGGATCCTCAAGGGCATGCGCGACGATGCGAAGTTCGCCGGCGGCACCGACGTCGAGGGTGGCCGGCCGCCGCTCTTCCTGGGCGCCGCCTGGTCGCCCGACGCCGACCCCGCCGAGGTCCGCACGTTACGCCTCGCCAAGAAGGTCCGCGCCGGCGCCCAGTTCGTCCAGACCCAGTGCATCTTCGACCTCGCGGCCTTCAAGCTGGAGATGAAGAAGGCCGGCGACATGGGCCTGTTGGACAAGCTCGCCGTGCTCCCCGGCATCATCCCCCTCAAGAGCGCCGGCATGGCCAAGTTCATGCGCAAGAACGTCGCCGGGATCTCCATCCCCGAGGACGTCGTCAAGCGCATGGAGGGCAACAAGGACGGCAAGGAGGAGGGGACCAGGCTCGCCGTCGAGACCATCCAGGCCGTGCGCGAGATCCCCGGCGTCCGCGGCGTCCACATCATGGCCATCGAGTGGGAATCCAAGGTCGCCGACATCGTCGCCCGTGCCGGCCTCAAGAAGGGCCCGGGCGCGTAGCGGCGGAAGCGAGCGGTCGAGCGGGGCGAGCGAGCGGTCGAGCGGACGGGCGGTCGAGCCCTTCGACGGGACTCAGGGCAGGCGGACGTGCCGGGCGCATCCGGCTCTGCGGCGGGCTCAGCCGCGGTCGATGCCTGCGGCCATCCCGGGTCCGCTCACTTCGATTCCCCGCTCTCGCAGCTCCGCGAAGAGTCGTTCGGGCGGGACGTCGCGCGCGGGATGGCGCAGGCCGGGCCGGGTGATCGTGCCGTCCAGAATGAGCTGCACCCCGATGCTCGCCGTGTAGCCCACCGTCCGGTTCATCGCGAACAACCCCGTGCCCAGGTCGCGTCGGTCGAGGAGGTCCAGCACGACCGAACGCTTCGCGCCGCCCTTCTTCCCCCATGCCCGCACGCGCAGAATCGCCAGGTCGCGCTCTCCCGCAGCGTATTGCAGGCGCGGCTCCAGCAGTCGGGCGGTGAACTGCACCGGCAGGACGCCCGCGCCGGACACCCGGACCGGCTCCGCGTCGAGGAACCCGAGCGCCGACATCGTCCGCCAGAGCGCGCAGTGCCCCGGCCAACGCAGCGCGAAGCGTCCCAGGTCCCGCAGCGCCGGGCCGAGCCCGTACAGCTCACGGTAGTGCACCGCATCGCCGTTCGGGTACGCCTCGAGCGTCCCGACGCCCGGCACGTCCACGGTCGCCGTGTGCTGCGCCTCGAAGATGCGCTCGCCCGGAATCGCGACCTCCGTGCCGTCCCGCAGCACGCGCGCGGGGCGGCGATACGCTTGCAGCACGCCGTCGAACGTCCACGTCACCTTGTAGTGCAGCGGGTTGTCCGCCGCGACCGCGTCCGGGATGCCTCCGCCGTACATGTGCAGACCGTGGACCTCGTCCAACGACCCGACCGCGGCCCGCGCCATCACCAGGTCGATCCCCGGGTCGAAACCCATCTCGGGCAGCAGCACCAAGCCCTGCTGTTCCGCCTCGGCATGCAGCTCCGCCACGCCGCCCGCGTAGCTCGTGCTGACGAAGTGCGCGCCTGCCGCCAGCGCGGCGCGCGCCACCGCGACCTGGAGCTGGGGGGGAACCATGCACACCACCACGTGCGGGTGCAGCCCGCGCACGGCTCCGGGCAGGCGGTCGCCGTCGGTGGCGTCGAGATGCACGCTGTGTGCCTTGCGGCACCCGAGCCGCTCGAGCTCCGCCGCCGCGATGCGAGCGTCCAGGTCCGCCGCCACGACCTCGGTCACGGCCGCCGTCCGCTCCAGATCGTGCACGACGGCCCGGCCCTGCAGCCCCACGCCGACGACGAGCACCCTCATCCCCGACCTCCCCGACGGCTCTCCGCCGCTCACGTCGTCTCGCGGCGGCGATATTGCAGCCACAGCACGACGCCGCCCCACGCCGCCGACCCGAGCAGCAGCGCGATCCCCGTCCCCTGCGCCAGACGCGCCAGCGCGTGATCCCAGGTCAGCATGTCGAGGCGGGTCAGGATGAACTGCCAGTCGTGGTAGTCCGCGACGTCCTTGCCGGTGACGCCGCCGAGCAGCACGAGCCTGAGGTCACGCGCGTCGTTGATGTAGGTTGCCGACTCCATCAGGCTCTCGCCCAGCCACCACAAGCAGGCCGCCGCCCCGAACGGCTGCCGCTGCCACAGGAAGGCGACGACGAACAGCAGGGGGAACAGGAGCTGCATCAACGTCCCGCCCAGCGCGCCGATCAGCGTCCCGAACCACCCGAACACGACGTGCCCCGCCTCGTGCAGCGGAAGGTTGATGTGGTGCAGCACGGAGGTCCCCGCCGTGTTGGAGGCGATCGTCGCGACGATGAACTTCCAGCCCCAGACGAACAGGACCAGCAGGAGCAGCGCGCGGAAGGCCAGGTGGATCGGGTTGACCGGCTCGCCGTTGCCTTCGAGGAACCGTTCGCGGAGGAACCGGCGAAACCGCGCGCCCACGCGTGCAGCATACCGCGGGCCGACCGGCGGAAGCAGGAATCTCGCGCAGAGACGCAGAGTCGCAGAGGAAGGGATCCGGCGGACAGGTTTCCGGCCAAGCCGTGTTGCGACGGCGTCCGCTTCGCGATACACCGTAGACCGGAGGTGGCCCGTCGGTGCAGCACCCCGCCCGCTTCTCGAGCGCCGTCCGTCGCGCCGCGCGAGTCCTGTTGCCGGTGGCGCTCGGGGCGCTCCTCGCTTGCACGCATCCTCCCTCGCCCACGACCGCTCGGCCGCCTGCCCTGAGCCGCGTCGAAGGGCTCGACCGCTCGACCGCTCCTGCCGACTGCGACACCCCCCTGCCGGCCAACGAGCCCGAGGGCTGTCACGACGATTCCGTCCGCCCCACGGACGCCCCGCCCGCGGACCGCCCCGGCGCCGACCGCGACGGCGACGGCGTGGAAGACCTCCTCGACGTCTGTCCCGATCAGCCGGCTGCCCCGGGAACCGATGCCGATGGCGACGGGTGTGCGGACGGATCCGCCGCTACCAGCTCATGAGCAGACCCAGTCCCTGGATTCCCGGCCCGACCGACGGGACCACCGCCACTGCCACGTCCGACTCCTCCTCCTCCCCGTCCTCTTCCAGGACGTCGGCATCGATCCAGTCCCACACCCAGTACGCGGTCACGCCGAGCGCCACCGCCGCGCCGGCCCCGATGAACGACCAGCCCATGATCTCGAAGTCCGTCGCCTCGGCCTGCCGCGCGTCGCGTTCCGCGGCCGTCCCCATCTTCAGCGCCATCGCCCGGTAGTCGACCGCGCGGTACACCTGGACCACGCCCGAGGAAATCAACGCCGCCGCCGCCGCCGCCAGCGGACTCGTGATGCCTACCCGGACCCACCAGTCGTCGTCGCCGAACTCCGAGCCCAGCACCAGATCGAGCGCGAGACCCAGGCCGAACCCGACCGTGCCCACGCTCGCCAGGACCCACCCCGTCGTCTCCAGCCCGTCCGCGACGCCGCGGATCCCGTCGCCGTCCTCCGTCGTTGCGGCGTGTCCCGCCGCGTCCCGCCGGTCGTACGCGTCCACCACCGCCGTCACGCCCGCGCCCAGCGCCACCCCGCCGAAGATCTCGCCCAGCGTTGCCACGAACGCGAACGTCCAGTAGTACCCGCTCTGTTCGTCCAGCACCTCGCCCTGGACGTCGGGCGGCAACCCCTCGGGCTCCTCCGCGACCCCCTCGCTCGCCGCGTCGGTCGCCGCCCCGCTTCCCGACGGCGCCCCCTCGTCCTGCGCCGCCGCCGATCCGCACAAGAAGAACCACAGAGGAACACCGATGAACACAGACAGGGCACCGGGAAATGGGCGGAGCCATCTGTGTTCATCTGTGTCCATCGGTGGTTTCTTTCTCCCCGTTCAGCCTTCCGGCACGCGCCAGACCACCAGCAACCGCCCGCTCACCGGATCCAGGTACCCGATGGCTTCGGCATCCATCCCTCCCTCGTACATCACGCGCCAGCAATCGCCGTCCCGATTCAGATCGCCCAGCGTGCCGTAGACCACGAAGTCATGGCTGGTCTCCCGGTTGATCCGCTCGACCAGCGCCTTGGCCTCCCGGCACGGCTCGCGCCGCGCCGTCAGCTTCTCCGGCGCCTCGCGCATTGCCCGGTCGATCGCCTGCAATGCCCCGCGTTCGCTCTCGCGCACGCGCGGCAGGACGGAGAGGTTCCACGCCGACAGGAACGCGGCGAGCGCGTCCTCCGGCGTGGCCAGCCGCGGCGCGGCGTCGTCGGGCGTCGCGCCGCCCGGGATCGCAGCGGACGGAGCCTGTTCCGTTCGCGGAGCATCCGCCTGCGACGACGATCGCTCACACCCGCCGGCCGAAGCGCATGCCCAAAGAACGAACACGGCGTACCGCATGGGCCCATCCTACGCGGGACGCTCGTGGCGGATCCAGCCGGATTCGGTGTCCATCGGTGGTTCCATCCTCGCCCGTCCTCCCCGTCTCCAACTATCTGTGTTCATCGGTGTTCATCTGTGGTTACTTTCTCCCCGCTCCCGCCGGCGGGTCGAGAACGTTGCCGCCGGGCTTTCTTCCAGGAGGCCATCCATGTACGACAGACTGCTCCAGCCCCTGCAGCTCCGTCACCGCACCGTCCGCAACCGCATCGTCATGCCGGCGATGCACATGGGCTACACGCCGCAGGGCGAGGTGACCCAGCGGCTCATTGATTTCTATTCGGCGCGGTCGCGCGGCGGCGCCGGGCTGATCGTCGTCGGCGCCTGCACGATCGACGAGTTCTCCGGCGGGCCGTTCTTCATCTCGCTGCGCGACGGCAGCTTCGTCCCCGGCATGCACCGCCTGGCCCACGCCATCCAGGAGCACGGCGCGCTCGCCGCCGTCCAGCTCCTCCACGCCGGCCGCTACGTCCACTCGTTCCTCATCGGCGGCAAGCCCGCCCTGGCTCCCTCCGCCGTGCCTTCCCGCTACACCCGCGAGACGCCTCGCGAGCTGACCTACGACGAGATCCGCGAGGTGATCCTGCACTACGCCTCCGCGGCCGCACGGGCCGTCGAGGCCGGCTTCGACGCCGTCGAGGTCATCGCCTCCGCCGGCTACCTCGTCGCCCAGTTCCTCTCCCCCGTGACCAACCTGCGCACCGACGACTACGGCGGGAAGACGCTGCCCGGCCGCGCGAGGTTCGGTCTGGAAGTGGCGCGCGCCGTGCGCGCCGCCGTGGGCGACTCGACCGTCGTCGGCTTCCGCCTCGCCGGCAACGACTTCGTCCCGGGCGGCAACACCAACACCCAGGCCGCCGAGTTCGCCAGGCTGCTGGAGGCCGAGGGTGTGGACTACGTGAGCGTGACCGGCGGGTGGCACGAGACCCGCGTGCCGCAGATCATCGCCGCCGTGCCCCAGGGCGCCTACGCCTATCTCGCCCGCGGCGTCCGCGAGCGCGTCGGCATCCCGGTCTTCGCCGCCAACCGCATCAATCATCCGGGAATCGGCGAGCGGATTCTCGCCGACGGCCTGGCCGACGCCGTCTGTTTCGGCCGCGCGCTGATCGCCGATCCCGACCTGCCCCGCAAGGCGATCGAGGGCCGGCAGGACCGCGTCGTGCGCTGCGTCGGCTGCGGCCAGGGCTGCTTCGACAAGGTGATGAGCCTGGAAGCCGTGACGTGCATGGTGAATCCCCTGGCCGGCAGGGAAGGCGAGCCGCCCCCAGCCCCCTGCGTGCGCCGCAAGAAAGTGCTGGTCGTCGGCGGCGGCCCCGCGGGCCTCATGGCCGCGGCCACCGCCGCCGAGCGCGGGCACGAGGTCATCCTCCACGAGCGCGTCAACCTCGGCGGACAGCTCGCCCTCGCCGCCGCCTCGCCCGGCCGCCGCGAGCTGCGCCTCATCGCCAACGACCTCGAGGCCCGCGCCCTCGCCGCCGGCGTCAGCCTGCGCGTCGGGCAGCCGCTCGACGCCGACGCCATCGTCTCGTTCGGAGCCGACGCCGTCGTGTTCGCCACCGGCGGGCGCCCGCTGCAGCCCCGGATCCCGGGCAGCGACGGTCCCAACGTGCAGCACGCCTGGGACGTGCTCGCCGGCCGCTCAGTGCCGGGCCGCTCCGTCGCCGTCATCGGCGGCGGCGCCGTCGGTGTCGACGTCGCCCGCCACATCGCCCTCCTCGGATCCCTCGACGCCGACACCATCCGCTTCCTCCTCGTCGAGGAGGCCGAGGCGCCCGAGGAGATCCGCCGCCTGGCCCGCCGCGGCACCCGCCAGGTCACTCTCGTCGAGATGCGCGGCAAGTTCGGCGCCGACATCGGCGTCTCCACCCGCTGGTCGCTGATGCAGGACCTCGAGCGCTACGGCGTCACGATGATCGCGGGCCGCAAGGTGATCCGCATCACGCCCGAGGGCCTCGAGCTGGAGGGCGACGGACCGCTGCTCGTCACCTGCGACACCGTCGTGCTCGCCGCGGGCGCGGAGCCCGAGCGCACCCTGTACGACGCCGTCGCCTCGCGCCTGCCCGAGGCCCATCTCATCGGCGACGCCAAGGAAGTACGCCGCGCCTTCGACGCCGTGGCCGAGGGCTACGCCGTCGGCAGCACGATCTAGGAGGAGCCCTCGTCGTCCTTCTTCGCCGCCGCCGTGGCCGCCAGCGCCCACTTGGCGCCGAGGCTCGCGAGGAAGTAGCAGAGGACGGCCAGGACCAGCAGCGCGGCGAATCCGAGGAGCTGGCCCGTGCGTCCGTCGTACCAGTGCTGCGCCTCGCTCGCCAGAACCTCCTCGCATGACTGGCCCTTGGGCACGTTGACCTCGCCGCAGGACGTCAGCGGCGCCCGCGGCTTGCCATCGACCAGGATCTCCCGGTGCGTCTTCGCCTTCTCCGACTCGACCTGGCGCACCTCGCAGCTCGACCCTTCCGGCAGGCGCAGCTCCTCGCAGGAAGTGACCGGGCCGCGCGCCTTCCCGTCCACCAGCACCTCGAAGCTCGCCAGTGCCACCCGGTCCACCGTCTCCCGGACCTCGCACTTTCGCTTCTCGTCCAGCTTGAGCTGCTCGCAGGGGACGAACTCGCCGAGCGGAACCTCATCGACGACGAGCTCTCGCTTCGTCTCGCCGTCCCAGGTCGTCGTCTCGCGCACCTCGCACGGCTGCCCGGGGACCAGCTTCAGCTCGTCGCACGTGGATACCGGCGGCCGGACCTTGCCGTCGACGACCAGCTCCATGCGGGGAACCGAGCGCTCGCCGCCGCTGAACTTCTCGCGGCAGTCCCGGCCGGCCGGCAAGGCGAGCATCGCGCACGGGGCGAGCCCGTGCAGCGGCCGGCCGTCCAGGAACACCTCGGGCCGCGTCTTGGCCGGTTCGTCCACGACCCAGCGCGACTCGCAACGCTGGCCCGGGGCGAGCTTGAGATCGCGGCACAGGAAGCTCGCGCTCTTGTCCTGGCCCGCGACGACCGGGTGGAAGCCGTACGTCTCGCCGACGCTCAGGTAGCGGATCGGCGCGCCGACCGCGGGAAGGCGCAGCACTGCCGTTACCAGCCCGATGATCGCCGCGCCGGCCATGAGGCCCGAGGCGATCAGCGTGCCTTGTTCGGCGCGCATCTTCTTGACGTCCTCCCGGCCGCCCGTCTTGGAGATGATCCAGGCCACGACTGCGCCCGCCAGTACGGCGAGGTTGATCGCCAGCGGGAGGTACATGCCGAGCGCGAAAGCGAGCATCGGCACGCCGGCCATGAAGAGCAGGACGGCGACCAGGCCGCCCACGCCGTAGAGCAGCCATGGCTGGTTCGTCGCGTCGGACATCAGGCCCTTGGACACGGCGGCCAGCATGTTCGCCTGGGGCGCCGGCAGGACCTTGTCGTTGGAGACCATCTGCCCCGTCACGGGATCCTGCACCAGGAAGTGGTAGGCCTGGTCCATCAGCGGCACGACGAAGGCGATGACCAGCGCCGCGACGACCACGCCGAGGAATTTCCAAATCTGCTGGTTGCGTGGCGTCGAGCCGATCCAGTAGCCGATCTTGAAATCGGTGACGAGCGCACCGGAGGTCGACAACGCCGTGCACACTGCCGTGCCGATGATGAGAGCGATGACCATCCCGGCCGAGCCCGACAGGCCCGTCAGGATCATGGCGATGATCGACAGCACGACCGTGATCAGCGTCATCCCGGAGACAGGGTTGACCCCGACGATCGCGATCGCCTGCGCCGCCACCGGCGTGAACAGGAACGACAGCAGGAACCCGACGATCATCCCCACCACGGCGAACGTCAGGCACTCGCCCGTCGTGTACGACACGCCGCCTTCCTGCGGCGTCACCGCCGCGACGATGAAGAAGATGACGCCCATCGTCACCATCAGGCCCAGCTCGAAGAGCAACACCGTCTTGGGCTTCAGATCCCACTGCGTCCGCTCCGGCGCCGCTTCGCCGCCCCCCTTGCGCCCCAGGCCTTTGAACCCCAGCGACACCGAGCCCGCCACGATCTTGCCCATGCGCAGGATGCCGATCAGGCCGGACACCGCGATCGCCCCGATGCCGATCGGCTTGACGAAGGCCCCGAACACGGCGCCGGGGGACATCGTGCCGAGGTTGTACGTGTGGCCCGCGTAGGCGAACGCGGCGTTGCCCCCGCCCACCAGCTTGATGACCGGGACGATGACCAGCACGGCCAGGACCGAGCCGGAGGCGATGATCGAGGCGTACTTGATGCCGATGATGTAGCCCAGCCCGAACAGCGCCGCGATCCCCGCGATCTGCAGCTCGAACCCGTGGCCCCGCAGCCACGCCCCGGAATCCCCCAGGACCGCGGTGGTGGAGATCCCCGAGTTCCACAGGTGCACGCCCTCGACCAGGAAGTCGAACAGCGCGCCCAGCGCGAACGAAAGCAGCAGGATCTTCCCCGCGCCGCCGGCCGTGCTCTCGCCCGCGACCAGGATCTCGTTGATCGCGGTCGCCTCCGGGAAGGGCAGCTCCCCGTGCATGTCCTTCACGAAGTACTTGCGCAACGGGATGATGAGCACGATCCCCAGGAAGCCGCCGACCGTGCACGCCAGCAGGATCTGCCACCAGGAGACCGCCTGCTGGTTGATGTACAACGCGGGGATGACGAACGTCGCCCCCGCCGCCACCACGCCCGAGGCCTGGCCGATGCTCTGCACCATCACGTTCTCCAGGATGGTGCTCTTGGTCTTCTTGAGCCGGCCGAAGAAGATGGCCAGGATCGCGATCGGGATCGATGCCTCGATCGCGTTGCCCGCGCGCAGCGCCATGTACACGCACGCGGCGGAGAAGATGACGACCATGATCACGCCCAGCCCGACCGACCACGGCGTGACCTCGGCCCGCTTGTCGCCCGCGGGCACGATCGGCTCGTACGTCTCTCCGTCCTTGAGCTTGCGGTAGGCCGAATCGGGCAACAGCTTCGACCCGGACTTGCTCGGCGCGTCGTGCATGGGCCCTCCGATCTTCCCCGAAAGAACGATCGACGGATGCTACCACACGGTCGCCGCGCCGGTCACTCCCGCGACGCGAGGTGCCCAGCGCGGTGCCGACGAGGATGGTCTTGCTCATGCCGCCGCGACGATCACCCCCTCGTGCGACTTCGTACGGCAGCACGTGGCGGCCTGTGGCGGACCTTGACTGTCGGTCGCGGCTTGGTCATCATCGACTCGTTCGCGCTGAACGGATCGCAGTCGGAGGAGGCCGTGCCCCATCTCATCTGCCCGGGTTCGGGATCCCCCCCCCCCCCCCCTGATTTCGCACAGTTACGGAAATCATGGCGTGTGGCGTGCTCGTCCTCCGGCCGGCGGCGAGCGGCGTCGCTGGGTCGGATCGGTCCGCCGATGGGCATCCGGGTCGAGGACAACAGGTCCGTGGAGAGGACACGCAGCATGACGAGATCAAGGCTGGAAGGGATGCGTCGGACGCCGCCCAACGGCGTTGGGCGGCGGACCGCGGGTGGTGCCGACGACGGCTGCGATCCGATCATCGAAGCGGCGGCGCGGCTGTTCGAGCAGAAGGGATACGACGAGGCGACGGTGGAGGAGATCGGGATCCTGGCCGGTTGGTGCCGGCAGGCGGTTCATACGAAGTACGACACGAAGCAGGACATCCTGGCCGCCATCGTGCTGGAGTTCTTCCGTGGGTTCGGGCAGCACGTGATGACCTGGGAGGCCGAGCGAGTGGAACAGGGTGCGGGCGTGCGGGACCTCGGGACGAAGGAGGTGGTCCGGATCGAGCATCTTGTCGGAGCGCTCCAGGACTACCTTCGCCGCCGCGGTTCGGTCGCGCGGGTGGCTCTGGCGTCACGCAACCTGCCGTGGCTGGCCCGTCAGACGCGGCCGGCCCAGCGCCAGATGGCGCAGCTCGTCCGGTACCACCTGCCGGACGTGCCGGTGAGCATGGTCGTGGTGCAGCTCGTGTTCGAGCTGCTCCGGTGCGTGGCGTGCGTGGACGGGGCGGAGTCGGACGGTGGCGAAGCAGGTTTGGCGGTCGACAAGGTCACGGGCGTGCTTCATCTGCTTTCCCTGCTGGTCCGGCCGTCAACCGGCGAGCGACTGCCGCCGCCCGGCCCGTTACGAAATCCCGACGGGCTCCTCTGACTCGGGGCGCACGCGGTCCGAGAGGTGCTCCGTCGCGCATCATACCCGTCCCAAACCCGCTACTCGGCGCTCTCGAACAGCCGCAGGTACAGGGGAGCTCCCACGGTACCCGAGTAGATTACGGCGAAGCCAGCGTCGGCCCACGTCGTACCGAACCACAACGGCGGCAATGCACCTGGGGCGGGCTCGACGTCCCGGAGCCCGGAGATCGCGACCCCGTGACGGTCCGTGCGCATGTACGACAGGCGACGCCCCCAAGTCGTAACCAGCGACAGGCCGTCCCCGCCCGGCGCGAGCGATACCGACAAGAAGCCGTCTGCCTCCGGCAGCGCGTTCCGGACCGGCGGGCCGGCCAGGGTCCCGTCGGACGTGAAGAACGCGACCCGGAGGTTCGCGGAGCCCTCGATGTCGGGGGAGGCCAACCACGACGTGACCCACCTCGACTGGGATTCCAGCCACTTCACGTGACCGTCGCCGTAGTTGCCCAGGACACCGGAGTAGACCGGATGGTCGAGGCCGGCGTCGACCTTCTCGAAGCGCAGTGCCCTGAATTCACCTCGCCCATCTGGCCACCCGGCCTCGACGGGGACCACCAGTCCGTACCCGTCCGTCCCGGCCGCGATGTCGGCCGGACCCCACGCGGTCTCATCCACGACGTACACTGGACCGATCCGGTTGCCATCGGAGTCGATCCGGCGAACATGGATCGTCAACCACCCGCGCGACTCGTCTCCCGAGCAGTCGGAGGACCAGGTCACCGCGATCGTTCCGTCCGGCGCGACGTCGGCGGCCGGCGCGAACTTTGGGCTGCCGCCTTCAACCAGGACAGGTGCCCCCAGCGGCTTGCCGGCGGCATCGAGCCGGAGGTACCAAAGGCCCGACCGGTCGGTGAAGAAGAGCCCGAATCCGTCCCCGAGCCATACCACCTCCGCGGAAGCGATTACAGCAAGGACCGTCGGCAGCCTCCATTCTGCATCGATGCGCCGTCCGGCCTTGTCGAACCTCCAGAACCTGACCCGCGCACCGAATCCTTCCCCGGGATCAAGCTGCTGGAGCCAGACCGTCGCGAACTCGCTCCCGGTCCACACCAACGGAAGTTCCCATGTGCAGTTGTTCCCCATGCGTGCATCGGACAGGGGGACGGGATCCCCCGACGGGACGTAATCGCCGCCACCCGGCTCGGGCGCCAGGGGAGGGTCGCCGCCGCCGAGCCGGCACAGCCAGTCGCATCCGTCGCCGTCCATCCGGTTCCAGTCGTCGCACTCCTCCCCCGGGTCCAGCACTCCGTCGCCGCAGGCAGGGGCGGGCGGCAGCACGATGACCTCGGAAGCCTCCCAGCCAGCGCCGTCCAGCTCGAAACCGTCCCCCAAGAGATCCGTCGCCCCGTCCTCCGACGGCTCGCCGTCGGGGACGGTTCCGTCACCGTTCTCGCCGCCGACCTCGGCTCCGTCCGCAGTATCGGAGCCGCCCCCCCCGAGGCCGGCCCCGGCGCACGCGCCGAGAACGAACAGCAGCCCAGGCACCGCCGCCGAGACGGTGGCCGTTGCGGGCTGACGCAAGTCGATCATGAAGTCCGCCACCCTCCGGCCGGTAGTTGGTTCGAGTATCGGTGCGCTAACGCCATCGCGCACCCTCTACTCGGCACTCTCGAACAGCCGCAGGTAGAGAGGAGCTCCCACGGTACCCGAGTAGATTACGGCGAAGCCATCGTCGGCCCACGTCGTACCGAACAAGAACGGCCACTCCGCGCCCGGATCCACGTCGCGGAGCCCCGAGATCGCGACACCGTGACGGTCGGTGCGCAGGTACGACAGGCGACGTGCCCAGACCGTGACCAGCGACAGGCCGCCGCCGCCCGCCGCGATGGAAACCGGACGCACGTAGTCATCCCCCTCCAACGGGTTCCGGACCGGCGGGCCGGCCAAGGTCCCGTCGGAAGCGAAGAACGCGACCCGGAGGTTCCCGGAATCCTCAATGTCGGGGGAAGCCAACCACGACGTGACCCACCTGGATTCGGTTTGCAGCCACTTCACGTGACCGAGGCCGTAGTTGCCCAGGACGCCTGAGTAGACCGGGTGATCGAGACCGGTCTCGAGCTTCTCGAAGCGCAGTGCCCTGAATTCACCTCGGCCATCTGGCCACCCGGCCTCGACGGGGACCACCAGTCCGTACCCGTCCGTCCCGGCCGCGATGTCGGCCGGACCCCACGCGGTCTCATCCACGACGTACACGGCACCGATCCGGTTGCCGTCGAAATCGATCCGGCGGACCCGGATCGTGAACCACCCGGTTGACTCGGCTCCGTCGCAGCCGGAAGACCAGGTCACGGCGATCGTTCCGTCCGGTGCAACGTCGGCGGCTGGCGCAAACACGGTCCAAGCCGCTTCGACAAGTACGGGCGAGCCCAATGGCTTGCCGGCGGTATCGAGCCGGATGTACCAAAGGCCCGACCGGTCGGTGAAGAAGAGCCCGAAGCCGTCCCCGAGCCATACCACCTCCGCCGAAGCGCGAAGAGCAAGGACCGTGGGCAGCCTCCATTCCGCATCGATGCGCCGTCCAGCCCTGTCGAACCTCCAGAACCTGACCCGCGCACCGAATCCTTCCCCAAGATCGAGTTGCTGGAGCCAGACCGTCGCGAACTCGCTCCCGGTCCACACCAGGGGATGCTCCCAGATGCACCCGTTACTAACCCGCGCGTCGGACAACGGAACGGGATCTCCGGAAGGGACGTAGTCGGCGCCGCCTGGTTCGGGCGCAGGCGGCAGGTCGCCGTCCCCGACACGGCACAGCCAGTCGCACCCGTCGCCGTCCATGCGGTTCCAGTCGTCGCATTCCTCGCCCGGGTCGAGCACCCCGTCACCGCAGGCGGGGGCGGGCGGCAGCACGATGACCTCGGAAGCCTCCCAGCCCGCGGCGTCCAGCTCGAAACCGTCCCCCAAGAGGTCCGTCGCCGCTTCCTCCGACGGGTCGCCGTCGGGAACGGTCCCGTCGCCGCTCTCGCCGCCGACGTCGGCTCCGTCCGCAGTATCGGAGCCGCCCCCTCCGACGCCGGTCCCGTCGCACGCGCCCAGCACGCAGACCAGCAAGAACGCCGCCACCGAAACGGCGACCGTCGCAGTCCGGCCGGAAGCGGTCATCAGGACCTCCATCCACTCGCCGGTGAGGTTCGGGGCGGCCCAGCCTGGACGCTCGCGAGCCGGTCGCCGGCATGAAAAGGGTAGCACTCCACGCGAATGTCGGCCACGCACGTCGGACGGGACGATGGGCGAGCTCATGCCTCGTCGTCGCTAGGTCGAGGGCCCGGCCCCGACCGCGCGATCGGCATCGTCCAGATCGAACACCGCCTGGATCCCGTCCCCATCTCGATCGCAGTCGTCGTAGCCGTTGCAGTTCTGGTCCAAGCCGTCGCACGGTACATCGATCGCGTTCGGCGAGAAGTCCGCATTCGCATCGTCACAGTCGAACGCCTGCGCGATGCCGTCGCCGTCGGCGTCCGTCCTGCACGCCGGGACCGGGTTGATGCTGCCGGGGATGCCGCACTCGGCCGGATCGTACCCGACCACGTCGATGGTCAGCGGCTTGTCGGCCGGATATGTCCGGGTCTGGGCGGGCTGCGGATCCATCGGGACGAGCGGCCCGGGGGGCGCCTCCGTCGTCAACCCGGCGCGCTCCCTCCCCGCCGTCACGTCCTCCGCGCTGCACGCGACGACCGAACCGCCCAACGCCACGCAAATC
>JACRCX010000034.1 GCA_016218815.1 Deltaproteobacteria bacterium
ACTCGCGCGCGACGGTCCCCACGGCGTCACGGGCCCTGCCCCGCGGCCGCCGCCGCTCCACCGCGCAGGTCCGGCAATGCCCGGCGTCACCGGCCCCGGGTCTCCGGCTGGCAGCGAAGCTCGTTAGAGCGGGAATCGGGGACCAGGGGGAGCCTTGCGGCCGCGACTTCTACACGTACAACGACGTGATCCGGCAGCCTCCCGGCGACGGGAGTGCGCTGGCGATTGCGACCAACGGGTACTCCATCGGCATCGGCGCCTACGACTCGAGAGCCCGGGTCGATTCGGTGACCATGGAAGACTTCCTGTGCATCGCGCCGTCGAGCGCCTGGGCGAGAGGGCGTGACGCGGCGAATGCCTGGGAAGACGCATCGCAGTGCCTGACGTTCCGCGAGACGTCCCTCCCCGTTGGTGCGTTCACGACCCTTCGGATGGCCTACGTCGGCGGCACCGACAGTGCCACGGTCACGGCCCGTTTCGACTCCATCGCCGACTGGCTACGCGGCTGCGTTCCCGGCACGGCGTGCGAGGACGGCCTGTTCTGCACGACCGGAGAGACGTTCACGGCAGCCTGCGCCTGCACCGGCGGTACGGCGCGCGACTGCGGCGACGGACTGGGTTGCACGGCCGACTCGTGCAACGAGGCGACCAACGTCTGCGACCACGCCCTGACCACCGGCTGCCTCATCGGCGGCGTGTGCGTCGCGGACGGGACGCTCAATCCGACGAACACGTGCGTGGAATGCGATCCGGCGCGGTCGACCACCACCTATTCCAGCCTCCCGGCGGGGACCGCCTGCGACGACGGCCTGTTCTGCAATGTGGGTGAGACCTGCGACGGCTCCGCCGTCTGTCGCGGCGGCACGCTCCGCGTCTGCGATGACGGCCTGGCCTGCACCAGCGACGAATGCAACGAAGCCCACGACCAATGCCAGGCGGCATCGGTGCTCAGCGGCTGCCTCATCGACTCGGCATGCGTTGCGACCGGCGCCGTCGATCCCGCCAATCCGTGCATGGTCTGCGACCCCGCCCGCAACACCGTCCGGTACTCCCTGGCGACCCCGGGCACCGCCTGCAACGACGGGTTGTTCTGTGTCGACGGCAGCACGTGCGATGCTGCCGGCACCTGCGGAGGCGGGACGGCTCGAGACTGCTCGGACGGCGTCGTTTGCACCACCGACACGTGCAACGAGGCCGGCGACGTCTGCGTCCACGCCACCGTCGTCGGTGGCTGCCTCATCGGAAGCGCCTGCGTTGCGGACGGCGCGGTCAACCCGGCCAACCCCTGCGAAGCCTGCAACGCCGCCGTCTCGACGAGCGCCTGGACCCTCCTGGCGGCGGGGGCCGCCTGCGACGACGGCCTGTTCTGCACGACCGGCACGACCTGCAACGCCGCGGGCGCCTGCAACGGTGGTGCGGCCCGCGACTGCTCCGACGGGCTGGCCTGCACCACCGACACCTGCCAGGAAGCTGCCGACCGCTGCTCGTCTGCGCTCTCCGCCGGCTGCCTGATCGGCGGCGCCTGCGTCGCCACGGGCACGGTCGATCCGGCCGACGCCTGCCAGGCCTGCCTCCCGACCGTCGCCACCGACGGCTACTCGCCGCGCCCGGCGGGCACGAGCTGCGACGACGGGCTCTTCTGCACCACCGCCGACGCCTGCGACGGTGCCGGCGCCTGCGCCGGCGCCACTCGCGATTGCACGGACGGCCTCGCTTGTACCGCCGACACCTGCGACGAGACGGCCGACGCCTGCGCCTCCGCCCTCGACTCCGGCTGCCTGATCGGCGGCGCCTGCGTCGCCGCCGCCGGGATGAACCCCGGCAACGTCTGCCAGACGTGCCAGCCGACCGTGTCGTCGACGGCCTGGACGACGGCGCCCGCCGGCTTCAGCTGCGGCGACGGATTCAACTGCACGACCGGCGATGCCTGCAACGCGGCCGGCCTTTGCGTCGGCGTCCCGCGCGACTGCTCCGACGGCCTGGATTGCACGGTCGACACGTGTGACGAGGTCACGACCGCCTGCAGCTCGACCCCCAACTCCGCCTGCGTGATCGACGGCGCCTGCGTCGCCGCCGCCGAGCTGGATCCGGCCAATCCCTGCAAGGTCTGCGATCCGTCCGTCACGACCTCCGACTGGTCGCCCGTCGCCGCCGGCGAGCGCTGCGGCGATCCCTCCTGCACCGACGGCATGCTCGCCCCGGCAGCAACCTGCGACGGCGCCGGCGCCTGCGCGCCCGGCACCCCGGAGGCCTGCCCCGGCGGCATCTGCGCGGACGAGTTCACCTGCACGGGCGCCTGCACCGGCGACATCGATTGCCCCGACACGCACTACTGCGCTGCCGACGGCAACTGCACCCCGGACCTCGCCACGGGCGGCGAATGCGACCGCGACGACATGTGCTCCACCGGATTCTGCGTCGACGGCGTCTGCTGCGACACCGAGTGCGTCGACACCTGCTACTCGTGCAACCTCTCCGCGTCCGAAGGCGACTGCACGGCAATCGCCGAAGGCGAGGACCCGGACGACGAGTGCCTCGACGAGGAGTACTGCGACGGCGACGGCGCCTGCATGGAGCCCCCCGGACCGGATGCCGACGCCGATGCCGATGCCGACGCCGACGCCGACGCCGATGCCGACGCCGATGCCGATGCCGACGCCGACGCCGACGCCGACGCCGACACGACCGGCGACGTCGAGGAGGACGGCACGGACGGCGACGTCACGCCGCCCGCCGACGGCGGCGGCTGCAGTTGCCGCGCCGCCGGCTCGTCCTCCCGCGGCCTGCTCGGCCTGCTCCTCATGCTGACCGTCGGCCTGATCGGCGCCCGCCGACGTTCGCGCTAGCGGCGTTCCCCGTTGGGGTCGTGGTCCGGGCGCGTTCGCGCCCGGACCCGCCGCACCCCCCACACCCGGCTCTCTGCCGGGCTTGCCGCCGCCTCCTTGCCTTCCTCGACCTCCATCGATCCAGCCGAACCGCGCCTTCCCCTCGGACCGGCGATGGTCCCCGGGCCTCCGGAATGCTAGAGTCCCTTCCGGCGAGGGAGGACCGGACGTGAGCCAGGCGGGACGGGGAGGCGAACGGCGTTGGTGCGGGGCGGCGACGCTCCTGGCGCTGACCCTGCTGCCGGCGGCCGGGACCGGCTGCGGCCACGACTGGACCGCGTTCGAGCGGGAGTCCGTGGACGACGATGGCCCGGGAGGGGATGGTGTCGCCGACGGGGACCTCGAGATCCCCGACGCGCCCGACGCCGACATCGATGAGCTGCCGCCGATCGACGACGGGGGCGCGGAGGACGCGCCGACGGTCGAGGACGCCGGCGAAGGGCTCGACGCCGACATCGACGACGCGCCGTGGCCGGACGAGGGCGACGCCCCACCCGACGGCGACGACGACGCGGGCGGCGAAGACGGCTTCGCCGACGACGCGGCTGACGACGGCCCGTCACCTCCCGTCTGCGGAAACCTCGTCCTGGAGACGGGCGAGGAGTGCGACCCGCCGGGGAGCACGCAGCCCTGCACCTTCGGCGGATGCACCGGGTACTCGCTCTGTCGCGACGACTGCTTCTGGGCCGCGTGCGACTACGGACCCGCGCCGGCAGGGGACACGTGCGACTCGATCATCTCCACCCCCCCGCTGCTCCCCTCGTGGGGCTCGACGAGGGTCGAGGGATCGACCTGCGGTGCGACCGACGACGGCGTGGACTCGGCGTGCGGAGCCGTGGACGCCCCGGACGTCCTGTACCGTCTCGACCTGTCCGACCCGGCCGTCGTGACCCTCGACACGGCCGGCAGCGAGTTCGACGCGGTGCTGCGCCTCGCCGACGCGTCGGCGTGCCCGGGCTCCGAGCTGGCCTGCGACGACGACTCGTCGGACGTCGCGCCCGGGCAGGCCGAGTTGGTCGCCGCGCTCGAGGCGGGCTCGTACTGGGTGATCATCGACGGGAAGAACGCCGACTCCGAGGGCCGCTACGTCCTCAACGCGCGCTTCGATGTCGTCGGCCCTCCGCCGCCCAACGACTCCTGCACGGGCGCGACGAGACTCGACCTCGGTACGTCGTCCCGTTCGCTCGGCGGGACGACGATTGGCGCCGGCAACCACCCGCGGAGCTGCGCGCTCGGCGTCGGCCCCGACGTCTGGTACACGTTCACCCTGACGGAACGCACTCTCGTCTACCTCGACCTGCTCGACGGCGGCGCCTGGAACGCGGTGCTCGACGTGCGGACGGGCTCCTGCCTCTCCGCGACGACGACGTCCCTGGCCTGCGAGGACGACGCCTGCGGCACGAGCCGTCCCCGCTTCCTGGGCTGGCTCGACCCGGGCACGTACTACGTGCTGGTCGACGGCCGGTCGGTGACCGATTCGGGGCTGTTCACACTGCGCTACCAGGGCCTGCCCGAATCGCTCGGCTGCGTTGCCGACGCGCTGCCGTTGACCGGCGACGGCCGCTACCTCGGCTCGACGACCCGCGGCACGAACCACGTCAACTCGTCCTGCGCCTCGATGCTCGGCGCGCCGGACGTCGTGTACTACTTCGTTCAGTGTCCCGGGACCACCGTCACCGCAACCACCTGCGACGCGGCGACCGACTTCGACACGGCGCTTTCGGTGTGGCGGCGGGGGTGCAGCACGTCGGTCGACTGCAACGACAACTCCGCCATCGATTGCCGTTTCGGCGTGGGCGCACTGGCCTCGGATCTCTCGATCGACGCCCCGGCGTCCAGCCAGATCCAGCTCCTGGCCGTCGACGGCTCCGGCCGTCTCGGGTCGTCCGGCGCGTACGGCCTGAACGTGTCCGGGCTCTAGGCGGGGCCGCACGTGACTCCGTTGCCGATCGATGCGGCGCTTCCCGACCTCGTCCGCAGGATGCGCGACGACGGCCGGCTCGTGCTGGTGGCCGAACCGGGTGCGGGCAAGACGACGCGCGTGCCCCGCGCGCTGCTCGACGCCGGCCTCGCCGGCGACGGCGAGATCGTCGTGCTCGAGCCGCGGCGCCTGGCGGCCCGCATGGCCGCCCGACGCGTGGCCGAGGAGCTGGGCGAGCCGGTAGGGGAGCGCGTGGGCTGGCAGGTCCGGTTCGAAGACGTGACCTCGACCCGCACCCGCGTGCGCTTCGTGACCGAAGGCATCCTCGGCCGCCGTCTCGTCGCGGACCCGTGCCTGCGTGGGGTCTCGTGCGTGCTGCTGGACGAGTTCCACGAGCGTCACCTGCACGGCGACCTCGCGCTGGCGCTTCTGCGGCGTCTGCGGCGCACGGCGCGACCGGACCTCCTTCTCGCGGTGATGAGCGCGACGCTCGAGGCCGACTCGGTCGCGCATTTCCTGGGGGTCGACGTCGCGTCGGTTCCGGGCCGGATGTTCCCCGTCGAGGTCCGGCACGCCGATCGAGGCTCCGTATCGCCCGAGCTTCGCCCGGCGGAGGTGGCCTCGCGCGTCGTCGCCGCGCTCCGCGGGCTCCTCGAGGAAGGACCGCTCGACGGCGACGTCCTGGTCTTCCTGCCCGGCGCGGCGGAGATCCGCGCGGCGCTCGACGCCTGCGCGCCGCTCTCTTCCCGGCACGACCTGCTCCTCCTGCCGCTTCACGGCGACCTTGCGGCGGCGGACCAGGACCGCGCGGTGCGCCCGGCGCCGCGGCGCAAGGTAATCCTGGCGACCAACGTCGCCGAAACCTCGGTGACGATCGACGGCGTGACGACCGTGCTCGACTCCGGCCTCGCGCGGGTCGTCCGGCACTCGCCTTGGTCCGGGCTACCGTCCCGGCGGACGGCACGGATTAGCCGAGCCTCCGCCGCGCAGCGGGCAGGACGCGCGGGACGGACGCGGCCCGGGCGGTGCCTGCGCCTGTATGCGAAGACCGACCACGACGCGCGGCCCGAGCACGACCCGCCGGAGATCGTCCACGCGGACCTGGCCGAAACCGTCCTGGCGCTGCGCGCGACCGAAGGGGCCGGCGACGGGCTCGAATGGCTCGATCCACCGCCCCCCGCCGCGTTGGACGCGGCCGTCGAGCTGCTCCGCCGTCTCGGGGCGCTCGGTCCCGCCGGCGACGTCACGCCGCTGGGACGCCGCATGCTCGCCCTGCCCCTCCATCCGCGCCTGGCGCGCCTCGTCCTCGAGGCCGACGCCCGCGGCGAGGGCGACGAAGGCTGCCTGCTCGCCGCACTCCTGGCCGAGCGGGACGTGCGGGCCGGGGAGCGATCGTCCTTCGGTGGTCGCGCGGCGACTCGCCGGATCGTCGCCGGCCCCTCGGATCTCCTCGACCGCCTCGAGGCCGTGCGCACGGTCGAGCGCCGCGCATCGGAAGCGGACGCCCTCGGCATCGACCAGGGAGCCCTGCGAGCGGTGCTCCGCGCCCGCGACCAGATCGCGGCCGCCCTGCACCGGATCGCCGATCCCGCTCGCCGCCCTTCTCCTGCGGTGCCTTCCAAGCCGACAAGGGAGGAGGATGCGACCCTCCGCGCCGTGCTCGCGGCCTTCCCGGACCGCGTGGCGCGGCGGCGCTCGCCGCGGTCGGAGGAGCTGCTGTTGTGCGGCGGCGGTGCCGCGCGGATCTCGGACGAGAGCGTCGTCCGAGACGCCGAGCTGCTGGTCGCGGTCGACGCCGAGGAGCGGCCGGGCCGCAAGGGCGCGGAGCGCGCGCTGCCGCTGGTGCGCGCCGCGAGCGCGGTGGAGCCCGAGTGGCTGCTCGACATGTTCTCCGACCGGATGACGGAGAGCGAGGAGGTGCGCTTCGACGCGAAGGCGCAGCGGGTCGATTCGTCGCGGCGGCTGCTGTACGAGCGTCTGGTGCTGCACGAGACCCGCGGTCCGGCGAGCGGACCGGAGGCGGAGCGTGTGCTGGCCGAGGCGGCGCTGGCGGCGGGTCCGGAAGCGTTCGGCGATGTGGACGAGTTGTCGGCGTGGCGGGCGCGGCTGGCCTTCGCCGCGAGTCTCGATCCGTCGCTGCCGCCGGCGTCCGACGCCGACGTGCGCGAGGCGCTGCGGTCGCTGGCCGCGGATCGGCGCTCGTTCGCCGAAATGCGCGAGGCGGAGAGCGGCGGCCTGCTGGGCGCGTTGCGGAGCAGGTTGACCGCGGAGCAGCGGTCGCGCCTGGAGCGATTGGCGCCGGAGCGGGTGAACCTGGCGGGTGGGCGGAAGCTGCGCGTGCACTACGAGGCGACGGCGGGGCCGTGGGTGGAGTCGCGGCTGCAGGACTTCTTCGGATTGGCCGCCGGGCCGCGCGTCGGGGACGGTCGCGTGCCGTTGGTTCTGCACCTCTTGGCGCCGAGCCGCCGACCGGTACAGATCACGACGGACCTGGCCGGGTTCTGGGAGAAACACTACCCGGCGATTCGGCGCGAGCTGATGCGCCGCTACCCGAAGCACGCCTGGCCGGAGAACCCGCGGCGGGGCTGAGCCAACGCAGCACGCACACGGGTTCACGGGACGGAAGGAACCACCGATGGACACCGATGAACACCGATGGGATGGGGAGCCGACCGAAGCCGCCCGATCTTGACCATTGGGCCGCGCCCGCCCATGCTCCGGTTGCGGTTCGCGGTGAGGGTCCGGATGATGCGATTTGTCGTCCTTGTCGTCGCGCCCGGCCTGCTGTCCGGCTGCTGGGACTCGTACCGGCAGTCCGAGGTCGGCGACGGCGCAGCCCTGGATGGACGGGACGCGCCGGTATTGGACGGCCGTGACGATGCCACGGAAGAAGCGGAGCCCGCCCGATGGCATTTCGTCGACGTCGACGTTCCCGACCGCGCGGTCTCGGCCGAGTTGCTGTCCGCGAGCAGCCCCCATCTCGCCTGGAACGGCTCGGTCGCCGGTCTGCTCTACCGCGGCCCCGGGCCGGGCGACGACCACCGCATCTCGTTTCATCCGATGGATGCACGAGGCATGCCGGCCGGCGAGGATTCCATTCTGCTCGAACTGTCGGAACACGCCTGGCCGGCCGGGCAGCTCGCGGCGGAGACGGGGGGGACGTTCCTCGTGAGCGTCCTGGTACGGGAGTGGTCCCAGCGCATCGAGTTGCTGCGAGTTTCCTCCGGAGGGACGATCTTGGCGCATGGAGTGACGGGTCTGGCGGGGGAGATGAGTGCACCTGTCGGGCCGCCGGCCGTCTCCGGAGAGTACGTCATCATCGTGACCCGAACGACGGACGGAACGTCGCCGGTGGTGCTGTACCGGTTCCGTCGCAGCGATCTCAGCCTGTACGGGCAGGACGTCCTGGGACCGACGGACGGCACGGTGCGCGACCCGACCGTCGTCAACGCGCCCGGGGAGGACGGGTTGCTCGTGTTCTACCGGCACGCCGGCGTCAGACTCCGAGCCGAGGCCTGCTCCGCCGGCGTTCCTCTGGCCTGCAGCGATGCAGTCTCCCTTGACCTGCCGGAGAACTCCGGCATCTTCTTCGCAGCGGCGACCGGCACGGATTGGTTTGCCTTCGCACGGTGGTGGTCAGAGACGGGTTTCGACTTCCGATTGCGCTCGTACTCGTCCCACTTCGAACCCTACGACGACTCGTTCGGAGCACCGTCCGGCGACTTCTTCGACGAGGGTTCGCTGGTGGCAGCCGCTTCCGACCGACCGGCGTGGGCGGCCGTGCTGTCGCCGTGGCGGGTGGACCACCGGGAAGTCCTCGCGGCGCTCGGCGCCGAGCCGATCGCCGGCGTGACGGTGCACGACGTGCTGGAGATCAACGATACCGAGGTGACGGAAGGTCCGGAGTCCGATGGCAATGTGGCCGTCGCGTGGACCGATGCGGGGTTCCTGGTCGTGTGGGACCGGTGGCGGGAGTCGCTCGGTGCCACGGCCCTCTTCTCGTCGTTCGTGGCGCTGGTCCGGGACTGACACACGGTCCATCCGCTACTCCGGGACCAGCTCCATCACGCAGCGCTCGCAGTCGAAGGCCGGCCGCAGCCGGCGGCTCGGCCGCCGGGCGATCGCGCGCGGGCGCGACCGGGGCTAGAATGCACGACGATGGATGCGGCATGGGACATGGTGGCCGCCGAGCGATTGGCGCTCGTGGACGATCTCGACCGGATGACGGCGGAGCAGTGGCTGGTCCCCAGCGCCCTGCCGGGCTGGCAGGTGCGGCACGTCGTGGCGCACCTCCTTTGGCCGCTGGAGACCTCGTTGCCAAGGATGCTGTGGCGAGTCGCGCGCTGCGGCTTCCGGGTCCTGGGGGCGTGCGACGCGGCGGCCGAGAGCGACGTGCGCGCGGGACCCGAGCTGTCGCGCGCGCTCCGCGCGCACGCCCGCGACCCCCGCTTCCGGCCGCCGGGCTGCGGGATCGAGGTGCCGCTGACCGAGGTGACGGTCCACGCGCTCGACATCCGCGTGCCGCTCGGGATCCCGTTCGCGGTGCCGGCGGAGCACGCCCGCATCGCCCTGGACCTGCTGGTCTCGCGGCGCTCGCCGCGCGGCTTCACTCCGCCGCATCTGGTGGACGGCCTGCGCTTCCAAGCCGAGGACCTGGGGTGGGCGCGCGGCGAAGGTCCGGAGGTCTCCGGTCCGGCGGACGCCCTGCTGCTCTCGATCACGGGACGCCCCGCCCTGCTGGACCGGCTTCGCGGCGACGGGGTGCCGGCGTTCCGGGGACGGTTGCGTCCCCCCGACTCCGGGACGAGAAGCTAGCGCCGCACGCCGGCCGCGGTCGACGTCCCAGCCGACTCGCCGAAGGGGCGGCTTCGGCTCGTGTCGTTTCGCGCCGTCCTTCCGCCAGTGGCCGGGAATCCGCCGCCCGCCGCACTACTCTGCCAGCTCGCCCAGGATCCCCGTCGCCCGCTCGCGCGCCGCGGCCGCACGCTGCTGCAGGTCGTCGATTTCCACGGTCAGAGCGTCCAGGCGCCGGCCGGCCTCGATCATCCGCTCGGCCACTTCGGTCGCCACGTCGTCGTCGGCGCCCGAGCCGGCCAGGGCGGCGAGATCGGCGCGGTGACGCGCGATCTCCGTGTCGACGGTCGTCATCGCGTACTGCCGCTCCACCGCGTCCGCGAGCAACCCGTCCGACTCGTGCAACGCCTCCGCCGCACGCCGCAGGACCTCGCGCGTCGCCTGCGGCAGCCGCTCGTCTTCGGCCAGCATCTCGACCGTGCCCGCGCCCAACGTGCTCGCGGGCCAGTTGCGCTGAAGCCCTTCCTCCGTCGCGACGACCTGGGTCAGTTCCTCTCCCGCCGGCAGCCGCACGCAGACGTGGTAGTACTCGCAGCCGTCCTCGGCCATCAGCAGCTCGACGGACCCTCCCGACGTGACGCGGCCGTTGACGAGCGCCGGAGCCCGGAGGCAGACGTTGCGCTCGCTCGCCGCGTGGCTCGTGAGGACGTAGCTGCGCCGTACCAGGTGCACGTAGTGCTCCTCCAGGCGCGGCTCGGCGGCGCCCCACTCCGTCGCCGGCGGGCGGACCCAGCGCACGATGCGCGGCTGCTCCTCGTCCTCCCAATCGCCCTGTTCGACGACGATGTCCAGGTCGGCGCCGTGGGGCAGGATGCGAGCGTCGTCGACGTACATCCGCGGCAGCCAGGACTGGCCGGAGAAGCCGCCGTCGAACACCGCCAGCGGGCCCTCGCGCAGGGCGAAGCCGGTGTCATTGCGGATCTTGATCGCCGCCAGGACGTTGAGCGCGTCGTCGACCAGGCTGATCCGTTCGGCCGAGACCCCGGCATCGATCACCGGCACCAGCGCCGACTCGTGCGCCCGGAGCGAGAGCGGCTCGGTCGCGTGATACGAAAGCAGCTCGCGGCGCTGCTCGGGCGATGCCTGCGCTTCCGTCGCCAGCTCGCCGATCGCCAGGAGCTGGCTGGCGGAGACGCCCCCCCCTCCGGCTCCGGTCCCGTACATCCCGAGGCCGCCGACGCCGTAGGCGCTGCCGTACGAGCTCCCGCTGCCGTAGCCGTAGCCGTAGCCGTACATCCCGGCGTCGGCGAGCTGGTCGGCGTTGGTCCCGGCGAGCTGCGGTGCCGTGTCCAGCCCGTCCTCCGCGGGCACGACCTCGCGGTGTCGGAAGCGCGGCGTGACGAAGGGGAAGAGGTAGGAGTTCGGCTGGCCCTCGACCAACTCCACGGCGACGTTCTGCCAATCCTCGTCGGTGTCGTTGTGCACGAGAGCCCAGCCCTGCATCCGGGCCGCGCCGTCCTGGAAGACGAGGCGGTAGCTGACGCGCCAGACCGGAGCCTCGGCAAGGTAGCCGATCGCCAGGTCGCCGCCCTCGCGCACGGACACGCCGACCGTCTCCTGCTCCTCGCCGCGGCGCTGGGCGAGCGCCGCGACGGCGCGGTCCAGTGCGGTCTGCGCGGGCTCGTCGGCCGGCCCGACCGACTCGATCTCGTCGAGCTTGAACCAGCGCAGGGCGCCGGCGTCGGTGAGGAAGACGACGACGGGAAGCTGGACGGTGGCGGCGTCGGGAACCGGGTTGCCCGAGGTGTCGGTGCCGCCCGCGCCGCCGGCCGCCGGTTCCTCCACGCGCGCGACGCCGATCACACGGCCTTCCAGCGTCTCGCCGTCCATCGTGACGAGCCTGGCCTGAAGGCCGGCCATGGCGCCGAGCAGCGGGAGGATGGAGCCCTCGGCCGCGAAGGCGTCGAACGGCGCCGGCGATTCCGCCAGGGCGGCCTCGGGCGCCAGGACGCTGGGAAAGGTCATCGCGCCGACCCGCGCGCCGTCGGTGGTGAGCACGACCAGCGTCATCAACGCGTCGTCGAGGTGGTTCTGGGGCACGAGCAGCGAGAGCGGAGCGTGCCGTTGGACCGGTCCGCGCCGCTCGAAATACCCGACGCCCGACTCGTACAGCACGACGCTCCGCAGCGGGAGCACCGCCGGGGCGTCGTCGCGCGCGGCCCTTGCCGACGGCGCGAGAAGCGCCGTCGCGGCAGCCGCAAGGCACACCGCTCCCTTCCGATTGCCCATGTCGCCCTCCCTTCCCAACTTCCCGCGCGGCACCGCGCCGCGGGGCGCTTCGTGGGTCGGCGGAAGGTGGAAGTTCCCCGGCGGCCTACGGATTCGACGGCTCGGCCGGTGTTTCCACGGCGGGCGGAGCACCGTCGCCCGCCGGCGAATCATCCTCGGGAAGCTCGTCCTGAACCCACCGCGAGTGCGGGAAATGGCGCCGCGGGGCGCAGCGGACGGCGGAGGGGCGGTCGTCGGGGTCGGTCCACGAGGTGTAGTGCAGCTCCTGGATGTGGCCGTTGCGGTGACGCACTCCCGGGCGGAAGAGCACCTCGGGGTCGCAGTTCTGGCCCTTGTAGATGAACTCGAAGTGCACGTGCGGGCCGCGGCTGATCCCCGTGCTGCCCAGCTCGGCGATGATGCCGCCCGCGGGGACGCGCTGGCCGGCGACGACGAAATTGGCCGAGTTGTGGGCGTACATCGTGACCCAGCCCCCGGAGTGGATCAGGATGACCATGTTGCCGTAACCGCGAATCTCGTTGCCGCTGTAGCCCACGATACCGGCCGCGGCGGCGCGCACGTTCCAGCCCATCTCGCCCATGACGTCGGTCGCCAGGTGGTAGCCGCCCTCGCCCGAGCCCCAGCCGCGGACGTACCAGCCGTTGCTCACCGGCCAGCGCAGCGTGCCGGGGAACTCGTCGCCCCCGGCCGCCGCGATCCACGATTCCTTGACCCGGCCGGCCATCAGCGCGTTGGCGGCGTCGTGGGTGCCGAGGCCCAGGCGGCGGGCCAGGGACGTCGCCCCGCGCTCGCTGGCGCCGCGCTCGCGCCGGACCCGCCCGCTGCGGTCCTCGCTCACGCCGGGGATCCACAGCTCGGTCCCCTCGCGCAGCGCCTTCGCGTCGTCGGCGCTCAGCCGGTTGGCGGCCATGATCTGGCCGACGCCCACCTGGAAGGCGTTCGCCAGGTCCCAGATCGTCTCTCCCGAGGCGAGGACGTGGCGGATGCCGGTCGGCTCGACGGCGTCGGCGCTCTGGATCTGGTCGGCGGTGATGCCGGGGATGATCACCGGAGTGCCGACGGAGAGGGCGCGGATCTCGTCGTCGGTGAAGCCGTTACGCTCGGCGATCTCGTCCACCGTCTTGCCGTAGGTGCGGGCGATCTCCCACAGGGTCTCTCCGGAGCCGACGAAATGGTAGGCGCCGTCCTCGAGCGGGGGAAGCGCCGCGCGCGCGGCCCGCTGGGCCTCCGCCCGCGCGGCGGCGTCGAGGACGGCGACGGGTGCCGACACGCCGGGGATGCGCAGGACGCGGCCCTTGGACAAGCGGCGCACGCGGTCCGCACGCAGGTGGTTGGCGCGCAGGATCGCGTCGACGCTCACCCCGTAGGACATCGCGATGTCCCACAGCGTCTCGCCCTCCTGGACGACGTGCTCGACGAACGGCTCCTCGCCATCGGCCCCGTCCGCGTCCAAGACCTCCGAACCGGTTTCGAGCGTCCCGGTATCGGCCGGGCCGCCGTCGTCGAAGGCGCCGGCTTCCGCCGTTCCTTCCGCCTCGGCTCCGTCCGCGGACGGCGACGCGTCGGCGACGTCCGGGCCGGCGTCGCCGGCGCCCGAAGGTGTGGTGGAAGGGCTGCCGCAGTGGGTTCCGGCGACCAGGGCGGCGAGAGCGAGCACCGTCGGCAGGAGGCGCGCGTTGGCGGCCCGGGGCCACGAACGGTTCGACGTCGAGGTCCTTGCGGCGCGCTGCACTCCGGCCAGCAATCCCTTCGCCCCCCGTCCCCGGGGGACAGAGTACGCGGGAGGTCACCGGGGAGGCAACCCGTCCTCCGTCGTCGCGGTTGGACGAGTCCCGCCGAGGTGCGCTACGCTTGCGTCGCCGTCCTCGGCACGCGGAGGCAAAGATGAAGCGCCCCGAACATGATGCGCAGGATTCGCTCGATTCGGCCGCGACGCCCTCGCCCCGCACGACCATCGTCGGCGGCCGGCCGCCGGAGCGAACGGACCTCGCGCAGATCGTCCCGACAGGGCTGCAACGCCTGCTGCGCCTCGCCGCGTTGGACGCCACGTTCCGCGACGAGTTGATCCGGCGCCGGGGCGCCGCCGCCAAGGCGGCGGGGGTGCCGCTGACGCCGAGCGAGTCGGCGGTGCTGGCGGCGATCCCGGCCGAGCGGTTGGAGCAGATGGTGGGCAGCCTGCCCCCTCCCGCGCCTGGGAGGAGGGAGTTCCTGCGGCAGACGGCCGCGACCGCGGTCGTGCTGCTCGGAGGCGCCGCGTTGGGCTCGACCCAGATCGGCTGCCCGCTGGCTGCGGGCGGGGCCCGGCCGGACATGCCGCCGCCACCCGAGGACCAGGACGCGGACGCGGGTGGGGAAGCGCAGCCCGAGCAGGACCACCCCGTGACGCGGGGCATCTCGATCGATGTGCCGCCCGAACGTCCCGACCAATCGGAGATGATGACGGGGGGCGGAGCCGCCCCCGACCTGCCCCCGGACCGGCAACCGTGAGCTGCCGCCGCGCCGCCTGAACAGGTGAACGCCTGACAGCGTCGGTGCGACACCGCGTCACACCCGTCGGAGCGCGGGGCCATCGGCAACGGCAGCCGCGGGCTGAAGCCTGCGGTTCGGATCGGTCTTGGGAAGCCTCCGGCCGAAGGCCAGTCCTTCACCCGTCATTGGAACGAAGCTCGCAGGAGGCGCCGGAGCGTCGCGGTGCCGGCGCCGGTGGGAACGCCGGAAGGTGGTCGGAGGGAGACAGGCGATGATCGTTCGTTCGGTGGTGCTGATCGCGGCGTTGGTCACGGTGGGCGGCTCCACGGCGCTCGCGCAAGAGAGCGAGGGTGGAGGGGTGGCGGGGCTCGGGTTGGCCGGCGAGGTCGACCTGTCGGCAGCGCCGGAGGACGTCGAGGAGGAGGAATCGGCGCCCTGGCGCGGGTCGGAGTTCATCTGGCGCAACGTCATGAGCGCGATCAGCCTCGACCCCTCGCACGACCTGACCTGGAACCCGTACTACGCGATGTCGTTCACCTTCCGCGCCAAATGGTGGTTCGACGACATCTTCAACGTCGGCGCGCGCCTCGACGTGACGCGCGAGATCACGCAGGCGGACGACACGACGTTCATCGACGAGGCTCTGCTGGATGACCTCGTGGTTTCGGCGGGGGCGTCCAAGTTCTACACGATTCCGGTCGCGGGCATCGACTTCTCGGCCGACCTGCTGCTGACGACGCCGACGAGCAAGATCTCGCAGGCGCGGACGCTGGTGCTGGGGATCGGCCCCGGGGTGAGCGTGGGGCGGACGTTCGACGCGATCGGGCCGCTGCGGCTCTCGTATCACGTGCGGACCACGGGGCTCCTGCACCGCTACACGACCGCGGCGCGCGAGACGCCGCTGATCCCGGGGTGCGACGCGACGGAGGGCGGATGCGACTCCTTCCTCAACACGGGGCTGCGCAAGGTGCGGTTCCGCGTGGCGCACGGAGTGGACGTCTCGTGGGACCCGCTGGAGTGGCTCGGGGTGTCGGCGGGATTCGAGCACATCATCGACTGGCTGCACCCGATCGACGGGAGCGACCCGCGAGTGACGTTCGAGACGGAGCCGAACACGAACGAGCGGCAGCGGTCGGCGTTCAGCGTCGAGCTGACCTTCACCCCGATCCCGTCCTGGCAGATCGGTGTGGGCTACGAGACGGTGAGCCCGCAGCTCAAGCTGGACTCGACGTACGAGAACCCGTTCTACAACCGGTATTCGACCGTGTACCTGGACCTGCGGCTGGAGTTCGATGGGCTCGTGGATCAGCTCGCGGGTGGGTGAACCAAGCGATGCGTTCTCAGTGTTCAGTCCTCAGTCTTCAGCCGGGCGGGCTCCGAACGATGATGGTCCGGGCTGAGAACGGAGAACGAAGAACCGAGAACGGGAAGGAGTGCGGAGCATGAATCGGAAGACGTGGTGGTTGGCGGTCGGAACGGCGGCGGCCCTCCTGACGCCCGCTTGCATGGACGAGCGGCCGGCGATTGATCGGGTGCAGCCGCTGGCGCTGCGCAAGGCGTTCTTCGTGGGCGAGGACCTGGAGAGCGCGGCGGACGATCCCGAGTTCTGGACGCAGGGCACGTTGATCGACGTCGGGTACGGCGCCGCGCAGGACGGACTGTTCACCTCGACCTACGCGCAGCCGGTCTCGCGGCTGCGCTGGCAGATCACGGAGGATCTGCTGATCGGGCGGCTGGCCTACGAGCGGGTGGAGGGGACCGACGGGAAGGGGGCCGGCCGGGAGACCGAGGACGGGGTCGTCGTGGTCGCCTACCCGATCGAGAGCCACTTCGACATCGTACGGGCGTACAACCCGACGACCGGGGAGCAGCTCAACATCTACGAGGAGAACACGACCGACCGGCCGTGGAACCAGCGCGAGTACATGCGGGTCGACTGGTCGCGCAACCTCAACGTGGACAGCTACGACTTCGACACGCTGTCGATGGTCGGGATCTACGGGGGGGTGACGTACGAGCCGCTGGCGTACGACGTGACCGACCCGGGCGATCCGAACGCGCCCACGTTCGACCTGGAGCACGGGTATTTCGACGTGACGAACAAGGCCTTCGCGCGGCCGGGGCTGATCGACCTCAGCTACCTGGGCTGGGGCATCGACACCTTCCCGGCCTGCTACCTGGACGCCGACTTCTCCGGCGGCAGCGCGCCCTCCGGCTCGTGCAACCCGGTCGAGCTGACGATCCGGCAGTCGTTCCGGCGCGTGGAGAACAGCGATTTCGAGCCCCAGGACTGGGACGGCATCCGCTTCCAGGCCTACGGCGGCTTCTACACCGACCGCTACGGCTACGCGCGGAACTACGGGATGAGCGACGACCTGTGGCGCCGCTTCCTGAACCACCACCAGATCTGGGAGCGGACGCACTTCTACGCCGATCCGGCGGCGATGACGGGACCGCTCGAGTGCTACACGCCGGCGACGACGCCGTTCGGCAAGGACCCGCACCGGGACGAGCTGGGGGCGGACGGGAGCGACGGGGCGAACGGGACGGAGGACGAGTGCGAGGCGGCGGGGGCCGGCTCGCGCTGCGACACCTTCACCCAGCGTTGCACCCTGCCCTACGTGCAGCGGACGACGCGCACGCTGGCCTGGTACTACACGCACGACAGCGATCCCGAGTTCTTCCTGCCCACGAAGTGGGCCGCGCACCAGTGGGACGTCGCGCTGCGCATGGCGGTGCGGGCCTCGCAGTACGCCGAGTGCCAGGCGACGGGCGGCGCGGACTGCGCCGCGCGCTTCCCGGTGCTGACGGGGCAGCAGGACGAGTACGAGGACGCGATCGCGCTGGCGGCGGAGGTCGATGACTGCCGCGACTCCGGCCGATCGGACTGCGACGGGCTGGCGGACGAGCTGGCGACGGCGCGCGGCTACGGGTCCGCGATCGTCTCGCTCTCGCGCATGCCCGACATGGTCGTCCTGTGCCACAGTCCGGTCGAGGCTTCCGACCCGCTCGGGTGCGGCGGCCCGCGGCTGCCGGCGGGGACCACGGCCGCGCAGTGCGAGACGGCGTACGACGACCCCCTGGCCGACGCCGCGCTGCTCGAGACCTGCCACGCGGCGCTCAACGTCCGGCGCGGCGACCTGCGCTACCACCAGGTGAACGTCATCCCCGAGCCGCAGACGCCGTCGCCGTGGGGCATCATGGTCGATTCGATCGACCCGCTGACGGGCGAATCGATCGCGGCGAGCATCAACGTCTGGTCGTTCGTCAACGACATCTGGAGCCAGGACGTCGTGGACAAGCTGCGCTACCTGCGCGGGGAGTACGCGACCGAGGACGTGACCAACGGCACGTACGTCCGCAACTGGGCGCTGGCGGCGCAGTCGGCCGCGGGCGGCGGCGTGCTGCCGATGATGACGCGCGCGGAGCGCGATCAGCGCCTGGCGGACTTCGCCGGCGGCCCGGTCGCCGACCCGGCCGCGGTGCCGGCCGGCCTGGCCGGCGAGATCCGGGCGATGGACCGCGACCTGCGGGAAGTCAGCGCAAGCCTCGACGCGTCGTCATCCACCTCGTCGATCTACGAGGCGCGGCGGCGGCAGGCGCGGGGGACGGAGTTCGAGGCGGAGCTGATGACGCCGATGGTGCAGCAGCTCCACGGCGTGAACGGCCTGCCGCTCAACGACACCCTGCTCGACGTCTCCTCGCCGCTGCGCGGCGGCAACCCCGAGTTCCGGCAGCAGATCGAGCGGCTGAAGGAGGAGGCGCTGGCGAGGCGCGGGGCGTGCATCCTGCATCCGGACGAGGCCGAGGAGCCGTTCTCGTTGACGGGGCTAGCGGCCGTGCTCGAGGCCAAGTTCGGGGCGTTCAACCCGGCCGACGACCCGGTCGTGCAGCAGGAGCGGGCCGAGCGGATGCGCGAATACGTCGCGCTGCGCGGCCACTTCGCGGTCATCGCGCACGAGATGGGGCACTCCATCGGCCTGCGCCACAACTTCATCAGCTCCTCGGACGCCTGGCAGTACCGGCCGCAGTACTGGCAGCTCCGCACGCGCAACGGCGCCGTCACGACGGAGTGCACCGAGCTGGCCGCCGACGGCGCGACCTGCGTCGGGCCGCGCTACTTCGACCCGGTCACCCCCGAGGAGCGCGACAACCTGATCTGGATGTGGATGCAGTCGTCGGTCATGGACTACGCCGGCGAGGCCACGCAGGACATGATCGGCCTGGGCGTCTACGACTTCGCCGCGACGCGCATGCTCTACGGCGAGACGGTGGCCGTGAACGCCGAGGATCGCTTCCGCTCCGGCACGACGCTGGGCAGCGCCCTGCTCGACCTGCAGGACACGTTCGGCGGCATCCTGGGCCTGGGCTACACGCTGGGCGACGAGGACATCCACTATTCGCAGCTCCAGAAGGACTACGGCCTGATCGGGGACTGCGTCGACGTTCCCGACCCGCAGGTGTACAAGCCGCGGGACTGGGACGAGTCGCTCCTGGGGGAGTGGAGCCCGCTGATGGACGGCCTGATGGTCCAGGTGGACGGGCAGTGGAGCCGGTGCAAGCAGCAGAAGGTCGACTACGTGCCGTGGACCTCGCTGGAACCGGCGACCTCCTCCGGGACCAGTCCGGCCGTCGACCCGCAGGGCCGCGTCCGCATGCCCTACGGCTTCGCCACCGACCGCTGGGCCGACCTGGGGAACCTGTCGGTCTACCGCCACGACAACGGTGCCGACCCCTACGAGATCTTCAACTTCATGATCACCTCGCAGGAGATGTGGCAGATCTTCGACGCCTACCGCCGCCATCGCCAGACCTTCTCCGTGCGCAACGCCTCCAACCGCGTGCTCGAGCGCTACAACGCCAAGATCCGCGACGGCGCGAAGGGCCTGGGACTCATGCGCAACATCTACAAGGACTTCGCACTGCACCAGGGCTACGACTTCGACACGTTCTGGGGCATCGTCGCCGGATTCTACCCCGACAACATCCTGGCCTCCGGCCTGGCCTTCGATCACTTCGCCCGCACCCTGGCCCGGCCCGAAATCGGACCGCACTTCCGCTACGGCTGGGATGACGTCCTGCGTTCGGCGATGGACACCCCCGGCACCCCGGGCGATACCCTGGTGGTCGTCCCCAACGGCGCCAGCGGCTACTACGGCACGATCGGCATGGGCGGGAAGCTCGTCGAGAACCAGCTCTGTGGGACCTGCGGCGAGTTCGACTCGGACTACACGATGAACGCCGGCTCCTACTACGACAAGATGAACGCCGCGATGCTGATGACGGAGTCGGTCGACAACTTCATCAGCGCCTCGCGCACCGACTTCGTGGACCCGCGCTATCGCGCCGTGTCCCTGGCCGACCTGTTCCCGGAAGGGTACCGCCGCTGGCTGGCCAACAACCTCACCGGCGACGATCTCCTCAAGGGACCGCGAGTCGCCGCCAACGCCCGGGGGGTCCCGCTCAAGGACGGCGACGGCTACCCCTCGGAGCCGATCGGCTGGACGACCTGGTGGAGCGACACGCCCAAGGCCTGCTTCCCGGCCGAAGGCACGACGATCTGTTCCAGCTACAACATGCCGACCGAGGACCCGTTCGACCCGCGCGCGCCCGAGCACGTCGCCGTGCTCGACCCGCAGGTCGGGTGGGAGCAGCAGAAGTTCCTCATCGCCTGGACCATGCTCTACCTCATGGAGAACGAGGAGACGCACTGGCTCGACCAGATGCGCGTGTGGGAGTTGGGTTCGGACGCCGACCCGGCCTTCGCCGAGCGCGTCGAGTTCCACTCGCCCGACGGCAAGGTCTACGTCGCCCGGACCTCCGGCAAGGAGGACATCTTCGGCGAGACAGTCCAGAAGGGCGTCGCCGCCCGCGTGCTCGAGTACGCCGACGGTCTCCTGGCGGCGGCCTACGAGACCACCGACGGCCCCGACCTCGACGGCGACACGATGCCCGACTGGCACCTCGCCGTGAACAACCCCGCCACCGGCATGCCGACGGTGCGCTGGGATTCCACGGTCTCGCAGATCGACGGGGACGGCTACATCCGGCCCGACGGTGTCCCCGGCTGCAACGCGACCGAGAACTTCGGCTGCACCTGCACCGCCAACCGCTCCTGCGTCGCCCTCGGACGCTACCTCTCCGTCCCCGCCTACCTGCGCGAGGCCGTCTCGGCCTACCGGCTCGGCGAGCCCGATCCCCGCGGCGTCTATTAGAGCGAGCGGCCGAACGGCCGAGCGGCCGAGCGGCCGTGGGCTCAGAAGGGGATCCCGTCGCGCTGCCGGTTTGCCCGTCCCTCCGTCGTGGCGTACGATTCGCGGCGGCGGGAGGGAAGCGACATGCTGCATCGGCGATGGGCCGCGGGGGTGCTCGTGCTGCTCTCTTCGGTCTGGGTCGGTTGTCCCGGAGGGCGCACGGCACCGGACGACGACGCGGACGACGGCGAGACGGACGCCGGCGACGCTGCAACCGATGCGGCGGACGACGGGCGGCGGGACGCGCGGGATGCCGACACGGACGCTGTGGACACGATCGGCGGCCCGTGCACGGGCGATCTCGAGTGCCAGGACGAGCTGTTCTGCAACGGCGAGGAGATGTGCCTCGCCGGAACGGGCTGCACCGCCGGCATTCGGCCGAACTGCACCGACGACAGCCCCTGCACCATCGATTCCTGCGACCCGGCGACGGACGGGTGCGTGCACGTGCCGCGCGACTTCGACGGCGACACGTACGTCACGAGCGCCTTCGGCTGCGACGCCTCGGGCGGCACGGACTGCAATGACGACGACCCCGCGGTGAACCCCGCCGCCACGGAGATCTGCGACGACGGTCGCGACAACGACTGCGACACGAACGCCGACTACCTCGACGAGACCTGTCGCCCGGCGAACGATACCTGCACCGCCGCCGAGCCGCTCGAGGACGGCGTCATCCTCTCCACCAGCCTGCTCGGCGCGAGTCCGCACTACACCCTCCCCTGCTGGCCCTCGACCCCCGAGACGGGCGCGGACGAGGTCTTCTCCTTCACGCTCGGCGAGACGCGCGACGTCGAGGTGCAGGTGGTCGTCGGCCGCGACGTCGCGGCCTGGGTCGACCTCGAGCGGACCTGCGGCGACCCGGCATCATCCGTCCGCTGCCGCGGGGGCTCGGCAACGACCGACTTCCGGGCCACCTCGCTGGCCCCAGGCACCTATTTCATCGTGGTCAAGTCGCCGCGCGCGACCGACGTGATGGTGCGGTACCTCACCTCCGCGCCCACGCCGCCGCCGGCCAACGACACGTGCGCCGGCGCGATCGACATCGATCCCGGGGCGGGGGCCGTGACCGTGTCGCTGCCAGGCGCGCACGACGACTACGCTCCCTTGTGCGGCGAGGCCGGCCATCCGGACCTGTTCTACCGCCTGGTGCTCGGCGAGCCGCAGGCGGTGACGCTCTCCGTCTCCGGCGTGCCCTACGCCGACGCCATGGTCGCCTCCCTGCAGGGCGCCTGCGGTGACGAGACGAGCGACAGCATCTGCGTTGGCCCCGCCGGGACCGTGCGCCGTGCCTGGGTCGATGCCGGCACGTGGTACGTGGCCGTCGACGGCGACGTCGAGGATCCGTTCTTGCTCACGGTCCGGCTCGACCCGCCCGTCGCGCCGCCTCCGAACGACACGTGTTCGGGTGCGATCGACGTCTCGGGCGGCGGTGCCGTCTTCGGCACCCTGCTCGAAGCCTATGGCGATCATCCCGGCTGGTGCGTCACCGTGGAGACAGTCGACGTCGTGTACGCGTTCACCACCGCGGAGGTCCGCGACCTCTCCGCCGATGTCTCGGGAGTCGCCTCTTCCGACAGCTTCGCCCTCGACCTGCGGTCGGCGTGCGACGACGACGCGACAACCCTGGATTGCCGCCGCGGCAACCCCGCGCACGTCACGAGTCGGAGCCTGCCGGCGGGCACGTACTTCCTGATCGTGTCGGGGCAGCCCGTCACCACCGGCGGGCGCTTCCTGCTCGAGCTGTCGCTCGCGCCCCCGTCCCCGATCCCGCCCGCGGCGGCCTGCGCCGCCGCGATCGACGCGTCCGCGGGCGGCACGTTCGAAGGCTCCACCGTGGGCGCGGGGGACGACTACCAGTCGATGTGCCGCGAGGGCAGCGCGTGGGACGATCTCGTCTACACGCTGCACCTCGCCACGCCGCACGACGTCGCCCTCGACCTTTCGACGGCGGGGATCGACGTCGCTCTCGACCTTCGCGCCGGATCGTGCGGTACCGGAACGGACTCGCTCGGCTGTCGCGCCGGCACGGTTCCGTCGCTGCGCGCGCGCAGCCTGGCGCCCGGCGACTACTGGATCCTCGTCGAATCGGCGCTTCCCGCGACCACGACGCTCGACGTGACGGTCGGGCCGCCGACGTCGGCGTGCGACGCCGCGACCGACATCCTGGTCAGCTACGCCTCCGGCTCCACGTTCACCTTCACCGACTCCGGCACCACGGCCGGCCGGCCGGACGACTTCACGCCGGGCTGCGTCTCCTGGAGCAGCTCCCCGGACATCCCCTACCGTCTGGTCCTGCCCGCCCGCTCGGCCGTCGCCATCTCCGTGGACTTCACCGGCTTCGACGGCTCGCTGCACCTGCGAAACGCGTGCGACGATCCCGCCTCCGAGCTGGCCTGCAATGACGATTGCGGCGCCACGTCCCGCTCGTGCATCCCGGACGGCGGAACGGTGACGCTCGAGGCCGGCACCTACACGGTCATCGTCGACGGGTATTCCGGCGGCTCGGGCCCCTACACCCTGACCGTCACGGCGACCCGGTTGTAGCTGCCGCGCCGTGCTTGACCGGCGCGCCGCGCGGAGTCAGTCTCACGGCGCGGGGAGTCCTCCTCGCGAGAGGAGGCTTTCGATGGGTCCTTCAAGAACTGCTCTCTTCGTCGCGGCGATCGTGCTCGCGGGGCCGTCGCTCGCCGCATTCCCGGGGTGTGGTGTCGACGGCGGCACCGACTCCGGCGCTGACGCCGATGCCGTCGCCGACGCCGATGCCGTCGCGGACGTCGACGTCGGCGGAGACGCCGATGCCGTCGCGGACGCCGAGGCCGACGGAGACTCCGAATTCGGCGCGATCGTCGGGTTCGCCCAGGCCGAGTATGCCGAGGACCTGGCGCTCGTCGGGAGCCACGCTCTTGTCGCGTGCAAGACGAACGGCGTCGTGGTCTTCGACATCTCCGACGCGACGGCGCCGGCGCCCGTGACGACGGTCGACGTGGGCGGCGAGGCCTGGGACCTCGTCATCGACGGCGAGCGCGCCTTCGTCGCCGCGCGAACCGCCGGCCTCGTCGTGCTCGACGTCTCGGACCCGGCGAGTCCGTCGATCGCCGGGACGTTCACGCCCCTGGACGGCTCCGGCGTCGCCTTCGGGGTCGACGCGATCGCGCTCGACGGCGCCACGGTCTACGTGGGCGGCGGCAATGGCGCCAACGGCTTCGTCGCGGCTCTCGACGCGTCGGACCCGGCCGCCATCGGCCAGACCGCGGTGAGCGAGGCCGTCACGGGCGAGGCGGCGACGAGCCTTGGCGCGGCGAACGACCACGTCTTCTTCGGCGGCGCCAACGGGCACCTCGTCGTCCTCGACTCGAGCCTCGCGGCCGTCGGGAGCTACTTCAACCCCGGCACCGCCGGCCACGAGCCGTGGGGACTCGGCATCACGATCGACGGAGACCGGTTGTTCTATTCCGACTGGGGCGCAGGTCTCGTGATGCTCGACATCTCGACCCCGTCCGCCCCGAGCGAGGTGGACGTGTACACGACGGCCGATGGAATCTACGACTCGGCCATCGCCCGGAACGTCGTCATCGCGGGGACGAGCCACGACCGGGTGGCCGTGGTCGCCAACTCGCAGGGCGGCCTGGCCGTGGTCGACGTGACGGACACGACTCTCGCCGAGCTCGCGCTCCTCGACATCGTCCCGGAGGGCGAACTGGCGGACGGGCCTCATGGCGTCGCCATCGATGCGGCGCGGAGCCTCGCCGTCATCGCCGACAACATGGCCCAGACGATCACCATCGTGCGGATCGCCGACTGAGAGCCGCAGGGGGGCAGATTTCCGGCCCGTGAATCGCTATGCTCCCGTTCCGTCCAAGGGCGGCCCGGAGCACGGGCGAGGAGAGGTGACCATGAAGCGGACGGTGGTTGTGGTGACGGCAAGCCTCGCGGCGGCGCTGGCGGCGGGCGTCGCGGCGCAGACGACCGGCATGGTGACCGACGAGGAGACCGGGCAGTCCTTCCCGTCGAGCGAGGACTTCGGCGGGTCGGCGCACACCTTGATCGGCGTCGGCGCCTTCGAGGCCTACGGCGCGTTCAACGTCTACGGCGCCGGGTTCTACCTGGACACCGAAGCGTCGAAGCGCTCGTGGCAACGCTTCCTCGCCAACCAGGGCGCCTCGTTCGTCACCGACGGCCAGGTGAACTGGGACGGGCTGAAGAACTCCTCGACGCTGTACCAGTGGATCTACTCCGGCTCGTTCCCCAAGGCGATCTGGATCAAGGTCGTGCGCGACGTGAGCCGCCAGGAGGTGCTGGACATGCACCAGGACCTCATGCGGCGCCTGGTGGACGACTACGACACCGCCTCGACCCAGCCGCCGCTCAAGAACTACATCGACGCGGTGTGCAACGACGGCGTGGTGGGCGACGAGCTGCGCATCTGGACCAAGGGCACCACGATCTACGTCAAGGGCAGCCGAGGGTCGCTGGTGACCATCGAGGATGCCGGCTCGATCATTCGCGTCGTCTGGCAGCTCTGGTTCGGCGGCTCGCCGATCTCCGTCCCCCTGCGCCGCGGCCTGGTCGACAACCTGGAGAACCTGGGCGGGCCGACGGCCAGCCCGTAGTCGACCAGAACGACAACCGTGACACGGGCGTGGGTTCAGCCCTTGAGGGAGAGGAGACCCTTCGTCGCCCGGCCGCGCTTCTTGTTGAGCAGGTAGCCGTTGACGCTCATCGCGAGGCGGAGGATCGACGGGGCAATGCCGTTGGCGAGGAGACCCGCCTTCAGCGTCGGCGTGAAGGAGATCACCTCCGTGTTGCCGGCGGTCTGCTTCAGGAGCTCCTCGGCGGCGACCTGCGGGGTGATGGTCGGGAGGCCCTTGGCCATGTCGCCGAACTCGCCGTCGAGAACCCGCTGGTGGAACTCGGTCATGACGGTGGGGAGCAGAACGGTGTTCGTCTTCACGCCGGTGCCGGCGAGCTCCTGGCGCAGCGCTTCCATGTAGCCGACGACGGCGAACTTGGAGCCGCAGTAGCCGGCTCCGCCGTAGTTGGCCAGGACTCCCGAGCCGGAGGCGATCGTGAGCAGGCGGCCGTCGCCGCGCTGGAGCATGCCGGGCAGGAACTTGCCGATCAGGGCGATGACGGCGAAGTAGTTCACCTCCATCATCTTGCGGTAGTCGGCGAGCGGCTGCTTCTCGGCCAGACTCATGATCGAGATGCCGGCGTTGTTGATGAGGACGTCGGGGTTCCCCAGATCGGCCGGCAGGTCCGAGGTCGCCTGCTCGAGGCTCCGCTCGTCGGTGAGATCCACCTTGCGGACGATGACCTGACCCTTCGTGACGCCGCGAAGCTCGGAAGCCAGGGCCTGCAGCCCGGGCTCGTTCAGGTCGAGCAGCAGCGCCGACTTCCAGTGCGGCGCGAGGATCCTGGCCATGCACGAGCCGAGACCGCCGGCCGCGCCGGTGAGGATGACGGACTTGCCCTTGAAGGTCGCTGCAATCTTCTTCTCGTCGAGCTTTCTCACGGTTCAACTCCTGTCCCACCCGGGGAAGCGCGGAGCCTACCGCGGAGAGGCGGGTTCGTCCAAGCGCGTTCTTTCCTGCTACCGCAGGACTTCGCCGGTGACGGCGTCGACCACGAGGGCGGAACCGGACGAATCGGCGAATTCCCAGGCCGGGACCAGGGCGAGCGAGCCGGGCCCCGGGGTGCCCCAGACGGCGCGGACCGAGCGCAGGCGCAGCTCGCCCTTGACCGCGCGGGAGAGGTCGGCCGCCGCGAGACGCAGCGCGGACGCGGAATCGAGGAAGAGCGAAGAGGGGGGCGCCGACATGGGGGCCGCGACGACGGACGGCCACCACGAGGACACGGCAATCGCGCCGGAGGGCGCCACGAGAACGGCGAAGTGGTCGGCGACGCCGTTGCCGCGGACCGGCAGCCCGTCGATGGTGCGCGACCAGCGGACGAACCAGCCGACGACGATCGGGTCGCCTCCGTCGCGCCGCGCGAGCACCGCGAGCGCGCGGTCGAGCACGGCGTCGGCGGGCAAGGCGCCGGTCGACGCCACGACCGCGGCGGCTGCGAGAGTCGTCGCCTCGTCCTGCGTCATGGTGGTGGGAGAGAGCTGTGACCACGCGTCGGGGAGCGCGGTCGTCCGGCGCCCGGAGTCGGGGACGAGGGCCGGCATTCGCGCCGGTGCGGCGAACGTGCGGCCGTCGTCGAGGAGGGTGTTCGAGGCCCAGAGGCGGCCGTCGGTCGCCAGCGGGACCCAGACGTCCGGCGGCCCCGGGGCCGTGGGGATCGTACCGGTGCGCGCGGAGTACTCCACGATGTCGGCGCCCTCGCGGACGTAGCCGGCCCAGCGGTCCGACAGGCTGCCGACGGAGACGTTGGCCTGGTACCAGGCGAGCATCCAGCCGGCGCCGCCTCCGACGGCGGTCGCGGTGTCGCGCGCGACGTCGTCGTCGATGATGTCGTAGGAGAGGTCGGTGTAGCCGAGCACCGTTTCGGCGGTGGGACCGAACGCGGCCGCCCACGGCACCTCCAGCGTCAGGCAGGTGGCGAAGATCGAGTTGTGCGCCGCGAGGGTGACGGCGGAGACGCCGAGGCTGCCGTCGGCGACGGCGACGATGCCGGTGTTGCCGTGACCGGTGTGGTAGAGGACCGTGATGTCCATCTCGAGGTAGGAGGTGAGGTCGGCCCGGGTGACGTCGGGGTCACGCACGACCCAGGAGTATCCGTTCGCGACCATGGCGTCGGCGAAGACATACATGTCGTTGCGGTTGAGCTCGTTGACGACGGAGGTGGCGGCGAAGGTGAGCGTGCCGGGGGTCGTGCTGCAATCGGTGAGGTCGTCGAAGTGCGCGCCGGGGAGGACCGCCTCGCAAGGATCGCCGTCGCAAAAGCCGTCGCCGGCCCAGCCGCAGGGGTCGTCGAGGCCGCACGTGCAGGCGTCGTGCGCGGATGCGGTGCACGCGCCGTCGCAGGCCATGACGGCGCAGTCCACCGAGTCGGCGAAGACCGTGCCTCCGGGAACGGCGGCCTCGCAGTCCGCGTGCTCGCAGGTGCCGTTCCCCGACCAGCCGCAGGGGTCGTCGGTGCCGCAGGTGCAGGCGTCGAGGGCGCCCTCGGTGCACGCGCCGTCGCAGACGCAGTCGTCCGTGTCGCTCAGTACCGGGACGCCCGGGAGGGCGGCCTCGCAGGCCGTCCGTTCGCAGGAACGGTTGTCGGTCCAGCCGCAGGGGTCGTCGACGCCGCAGGTGCAGGCGTTGTAGACGCCCCCTGAGCACTGTTCGTCGCAGGCGCAATCCTGCGAGTCGTCGAAGACCAGTCCGACCGGAACGGCGGCCTCGCAGGCCGCGGTGTCGCAGCTCCCGTTCCGCGCCCAGCGGCACGGGTTGCGGGGATCACAGGTGCAGCCGTTGAAGACGCCGCTGGAGCAGTCCCCGCCGCAGTTCTCCCACGAATCGCAGTCGGTGCCGTCGTCGAACGAGGTCCCCACCGTGCGGTCGCACCGGCGGGCGTCGCAGATGCCGTCACCGGACCAGCCGCACGGATCGGACGGATCGCAGGTGCAGGTGGTTCGCTGCCCGGCGAAGCATTCGCCGTCGCATTCGCCGGCGGCGTCGGCATCGGCGCCCGTATCGGCATCGGCGTCCGCGTCGGCGCCTGCGTCGGCATCGGCGTCCGCGTCCGCGCCCGCGTCGGCGTCCGCATCCGCATCGGCCGAGCTTTCCGCTTCGCCTGCGACATCCGCGACGTCCTGGTCGTCCCCGTCGCCCGACGAAGAGGTACCGGAATCGCAACCGGCAAGAAACGATGCGACGAGGACGAGCGGAAACAACCAGGGAATCGAGCGTCGGTCGTGCATGTGCGCCCCTTTTCTCGTGGCCCCCCGCCGTTCGCCGGCGGAGACTACACGGGAGGAGGTTGTCGAGCCAGGAGAAGCGGCGGATCGCTTGCGGGAAGTCACGCGCCGTCGCGTCCGCCCCGGCGGCGGCAATCGCTGCCATCGAGCGCCCGGACGTCCGCCGTCTCGTCGTGGTAGCGCACCAGCGCCGCCCGCAGGGCACCGCGGGGACCTCGTCGTCGTTGAAGAGCGAGCCGGAGCAGGTCAGAGCAGGGGGGGCAGGTACTCGCCGATCCGGCCGCCGCCCAGCTCGTAGATCACGGCGTCGGTCAGGGCGCCGTCGCCGTCGCCGGTGGTCACCCAGAAGTGGCCGAGGGCGCCCAGGCCCATCCCTTCGACGAGTTTGGCGCGGGAGCCGCCGAGCTCCTTGTAGGAGAAGCGGTTCCACTCGTTCCACTCGGTCTCGAGGGCGGCGGTGCAGGGGTTGTCGCTGCGGGACCACTGTCCGATGTAGTTGGAGGTCATGTCCGAGACGTAGACGAAGGTCTGGCCTTCGGGTCCGACGGCGACCTCGAGGCCGTCGCCGTGATCGCCGGCCATGTCGGGGTAGGAGAACTCCAGCATCCAGGCGCCGCCGCTGGAGGAGTAGACGCCCCGGCTCATGGAGAGCATGTACCAGACCTCGTGGGCGGGGTCGTAGCCGAGGCAGCAGCCGTCGATCGCACCGGCCACGTCGCTATCGACGACCTTGCCGAGGTAGGAGCCGTCGAAGCCGAAGTGGAGGACGTCATCGCCGAAGATGCCGGGGTACCAGCCCGAGCCGCCGAGGAGGTAGAGTCCGGAGTCGTCGATGTACATTTCGGAGTTCGTCGCGGCGTTGGGGTTGGGGCCGCCTGCGAGATGGATGGTGCGGTCGAGGGTGAGGGTCCGTTCCTGGAATGCCGGATTGGGGGGATCGTCGGCGGTGCCGTACACGCCGTCGGGGCCCTCGAGGAATGGCACCTCGTCGGCCTTGTCCGCGTCGGCGACGTAGACCCTGTAGACGTCGATCTCCCTCGGCGTGAACATGTCGTGGACGTAGACCTCGTCGCGGAAGCTGCCGGCGTCGCAGTACATGGAGCCGGGGACTTCGAGCCAGGAGAACTCGAAGTAGTCGGCCTCGAGGGGATCCGGCGGCGGGCAGAGCCAGCCGTCGGGGACGGCGTCCTCGGCGCCGCGGTCCTCGGGCCCGGCGTCGGCGTCCGCGTCGGCGTCCGCATCGGCGTCGGGGCCTGCGAGGCCATGGCACTGGCAGGCGTCGCCGGAGCATTCGCCGCCGAGGTAGTCCAGCATGCGGCACCGGGCGAGGCAGGTTTCGGGATTGCACCTCGAAGTCGCCTCGCCGCCGCAGGCGGCCAGGCAAAGCGGGAGGAGGATGAGGAGCGCCGGGTTCTTCATCGAGATCCTTGCCCTCCGTCCCCGTGGACTGTATGGGGTCCGCCGCCGGGGGTCAACGGAGGCGGATGAGCGGGTGGCGGGTGGGTGAGCGGGTGGCGAAGGGCACGGAGGCCCTCATGCCGTCCTAGCGGGTCTCGCCGACGCCACCGACCGTCGCCTTCCTGCCCGGCGGTGCTTCGAGGCTGATTGCCCCCATGACCCCCGCGCGGAACTCGTGGACCAGGACCTCGGCCGCCTTGTGCAGATCGACAGTTCCGCCCTTGCGGAGGCCGCCGCGCCGGCGCCCGATCTCGGCGAGCAGCGCCTCGGGCGCGGACGGCGGGGCGGAGAGCTTGTAGCGGGCGACGACGAGCCCGGGGTATCGCTCGAGCAGGAATCCCGCGCCGAACATGCCGACCGTCAGGTAGTCGATCGCCGTGTCGGGGATCGACCCGGCCATGGCGAGGCGAAGCGCCGCCGCCTCGTCCTCGATCTTCGGCCACATCAGACCCGGGCAGTCGGTGAGCGCCATCCCGTTCTCGAGGGTGACCGTCTGCTGCTCCTTCGTGACCGCGGGCTTGTCGCCGACCTTGGCGACCGTTCGACCGGTCAGCATGTTGATCAGCGTCGACTTGCCGGCGTTAGGCACCCCCGCGATCAGGGCCCGGACGGACTTGTCCGGTCCGCGAAAACGCGCCAAGCCGCGGCACAGCTCCGCGATCCGCTTCCTCGTGGCCTGCGGCCGCTCCGTGCTCGAGGCGAACGCGGCCACGCGGGGCTCGGTCTCGAGGTGCGGCACCCACGCCCGGGTCACCGCCGGGTCGGCGAGGTCGCTTTTGGCGAGGACCTTGATGCACGGCCTGGCGCCGCGAAGCTCGGAAATCACGGGATTCGAGCTCGCCCCGGGCAGGCGCGCGTCCAGGACCTCGATCACCACGTCCTGCGACGGCATCAGTTCGGCCAGCTCGCGGCGGGCCTTGGTCATATGGCCCGGATACCACTGGAGGGACATCGCCCCCTCTCCTGCACGATTGCCCCGGCGCGGGAACTGCTCACGGCCGACGCTAGTTCCTCAGACCACGATCCGGAAACCGGCCACGCCCGCGGCCGCGCGCCGCTGCGACGACCAACACACCGCGCTCGGAGAGCAAGGGCAGGCCGGAACGCGCCACGTCCGACGCTGCGGGAGCGACCCGCGCGGCCGCCGAAGGAACGAGAGGGAAACCCTCCGGTGGGACGGCGAAGACGCCGTGTCGAACGGTTTCGCCGGCGGCCTTGGGGAGGCCACCGGCGGATGGACTTGGGGTGTTGTCGTTGCTCAATGCTCGGTCTCCTTCACGACTCCGTCCTCACCGCCCACGAGCATGCCGTGAAAATGACATTCCGTCCAACGATTTGACGAACTGTATATCATTTCGTCGAATGGTTTTACGAGGCGGCCGTCAGCGGTCCGCGCGCCTGCGCGCCGCGTCCACCTCCGACAGCAGCCGGCCGACGCGGTCGGGCCTTGGACGCTCGAAGCAGCGGAGGAAGGTCTCCTCGGTCAGGATCGCGCGGAAGAAGGTGTCGACGGGAAAGCGGCCCTGGAAGCAGGCGAGCGCGCGGGAACACGGGAGGCCGTCCTCCAGCGTCCTGCAGTAGCCGAAGCTGATGTCATGGCCGAGCTGCGGACAGCGGACGGTCACGGAGTCGAAAGCACGGATCGGCATGGGCTCGTGCGGCGCCGGGTCAGGCGATCTTCGGCAGCTTCTCGATCGCCTTCAGGGCCCGCTGGATCTCCTCGTCGGGCAGCGAGTACGGCTTGAGCTTGCCGGTGAGGTACGCGTCGTAGGCCGCCAGGTCGACGAGCCCGTGTCCCGACCAGTTGAAGAAGATCGTCTTCTGCTTGCCCTCTTCCTTCGCCTGCTTCGCGGCGCGGATCACCGCGGCGATCGCATGGTTCGTCTCGGGAGCCGGGATGAACCCCTCGGTCCGGGCGAAGAGCAGCCCGGACTCGAAGGTCTCGACCTGGTCGATCGCCACGGGCTCGATCAGGCCGAGCCGGATGGCGTGGCTGACCATCGGCGCCATGCCGTGGTAACGCAACCCGCCGGCGTGGATCGGCGCGGGGACGAAGTCGTGCCCCAGCGTGTGCATCGGCAGGAGAGGCGTCGTCTGGTTGGTGTCGCCGAAGTCGTACGCGTACGGGCCGCGGGTCATCGTCGGACACGAGGTCGGCTCGGCCGCGATCACCTGGATCTGCTTCCCGGCGATCTTGTCGGCGATGAAGGGGAACGAGGCGCCGGCGAAGTTGGAGCCGCCGCCCGCGCAGCCGATGACGACGTCGGGGTAGTCGCCCAACGCCTCGAGCTGCTTCTTGGCCTCCAGACCGATCACCGTCTGGTGCAACATGACGTGGTTGAGCACCGAGCCGAGCGAGTAGCGCGTGTCCTTGCGCTGCACGGCCTGCTCGATCGCCTCGGAGATGGCGATGCCCAGGCTGCCCGGGCTGTCCGGGTTCTTGGCCAGGATCTTGCGGCCCGCCTCGGTGGTGTCGGTCGGCGACGCCACGCACTCGGCGCCCCAGGTCTGCATCATCAGGCGGCGGTAGGGCTTCTGATCGTAGGAGACGCGCACCATGAAGACCTTGCACTCGAGGCCGAGCAACTTCGTGGCGAAGGCGAGGGCCGAGCCCCACTGCCCGGCGCCGGTCTCGGTGACCAGCCGCTTCACGCCGAACGCCTTGTTGTACCAGGCCTGCGCGACGGCGGTGTTGGGCTTGTGCGAGCCGGGCGGAGAGACGCCCTCGTTCTTGAAGTAGATCTTCACGGGCGCGTCGAGCGCCTTTTCCAGGCGATCGGCGCGGTAGAGCGGCGTGGGGCGCCAGATGCGGTAGACCTCCCGGACCTCGGCGGGGATGTCGACCCAGCGCGCGGGGGTCATCTCCTGCTCGACGAGGTTCATCGGGAAGATCGGCGCGAAGTCCTCGGGCGTCGGCGGCTTGCCGGTCCCCGGGTGGAGCGGCGGCGGCATCGGCTTCGGGAAATCCGCGTTGAGGTTGTACCACTGCTTCGGCAGGAACTCCTCGGACAGGAACGTCTTCTTCGTCGTCATCCTCGCCACCTCCCCGAATCCTCCGACCCTCCGGTCGGCCGCCGAGGGCGGGCCCTCGGCGAAAACATTAAGCGTAGCACCGCCACGGTCGCGCGTCGACCGAACAGGCGAAGTTCGAAGTTGTCAGTTCTCAGTTCTCAGTTGTCGGGCCGGGCCGGAAACCGAGAACCGAGAACTGAGAACTGAGAACCATGAACCACCCGTTGCAGCGCGAGGCCCCGCTGCGCTAGTACCGCCGTCCATGCGATCGTCGGTCGCCGCACTCCTGCCGGTCTTCGCGCTGTCGCTCGCGGCCGCCGGGGAGGCGCAGACGCGGCCCGAGGTGGCGGCGTCGGTCGTCGAGGACGACGCGATGGCGATTGACGGAAGGCTCGACGAGGCGGCGTGGGGCGCGGCGGAGTACGCGGACGGGTTCACGCAGCGGCAGCCGCGGGACGGCGAGCCGGCGACGGAGGAGACGCGCTTCGCCGTGCTGCGCGGGGAGCGGGCGCTGTACGTCGGCATCGAGTGCCTGGACCGCGAGCCGGAGGAGATCGTCGCCCGCCGCGGGCGCCTCGACCAGTCGATGCAGAGCGACACGGTGCTCGTGGACCTGGACGCGCGCGGCGACGGCTCCACGGCCTACCACTTCGAGGTCACGGCGGGCGGGGGGCGGCTGGACGGCATCCGCGAGTCCGACGGCGAGGTGGACACGGCGTGGGACGGCGTGTGGGAGGCGGAGGTGGAGTTGACCGGGAGCGGCTGGACCGTGGAGCTGGCCCTGCCGCTCTCGACGCTGCGCTTCTCCGACGGCCTGGAGGGCGTCGCGCTCCAGGTCCGTCGGAAGCTGATGCGCCTGCAGGAGACGGACGTCTGGGCCCCGATGCCTCGCTCCTCGACGGGCGAGATCGTCCACTACGGCCGCCTGACCGGGCTGGGCGAGCTCCCCGAGCCGTGGCCGCTGGACCTGACGCCGTACGACCTGCGCGGGTTCGTCTACCGCTCGGCCGCCGACGACGGCACGACGGCGAGCGGCTTCGAGCCGCGCTGGTCGTTCGGCCTGGACGCCACGCTCCGCCTGGGCAGCTCGCTGGCGCTCACGGCAGCGGTGAACCCGGACTTCGGGCAGGTCGAGGCGGACGAGCTGGTGCTGAACCTGTCGACGATCGAGACCTGGTACGAGGAGAAGCGGCCGTTCTTCCTGGCCGACCGCGAGCTGTTCGCCACGCCGCTGGAGCTGTTCCACACCCGGCGCATCGGCGCGGTGCCCTCGCCGCCCGCGACTCCCGATGGCTGGCTGCTCGACCGGCGCCCGGGCGAGGCGCGGATCTGGGAGGCGCTCAAGCTGGGCGGCGAACTGGCGCCGGGCTGGACGATCGGCGCGGTGGCCGCGCTCACGGGCGAGGAGTGGGTGGGCAGCGCCGGTCCCGGGGGGCGGCGCGAGGACAGGCTCGCGGCGCCGCTCAGCCACTTCGCCGTCCTGCGCCTGCGCCACGACTTCGGCGGCGACAACGCGCTCGGCCTCCTGGCCACCGCGGTGAACCGCTTCGAGCCGGACGCGGACGCGGACGGGTTGTGCCCGGACGGGCGGTCGCCGCGCGACGGGCGCTGCTTCTCCGACGCCTACGTCGCCGCGGTGGACGGCAACTTCCGCAGCGCCGACGGCGACTGGTCGGGAGCGGCGCAGGCGGCGCTCACGGCGCTGATCGGCGGACCGTCCCGCACGTTGGCCGACGGCACGTCGCTCGACGCGGGAGACCTGGGCTGGGCGGCGGCCGCCTGGGTGGAGAAGGGGGGCGAGCCGTGGCGCGCGTACCTGGAGACGAACGCCTACTCGGCCGAATCCTGGATGAACGACCTGGGCTACCAGAGCCGGGGAAACATCTGGCGCCTGTACGCCAACGCGGGCTGGTGGACGGACGATTTGAACGACTCCGTCCAGACCTTGCAGGTCCGGGGTGAACTCTGGGACCGCGTGAACCTGGACGGCCTGTTGCAGTTCCACCGCTACGGGGTCGAGGCGGACGCGCTGTTCGAGGGGAACAACTGGTTGATGCTGCGGCTGCACGCGACGCCGCCGGCCTGGGATGACCGCGAGCTGCGCGACGGCGCGGTGTTCCTGCGGCGCGGCTGGGCGGGCGTCGAGCTGGAGGTCTCGACCGACTACCGCTACCCGGTGACGCTCGACATGTGGGGCGAGGTGCTGTTCTGGGAGGGCCGGTGGACGACGTACGTGGAGGCGAGCATCGTGCTGAAGCCCGCCGACGTGCTGACGATCGAATTGGCGCCGACGCTCGAGTTCCAGGCGGGGGAGCCGGCGAAGGTCGACGTGACCGAGGCGGCCGGCGAGCGGCGCTACCTGCTGGGGGATCTGGAAGCCTCGGCGATCGGGGTGACGCTGCGGGCGACGTGGGCAATCACGCCGCGGCTCTCGCTGCAAGGCTACGGGCAGCTCTTTCTGGCGGCGGCGGATTATGGGCCGTTCCGGGAGCTGCGCGTGCCGGCCGGCGCGCGGCCGCACATCGATCCCGCGGACCTGGTGCCGGCGGCGGAGCCGGCGGACGACCCGGACTTCTCGCAGGCGGCCGTCAACGCCAGCGTGGTGTTGCGCTGGGAGTACCTGCCGGGCTCGACGATCTACCTCGTGTACACCCACCAGCAGGTTCCGACGGAGGAGTACGGCGAGGGCCGCCTGGACCTCGAAGCCCTGCGCGACGCGTCGTGGACGGAGATGGTGCTGTTCAAGGCGAGCTACCTGTGGAATTGAGGGCCGCCTAGAACACCGACCGGTTTGACCGCGTCGTGATCTCAAGGAGTTGCGGGCGAGCATGCCAGGAAGTGGAGCGGTTGACGGTGGGGTGGTTTCCTGCGCTCCCAGAGCGAGTCGAGGTTCGCTTCGGGAGGTGTGGGAT